>JBBFLA010000016.1:0-67334 GCA_037481795.1 Spirochaetota bacterium
AATGAAAATGTTCTCATTGCACTTCAGGGTCTTTTTGAAAACAAATATTTTATGCCTGCAAGTGCTGAATAGTTACAAATGTCAACAATATAATATAGAGGCATATAACAGCTAAAGTGTATGTTCAGACTTGTAATGAACACTCCATCACCATTCTTTGTTAGTTATATACTCATAAGCGCTGACTGATGCGGTGGCACCATCGGCTGCTGCCATCAGCACCTGACGGTATGAACCTTCACGAAGATCACCAGCAGCAAAAAGCCCGGCTATTGGCGTACGCATATGCTTATCAACCTTTACCTGCCCGGCTTCATTTAAAACCTCTTTGGGCAGATATGCAGTGTTAGGATTGAAGCCAATAAATATAAAAAGGCCATTAACAGCAAGTTCAGATGTTTTGTTTGTCTTTTTATTCAAAAGGCTGATTGCTTTTACCTTTTCATCACCGGTAACCTGTGTTACCACAGTATCTAAAACCAGCTCAATCCTGGGATTTGAGCGCACCCTATCCTGCAATATTTTTTGCCCTCTAAATTCATCGCGACGGTGAATTAAATATACCTTTGATGCAAAGCGCGTTAAATACAGCGCCTCTTCCAGTGCGGTATTGCCACCTCCAACAACCGCTGTCACCATATCCTTGAAAAACGCAGCATCACAGGTAGCACAGTATGAAACACCCCTGCCGGTAAATTCCGATTCACCCGGTACACCCAGGCGCTTGAGTGATGCACCGGTTGCCGCAATTACCGCCCGGGCATTGAGGATGTTACCATCTGATGTTTTAATTTCAAAAACATCCTGTATTTTGCGCACCTGCTCCACATCTCTACTTTCTATGGTTACCCCTAACCTGCGTGCCTGCTGTTCCATGTTGCTTGCCAGTTGCCAGCCTTCAATAGGCTCAATAAAGCCCGGATAATTTTCAATTTCATACGTCAACATTACCTGCCCGCCAGGGGAAATTTTTTCCAGTACCAGCGTATCAAGTCCTGCCCGCACTGCATAGATTGATGCAGCCATACCGGCAGGCCCGGCACCAATAATAATAAGTTCTTTCATGCTCTCTATTCTCCTGCTCTACAAAATAAATTTTAATACACAAAAAGTAGTAACAAATACCCCCACAGACAAAAAAATAAAAAAGACAAAGAATCACTTCAGGGGAAAAATGTCATTGTAATGGCATACTATCATCCTGAAATCATTAAACCACTCTATTTTAGATTTTTCTAAAATACTATTTGCATATCAAATATTTTAAAATTTTTTTATTTTGACATTTTACAGGTTTACAAAAACTAATGTCAAATACTTTCTACTGTGCTATATTTTTTGATATTTGTTTTGATAAGAAAAACGATTCACAGCAACAATATCATTATTGCCAGTTAGCAAATTGTCGGTAACTATCGCCTATTAATATTATTTGGGCGATAGTTACTGGTAAAAAATCCAATACTAAAGAGTGAGGCTATGGAAGAAATAATCAAATATGAAAATGGTACCATTGAAGTTCCTGATAACCCGGTAGTACTTTTTATAGAAGGCGATGGCACTGGTCCTGATATCTGGCGAGCAACAAAAATTGTGCTGGATGCAGCTGTTAAAAAAGCCTATGGTGGCAAACGCACCATACAGTGGCAGGAAATTCTTGCTGGCGAAAAGGCATTCAATATGACCGGGAGCTGGCTTCCCGATGAAACGCTGGAAAAAATTAAAAAATATAAAGTTGCTATCAAAGGTCCTCTTACCACACCGGTAGGGGGCGGCATACGGAGTATTAATGTTACATTGCGTCAGGTGTTAAAACTGTATGCATGTGTACGACCTGTACGCCATTTTGCTGGCGTGCCAAGCCCGCTGAAAAATCCTGAAAAGGTTGATATGGTTATATTCAGAGAAAATATGGAAGATGTGTATGCAGGCATTGAATGGAAGCAGGGAACTCCTGAAGCAAAAAAAATTATTGATTTTTTAAACAACGAGATGGGGCAGTCATTGAGCTATGACACAGGTATTGGCGTAAAACCCATAAGCCAGGAAAACACAAAAAACATTGTGCGGGCAGCAATACGCTATTGCATTGATAACAATCGTTCAAGCGTGACAATCATGCATAAAGGCAACATTATGAAATTTACCGAAGGCGCATTCCGCGATTGGGCATACCAGACAGCAAAAGAAGAATTTGCCAATTACATCATTACCGAAGATGAGCTTTGGGCTAATTATAACGGAAAAGCACCCGCAGGCAAAATTGTTATAAAAGACCGTATTGCCGATGCTCTTTTTCAGATGGTACTACTGCGCCCCGATGAGTTTGACGTCATTGTAACTCCTAACTTAAATGGCGATTATATTTCTGATGCGCTGGCTGCACAGGTTGGCGGCCTTGGCATGGCACCTGGTGCAAACATTGGCGATAATGCAGCAGTATTTGAAGCAACTCATGGCACAGCACCTAAATATGCCAATCAGGACAAGGTTAATCCAGGTTCTCTCATCCTTTCCGGTGAGATGATGCTGCGATTCATGGGCTGGCATGAAGCAGCTGATTTAATAATTAAGGGTCTGGAAAAAACTATACAGCAGAAACGCGTGACGTACGACCTACAGCGGCAGATGCAGGATGCAACACTTCTTAAATGTTCAGAGTTTGGTCAGGCAGTTGCCCATAACATGTAAAAGGATAATGAGATGGCAATACCCACATCACGTGGTAATGCAACCACAACGGTAACCATTGATGAAAAAGTTTGCAATGGCTGTGGGTTATGTGTAACAGCATGCCCAGATAAAAATATTATCATCAAGGGCAAAAAAGCTACATTTGAATTGAACCCGTATTTTGGATGTATTGGATGTGGCCATTGTATGGCAATATGCCCCAAGGGTGCTATTGCCATACATGGAAGGGCAATAGATGCTATCCAAACCTTACCTTTAAAAAAGGAATACAACGAAGTTTTGCATCAGTGAAAAAAGCACAGTGATTCCTACACGGGTGTCTTCCAGATATTAATAGATGGATCATCGTTACACCGCTTACAGAAGGCTTTGGTATTGCCATGCCCGCATCCATAACACCAGATATCAAATACGCGGCATTCTTTGCATAGCGCTTTGCCACACCCATCACAGCGGACAACCGCTTCTTTTGTATGGCACACCTCACATAGTACACCCGACACTATTTCCATATACTATCCAATTTATAGATTATATTTTTTGCTATCGTTTTTCCGGGTAACCTGTTATATCACGTATATCCTGATATAAAGGTTGCAACCTATCATACAATCTTTGATAAACTTTTTTATATAGCTTATCATAGATAGCAACATCTTTGGGATTTGGATAGAATACTTTACCAACACGGGTCATTGCACCTACTGCAGTTTTAAAATCAGGATACATTTTCAATCCTACCGCTGCATCTATTGCCGCGCCCAATGCTGATGTTTCAAAGGTATGTGGCCGCTCAGCCGGCAGATTAAATATATCGGCAGTAAGCTGCATTCCAACATCGCTCTGTGCGCCACCACCTGAAACCCGCAATTTTTCAATAGGAACTTTATTTCGCTTTTGTGTGCGTTCGGCACCTTCGCGCAATGCATACGCTAATCCCTCAAGTATTGCACGATAAATGTGCACACGTGTGTGGACATCACCAAAACCAATTATTGCACCTTTTGCTTCAGGCCCAGGAATCTTAACCCCGGGCGACCAGTATGGCTGCAATGTTAGCCCCATAGATCCAGGTGGTACTTCCTTTACCAGCCTGTCAAACAGCGCTTCAGGTTTTAAGCCCATCTTCTTAGCCTGGATCTCTTCACGTGCCCCAAACTCTTTAACAAACCAGCTTAGCATCCAGAAACCCCGGTATACCATAACTTCAGTATTGTAAGCACCGGGAACTGCACTTGGATATGGTGGTATAAACGGGATTATTTCAACGTAATTTGTATTGGTTGTTTCAACAGTTGCTGTTGTTCCATAACTTAAACAGGCAATATTTGGCGTAAAACATCCTGAACCCAAAACCTCACAGGCTTTATCGGCTGCTGCAGCAATAAGAGGAAGCCCGTGCGGCAATCCGGTTTCCTGCGATGCTTTCTTTGTAATATGCCCCAGCAGTTCACCTGGTTTAACCAGTGATGTAAGCTGCTCTCTGGTAAACGGGAATAATCGCCATTTTAAATCCCCGGACAATGCCCAATCCTGCCGTTTATAATCAAATGGTATATAGCCAACCTGACATCCAACTGAATCAATAAATTCTCCCACTAATCGATAGGTAAAAAATCCAGACAAAAATAAAAATTTATAGGTCTTATCCCATATTTCAGGCTGGTATTGCTTTATCCAGTTTGCTTCGGCTTCGGTAATGATATAATTCACCGTATCAAGCATATTAACAAGTTTTAGCCCGGCTTTTATGTAGGCAGGAAGCTTAACAATTGACTTATCAGCCCTGCGCTGATCAAGCCAGACAATAGCAGGCCTCAGTGGCTTGCCGTTTTTATCCACATTAATCACAGTATCACGTTGTGTGGTCAGCGTAACGCCACGGATTGCGTCCTTTTTTACTTTACCTTTTGCTAAAAGTTTTTTTGTAGTGGTGCACAGCGTTTTCCAGTAATATTCAGGGTCCTGCTCAGCCCAGCCAGGGTAATTGCTAAAATACGGTTCTATCTGAGTTTTTACTATATCAACAACATTTCCCTGTAAATTAAAGACTATTGCTCTGATGGACTGTGTTCCGGCATCAATTGATAAAATAAGTTCTGACGTTTTAGTCATAGTTTTCACCTGTTATACAAATAATTATTGTAAATACCCCTTTTGCCGTTGTAGGGTATAAACATTATTATTAATAATGTCGTTGTATTACATATAATGATTTATTATCAACATAAAATTATAACAATTTAAACAAAAAATTATTTATTGAGCACTAACCTGTTCCCCTCTGCAACAAGTTCATCTATTTTTTGCTTATGAATTTCATCAAAAAAGCTTTGTAAATCATCAACTATCTCCACAACCCACTGCCAGTAGGTCTTTATATCATCACTATCAAAAGAAACAAAACCTTTATAATCAGCATCCTTCCTTCGCAGATATAGGTTAGTTAAGTAATTATATATATTCTTTTTCACAGCTCGTGGTTTAATAAAATGCTGGGCAAGCAACACCTGTATCCCTTCATGTGAAATTGGAAAATACCCTCGTGTTGCCAGTATATACCTCACAAGCCCTTCAGCCACATAAAATAAAGCTGTAACACATTCGCGGTAATTGTGAGCTTTGTAATTTGCAATAAAACCTATCAGTTTACTTTCTATAAGGTTAAAAATATCATCTAACCCCTGTGTTGTCTCAACCATACGGTATCACCATTTTTAATTTCTTTACCAATTGCTGATGTATGCAAACTATTAGTATCAACAACAAGAAAATGAATCAGTATTTGCGGTGAGTTATTAATATTCCATTGCTCAATTAATTTTTCCACTTTTTTAGTATATTGCACATCATCTATCACAACAGCAATGTCCACATCGCTGTATTCATTGCTTGCACCTTTACTGCGGGAACCATACACAATAACACTATTGACATAGAGCACACCAGTAATATATTCCACAAAGTCACCAATCAACTTTTCTTCGTATGGTGTTAGTTTGCCCATAGCTATAATCTTTCCTGTTTTCCTGTTAAAACAGGTATCATTCTGTATATGCAAAGTCAAGATAATAAAAATTAATATTGCTATATTTACCCATGCTATAGTGTACTGTACATGATTATAAGGGGTGCATTATGTTTACACTTATTGAAACAAAACCTGTGGCAGATGCTCATTATCTTTTGACGTTACATTCTGATGCCAGAGAAAGTTACCCGGGACAATTTATTAATATAAAAGTCAATTCATCCACTGATCCGCTCATACGCAGGCCATTTTCCATCTTTGACCACGATGGGACTACCATGCACATTATCATCCGTGTTATTGGAAGAGGCACAGAAAAGATAGTTGCAATGCATCCTGGTCTCATAGATTGCATTGGGCCATTTGGCAATGGGTTTTCAGTAGTTGGTAGCAAAAAGGCTTTACTGGTTGGTGGTGGTGTGGGGAACGCTCCTCTGTATTATTTAGCAAAAATGCTTGGTAAAGTACATACTCAGGTAACCTATATCTATGGTGCACGTTCGGCATCCCACATTTTTTTGTTAGATAGTTACCGTAAACTATCGCACACATGCATAGTTACAACAGATGATGGAAGCTCTGGGATTAAGGGCAATCCCGTTGATATAGCAAAAGACATTGTGACAAAAAATGAATTCGATATAGTATACACCTGCGGTCCTGAAATTATGATGAAGCGCCTTTCCCAGGAACTATCGCACATACCCATTGAAGCTTCACTTGAACGCTACTTTGGCTGCGGCGTTGGTCTTTGCTCTGGATGCGCTGTGGCAACCAGCAAAGGCTATAAACGTGCCTGTATTGATGGACCCGTGTTTGATGCGCATACAGTTCTGTGGGATACCCCATAAGCTACTTGAACAGGGGCGATAGTTGCTTGAAACGTTCTGTCCCTGCTTTTTCAAGAATCATAAACGATATTGTTTCTGTTGGATATACTATTGCTCCTGCCTGCCTGAGTGCATGTATTGCCATTTCCCACTCGTGAGTACGCCGCGAACACACAGCATCTGATGCAATAATAACATTGTAATTTTCTTTAAGCAATGACAGTGCCGTGGTAAGCACACATATATGTGTTTCAATGCCACACAAAATGATATTGGTTCGTTTTATTCTGGTAATCTGCTCACGAATGGTATCATCTTTCATGCAATCGAATGCTAGCTTATCAAAAGCAACTACTCCCTCCAGGCGGTCCATCAATTCTTTGATAGTGGGTCCCAGTCCTTTACGGTATTGTTCAGTAAGGATTATGGGAAGGCTATACTGTTTGGCCAGTTCAATGAGAATGCCCACATTCTTTGCTACTTTTTTTCGCATCTCATATTCCATTGAGTTAAACAAACTATCCTGCACGTCAATGATAAACAGTGCAGTATCATCAGCTGTAATATAAAATTGTGTGATATCCATAACAATCACCGTATCATATTATCTATAGAATCAAGGATATTATCATCCTTTTTTTTCATCTTCTTTAATATCTGCTCCTTCTGTTTTTCGGATACATTGATATGGGGTATTTTAGTTGTGGGCAATGTGGAAACACTTTCACATTTATTGCATCCCTCCTGTGGCTCGGTGCCGGGGATGAAAAGCTCATCAATAATTTTTTTGCAATAATATGATGGGAGCAGCCCTGATTCCGCACACACCTTTATACTTGTTATATTTCCATATACCCCAAAATCCAGCACTGGCTCCTTTTGTAATGCACAGCTCATATACTGACCCCATACCGGTGCTACCACCGCACCACCCGATTGCCCCGGACCAAGGGACAACCCCTTGCCATCATACCCCATCCATATGCCAGTGACAAGCTGCGGTGTGAATCCAACAAACCACGCATCGCGATAGTTACTGGTGGTACCGGTTTTTCCTGCAACAGGCCTTCCAATTGCAGCACCACGTCCCGTACCTGATGAAATGACCGACTGCATAAGGCTTATGACTAAGCGCGCAGCTTCAGGCGGCACAATCTGAATGGTTCCATCTTTTTCTTGCTGTGCAAGCTCTTCCCTAATTTCTTCTTCAGGATTATAGATGATATTCCCTGATTTATCCTGCACATAACGAATTGAGTACGGAATAACGTTTTTCCCATTATTAGCAATGATAGCATACGCACGTGACAGCTCAAAGGGACTTACCTCAAAGGAACCCAATGCTATTGAAAAGTTTCGCGGCACCCTCCCTTTTAGCTCATTGCGTGATATTTTTAATAGTTTAGCAAAATAATTGAGTACCGTATCAATGCCCAGTCCATCAGCAATACGCACTGAAACCACATTAATGGACAATGCCAGTGCACGACGCAAGGTCACCAGTCCATAGTATTCGCCTTCGTAATTTTCAGGTATCCAGTCACCACCTTCTAAATCTAAATACAGAATGGGTGAATCCATAATGGTTGTAGCAGCAGTGAATTTTTTTGAATCAATTGCCGCAGTATACAAAAGCGGCTTTATGGCGGATCCCGCCTGGCGTTTTGATTGCATGACGCGGTTAAGCTGATTGGTGCTGGTAAAATCGCTTCCTCCAACCATTGCCTCAATGTAGCCATTGGTTGGGTTAATTGAAATGAGGCAACCTTCCACATTCATAAATTCTTTCTGGTCCCAGCTTCCTTCAAAATACTGCTCCAGTATATCCTCAACTGTGTCAAGACCTGCAATGAGGTTTAATGCCTGTAATTCCCATAAAAGCCCATCCTTCATATACCGGTTAAATTTTCGTTTTTCAGCTGACCCACTGCTTTTTATTGCTGGCAAACCAAACAACATATTCAATAAATTTACTTCATCGGCAAAGCGATTGGATACATACTCATCATTATCAAATGACAGACTGCGTGAAACAACCGTCTGCTTTTCAACCGCATCTTTTAAAAGCTTCTGTGCACACTGCTGTTTATCAACATCCAGTGTGGTGTACACAGTAAGACCATCCTCATATACAGCCTTTTCGCCAAACTTTGCAACCAGTATGCGGCGTATGTGCTCGGTAAACCAGGGTGCCCTGTTCACACGCGATGACCATGTTGTCATGGTTGGAGGCAAATCATTAATATATGCTAAATAATCGGGCCAGAAATCAAGATATGCTTTTTCAGCCTGGGGTACTGTGATATACCCCATATCAACCATCTTGGCAAGGGCAACTCTGTGGCGCTCCATTGAAAGACGGGGATTACGCAGGGGCGATAGTACATTGGGAGCAGATGGCAGTGTGGCCAGAAGGCTGCATTCAGCCAGATTAAGGTCCCACACGTGCTTGCCAAAATAAAATTTTGCAGCTGACTCAACACCATACGTCCCATGCCCCAAAAAAATCTGGTTTAAGTACATTTCCATGATTTCATTTTTGGTGTAAAACAACTCAATCATGAGCGAAATAAACGCTTCCTTTACCTTACGGTATATTGAGCGTTCACCTGAAGTGAGTAAAATCTTTGCAAGCTGCTGGGTGATGGTACTGCCACCCTGCTTAACGCGCCCCGAAACAAGGTTTACAAAAAAAGCCCTGACAATGCCCTTGGGGTTAATGCCAAAATGCTCATAAAACTCATTGTCTTCCATGGCAATAAACGCCTGAACAACATACGGAGGAATTTTTTTAAGAGGCACTACCTCACGCTTTTCCCTGAAAAATTCAGCCACCAGTACATTATTTTTATCATAAATCTTTGTAGTCTGATACGGTGTATAATGGGCAAGCGCCCGTACTTTATAGAAATCCATAACCAGAATAACGATAAACGCTATGACAGCACCAGCTATAATGCCAATTATGATAGGCCGTATGTTGCCAAAACGCAATTCCAGTGCATACAGTATATCCTCAAAAAAATTAATAATTCGCGTAAAAAAATCACCCGCACTGGAATACGATTTTTTGCTGAATTTTCTATTTAACTGATATCGTCGCATGATTTACACACAATACTGACTGATGGTTATGGTATAAACAAAGTTAAACCTTACAATTCAAGTCAACACATTATTGCAACAATTTTTTTTATTTTCCGGTAACTATCGCACACCTTAAACATTTTCTTGACACATACCAGCATTTCGTATATATGTTCAGGCAACAGTTTAATATAAAAAGTCAACGAGGGACCTATGATACCATTTACAAAGCTTCATGGCATTGGTAATGATTATATTTACATAAATGCAATAAAATATCCGGTAAAAAATCCAAAAAAATTAGCCATTGCAATGAGTGATCGCCATTTTGGCGTTGGTTCTGATGGGTTGATTTTGATTTTACCCTCTAACAAGGCTGATTTCAGGATGCGCATGTTCAATGCCGACGGCAGCGAAGCAGAGATGTGTGGCAATGGTATCCGTGCGTTTGCCAAGTATGTCTATGACCACAAATTAACAAAGAAAACAAATATTTCGGTTGAAACATTAGCTGGTATTAAATATTTACAATGTACCATAAAAAATGACAAGGTGCATACGGTAACCGTAGACATGGGCGAACCAATTTTACTTCGTGATAAAATCCCCATGATAGGAAACCCCGGTATGGTTATTGAAGAAGAAATACACGTTGATGGTGTTAAATTCCCAATAACTGCTGTTTCAATGGGCAACCCCCATGCCGTTATTTATGTTGAGGATGTCAAAAATTTTCCAGTTGAAAAATATGGCCCAATGATAGAAAACCATGAACTGTTTCCCAAACGTACCAACGTTGAATTTGTAGAGATAGTTAATGAAAATGAAGTGATACAGCGTACATGGGAACGAGGTAGCGGAGAAACATTAGCCTGTGGAACCGGAGCATCAGCTGTAACTGTGGCAGGTGTACTGACCAAAAAAACAGCACGAAAACTCAAAGTACGCCTTTCCGGTGGCACCCTGAAAATAGAGTGGAATGAAAAGGATAACCATGTTTATTTAACTGGCCCCGCAGAAGAAGTGTTTGAAGGCGTGTGGCCAGAATAATACCTACCACAGATTCTTGCCGTATATACCGTGTTCCAGTAGAACAACTTTAGTAATACCAGGTATATTGCGGTTTACTGTTTGTTCCAGTGCTGTATTGAATGCTTTGAATGAATCCGTAATATAGGGCACATGGCCTTCTATTGTACCCAGCTCGCAGTCTATGATACAGGTAGTATCATAAAACCACACGTGACGAACAATGATATCAATGGGCGCTATGGCACGAGTGTTTTCAAACTCTGATCCTTCTGCAACAAGTTTAACAAGCCGCCGCACCCTGCCCTCATTATCTGCTGGCAGCGACACTTTGCGTGTTTCTTTCAGGATAGATTTTGCATCTAAATCGGCAACAAAGATATCTATTGTTTCACGGGTATCCAGTGCGGGAAAGGATGGATAAATATCAAAAATATTTTTGTCGGTAAGAATTGATATGGCAACATAATCAATAATACACACAACACTGACTGCTAACAGCATCATGCGGTAGCGCTTCTTTGTATCTTTTGGCGGGTTTACAACCAGTTCAATTAAAACAGTATAGTACTGTCTGCATTTTTCTATTAAAGTAGTATACAATTGCCAGGTTTTTTCTTTATACTTGACGTATGCAGTTTTCAGTTTGTCAAAAGAAAGTTTATATTTCATACAGTATCATCCCTTCACGGTGTTAAATCAAAAATCTTGTTTTCTACCATGGATATTGTATCAAGCATTATGTATTGGTAACTATCGCATACATTAATTATTCAATACTGTTTTATTGTATGTATTAATAAAACTCATAATGCCTTCAGTTATACCACGTGCAAGCTTTTTTTGATAATTTTTATTGGTCAGAAAACTTTTTTCTTTTGCATTGGTAATATAGCCAACCTCAACAAGAGCTGAGGGCATAAGGCAGCCACGCAATACAAAAAAATCAGCCTTTTTGACGCCTTTTGATTTAAATTCAATGATATTTCTGTCAAGACCTTTTTGAATTGCGGATGCAAGCATGGAACTTTCCTTTTGAATCTGCGTGGTCAGCATCAGCGCCTCGATAATATCAACATCGCTGTAGCGTTTGCGCTTTTCGGGTGATTCAAAAACAATGACATTATTTTCCAGTACCGCAGTAGTACGAGCCTCTTCATTTGAAGGATTCTGTGAAAGATAATACGTTTCAAAACCTGAAATTTTGCTCACCACTGCTGCATTGCAATGAATGCTTACAAATATTCCATTGACGCCTTTCTTAAGCAACCTGTTTGCTATCTCAGTACGCTCACCCAGTTCCAGAAATTTGTCGGTGGTTCGTGTCATCACTACGTCAATGCCTGGCAATTTTTTTTGTAGCTCTAATGCAACCTCTCGCGCAATCTGTAATGTCAAGATTTTTTCTTTTATACCGCTTTTACCAATAGCACCAGGGTCTTTCCCACCATGTCCTGCATCCACAACAATAAATCCAATAGCATCTTTTGATACATGTGGTAATGCCTTTTTTTCTTTTTGTTTTTCCTGTGGTTCTACTGCTTTCCTGTTTACAATGACATTGCTACCCTTCATAGCAACACCATACCCTTCCAGCAGGTTTTCTATCATTGGCAGAGCAATATCTAAAGGGATAAGAACTTCCCCCTGCATACGCGTAACAGGATATTCACTTCTAAGCAGCATATCACCCACCAGCGCAACCGACATGCCAACCGTGTAAATTGCAAATCGTGGACCACGCATTACCCTGCCGCGCTGCAGCAGCACGTCAAATGAAGATTGTACCGGCAACAGCGTTCGGATATCGTATTCAGATATATAGGCATTGCCGCAAACAATCTTTACCGGAAGGATTATACTGTCCTGGGAATAAATGTTGGAATAAAAAAGTATAAAGGCTATATTTAAAGGAAGAATTACACAGCGGGTAATGCGCTTAACAATGTCACAGGATTTACACATTGATTTGTTGTAAGGTACTATCGCTTGCCTGTAAAGTAAAATTTGGAATACATACGCCAGTTACTTATTGATGAAACTACCATGAATACCAGAACCACCAGTAAAGATATTTGCTGTAATGTGTAACCAGCAAACGTATATGCAGGATTAACAATAAAAATCAGTCCGCATATGCCCATGATAACAACCGTAAATTTCCCTGCAATACTTGGCCGCACCTGAATATCATGAGCATAAAAAAGATAAAAGCCTGCAATAATATGTAACATATCACGGATGATAATGATGGCAATCATCCACAACGGGAATTGCCTGAAATAATAAAGGGTAACAGCAACAATGAATATGACACATTTATCTGCTACAGGGTCTAAAAACTGCCCTAACCGTGACACCTGATGAAGCAATCGTGCCAGAATACCATCAATAAAATCCGAAACTGCAATAACAAGATACACCGCCACTGCAACCTTACAGTACCAGATATCCCCTGTCATTCTTTCGTGGTACAACGCAACAGCAATAGCGGGCGCCATAAGCACCCGTAATACTGATATAAGGTTGGACCAGGTAGCAACACGCCCTTCAAGCAAATCCTTAATTCTCATTATCGGTAACCATTCATTGCACTGTATTCCCCCATATAATCAAACCTGTACCTGATAGCGTCAAGCTAAATTCTTTAAAAAGCTTTCCCATTAAAAGTTTATTGACTAAATACAGTGCATTCTGGATATATCAATACATTAATTTATTTTATTGGGCGATAGTTACTGTTAAATAGAATATACGCAAGGGCAAAACGATGAAATCAAAACATATCTTTTGTATTATACTTATCATAATTACAATGCTTACTGTTACCGGGTGCAGTGAATCACATGATGACATCCATGAAGCTTCTTCTACTACAAAAGCTGTTGTGATAAATGATTCAACATCAGTTCGTATTGATCCACATATATTTTCATCACGGGTTACCACTGTTAATAAAGGAACTATCGTTACCATAATCGATATCTCTAAAGAAAAGCAGTGGGTAGGCGGGCAGATGGATTACTGGTACAAGGTAATGCTGCCCAATACAGTAAAGGGCTGGATTTTTGGTTCATCATTAGCTTTACAGATTAATGCATCTGATGCAGCAATAGAACGCTATGTCAACAGCTTATGGAAAAAGGAATCTGAGGCAGTACGAAAAAATATTTCAGGGAAATGGTGGAGCGTGAACAAAAGTGGTGATTTTACCGAACATGCCCTGGAACTGTACCCTGATGGATCATATAAATCATACCGAAAAGGGACAAAAGGAATAGAGGGAAGCTATTCCCTTAATTTCAGAACAAGTGAGGTTGTGTTTCTGGATGGCACCAGTTTTGGCAAAAATTTATACTTCATTAAAAGAGGAAATTCATATCAGTTAGTTGAAAGCCTGCAGGATGCAAAGATTGAATTTAAAAAAATTGCTGAATTTAAAGATTCCATGCCCACCATAGCTCCTGAATCAACTGTCCCGGACACACAGGAAGGTGTATTATCTGATGACCAGAACAAAAATACGAATCAATAAATATCTTTCATTATGCGGATTGGGCTCCCGCAGGAAAACCGAAGAGATAATAAAAAAAGGTCAGATTATTGTTAATGGCATACCCACTACCGACCTTTCCTACCAGGTGGACATTAATAATGATACGGTTATGTACAGAGGGCAGGTTTTACTGCCTGTTCAGACATACCACTATCTTATACTGAACAAACCAAAGGGATATGTTACCACTACAAAAGATGAACGAAATCGCCCCACCGTGTTACAACTGATTCCAGAACAGTTCAGGGATGAAGGGACATTCCCTGTTGGTAGGCTTGATAAGGACACTGAAGGCCTGCTGCTTTTTACCAATGATGGGGATTTAGCCTACAAATTAACCCATCCGCGGTTCAAAGTGCCAAAAACCTACCAGGTCACTCTTGACCGCCCATTACGTGATGACCATAAAATGGCACTAGAACAAGGCATTGAACTTTATGGTTCACAAACGCTTCCCGCAACAATTGTTCCTATAAATGATGAATGGACGATAGTTACCATAACCATAACTGAAGGTAAAAAACGGCAGGTTCGTATGATGTTTTCAATGCTTGGCTATGAGGTTACCAGTCTCATCCGTATTCAGTACGGGCCTATTACATTGGGAAATCTGCCAACGGGTAAATACAGGGTTCTTTCAAAACAGGAAATAGAAAAATTAAAATCCACCGTTAATTAATTCCTTAATACACCATTCCATTAATGACGATATTCATAGTACTACACAATACAAAATTTTATCATAAAAGGTCTGATACTGTATGCAGAATTTTGATTTCCATTCAAATAATAAAAACCCCTATACTGATTATAATCCACAGGATTACCGCGAATATACAATACCGCAAAACTACGTCACACCCCGATCTTTTTCACAGAAAAAAGCACATCGGATGTTGACAATTATCATTGCGCTGATCATAATGTCATTTACTGCCGGACTTGTTGTTGGCATTAAATTTGCTGGAGGCCAGAGTAAACCAATTATTGACCCTCAAACAAAAATAGCATTAAACAATGCTGCCCAGAAGGCAAAAACGCTGGTTGAACCCAAACAGCAGCCACAATTTCCAAAATCAGAATACCCTTATGCCATCAAAATTGGCAATGCTTTTACCAGGGATGAAGCTACCACAGTAGCTGGCATAGTAAGTAAAACAGGGCAGCGCATTATTATTGCCAAAAACAAAGATCAGTACACAGTATATGCAGGCCCTTACACCTCACTGCAGGATGCAAAAAAATCATTGAAAATAATTATGGAACAATCTAAAAATGGCAACTTCAGAAAAGCTATTATTCTAAAACGTTGATTCATAATGAAGACCACTATCCGAAAAGCTACCAGTGATGATGCCGAACATATTCTTGCCTTACTTTCCTCATATGTAAAAAAGGGAATACTACTTCCCAGAAGCAAAGAAGAAATTGAAAAAACCAGCGATTCATTTACAGTTGCTATCGCCCAAAATAAAATTATTGGTGTTGTTTCACATTATAAATATAATAATAAGCTTTTTGAAATCAGGTCACTGGCAGTGAATAGCAGGTATCATCACAAAGGTATTGGGAAACAGCTTGTAGCATATGCAATAGAAGATATATTGCAACAACACAAGGATGCAAAAATCTTTTGCCTTACCTATAATCCTTCTTTTTTTAAAAAAGCAGGATTTATGGCAGTTGCTAAAGAAACACTCCCTGATAAAATATGGAAGGACTGTCAGTACTGTCAGCACAGGGACAATTGTACTGAAACAGCAATGGTGTATTCGCTCCGATCACGGAGTTGAAAAGCTATTAATAATTGTAAGCATTGTATCTTTGTAGAGCTCATACCGCTCTTTCGTGGTAAAAATCCTCACACAATATCCCCGGTTTTCTTTTGCAAGCAAAAGTTCTATACCTTTCAGTTCTACATTATCCCGTGTAACAAATGCATACAATGCCATGCTGTCACTGTTTTTTAGCAATTCACGGTCAAACGTGTCAAATGCAACAGTACGCCAGTGCTGCTCTAATACACGTATTGATTCAATGGTGCCAGCAAAGCTTTCGGCTGCTACTATCATAATTGCATCATATCCACTGGTATCAGAAAACCGTAAACCTGCTCTCATCACTGTGGATGCATACTGCAGTGAATCAACTGATTTTGCAGCGATGATTTCTGCATTTCCCTGCAATGCCACTATATACGGAACTTTGTCATTGAATACATACATTGTAGTGTCTTCCTTAGTTAAATATAACCATGCATCTTTGCTCATGTCAACAAAACGGTTTCCATGCTTCATCTGCATATCACGCATAAATGCATTTATGTCTTTTTTGGCCTTTACTACATGCATGGATGATTCTTTCAACGCTAAAATTGATTTTGCAATAACAAGTGACTGTTTGCAATGCCCTGCTTTCCATAGAGATTTTACTTTTGAAGTATAGTACTCCAGCCCATCCCGCGAAACGGGCTTGAATGTTGTCTGAATATCATCAGTATAAATTTTCCCACTTTTATCAAAATAATATTTATTACCCTCTTTATCTATCATCATAGCCCAGTCAGGCATCTGAGCATTAAGGATACTGTGAAAAAATATAAGCAGGAGAATTATAATTGATATTCTAACATTTTTATTTAATGTTTTCTTTTGCTTCATTCAGGATCCTTCTGGCAATTTCTGCTGCGTGCTGTGCATCCTTTGCATCCGGTTCACCCAAAGGTAGTAAACCAATATCAACAGGGTAACGTCCTTTATAAATACTATCAATAAATGCTATCTCTTCGTCAGACAACTTTATAGGAATCTTATACTCATTACATAATGCAATTAATCTATTAATATTGTGCGTTTTTTCTAAATCCCAACCTTTATATAATAAATTAGCCTTAATTGCCTTTTCTATACACTGCTGAGCATGATAACAAACCCCTTTAAAAAAACCTCCTTCTAAAAGGTACATTGCAGTCTTTAACTCCTCTTCTGCCTGACGCATCCATTCTTGAATTGCCTCTTTCATATAGATATTCCTTCCTTCTTTAATGATTAGTTTAATAAATGGACTTCCGTTTTCAAAATGCTTCTTTAAAGAAGAACGATGCACAACAAATTCATCGATTGCAAAATGTGTATAATATGACTTTAACCGTTTATGTAATGCCTTAATTGCATCCTCTTTTGAAATATAGTCATCAATTACAACAAATAAATCAAGGTCATTGCCACACCCCTCTTTAGCCACTGATCCAAATACCACTATGCTAAGAGGGTTAATTTCTTCTACAATTTCCTGCGCAATCTTCTTAGCTTCATTAAAAGTTACCATAGCCATATTTGCCCTGAGAGTTAATACAAGACTAAGCAGACAATATCAGTTATTGTATGAAACGTCAAGCATGATTAAATGAGAATATCATGCTACAATGGTTTTTATTAATTATCTCTTGACAGTACTGCTGAAATAGTTTAGGTATAAAAAATGTTATTTGCCATTTTGTTTGTACAATAATGACTTTTAAAGTCATTTATAAAACACAAATATTTATTCATTAGCTGGAGGAAATATGGCAGGTGATATTTACAAAGAATTATCAAAGCGGCTGATGTTTGAAAATTCTTCTATTTTACCACAAATCTGGCAGCGCGTTGCAAATGAAACTGAAGCTGAAATTATTTGCTATCTGCCCGCCAATGCAGCCCAGGTAGCCGAAAAGTTTAACCTTTCCGTGGAAGAGTCATCACGAATACTTGAGCAATTATTTAAACGAGGAGCAGCGTTTAAAAAGAATAAACCCCAGGGAGCAGAATACCGACCCCCTAAGCATATTGTCCAGTTTCATGATGCAACACTACTGTGGAAAGAAGCTCCTGCTGACTTTAGAAAACTGTGGGTGGAATTCATGAACACCGAATACCCACCACTTCTTGAAGTTGTAACGAAAGCTGGTAT
This sequence comes from Spirochaetota bacterium, assembly GCA_037481795.1. Classification (GTDB taxonomy): domain Bacteria; phylum Spirochaetota; class UBA4802; order UBA4802; family UB4802; genus UBA4802. The sequence continues at coordinate 18,179 of JBBFLA010000016.1, forward strand.
CCCATCATTTATGCGCGTTATACCCATAAATGCAACCATACAACCGCAAAGCCAGGTGCTTATATATGAAGATGCATACATGATGATTGAACAGGCAAAAGAACTGGCAGTAGTTGATTGTGTATGCCGCCTTTCCCATAGTAACTGTAATAAGCCTCTCAATGTATGTATTCAGATCAACAACGGAGCATCTTACACACTAGAGCGTGGTACAGGCAGAGCAATCACCAAAGAGGAAGCTTATGAAATACTCAAAATTTCTGAAGAAGCAGGCTTGGTTCATATGACCGAGAATAAAGGCTTTGGCAATGCCATTTGCAACTGCTGTTCATGCTGCTGTGAAATGTTGCGATTTGCCGGTAACAAAGCAACACATGGTGTTGTGGCAAAAAGCCGGTTTACCGCACACGTTAATTCAAATCAGTGTAACGGATGTGCCCTTTGCATGTCGGTTTGCCCGGTGCATGCCATTACCGTTTCTGATACGGCAACAATCGATGCTGAAATGTGCATTGGATGTGGTCTGTGCGCATCCCATTGCCCCACAGAGGCTATCACACTTATAGAGACACGTCCCAAGGAACATATACCAGTATAATTGGAGGAGTAACATGAACCTTAATCATCCTGAAGCAACCCAACAGGCATTAAACATCCTGCGTAGTGGCAATCCGTTCCAATGGTATGTTATCACCCTTCTTGCAGTAGTGGTTTATATTTATTTTAATGAAATACAAAATAAAAACTGGAAAGGTATTGCAGCAGGGATTTCGCTTTATATGGTGCACTGGTTTGTAGAAATAATTAATATCTGTCCAACACTCCAGTCAATCTCCTCAACAGCGTCCCCATATTTACCGGCCAGTGACTTTTTATCAAATTTTTCTGAAGCCCACAGTGGTTGATGCGGGAACGTGTGGGCAAAATATAAAAAGAATGGATTGTTACCACATGACTCAATAAACTGCAAAGCTTCTTTGGTATATGCTCCGGTCAAAAATGACTGGTCTTGTCCATGAATATTATCTATAACCTTGGTTTCATTTCTATACACCGGGCATGGCCGCATATCATTGCTATGCGGAACACCATAATAAAAATCAAAACCATGGCGTAATGGATTAAATTCTGGCTGTGTTGAATAGTCGCCCAGATGCCATTTACCAACCATACCGGTTTTATATCCAGCAAGCTTCAAAGCTTCAGCAATAGTTACTTCTTCAAAAGCCAATCCCCTGGCAACAACATCATCCCGCAAATCCATCATGCCTAATCCCCGTAACATCATCCCAAAATTACGCGCCAACTTGCGCCCTAAGGGTTCCTTCTTTGGGAAGGGATTGCCAATAATGCCCGTTCTGAAAGGATAGCGCCCTGTTAACAACCCAGCACGTGAAGGTGCACATACCGCAGCACAAGCATAAAAGTCAGTGAATCTGTTACCCTTTTGTGCCAGTGAATCAATATTAGGAGTACGTATGACAGAATTGCCATAACAGCCAATATCACCATACCCCAGATCGTCACAATAAATGATAATAACATTAGGCCGAGGTGCTCTGGGTTTTACAACAGTCAATTTTTTTAATTTTTCTTGTGGAGGATAATTACCGTATACATCAGCAATATCAGGCGTTTTCAGCAACTTATAGGTACAGGTGCCAATCAACGTGCCAGCACCAACAGCAACTCCAGCAGCAATTGATTTTTTTAATAAATTACGGCGTGTAATTTTTTCCTCCATTGGAACCTCCAGTGAAAAAGAATCTCTTTCATACAGCACAAGATAATGGGAATAATTGACATTTTGTCCAGGATTATCGTAATACAATCAATTAAAATACACAAGAACATTTTCTTCATATTGCCATCAACCACCAAAGAATTTACTTTGCACACAATTTAATTAAATGCAAAACCCAACTATAGAGAATATGACTATTTTATTCAGTATACTCATAAATCTATTATTAGAACCCAAAAAATAACTTTTATTATAGTACTAGTACCAGAAATTGAGTTTTAATAAAAAATTTCAGTTGACATTTTTGATATATAAAAAAACTGACTGGTCGGTATCATTTACATATCAAACATATACAATTACGGAAATTACCATGATAACAAGAAAAAATATCCTTTTGGCCATTTTTTTATTAATTACATTCATACATCATTTGTTCATGCCAATGAACTTTTCCAGGAAGATGGCATATTCCCCAATCAAAGCGCAGAATATGTACGTACATTGAACCGCAACGCATCAACTGATGCTGACGCAGCATTCTATAACCCCGCTGGCCTTGCTTTTCTCCCCCAAGGTTTATACATAATGTTCAGCAACCAGATATTGCATAAAAAACGTACTCACGTCATGGACTACTATGCCATTGAAGCTGATTTTACACTCAATCTTGGAAATATTAATAATCCCATCCAACCCACAACTAACACATCAGCATATACCAACCGGCCAACAGGTTCACTTGAAAGCGATAACAATTATTTTACTGATATTACTGCTCCTGCTATGCCCAATATTAATATAGTATATAGAGACCAATTCAAAGGGCATGAGTATGCTGTTTTTTACAGTCTTGGTATAATGCAGGCAGCGCCGGATGTAACATTTCCACGGGGTCTTGCTGTGATTGATTATGGCAATCTTGCAGTGGGTGAAGTTTCTGCAAAATTGAATGTTCTAGGAACTACACCTGGACCAGTTACAGATTATACGTATGAGTCAAATGTTGCAATACGCACTGAATATTTTATTGGTAATACAATTGGAGCTTCATACAAAATTATTGAAATACTTTCAGCATCGTTGGGATTTAGATTTATTTATGGCATGGGACGCCAAACCATAAATGTAAAAAATGCAACCATCTTACATGAAAACCAGACAGACCCCTTTGGCCTTCTACCCGAAGAAAATCTCTTTATTAATAATAGTGATTGGGATATTGACACTAAGTATTCTGGATTTGGCTATGGTATTATTGCAGGTCTTCATTTCCAGCCTATGAAAAATCTTGATGTAGGGCTTCGCTATGAATATTATTTCCCCATGATATTAACAAAAACAACAAATAAATTTGAGGTACCAGCAATCATTGAAGAAACAGGTATGTTAAATATTTTCAAGGATGGAAAGGCAAATCCTGATTTTAATGGTGGCACAGGGTATTCAGCAGGAAATGGGGAAAAGGAATTCAAGGGCACTTACCCCCAGTCGGTTTCCGTTGGCGTAGCATATAGTCTTTTTAACTGGCTTAAAGCAATGGCTTCAGGTGATATATATCTACGCCAGCAAGTAGATCTTGATGGTAGAGAAAAAGATTTTGGTATTGCTTATCGCGCAGGTGGAGCACTTGAATTTTTTCTAAACAATGATATCAAATTAAGTGCAGGATACAGTTATTATAATCCAGGAATAAAGAATGAGAAAAGAAATGAGGTTGATCCTCTGTTAATCAGTCACACCATAGGCACTGGCTTTGGATTTAAAGTTAACAATGAGCTTGACCTTAACCTGGGTGCTTTTTATACCATTTATCAGAATGCAACAGTAAATGAAGTAATACATACACTCTCAACAATAAATGTATTGGGTGGAGTTATAACTGGTACTGCAGACACAACACACTATATAAAAAAAGAACTGGCAGAAGAAACATTTGTCATTGCCTTTGGTGCAACCTACCGTTATGACTTCAAAACTACACCAAAAGAGGAAAAAGCTCCATTGCTCAATCAGAAAATATAAAAAGGCTGGCTTTTTGCCAGCCTAATAAGCTAAGTATCATGCAACATCTCTGCAGGCAGGATGTGAAGTACAATGGGCAACAGCTTCCAGTGCTTTATTATAATTTTCTTCTACCTGATTCCAGTTAATTATATTAAAGAAAGCTTTGATATAATCACCCCGTCTATTCTGGTAGGTAAGATAATATGCATGTTCCCACACATCAAGGCCAAGCACTGGGAGCAATCCTTCCATGATTGGGCTATCCTGGTTTGGTGTAGAATGTACTACAAGCTCACCTATAGCATTGACACTAAGCCATGCCCACCCTGAACCAAAACGGTTTAACGCTGCAGTGCTGAATTCTTCAACAAAATTGTCAACAGCTCCAAAAGTCTTTTTAATTGCTTCAAGCACCTTGCCCTGGGGTAGATGTCCCCTTCCACCTAAAATCTTCCAGAACAACGAATGGTTATAATGGCCACCACCGTTGTTACGAACAACTGTCCGAATATCTTCTGGTAGTGTTGGCAAATTGGCCAGAAGATGTTCCAGGGGAAGCTCATACAGATGTGTATATTTATCCAGGGCACCATTCAGCTTTTCAATATATGCTGCGTGGTGTTTTGTGTGGTGAATTTCCATGGTTTTGGCATCAATATATGGTTCAAGAGCATTGTATTCATATGGTAATGGTGGCAATGTATATCGTTTCATGTTTTTTCTCCTTTTCAACTATTATAGTATAAACTAAATTATTGTAATATACGCACTTTTTTTGTTTTCGTCAATACCCAAAAATATTTTGTGCGATAGTTACTGTTAAAAAGCACTTGACCCTGAAAAAAAATACTTTTTTTCTTGAATGATAGTGTTTATTCTGTTACAATACAGTATTAATTTTATATTCAATTGCGAGACTAACTACAATGTCAGGCTGTGACATCAACAAACCAAAGAAAAATTTGCGTCTTACTGAATCTGTACGCGGGTCAGGATGAGCGGCAAAAATAGGTCCGGCGGACCTTGATGCCATAATGAAAAAGCTCTCCATACCGTATACGCAGGATGTGCTTGTTGGAATGCAAACAAGCGACGATGCTGGTGTGTACAAAATCAGTAATGACCTTGCCATTGTGCAGACTCTTGATTTTATTACCCCAATAGTTGACGATCCTTTTACCTTTGGAAAAATCGCTGCCACTAACAGCATCTCCGACATCTTTGCTATGGGTGGTACGCCAATTACCGCCATGAATATTGTGTGTTTTCCGGTTACTACCTTTGATATGGATGTTCTTGAAAGGATATTGCTGGGTGGTCTTGAGGTTATGCAAAGGGCAGGAGTGCAGCTTATTGGCGGGCATAGCATTGATGACCTTGAATTAAAATACGGGCTTTCGGTTACAGGCCTTATTCATCCGCAAAAAATATATACCAATGTAGGATTGCATCCTGATGATGTTATTATACTTACCAAACCAATAGGTACCGGTACCATTAATACCGCAATCAAAGCAGGTATTGCTGAAAAAACCCACATTGAAGAAAGCATCCGATCCATGACCACATTGAATAATTGCCTTCACAATTATCCGTATCCGGAACATATTCATGCCCTCACCGATGTGACCGGCTTTGGGCTCATTGGTCACCTTTTGGAAATGGCAGGGAAAGATTCTATTGCCATTCGTGTTGATTCTGCTTCGTTACCGATTTTACCGGGTGCATTAGATTATGCAGCGATGGGACTTTTGCCGGCAGGATTGTATCGCAACCGTGATTTTGTTGGCAACCGCGCAACGGTTTCACCAAATATTTCGCGTCAGATAGCTGACCTTGTATTTGACCCACAAACTTCGGGTGGTCTTCTTATTGCAGTATCTCCCTCTAACGAAGCACAGGTTAAAGATTATATTGCACAAAAAGCATTATGCACAGCAACAATAGCACGCTGTGAAAAAGCCACGCAACCGCATATATATGTGGCATAAAAATATTTATGAAGAATTACGCACAATAAAGTGGGCGTTGCATGTTTCATACATAAAATTTTTGATAATATGAACACTCAAGCTTTTAATCTTCTTAAAGGTAATGATAATTCATTTGCTTTTTAAAAAATCCTTTACAATTTTTGATTATTCTTGGCTATAATAATTACATTGACCGGGAAGCGGATGAGATCTGGTGGTCTCTGCGGTCTTCAAAACCGTTGGCTGTACTTAGAGTACAGTGGCAGGTTCGATTCCTGCCCCTTCCGCATTTTTAAAACAGGAAAACTGTAATGTTTGAACAGATACCTCAGGTACAAAAACTTCTTGAAGAGGATCAGATTAAACAATTTATTGAAGAGATTGGCCATCCGTTTGTTGTTGCAGTTATCCGTGAAACGCTGGATGAACATAGAAAATTAATTGCTCAAGGGTTACCATTTGATTACGGAAAGTGTCTGGAGGCGATAGCTCATAAATGTAAGGCTATACGCATGGAAAAGCTTCAACGCGTGATAAATGGCACCGGCATCCTGCTACACACCAATTTGGGGCGAGCACCGCTTGGCAATGATATATTATCCAGTGTTGCCCAAAACCTGACTGGCTACTGTAATTTAGAGTATCATATCCCCACGCAAAAACGAGGCAAGCGCGGCGGCTTTGCCGAAAAGCTGATATGCCTTATCACCGGCGCCGAGGATGCACTCATTGTTAATAACAATGCCGCAAGCGTATTTTTAATATTGCACCATTTTGCTCAAGATAAAGAAGCTGTCATTTCCCGTGGCGAGTTAATACAGATTGGCGGTGGTTTCCGTATCCCTGATATCATGAAGCAGGCTGGATGTCACCTTGTTGAGGTTGGCACAACCAATATTACTGAAGTTTCTGACTATAAAAATGCAATTACGGAACACACAGCGCTTATACTTTCAGCTCACCGATCAAATTTTTATATGAGGGGATTTGCTCAAAGCCCCACATTACAGCAGTTAGCTACATTAAAATCAAACAAGGTTTTATTGGTAAAAGATTTAGGAAGTGGCAATCTCATATTTAATAATGAAGATAATGTGGCACAGGCACTCAAATACGCTGATTTAGTGTGTTTTAGCGGCGATAAGCTACTAGGTGCTTGCCAGGCTGGTATCATTGCAGGTAAAAAGGATTTAATTGCATCATTAAAAAAAGACCCGCTTATGCGAATTGTTCGCGTGGATAAAGTAACCTACTTTATTTTACAGCAGGTATTATTGCATTATGCCAATAACAGCCACGGAGTCATTCCAGCATGGTCATTCATGAAACAGGATTTACATGCAATAGATAAAAAAATAAAAAAACTTTTTAAAAAACTAAAAAATGAGGTTAAACCGTACATCCAGCGTATTAATGCAAAAACCGCATTTGGCGGTGGCGCAATGCCCGATAAAGTATTGCCCGATTATGGCATAGCTATTGCCATTAATGGGAAAAAGGCTGGTGACATTGCAACACACATGGTTTCTCAACCTGTTCCTATTATAGGCTATATACTGAATGATGTATTTACTATAAATTTCAGAACTATACTGGATGATGATATAAGCAATATTGCTGACGCCATAAACTCTTTGCAACCATAGGGAATAACCATGTACGTTATTGGCACTGCAGGCCATGTTGACCACGGCAAGACATCGCTCATCAAGGCACTTACCGGTATAGACGCAGATAGACTACCGGAAGAAAAACAGCGCCAGATGACCATTGATATTGGTTTTGCCTATATTAAACTTCCCACTATTGGCACAGTGAGCATAGTGGATGTACCGGGCCACGAACGGTTTATACGTAATATGGTAACCGGTGCATGGGGTATTGACATTGGTCTGTTAGTCATTGCTGCTGATGACGGTTGGATGAAACAAACAGATGACCACGTAAAAGTTCTTTCAATACTAAGAGTTCCTTCCATCGTAGTGGCATTAACAAAGGTTGATAAGGTAGCGCCTGAGGACATTACCCGGGTACTATCGCACATACAAAATAAACTAATCACAACACCGTATACAAACGCAAAGGTAATACCGTGCTCATCAATTACAGGCCAGGGTATTGATACGTTAAAGGCAGCACTGGAAGATGCCATACACAGGTTACCCCAACCAGAAGCCGGCAATAAGCCGTATTTACATATTGATAGAGTGTTTACCGTTAAAGGCGTTGGTACTGTGGTCACCGGTACCAGCAAAAATGGTAGCTTTATGGTAAATGATTCTATAACTATTCTGCCACATAACATCACCACACGCATACGGCAGATTCAAAGCCATAACACTCAACAGGAAAAATCAGATGTTTCTCAGCGAACGGCTCTGGCTCTTTCAGGAGTTGAAAAAGCAGCGCTGAAAAGGGGCGATATCATTGTAAAAGAAAATTTTTTCACCACCACAAAACAATGTACAGCCTTCATTACTCACACGTTTGCCCAGCTTAAGAATAATCAATGGATTGAGGTTTTACTGGGCACCGCATCGTATGAGGCACAGTACAGTGTTATTGATCAGTCAAAAAATTTTATCAGGCTTAAATTTAAAGAAGTTGTACACTGCTATCCAACTGAACATTTTGTAGCAACGTTTCCTGGCGGTTACACTATAATAGCAGGTGGCTATATTGCCAGCCAAACCTACTCAAGTACCATCAAAAAAGAACCCTTATTAAAAGAAATTAATACCAGCAATGATCGGGTTACCAATGCTCTCATTGCTATAATTATAGCTAATCCTTTTATCACCATTGCACAATGTTCAAAATTTTTCCCATTTGAAGATACCATTACACAGAAACTAACACTGCTTTCCCAGCAATCAAAAGTCAAAGTAATTTCCAACCACATTCTCACACCATCTGTCTATGATACTACCGTTGCTCTTTGCAAAGCTGCATCTGAAGATGTAACCGAAGCAGATATATCACAAAAATTCTCCCTTCCCATTGAAGTTGTCCACCATATTGTGAAAGAGCATCAATTATTACAAAAGAAAAAGAAGGAAATTGGCAATAGCGAAAAGCAATTTTTGCAACAGGTGTTACAAAAAGGTATTGAAGGAATTAACCCAAAGGATTTTCCCCGTCACCAAAATATGATTAATACACTCATAAAAGAAAACTACCTGATTGTTATTGATAAAGAGATTGTATGGCATATCGATGTATTTTCACAGTATTCCGATAAGATAATGGCTCACTTCAATACTTATAAAGAGCTAACCATACAGCAAGCCAAGGAGCTTACCGGACTATCCCGTAAATATATTATTCCGCTTCTTAATGCTATGGAGCAAAAGAACTTCATAAAACGATATGGCGATGTGCGTATCAAGGCATAATGTTAAATTTGCATAATACAATAAAATTGTACATTATTAGTTGACTTTTTTTGTGTATACTGTGTATGCTTGCAATAAATAAACAAACTAAAAGGGATTGCTATGGCACTTTTTACCCCAAACGTTGACAAACTCAGAGAAAAAAATGATATTCAGGGATTATTACAATTAACAAAACACCGTAAAGCTGAAGTCAGGCTCAATGCTCTGCTGGCTCTGGTAAAAATTCGTGACCAGTCAGTTATTGAAGATTTAAAAAAACTCATCCATGACCCTGACCCACGAGTAAGGACGATAGCAACAATAAAATTTGGCAATATCAAAGACCCTGTTATTATAGAAAACCTGCGTCAGATAATTATATCAGGGTCACAGCGTGATAAGATTGAAGCTTTACGGGTTTTGAGTGAAATAGGCCCCACCGATGATTTAGATATATCGAAAATACTCTATTTGGCATTTAAAGACAAGAAGATGATGGTTTCAATTGAAGCCATACGAACCATGGGATATCTTAAGGATAAATATGCCATACCGCATTTAGTTGAGGCTCTTGACAGCAAACATTATCAGATACGTGTGGAGGCAACCCGCGCATTAGGTATGATTGGTGGCGATCAGGCTGTCAGTCCATTAATTGGCTGCCTTGTGGATAACAATGCTGAAGTCAGGAAAACTGCTCACGATGCGCTGAAGAAAATTGGAACTGAAAGAGCACTCAAAGCCATTACCGATGCACCATTTATGCTTTTGGTAAAGCGTATGACCGAAGGAGGTGCCCAACGTGAGGAAACAGTTAAACAGATTGGCCAGTTCAAAATCAAAGAAGCAGCTCCACTTCTTATAAAGGCATGCAATGATGAATTCAAATCGGTACGTATTGCTGCTGCGCGTTCAATTAGCATATTACGTGAAAAAAGCGCAATTAATGCGCTGATCAAACTTTTAGATGATCCTTACTATGATGTCCGTTTAGAAGCGGTACGTGCACTGGAAAAGATATTTGACCAGCAGGCACTTAAAGCTATAGAAAAAGCCATGAGCGACCCCAATAAAAATGTGCGGGATGAAGCCCGCGTTTCATACTACTCGCTTAAATCCCGCCTGGAGAGAGTGCACGAAACCGAACAGGTATAGTGTTTCATGATTATAGGTTTCAATATTGGCAATACTCATACTGTTTTAGGGCTTTATGAATCAAATAATCCCATGCCTGCTTTCATGTACCGGTATCCCACAAAACGGGATGTTACTGTACAGGAACTATCGGACACCATTACCAGTGCCATTAAAGACTATTCTGTAGATGCTGATGGCATTCAGGGCGCAATTTATTCAAGTGTTGTCCCGCAATCTAATGACGCCTATGATGCGGCATGTAAAAAACTATTTTCTATACATGCACATAGGGTTACCTACCTCTCCCGTATGCCAATAACGCTACAATACGATAACCCGGCCCAATTAGGTGTTGATCGCATTGTTAATGCGGTAGCTGCTCATATCGATTACAAAACCGACTGTATTATCGTTGATATTGGTACTGCTATAACATTCTGCCTGCTTGTACATGGTGTATTAAAGGGGGGAGTTATAGCACCCGGCGTAAAGGCAGCAATGAAAGGTCTGGCACAGAGCACTGCACAGCTTTTTGAAGTTCCGTTTGAAAAACCAGCTTCCATTATTGCACAAAATACAAAAGATGCGCTTATTTCGGGATTTTTTTACGGATGGATTTCTTTAATTGAAGGAATAATACAAAAAATGTCAGGTGCAACAGCTCATTACAGTGTTATCTTAACCGGAGGAATGGCAGAAGTGTTGCATCCTCATCTTTCAATGCCTGCAAAAATGGACACAACTCTTACCATGAGGGGCTTGTATTACCTGTACGACATCAACAGGTAAAATGTTGAATACCAAAAAAAACAGTCTATTTATATTAATATTCACAAAGTTATCCACATTATCCACAAACACAGTAGCCAATGACATTAATTTACTAAATTAATTGGCTATCGATATTGTTCATTGCACTATGTCGCATTATCACTGTATCATTGTAGTAAATTATTTGATAAAAATTGTTGTAAATGCTGGAAATTCCACCATTTTTAAAACAACATCTTTTTTAAAAAAATTTTTTCTCTTTTAATAAATTTTTTTGTTAACCCCAATACGAGCCTATGTTCAGAAATTAATTTTTGTTAAAATTTTGCTCAATGTGGATAATGTTTTGAATAAAAATTGCATTGTCATATCTAAAAATATGTTGTATTTCCAATACGGGTGAATGTACATTCATATATCATTTATATCCTCACTTTTAGCTTTGATACACAGAGTGAAAAATCTTAAGTCCAGTTTTAACACGGGTAGAACACAATGAAGATTACTTTACCGATAACTATCGCTAAAAGCTATGCATTTAAAACAGGTACCTGGGTGGATATATTTTATTTAACAATATATTGTGGATAACACCCTCCAAATACTGTAAAAAGCCAAACATTTCTTGACAAATAAAGCCAATACCTTTTTTACTTTGTTGAGTGCACAGCAATAGTATTGTAAAGCCATTACAGCGTGGAGAAGTATATACATGAACAATTATGAGCGTTATACCCGAATATTATCCCGTTCGGTTGACCATATTTTTAAAAATTTTCTGCATGATCCGGATATTAAAGAGGTATTTGAAAGCCAGTCAAATCAGAATGACCCAAAGGTAACTATAGAACTTGATGGCACCATGAAGGGTGAACTGATTATAAACTTCCCGGAATCTACATTACAACAGCTTACTAAAAACTTCTTTGGTCATACCAAGACCAATGTAAAGAAATATTACCCTGATGTTGCCGGTGAAATAGCAAACCTTATTACAGGAACCTTTATTAATCAACTGCAGTTTATAAAACACAACCTGAAGCCATCGCCACCTGAATACAATGAGGAACAGATACCATTAAAAACACTTTATGAAAATATAAACCTGTCATTTCAGTCGCGATTTGGTGGATTTGATATTGATTTTTATTACAAGGATTTCCTGCACCGCTAATGTTAACAATTGATTTCATCATCGTTGCTCTGTATCTGCTGTTTAGCATGGTTATAGCTCTTTTGTACGCAAAGCGTGCACGCACCAGCACACAGCAGTTTTTCCTTTCCGGCCGAAATCTTCCCTGGTGGATAGCCGGTACTGCCATGGTAGCAACAACTTTTGCAGCCGACACCCCGCTGGCAGTCACCGAGCTTGTACGCAGTGGCGGTATAGCGGGAAACTGGCTGTGGTGGAATATGGTTGCCGCAAATATTGTCACGGTATTCTTCTTTGCAAAATTATGGCGACGGTCTGGAGTAACCACCGATATTGAATTTATTGAACTTCGATATAGTGGCAAAGAGGCATCATTTTTACGTGGTTTTAAAGCATTGTATCTGGGGCTATTTGCTAACTGTATCATCATGGGGTGGGTCAATGTAGCACTTGCACAGATACTGGCATACATGTTTGGCATTCAGCAAATGCATGTATTTTTTATTGTCATTGCAACAATGATTTTTGTAGGACTGTATGCGGCAGTAGGCGGTTTGTGGGCAGTAGCAGTTACCGATGTTGTGCAATTCATCATTGCCATGGGTGGATGTATTGTTTTAGCTTTTGTTGTCATCTCCCACCCACCAGTTAACGGCATTGAAGGCTTGAAACATCATTTGCCAGCACATACCTTTTCATTTATCCCGTTTGGCGATAGCGCTTCGATCCCACTGGCCGCATTTTTACTGTATACATGCGTTCAATGGTGGGCATCCTGGTATCCAGGAGCAGAACCTGGCGGCGGCGGCTATGTTGCACAGCGCATGATGTCCTCAAAAGACGAAAATCATTCACTCAAAGCAACATTATGGTTTACGATAGCTCATTTTACATTGCGCCCCTGGCCGTGGATTATCGTTGCTCTTGCAACCATTGTATTGTACCCTTCAGTACCAGCTGACGAGTCAAAAGCAACCTATATATTTGCCATCCGTGATTTTTTGCCTCACGGGTTAAAGGGACTTCTTGTGGCTGCATTCCTGGCAGCGTACATGTCAACTATCTCCACACACTTAAACTGGGGCAGTTCATATCTGGTTAATGACCTTTACCGACGTTTTATTGCTCCAAAAAAAAGCGAACGGCATTATGTTGTCATTGCTCAAGGATGTACCATAGCCCTGGTGATTATATCCAGTGCACTTATCTTTGTCATTAATTCCATATCTTCTGCCTGGGCTTTTATCATAGAGTGCGGTGCAGGCATAGGGCCGGTACTTATGCTGCGCTGGTACTGGTGGCGCATTAATGCTTGGTCGGAAATTACTGCCATGATTGCACCCATACCTGCAGTTATTGTATCACGGCTAGTGCTGGGAATTTCTTTCCCCTACAATCTTTTAATCATTGTCCCTTTTACAACACTGTGCTGGTTGGCAGTAACTTTTTTAACAAAGCCTGTTGCTCATGACAAACTCCAATCATTTTATACAACCGTTAAACCAGAATTTGGTTTTACCCCATTACGAAAGGCAATGCAGCAGCGTACAAACAATAAGCTTTTAGTGGCGCGAATAGTACAAACACTGCTTGGTATTATTGCAACCTACTCTCTGTTATTTGGCATTGGTGCTATCATATTACATAAAGATTGGGGGTATACCGCTATTGCTATTTTTGCAGTAAGTTTTACCTTAGTACTTTATCTTCTCTCTAAAGAAAAATGAGTTTTATATTAACCCATGAAAAATAGATACTATTAGTGAAATGATATATATGTCCTCAAATATTTAAAGGATTAAAACCTCTTTTTTATCCCTGAAACAAACCCTCAAATTACTTGATGAATACTCACACGAAGAAAATCTTTAACATACTCAAAAATTTCCAGACATACATAAGATTAAAATTGCAGCAAAAATTATACTTCCAATTTTAGAAAAGAAACACAGTGAACAATATAATGCACTTTTTAATAGTATAGGTCACTAAAAAAATAAAAAGGTTTAGGGATAATGAATTATTAATTGAAATATTATCTAATAAAATTTATAATCATACTATATTTTATATTCAGATGAAATAGTAAGGTTTATTACTAAATATTATATTATGATAGATTTATCGAGATAATAGTTATGGTGCAAGATGAAATTGAAAAAGCAATAAATAGATTTATAAATGATTTTTCTGACTATCCAAATAAATATTTAACTGAAAGTGATATGCGTTGCTTATTATTTTCCGAATTATTAAAGATGCAAGAATATTGTAAAATACAGGAAACAGAAGATAATTCCAAATCAATACCTTTACATAGTGAAATAAGGTGGTATAGCAAGTCAAAAAAGCTTAAATTTCGTTCTGATATAGTCATATTGGATGTTAAAGATCTTATTGTCAAAAGTGGCAAAATAGAATTGCCTAGCAAAGGTTATGGATTTAACATACCAAAGGCAATAATTGAATTGAAGTTTCGTAAAATAAATGGGAAATCTAATAATAAATTCATATCGGATATTAGAAATGATATTGATAGACTTAAAAAAATCAAATTTGAAATGGCAACAAGTGATTTCCCTATGTATTTAGTAATTTTTGATAAAAAACAAGATATAGAATCTAAACTAGACGATCTTCAAAATTATACAAATGAAGATAGAATTACTTTGTTTTATAAATATTCCAATGATGTTTTTTTAAATACAAATAATAAAGAGTCAATATTTCCTTTTTAATGATAATTAAATATCTAATTTTAAATTAAGAAATTCATTCTTCAACAAAAGCATGGTAAATTCCAATAAACAGTTACCACTATTGCATCGCGTTCATAAAAAATGTATTTTCCTATCACCCTGCCATAAATTCATTAAATGCTTCTTCTATCATTACCTGCTCAGAACTTCTTTTCTGCAGCAAATGTTATGTATACCTCTTTCTATCATGAAACTATCCCTACATGATTGAACGGGTATTTATCTTCAGTTTTATCATAAACATTTCATAATATTCCACTCTATAAACTTGATTCTCTTTTAAAAACTCCAATATTCATATCATGAAATCCTAAATTATAACTATGGTTATTTTTAATATAAAAAAATGACATATTTTTATTGACAATGATATTTAATGTTTATATACTATATAAATAAGTCTGGACGGTATATTTAGTATATGAAAAATCTAGATCGATTAATTACTATTATCAGTCAGAATCTAAATCTGGATGAAACATTCATTAATAATTTACAGCACTCTTTATCAATTAATGAACAGGATAAAGAAATCATTTCCCGGATTCATCAATTAATCACCAATGCCCCTGAAAAACTTTGGGATGATTTTCATGCTTATTTAAAGAGTATAGATAGTTTCAAGAAATTTTTTGAATCTCATTCATTTATTCAAAATCACATACAGGCGCTTAAAGATTATTTTAATCGTTTTGCATCAGGTACACCTGACAACGATTATATCTTAAACAGGCTAAAAGTTGGCATACAACTTGAAAAATATGATGTTAATCCAATTCTCTTCTCAACTTCATATGGGAATGTATATTCTTATCTTATGGAATACATAAAAAATAGCATAAAAGATGATTCACTGTTAGCGCCAGTAGTAAAGGCATTTATGAAAATAGTATTTTTTGATTTATCATTAATTCTTTATGCCTATTTTTTTGTAAAGGATAAAAAGCTTGCCGAATCAAAGAGAGAACTGTCCCATATAACCAGATCATACCGTTTAATACATGAAATTAATGACCTCATCATCCGCACAAATGATGAAAAAGCCCTGTTTGAAAATACAGTAAAAATCCTTGTTGCACTTGGCAATTTTGATCTGGCATGGATTGGCATTGTTGATAATGACCTCAAAGTAGTACCGGTAGCTTGTTATGGGAAAACTGAATATCTTGATAATATTTTCATATCAACTGACCCCACAATTCCTGAAGGTAACGGCCCTGTAGGAACTGCTATACGAGAAAAAACTACTGTTAGGATAAACTTTCCTGATGAAGACCCTCGTTATGCACCGTGGAAAGAAAGGACGCAGAAATACGGATTTAAATCAATAGTTTCTATGCCAATTATCCCTGATGAACAAAATGATGCCATAGGTGCCATTACCCTCTATTCATGTAATGAAAATTTTGTTTCACTTGGCGAAGCAGCAATGCTGCAGGAAGTGGCAAATGACCTGTCCTTTGCCATACGTAATATCAAAAGAGATAAAGAATATGAGGCTATACTTTTTACTGATATCCTGACAGGATTAGGTAATGTAAATTATTTTACTTCAATGCTCTCTTCACAAATGAAAGTTGCATCACAACAAAATGTTAAACTGGCAATAGTAACCATTGACATAGACAATTTTACTGCAATTAATAACTCAATAGGTTATCTTCAGGGTGACAAAATATTACAGGTATTTGGTAAAAGGCTTTCGCAATTGTTACACAATTCACGTCTGTTAGCGCGCAGTAGTGATGAGTTCTTTACAATATTTCCTTTTACTGATGATATGGAATTAATTAATTTTGTTGATGATCTAAAACGATTGTCAATGACATCCTTTGATGATATAAGTAGTGACCTCATGCTAACATATTGTATTGGAGTTGCTGTGTTCCCCAGTGATGGGAACAATCCTGATGATGTTATTCAGAAATCAAGAGTTGCACTTGCTGAAGCCAAGAAGATAGGATATGGCACAGCATGCTACTATTCCGAACAGCTATTCCAGAAAAATATTAAAAAGATTTCATTACAACAGGAACTCAGAGCAGCATTAAAGAACAATGAATTTGAGTTATATTATCAGCCAACAATTAACCTTACTACAAGGCAGATTTCAGGGCTGGAAGCCCTCATACGCTGGCATCACCCTAAACGCGGCATGCTGGCACCAGCACACTTTATATCTGTGCTAGAATCATCAGATATCATTATTCAGGCCGGAAGGTGGATTGTTGCCGAAGTAAGCCGCCAGGTGCAAATCACACCACAATTACAACAGCATGGGTTTATCGTTTCATTCAACGTATCACCAGTACAATTTTATGATTCTAATTTTATAGTTGATGTCATAAAATCTGTAAAAAGATCCATGATTGATCCTTCTCAACTGCAGATAGAAGTAACTGAAAATTTACTTATGTCTGATGCAGCAGAGGTTATTAATACCTGTAATGCTTTGCAGCAATTTGGCATTAATATTGCCATCGATGACTTTGGTACTGGATATTCTTCACTTGCATATTTAAAGAAGCTACCCGTGACTACACTTAAAATAGATGCCTCATTTGTAAAAGGATTGCCTGACAACAGGGATGATGTAGAGATAGTTAAAACCATTGTTCTTCTGGCTCAGTCATTGGGAAAACGAACAATAGCCGAAGGCGTAGAAACCAGAGAACAATTAGCTTTCCTTGCAGGTTTAGGAGTTGATGAAGTTCAAGGGTATTACTTTTCAAAACCTATGCGCATACATGATTGCATGGAATACATTAAGAATTTTAATCATGAAAAATATTTCTGGCCCAAACGCTAATCCCATGACCATATATAATTCTTGACGCATACAACCCATAAATATTATATAAACTACCATCATCTAAAAAATTGTAAACACCATTCATATCGGTACAATGTCACCTATTCAGTGTTTATTGTGCCATTCCGGGAGGACTGATGATTACACCTGAGGAAGCCATTAGCATCATACTGTCGCATATAAAGCCGTTACCAGTTGAAAAGGTTCACTTTACACAAGCACTCAGACGCATCTGTGCAGAAGATATTTATGCTACAGCAAATATTCCTTTTCACACCAATTCTGCAATGGATGGCTATGCGATAGTAGCCAGTGATACACTCAATGCCTCAAATAATACCCCTGTTACGCTGACCATTGCTGGCGAATATCAGGCAGGAATAATCCATGCCCCCATACCAGTAAAGTTAGGGCAGGCTATCCGCATCATGACAGGTGCACCTATTCCGCCAGGTGCTGACGCCGTAGTTGAAAAAGAAGCAACAACAGAAAATAATAATCAGGTAACAATATTTCGTCAGGTAAAAGAAGGGGAAAACATTCGCCTGGCTGGTGAAGACATTAAAAAAGGTGATTGTATTGTTCAGCGGGGAACTAAAATTACACCTGCAATCGTTGGCCTTTTAGCATCAACAGGCAATGTATCAGTAACTGTCGCACAAAAACCGCGTGTGGCCATACTGGCAACAGGCGATGAGATTTTTGAACCTGGAACACCTTTACAAGAAGGGATAGTCATAAATTCAAACGCATACACACTGATGTCACTGGTAGATGAATATGGTGGTGTGCCGCACTATGTTGGTATTGCACGCGACAGCATGGAGGCAAGCAAAGAAGCATTAACACAGGCACTATCGTGCGATATCATTATTTCTTCAGGCGGCGTTTCAGAAGGCAGATATGATTTTATGATAAGTGCAATTGTTGAACTGGGATTTACACTTTTAGTTGAACGGATTGCCATGAAACCGGGAAAACCCTGCATATTTGCCCACCGTGACAACGTACTTTATTTTGGACTACCGGGAAATCCTGTATCGTCAATGGTGTCTTTCATTGAATTTGTACGGCCTGCCATGCTGGCAATGCAAGGGGCAAAAGCTCTCCAAAAACCGCTAATTAAAGCCATATGTCAGGAACCCATAAAGCGTAAAAATGATGGCCGAACACATTTCATCCGTGGAATTGTATCTTTTGAAGATGGACAGGCAACCGTCCGCATAACAGGGCCACAGGGTTCAGGGATCCTGCGTTCAATGGCACTGGCAAATTGCCTGATCATACTGCCACCTGACAGGCTCAGTGTTTCAAGAGGTGAAACAGTTGACATTCAGCTTATACACCATCCTGAAGTATAATCTATGAACAAAAAAGCAATAGCACTGTATTCAGGTGGACTGGATAGCCTTTTAGCTGCTGCCATTATTCAAAAACAGCGCATTGAGGTCATTGGTCTTCATTGTATTTTGCCTTCCGTTGACCCGGAAATAAACCCTGAAAGTCTTAAAGCTTCACAACTTGCAAAGCAGATTAATCTTCCTCTTGTGTTTTATCGATGTGATGATGAATATGCAAAGGTTATTGCTCATCCCAAACATGGATATGGCAAATACGCTAACCCCTGCATTGACTGCAAGATCTTCTTTTTACAGAAAGCAAAAGAATACATGGAAAAACTTAATGCTTCCTTTGTTATTACAGGAGAGGTTGTAGGTCAGCGACCAATGTCACAGTATAAATCAATGCTCAAGCATATAGAAAAAGAATGCGGACTTGAAGGCCTGCTACTGCGACCACTATCTGCAAAACTTTTACCACCAACAATTCCTGAACAGGAAGGTATCGTTGATAGAAATGGCCTTTACGGTATTGCCGGACGTTCACGCGATAAACAATTTGAATTAGCACAGGAATTTGGCATAACACAATTTCAATCGCCAGCCGGTGGATGTTTTTTAACCATTCCACAGATAGCTTCACGTGTAAAAAATTTAGTAGAGCAGAAATCATTCAATGCATTAGATTTATTTTTGGCCAACGTTGGCAGGCACTATCGCTTACATGAACATGCAAAAATAATAGTAGCACGGAATGAAAACGAATGCACTATCCTTGAACGGTATAAGCAAAAGGCTGATTTTTTTGTAGAACCTTCTTTTAAAGGACCAGTCATCTATGGTAAAGGAACTATCCTTCAAAGTGACTACCCTGTACTTGCACAGATACTGGCACGATACGGCAGACCAGCACCGGATGAAAACAGTGTTGCATTATTTATAAAGGGACACCATACTGCAACATTAGTGTCATACAATCCAATTGACGATGCAGCATTATCAAAGATACGTATCTAAATCATACCAGGATAAACAGGAGCGGTATATCCTGTATATGGTTTAACACCATGAGATTATATATAATGAGGGGCCACATGAAAAAAACGGTATCATTTTTAGTATCAGGACGTGGATCAAATTTCCATGCTGTTGCCAATGCAATTATCAAAGGTGATATTCCTGCAACAGTGGGCACAGTTATTTCTGATAAGCAGGGAGTAAAAGCCCTGGACATAGCCCGTGAACTTTCAATACCAGCTTTTTTTGTTAATCCTAAAGAATACACCACGCGTCAGGATCATGAAAAAGCTATAGTTAAGCTTTTGCGAGAATACAACACTGATCTAGTTGTCACTGCGGGATATATGCGCCTTTTAACACCATACTTTGTTAATGAGTTTAAAAACAGGATTATTAATATACACCCTGCACTACTCCCATCATTCCCGGGTACTCATGCTCAGAAGCAGGCACTTGACTATGGTGTCAAAATTTCAGGATGCACCACTCATTTCATTGATGAAGGCACAGACTCTGGGCCAATTATCATGCAAAAAGCCGTGCCAGTTTACGACGATGATACCGAAGACACTCTTTCAGCGCGCATCCTTAAGGAAGAACATCAGATACTGATTGAATCAGTAAAGCTTTTTTGTATGGATAAACTTAAAGTAAAAGGAAGAAAAGTATTTATTGTGCGATAGTTACTGCTTAAGATTACTGTTGCCCGTCATTATCCTTTATAAATAAAATACTTGCATAAAATTTCACTATACGGTATAGAGTGAGTAGTCCTGAATCCTGTTTTCAATGTATTTCAGGATAGCCACAAGTCAATGTGTCATCCTGACCCATAGTATAGTGATTGACTTGATTCAGGATCACAATTTTTCAATTAATTCCAGATAATGCTCTTAGTGACAGGGAAGACCATGCTTATCAACTCTGTCATGACAGAAGTTAGCATCGGCAATTAGCTAAATAAATTTTATTTCTGGAGGAAGTCTATGGGGTTACTTTCTATACTTTTATTATGTATTTTCTATACAATCCTTATTTTTATTGTGTATGAATACTATAAACTTTTCAATTCAAAGGATGAATATACAAAACAGGAATTAAAACAGGTAGTTTTCCTCATTCCAGATCACTGGTTACCTCTATTATCCGAATTCAGATTATACCCGGTATATGCACTGTTATCTCTTGTCTTTGGCATATTAATCCCGTTACTGTCAACCAACTGGTTTTTCCAGTCATCAGTATTCTGTATTCTTTTATTTATTATCCTTCCTCAGATACGAAGGTCATACGAACCAATAAAAGTCACTGTATCTGATTCATTCTTTGATGCGGTAGCCGCAGCACTTTCTGAATATTATGAAATCATACTGTTTTTCTATTCAACTGGCACATTATCATCACTGACATATACCTGGGTTACTGAAAAAGAGCTTTCATTTTTATGGTTTATGTTTAATATGATCATTATATGTGCAATTATGTTTTTCATGTTAGCATCCCTTGATAGGGTAGCTGAATAAAAATTTTTTTTGCACTATTATACAAAATATTTGTACTACCATATATTGTTTAAATAATAAGCTAAGAGGGGTGCAGGGAATTAATACCTAAAATTTTTATTTTTTTATGTTGACGTTTCTTTTTATTTTTATTACTATTTGCCATAAGTATATGGTATGACCCTATACTCGCTTAGTTTATTAATAATATAATATGGGGTTAACCCCCTAAAGAGAAGGAGGAGCTGTTTATGAAAAAGCTTTTATTAGTTGCATTAATTGCTGTGGTAGCAATTAGCTTTACAGCATGCGGATCACAAAAGCTAGGTGGTCAGGTTAAAGGTGAAACATTTATTTCAGAAGGATGGGTAACTCCCGATATTTTCAGAGTAACTGCTACAGGAGCACCAAAACCAGGATTAAAGAACAAAATTCAAAGACGAGGAACAGCCAAAGAAGCAGCTATTATTATGGCTGAAAAACGAATAATTGAAAAATTTGTTGGTGCCCGTTTAGAAGGTGCTGCAGGAGCTGCTGATTATGCATCTACTGGTGTTGCAGTTGCAAAAGAATTTGGTGGCCTTGTAAAAGGTGGAACCATCGTTAAAGAAACCTATGACGATGATGATAACTGTGAAATCGTTTATCAGGTTGAGAAAAAAGGTTTAAAGAAAGAAGTTGAAGGTGGAGCTTACGAGCGATAATTCAATTTCATTAAAGTAAAATAAACAAGGGGAGTCTAAAAAGACTACCCCTTTTTTATTTTATTTTCACATTAATAATTTCTGAATAGCATTATCTTACCGCCATTCAATGCAAGCGTCTCTTTTTGGAATGCGATAGTATCTAACCAAAGGATATCCCACCAGCATTGTTCCATATACATTATTCTCATCCGGGATTTGCAAAGCTTTCTTCAAGGGAAGATATACCATTGCACACCATGAAAAGTATCCTGCCCAACAACAACCAAGCCCTAAGGCTGGGGCAATTAATTCTAAATGTGTAAGGGCAATAGTACATGATGTTGGAGTATTTGGATTGGATTTCTTGCCATGTGCAACTATTATTACTGGTGCACTGTGAGTTACAGTATCTATACCCTGTTCCCACGCTTTTGTTATCATGTCAAAATGCATATTCTTTGCTATTTCAGGGGAATTAATTATCATCGTATGCATCCAATCAATCACGTGTTGAACTAATGCATGTATTTCTTCTTTTTGAGTATATACAATATATTCAACAGTGCGCGAGTTATGACCTGTTGGTGCATAAGCTGTTATTTCCATGAGTTTCATGAGATCATCTTTTTTAACTATATCTTTTTTAAATCTGCGTATAGAACGCCTTCCCTTGAAATAATTTTCTATTACAGTTACACCCGGATTCCATTGTTGATGTATATCCTGGCATTCTTCAGCTTTCAACATTGGAAGACTCAATGCACCATGGGGGCAAACTGCAACACAATGTCCACATTTAATACATATAGACTCAGCAGTATTAAGTGTCTGAGGAATACCACTATCATCAACTGAGATTATCTTCATAGGACATTCCATAACACACAATTTGTCTTTTTTACACTTATCTTTATCTACAATTATTGCCGGCATACCACACTCCTCTAAAAATTGAAGATTATATTACCTACATTAATAGCACAACTATAAATACAACACCACCTTCGGAATACATAAAGGTTAGGAATGATACACGTATTTATCCTACGTTTTTTTATAAATGTTCTCTATTGCTGCCTAAAATCATTAAATACCTATGTGACCACTTAACACTGTTACTGCTTTCCCGCCAATATACACTCGGTCTTTTCCCACTTCAACATTCAAAACACCACCTCGCTCTGAAGCCTGATAAGCGGTAAAAGTACTCTTTTGTAATTTTTGTTGCCAGTAAGGACCTAAACAACAATGTGCAGATCCAGTAACGGGATCTTCATTTACCCCAAGACCAGGCGCAAAAAATCTTGATACAAAATCATATTCCATTCTGGAAGATTTTGCTGTTATAATCACACCTCTGCTATCCATTTTTTTTAATGCTATAAAGTCAGCATTGATTTCTAAAACCTCTTCTTCAGTCTTAACTTCAATAAGGTAATCCATCCTGTTTTTACCTGTGAACACAGGTTTAACACCCAATGCTTCAATTACCCATTGAGGGATTGAATACTCTGTGGCTATCTCCTGAGGGAAATCCATTGTAATTATATCCCCCTTTTTTTTAACTTTAAGCAACCCGCTTTTGGTATGAAACTTTAGCTCTTGCTGAGCAAGAGCTATATGCTGTTCATACAGCACATGTGATGTAGCTAAAGTAGCATGTCCACACAAATCAACCTCTTGAAGTGGGGCAAACCACCTGAGTATAAACTCTTTACCCTGTGGCAATACAAATGCCGTTTCAGGGCAATTCATTTCACGTGCTATCGACTGCATTAATGTATCAGGAAGAGCAGAAGACAATACACATACTGCAGCAGGATTTCCTTTAAACATTTCAGATGTAAAGGCATCAACAATAAATACTTTAATCATTTTTTAGCTCTTTTTTTTAAGGCATATAAAATCATTATGGCAATAATTAATTGTACCATAGTCCGGAAATATTTTGTTTCGTTAGGGATGTCTATTATTTCACCAAAAAAATTTATACAAAAATGAAATAGAACACCTGATGCAATACTCTTTTTTGTATTATGATAAACCCAATCCATCATAATACTTAAAGGATAAAATTGAATCATAAAATCTACCATGAGCAACGGTGAGGCTTTCAGCAGGTTATATTGATAGGTTCCTTGAATAAAAAATAATGGAAGATGCCACATCATCCAGAAAAATCCCAGAATTATGCTTGCAGCGATCCTGGAATATGACTGTTCCAGATGATCAAGCGCAAATCCTCGCCATCCTAACTCCTCAGGTATTGGCCCAAAAAATAACATGAATATTGCAAATGGTAAAAGATATTGGGGATTTGCAATGTATTTTTCCAATGAATATAACTTTGGCCAGATACCAGTGAGAGCTACATACATCAACAATCCAGCAAATGTAGTTGCTGGAATAATAATGAATATGAAGAATAAATATTTTTTTGTAATGAGACGAACATCAATAGAACGTCTGAGAAAACTTTTCCAGTAACTATCGCCCCTGAGCCTGGCCAGAATAATTCCCGTTGAAGAAGGTGCTATGCCACCACAGATATACAAAAACATAGTTACTGGATGGTCAATTTGTAAACCTAATAAAATAGGAATAAACCATAAACTCCACGACCATAAAAAAGTAATTGCAAAGTAAATAGTATGTTGCTTCATGTATATAATACCTTTTAATATACACTTGTAATTAACAGCATTAAATCATTATATCACTGAAAATTTATAATCCCCTTATATTGAAAAATATTTGCTATTTTCTTATAGAGAATAAAATTCTTACGAAAAAATGATACAATAAATTTTTTTATATTTTTTAAAAGGTACGGCAAGCATTTTGATGAAAATTAAATTATTTGTTCTTATTTTTATACTTATAGCACCACAAACAACTGTACAGGGATATTCAATTCTTCCCAATACAATCGATAGCAAAAAACATTTTGTTAAAACAACAAAAGAACTCACCCTTGCACCCACCCCAGCAATAAGAGCATTTATTATTAAAAATGCTTCTATTACTAAAAATAATATTACACTGGAAGCATACCATACGTTTAAAAAACCACAGAAAATAAACACCCCAATTTCCGGTAGCGATAGATTGTCTATAATTAATATGTTACATTCAGTCAGCTCAATGCAGGGCATTAAGTATTATTCACAAACAAGAAAGAAATTGCGCATACTTTTTGAAAAATCTTATGTTATACACTATCCTTCTTTAAAACAATTAAATGATCCCGTTATCAAACATTTGCAGCAATCCTATACTTTTTATACTCTCCAGGAAGATAATATATTTGGGAAAGTAGTTTACCAATATACCATATATCAGATACCTGAATTTATTTTATTGAAAACTGAAAATGTAAACTCTATTAAATATTTGATGATGCCCGTTGTGGATAAACAAAAATTTAAATTCTTTTTATTCATTCTTGATAAGGGTGAAGACATTGCCCTATACAGTTTATATTCCATTGACATAATAGGAGACAAAGCGCTTCCTTTAGAAAAGATAAGGGATTCATTGTTTCACCGTTCTGATGCCATCATTCTATGGTTTTACAATAGACTTTACGGGGAATTATAAGTAAATAGTGGAAATAAAAAATGCCACTCATTAATGAATGGCATTTTTTTATAATATGTATGATTGCAATCCCGGCAGCGACCTACTTTCCCACACCGTTACCAGTGCAGTATCATCGGCGATGAGGGGCTTAACTTCTGTGTTCGGAATGGGAACAGGTGTTTCCCCCTCTCTATAACCACCGGGAAGATTTTCCTTACCGTGTTAATGGACTTATAAAAATATAGTCAAACTTTGTCAATAGAATTAATGAAAAAATTTTAAAATTTTTAAAATAAATTCTTTAATTAGATTATCGCAAAACAGCTGTTGTTCAAAAAAAAGTTGAAATTTTGAATTAAAAATTTAGTATTATATCTTAAAAATAGTATTACTTTGGGAGGATAAACTATGAATCTTGAAACCACCACATGCATTTCAAACGAACATCTTAATACCATCCAGCAGTATGCAAAACTACATAAGCTGTCTTTGAGTATGTTTATTATGAATTTCATTAATTACGTTGTTTCATATAAATCTATCCAGACTAAAGCATATTCACGATTAACTTACAGGAAACGCTACTCAGGTAACTGGAAAAGGGTGCATATTGTTTTACTGGAACAAGAATATGAATTTATTATGGATGTAAGGAAGGTTTATAAAATGTCTCTAGCAAAGGTTATTGCATTCTGCATTGATAATTATCTTTACGACTTCCTCAATGCACTTGAAAAAGAAGATAATACCGATAACTATCGAGTGAGCGGATACAGTTTCCATGTTTTCCTTGAAGAAGGAATTCAATGCTGCCAATTTTATTGGGGACCACATCCCGAAATATTAAAAATAGCAAATACAATATCATAAAATTTTTCATACACCACATTTAATCTATTAGCAAATTTGACTTGTTGAAATGCAAAGATGAAGTATACTTAATTACAATACCGGTATGTACTTATATTATTTAAATATGGAAAAAGACAACACTATTATAACCACAACACAAAAATTGATCTCTATTGTGCCTGATGGATATAAACCAATGCGCCTTGATGTTTACCTGGCCGGGCGTTTTACCTACCTTTCTCGCTCACGCTGGCAAAAAGAAATCAAAAGTGGCAAAATATATGTTAATAATATACCGATAACTATCCCTCATTATATTGTATATCAGCGCTATATCATTGAATACAAACGCCAGTCCATTGAAGAACCCACAATTGACCCCAATTACACCATACTCTATGAAGATGATTACATAATCGCAGTTAATAAAAGCGGCAATCTTCCCACTCACCCCGCTGGCAAATATTTCCACAACACACTTACCATGCTATTGTGGTCCCAAACAGGCATTCAGTGCATGCCACTCAACCGCTTAGACCGTGAAACGTCAGGCGTGGTCGTGCTTGCTAAAAACGGACGCATTGCCTCAGCATTTTTACAATACTCTGAAACTATCGCCAAAATATATTATGCGATAGTTATCGGTAATTGTTCCTTTACCAGGATAACAGTTGACACCCCTATAGGAATATCACAGGACTCACGTATCCGAAAAAAGCGCGCAGCATATGCCGATGCACAGTGGCACGCAGTTACCCATTTCACCGTAATTAAGCGCTACAATGGTTACACACTCATCAAAGCAGTACCACAAACCGGTCGCACTCATCAGATACGTGTACACTGTGAACATATAGGCCACCCAATAACTGGTGATACAATATACTGCAATCGTGATGACGATTTTCTTGAATACCTAAAATCAAAAGGCAATATAAAGCGTCCATTTCCCCGCTGTGCCCTTCATGCACGCATGTACCGCTTATATCATCCATTTTTGCAAAAGATGATTGCAATAAAAGCGCCATTGCCACAGGATATGCGTACATTTTTATTACAATTAGAGAATACCGATGGCTCAGCCAACAATACCACCCAAAGCTAAACTATTCATAGGGCTTTTAACCGCCCGTGATGACATATTATTTCATGCCATAAATATACTACAAAAGAAATATGGAACTATTGATTTGCAATCAAACCCAATACCCTTTTCGCATACTGATTACTACAGTACAATTGGTAAAAATTTATACAAGATATTCATAAGCTTTGAAAAGCTTATCAACAGGGAGGACATAGCAAAAATAAAACTATTTACCAACAAGGTTGAAAATAAATTTTTAAAAAACGGCAACCGTACTATTAATATTGATCCCGGCTATCTTACGCTATCAAACGTTTTTCTGGCTTCATGCAAAGATTATTTCCACCGTGTATATGTAGGTAAAGGAGTGTATCTTGAAAATGAGTACCGATATGTGGCAAAACATTATCAGCCATGGGAATGGACATACCCCGACTACCGCAAAAAAGAATACCTTCAATTTTTTGAAACACTACGGTCAATCTACTATGAACAGATAAAACAACGGTAATTTTTAATACAACATAAATTCAACAGGCGGATTAATAATTGTATATTGAAAATACTGCAAAAGCTGCATAGCAACATTCTCCACATTTTCCACATTACCAAGTGTTGCAGTAAGCATGTCTTTTCCTGCCTGTGCATTCTTTTTACCTGCACACAGTGCCCTGAGCACAGCAGCAAAAATATTATTATTTTGTATCTTCAACACACTGTTACATGCTGACAACGCTACATCATAATCTTTCAGTGTAAAGTGTCCATATGCTAAAAGCATCAGGGCTTCAACATGTTTTTTGTTCTTCTTTAAAGCTTTCGTACAATCAGCAATACACCCATTATGGTTACCCAGAGCAAAATAGGCGCAGGCTCTGTTGTAGTACACTCTGTCGTCATCCAGTCCCAGCTGCAGTGCCCTCCCCCAGTATTCCACAGCTTCATCATGTTTTTGCTGCTGATACATACTGCACGCATACACATCACATCCGCGGGCAAAGTTTGGCTTGTCTTCAATGGCTTTGTTTGCCCACGCTGCTGCACGTGCATAATCCAGGTTGCAATAGTACAAAAGCGCAATGTTGTAACTTATAAAAGCATTGTATGTATTAGCTCTATGAGCCAGAATAAAGTGCGATAGCGCCTGCTGCCATTGCCTGCGCAAAGCATACACATAACCAGCAGCATTCAGTGCGCGCGAATACGCTGGTTCCAGAGCAAGTGCAATGTAGAGATTATTCAACGCATCATCATGTTTGTTCTGATAAATACTGTTTATGGCTGTAAAATAAAATATTTCTTTAACAGGTGGATATTTTTTTGTATATTCATCAATATGTTTTTTCATTAAGCTATAGTACCCGTTAAGATACAATGTGTTAATGGTTGTCAGAAGATCCGTCATGCCTATGTAATCAACTGAAGCCTTAATAACTTCACCACGCGGCATAGTAAGCACATCATCCTTTCGTCTGGCAAATGCACTATCAAGGTACAGCATCACTACCATAATACATGCGATAGTTATCCTGAATAACATTGCTGCAGATCTATCCTTTTTTCTGGAAAAGAACATTAAAAAATGCTCCTTTAAAAAATTGAATTTCATATACATTCCATTTTGAATTCCGATGAAGTAGTGATAAATAATCTTACCATGTAACCAAGCGTTTATCTTATTTTTGCATTATACAAAAAAGGCTGTGCGCTGCACAGCCTTTTTTTCAACTTCTTTCTGTGTATAAAACTTAAATAAATATCTGGCACTGTATTGTAATCTGTTTATTCTTAAATTTATCACTATCATCTTTTAGTTGCTGTGCGTATTCTGCTTTAATATTTGCATTGTGCCCTTTAATGTAATAGTTTACGCCCCCAGCAATTTCTGAAATCTTGCCATCAAATCCAGTTGCCTCAACTTTCTTATAGTAGTACCGTGCAACGGGCTGCCATGTGCCATTGATAAGAAATCCGCCTTCAGCAAAATACAGTTGTGCCTTATCACATTCCTGAACCCCTGCCACTGTAGGATCGATATCAAAAAATGGGCTGTTTTTTACATACACATATGCAGCCTGCAGTGTTAACACATTATTTGCTGCAACAGGATGATCAAAGTACACATCCACTGTCCACGCAGTATAGTCCTTAGCTTTTACACCATCACTGTAAGCATCCTGCTGATAATCTACACCAAATCCAAAGCTAATGATGCTCTTTTTGCCAAGGTAATTGCCGCTATAAAAGAAACCTTCTTCAGCATCTTTCAGGTTAACCTGAACACGCCCGGTATAGCGTGGCATATCATTTTTATTGGTTATAGGTGGTGTAGTATCCCTATCTTTCCCATCCCATACACCAATACGATAA
Organism: Spirochaetota bacterium; assembly: GCA_037481795.1. Taxonomy (GTDB): domain Bacteria; phylum Spirochaetota; class UBA4802; order UBA4802; family UB4802; genus UBA4802. The sequence continues at coordinate 48,351 of JBBFLA010000016.1, forward strand.
TCAATTAACCCATTGGCAAGCAATCCTCTAAACTCAATACCGGTATCGCGCCATACGTTGCCACCTACAGGAACTATAGCAGCAGTGTAATCAGCACATAGTAGTGTAACAGCCGACTGTCTGTTGTGATGCATAAAAGGCAAAAGTATATGTCCAAATGCAATCTTTAATTCTTTTGCTATGGTAAAATCAATGTAAGCATCCTGAGTAAATAAATATTTACCATTTTTTGTAACATCAGCTTGTGCATTATTGTCATTTTCCTGTTTTGGGGCATCGGTTTCCATAAAGAACTCAACACCCTGTGCAGCCTGTCCTTTTACTATAATTCGTGATCTTCTAATCATAGTGTCTTTTGACCAGTAGTCACTTTCAGGTTTACCATCTTTATACTGTGAATAAGCCTGTACCTGCAATAAATAGTGAAGTTCTAAATACTGATCGTCCCCAAATGTAAATTTGGCAATGCCATCTGCAGCAAATGAAGGGGCTGTAAGCGCAACAACCAGCGCAATCGCAACCAAAAGTTTTGAAAGCTTCATAAAAAAAGATCCTCCTGACAAAAAGTTATTAATAATTTTTTTAAATTTGTTAAATAACAAATTTATGCTTTTTTATTCTATGTCTTTATTTTTTCAATAACTTTTTTATTTGTTATTGTTTTGAGTTACTCAAGCACATTAGCAAATCATGAGTTACTGCTCACTTCAATAACAATTGAATATGCATGCATTATATTCATCCGCACATTCCATCTTGCAATGAGCATAATCATCAGCATTTATACCATATCCCGGTTTACAGTTATATTCACAATCACCATATCTGTCGGCACACACTTTTGTACATCGTTCTGCATTGCGATTACTATCGCACTATAATAATAAAAATAAAAGATAGAAATATAATAGTTCTCACATTGATGGATTCCACGTTAAACCTCATGAATAAAACCACTAATAACTATACGATAATTGTATGTAAGGTAATGCCACTCACTGGTTATAACACTTCTCGTACTATAGTGCATTTATTTCTTCCTGACACCCTGCAATACCATATCCACAAGATGCTCAATTAAAGCATCAATAGTAAACCCTGTAAACACTGTGCCTTTCTTTACTTCTAGAATAAGTACGCCGTCTATCATACCCCATAAAGTGACTGCTGTTTTCATGGAATTAATCTTCCTGAATTCATTATTTACAATACCCTGTTCAATCACTCTGGCAACCAACTGCAATAATGCAAGCGTACGCTTTTCAAGCTCTTTAACCATCCTTTTATCATAAAAAAACTCATCATTGCCAAGATGAAGAATCTCAGTTATATAAAAAAAATCTGTATTTTCCCTGTAAAAACTATAATATGCTCTGGCAAGTGCATATAGTTTTTCAACACTACCATTACCTGATATATCTAATGCTTGTTTCATCAAATCTTCAAGAATATTAATACCGTCCTTATTCAGTGCACGGTATATTGCTACTTTATTATTAAAATAAAGGTAAAATGCTGCCGGGCTTAAATGTGCTTCTTTTGTTATCATCTCAACAGTTGTGTTTTTAAAACCTTTTTTTGCAAATAATGTAAGGGCAGCTTTTTTTAGTTGCTCTTTACGGTATTCCTTTTCACTTCCAGTGCGTGCACGCTGTTTTTTCATTTTTTTATCTACCTTAAAAATAGCTATTAACACATATTGTTTCCAATATGATTAGAACCTGTCACAATACAATTGTAATTCAAGATAACTCTCAATGAAAATATTTCCATTTTGTTTTTCATATTGGAAACATGAAGCACAGTTCTAATAATATACGTCATTTTTATATTAATGCAAAAACATGCTAAACACAGTGATTTTTTGCATTATTTTTTTTTCCCTTTTTCACAAATTTCATTTATGAGGATAAATAGCATAAAAAATCAATAACATTACAGTAAATTATTTATTGACAATATAAATAAATGGTTATTTAGTTATTCGTAAGGATATTTAATTATTGAATAACCATGCCATTGCTATTACATTTTCAGAATTATTTTATTTTGGCATTTTGTTTAGTCCGTGAATATTAATAATTTTTTCATCAAATACTATTTATTTAAAAAGGCAATCCAATGAAACTATCGTACACATTTAAAAAGCGCCATATTGTATATATTTTTTTTGTAATTGCTGCATTATATTATTTTATTAAAACTTTTCCCTTTGGCGCCTACCAGGCTTATCCCGATTCACTATCGCCCCAAAAAGAAGAATATGCTTATGACATTCCTCTTGACCCTAAAAGCCCCTGGCCAAAATTCAGGGCTAACAGCCTGCAGAACGGTAGAAGCGCTGTAAAACCAAAGTACAGCAATACACTGCGTCCATGGATATTTAAAACAGGCAAAGGCATATTCAGCTCACCCGTTGTTGATGCTTCTGGTACCGTCTACATTGGCTCTGCTGACCATTATTTTTACGCAATACGGCAGGATGGTTCATTAAAATGGAAGATTAAAACCGGTGAGATAATTGATTCATCGGCGCTTCTTGATAATAAAGGATTTGTGTACGTGGGTAGCGGCGACAGCTTTGTCTACTGCATCGAAAGGGAAACTGGAACTGTTATCTGGAAATCAAAGGCACATACAGTTCAGGAAGTGTATGAACAGTTTAAAATGAAGACATACAATCTCAACTGGTTTGAAGGTAATATTGGCATGCTTCCTGACGGCAGCATCATTGCCCCAAACGATAACTATCTGGTATATCTGATTAATCGCACCAGCGGCAAAACAATTACACAATTCCCTGCCAATGAGATGATATGGTCGCTGCCTGCTGTTAACACAAAAACAGGCAGGATGTTTTTTGGAACACAGTTTATGGCACTTAAAAATATCTATTGCTATAACTATCGCACACAAAAAGCTGAATGGACAAATGGCGGGCTTGGCTCTAATGCAGCTTCACCACTCCTTACAAACAGCAATGAAAAGGGGATGGTAATCATTGGTGGTTATGATGGCTACGTGCGTGCATACGCTCAGGATAGTGGCAAACAGCTCTGGAAACATGGCCTTCGTGACCATATCTATGCAAGCCCCGCTCAGCTTTCAAATGGGCTTATCATTCAGCCATCTGCCGATGGCACAATCTATGCACTCAACCCTGAAAATGGTGCAATTGTATGGGCTTACGATACGCTTGAACCAATTCGTTCATCCCCTGCAGTTGACGGGAATGATTGTATTTATGTGGGAGCAGGCGATGGAAGGTTGTATTGTCTAAACCCCGATGGCACCTTGCGATGGTCATACCTTTGTATTGACGAAGACCGCAATGACTTAAATAGCTCTCCAGCATTAGGCCCTGGCGGTATTTATATTGGTGGTGAAAATGGTGGTGTATTTTTTGTCCCCTATGATTATCCGCTTTATACTGCCGATAAAGATTCACGATGTCATGTTGCAAAAGAAGAAACACTGCCATCTGATGGGGCATTTTTAATTTATACAAATTCATTTGGAAGGCTTATGACACAGCCTCCAGTACACATTGATGCCAATCAGCCTCTTGCCTTTACCCTTTTTGTGCGCAAGAATGGCGATACCGTTAAATCGGCAATTGACAGCAAATCTTTACACATCACTGTTACCGGCAATCCAGAATATAAGGTTTTTGTTTCAGCAAACAAGCAATTTTTTGTTATAACTCCACAGGAAACATGGGTTGACCCCAATGGCGGGACTATTACTGTTAGCATTAAAGGTAATTACATTACCAATATGCATCGCTTTGGTTTAAAATTTTTTTGTGGTTCCCGGGCTGGTTCATTTAATGTTGAGCATACATTTGCGATAGTTCCTTTCAAAGGAACATTGCCTTACAAAGTACCGCTTGTACCAGGTGCTCCACAAACTGTGTTTGAATTTAAACGATTGTCTGCACCAAACCCCACCATGCTTCCTTCGTGGAATCAGATTGGATTTGATTCGCTGCACTATGTTGGCGGTGTTGTCAGTAAAACCAGCGATGCACTGGTTGTGTGGGTTGTTGGTGGAAAGCTTCAGGATGGCAAAACGGTGATAGACCCCAGCCTTGAGGCACGCTATCCATTATATTTGCGAAGTGACGGAAGGTGTTTAACTCTCTATAACTACGATGGGTTCAAGATTAATTTCATTGGTTCATGGGATATGCCTTTTGGACTGTACCGTCTATCCACAGCAGCCAATCCGTTAACAGGAACTATCGCCCACTCCCCTGCCCTTTTTGCCGTTGCACTGGGTGATGAGATTGAATTTTATGGCAGATTCTTAAAACTTATGGGTATGACCGAATTTGATACAGGGCACATGGCGGTGTTTGGCGGATTAAATATGGAATTACATGGAACCGGTGTTGCTTCAATGCCCAATGGTGTTGGGGCAGTACGCTTTGAAGCAAGTCCAACATTCATTAAGGCACTATTGAAACAATCCCGCTTAAAGAAGAATGAGCATGTTTACAGTGTCATGATTGTCGATGCTGAAAATGGAAATCCTCTCCCGCTGTATTACACCAAGCGCACCAGAGTTAAAGATGTAAACAATATTGTACAGGAAATTTCTATTGAATTTGACAAAGGCCAGGTTAAAGGAAAAGTTAAAGCATACTGTATTGTGGACACATACCCCATAGCCTGGCAATTATTGCAAATAAAAGAAGAATAAGGTATTGCATTTAAAAATCATTTTTGATTTGACGTCGTTTGCACCTATTACTACTATATACCTTAGTGTTGGGATTTAACATATACACACATTAATTTATTTAACACAAACCATCACAATTATAGAAAGGAAACATGTATGAACTGGTATACAATGCCTGTTGAAGAGGTTCTTGCCTCCTTAAAAACATCATATAAAGGAATTACACAGGAAGAAGCACAATCCCGCCTTAATGCGCATGGCTTTAATGAACTGAAAGAAAAAAAGAAAATAACGCCACTCATGATGCTCTTACACCAATTTACAGATTTTATGATACTGGTATTAATAGCAGCGGCTTTGCTTTCGGGGTTTTTAGGTGAGCTTTCTGACACCATAGCCATTATAGTTATCTTAGTGCTCAATGCCATCATAGGTTTTGTGCAGGAATATCGTGCAGAAAAGGCTATGGAAGCATTGAAAAAAATGTCAGCTCCCATGGCAACCGTCATACGTGATGGAAAACCTGTGAATATCCATACCCGCGAAATCGTTCCCGGGGATATCGTCCTGCTGGAAGCAGGGAAGATAATCCCTGCTGATTTGCGACTCATTGAAGCTGCCCAGCTAAAAATTGAAGAAGCAGCATTAACGGGCGAATCTGTTCCTGTTGAAAAACAAATACAACCAATTAATGAAGAAAATCTCCCTTTAGGTGACCGAAAAAACATGGCATATAAAGGCACAATTGTGACATATGGAAGAGGAAGTGGAATAGTTGTTGCAACAGGCATGAATACTGAACTTGGCAAAATTGCAACAATGCTCCAGGAAGAAGAAGAGGTAAAAACACCATTACAAAAGCGTTTAGCAGTATTTGGCAAAAAACTTTCTATAGCAGTTCTTGTTATCTGTGCGGTTATTTTCGGGATTGGACTTTTACGGGGTGAAGAACCACTGCATATGCTTTTGACTGCAATTTCACTTGCTGTTGCAGCAATACCCGAAGCACTGCCTGCAGTAATCACCATTTCACTGGCTCTGGGAGCCCGAAAGATGGTAAATCAAAATGCCCTTATACGCAAACTTCCTGCAGTAGAAACATTGGGTTCAGTTACATACATCTGTTCAGACAAGACGGGTACGCTTACTCAAAACAAGATGACCGTTGAAACTATTTTTATTAATAATACATTATTTCCTGCAACTCAACCACTTCAGGACAAGCGCAGCAAAAGTACACAATTATTTTTCAATGCACTGGCGCTTAATAATGATGCCATACGTGATGCATCCGGCTCACTGTTAGGTGACCCAACAGAAACAGCGCTGTATAACTATGCCTTTGTTAATTCATTTGATAAAGCTTTTCTTATTCAAACACTCCCCCGTGTAGCAGAAATACCTTTTGATTCTGAAAGAAAGTGCATGACCACTATTCATAAAAACACAAACCAGGAAATAACCCAATCACCATATATAGTATTCACCAAAGGAGCTATTGATACCATCATTGATATAAGCAACACCATCATGATTAATTCAGAGATAGTACCCATCAACAAAGATGAAATTTTAAAAGCAGCCGAACAACTCTCTGAACAGGGACTACGGGTGCTGGGAATTGCATCAAAATTTATTGATACCCTTTCTTCTTCACTATCTCCTGAAATGGTTGAATCAAATCTTACCTTTTTAGGTCTTGTTGGCATGATTGACCCTCCCCGGCAGGAAGCACAACAGGCTGTGTCTGAATGTAAATCAGCAGGTATCAAGCCAGTTATGATTACAGGCGACCATCCACTGACAGCAAAAGCCATAGCAGAGCGACTTGGTATTATTGATGAAAACCGCCCCTATATTATAACAGGCAAAGAATTGCAGGAGCTATCGCTTGAAGAATTTGAACAAAAAGTGGAATACATCAGTGTGTATGCAAGGGTTGCCCCTGAGCAAAAGCTAAAGATTGTAAAAGCATTACAGGATAAAGGCCAATTTATTGCCATGACTGGCGACGGTGTCAATGATGCACCTGCTTTAAAGCGGGCAGATATTGGTGTTGCCATGGGGATAACAGGAACTGATGTATCAAAGCAGGCAGCACACATGATCTTGCTTGATGACAATTTTGCAACCATTGTGAAAGCAATAAAAGAAGGAAGAAAGATCTTTGACAATATCAGAAAATTTATAAAATATACCATGACCAGCAATTCAGGTGAAATATGGACAATATTTTTAGCTCCATTTTTTGGTTTACCCATTCCGTTGCTTCCTATACATATTTTATGGATAAATCTTGTCACTGATGGTTTGCCCGGTCTGGCACTTGCGTCTGAACCAGAAGAAAAGGGGATTATGCAACATCCACCACGTCATCCACAGGAAAGCATTTTTGCTCATGGTCTTGGAGCTCACATCATATGGGTGGGACTGCTTATGGGAGTTGTTTCCATTATTACGCAAGCACTCTCCATCAAATTATGGAATGCTCACTGGCAAACCATGGTATTTACAGTGCTGTGTTTAAGCCAGATGGGACATGTGCTTGCAATACGCTCGGAAAAAGAGTCTTTCTTTACACTTGGCCTTTTTTCAAATAAACCACTTCTGGGAGCTTTTGTACTTACCTTTTTGCTTCAAATGGCAACAATATACGTTCCCTACCTCAACGGTATTTTTAAAACGCATCCATTAACTTTAGAGGAATTAAGTATAACAATAGCATTGTCGTCTGTGGTATTTATAGCTGTTGAAATTGAAAAATTTCTTAAACGAAAAAAAATATTACCTGGGGCGATAGTGACTGATTAAAATCTAACGGTATGTAGTAATGTATCATTAAATCATTGCCATGTAGTATGCATACTTGATAAGGCCAACATGGCTGGTGATGCCCAATTTTGCCATGATGTTTGATTTGTGGTTTCGAACAGTTTTTTCGCTGATTCCAAGCATGTTAGCAATGTCTTTTGTTGAATACTCTTTTGCAATAAGCTGCAAAACTTCTTTTTCCCGCTTTGAAAGAGCACATAGTCTTTTTGATGTTTTGTTTTTTACCATAATATCTTCAAGGACTTCATCAGGCAATTGTGGTGCATAAAAACTGTCATGAACCATAACATGGAATATAGCAGCCACCAGGTGTGATATTGCAATGGATTTTGAAAAAAAAGCCGAAGCTCCTACTGCCAGTGCATTTGCAGCAAGCGCGTCATTAAAATAACCTGAAAGAATGATTATTTTTACACCAGGCATTACTTTTAATATATTTTTACAGGCTTCAATTCCATTCTCATTTTTTAGCCGCACGTCAACAATCAACACATCTGGTTTTGTTACTTTGATTTTTTCAATATACGATGATATGTTTTCAGATGTGCCAACGACATTAATATTGTCAATAAGCTCCAGGCTCTGAGCCAGGGTATCCCGTACAAGGTTTTCATCTTCTATAATAAAAACCTTTATAAGCTCTGGTGCAATAGCCATATATTTAATCCATTTTTTTCTATAATTTTTTTTATTATACATTATCACCTGTTTTAGTCAATAGGCAAATGTCCTAATAAATAGGCATTTTTCCCTCAAAAATAATTATTTTTTTATTCTCACTTATTATATATTTTTATATAATTTTTTTATCTTGTTACTATTACTACTTTTTTATTCATTCAAGTACACAATACATTCACTCTTACTGATACATAGGGTTATCAGGTTTTATTAAATTATCTATTTTATGTAGAAAGTTTATTATAAGCTGGCATAATAGTACACTAAAGGTATTTTTATACCTTTTAATACTATACTTTCAAATAATGCCATAAATTTCACATTTCATATAAAGATATCTGTTATGGATAAAATCAGTTCTGCAACCAGAAAAACAGCATTAGCTGTTACCACCTTAGGCTCATTTGTTATATCATTTATGGGTTCATCTATTAATGTTGCTATCCCTATTCTTCACCAAATACCAATGCTGTCATGAGTTCAGTTCCTAAAAAATATTACGGAGTTGCTTCTGGTACGCTGGGAACAATGCGGCTAACCGGGCAGGCTTTCAGTATGGGCATTGTTACATTAATTTTGGCATTACACATGGGAAGAGTGCAGATAACTCCATTGTACTTTGACAGGTTCTTACAAAGTTCAAAAACAGCATTTATTATATTCACATTACTGTGCTTTGGCGGCATATTTGCTTCATTGGCACGGGGTAAATTGCATAGATAGTTATTGTAATCTGAAGCATGATACATTTTTATACAAAAACCAGCAATTAATGTGCAATGAAATGATAAAATTTCACAACTCTCCCTACACTTTATTACTTGATTTAATCAATTGTTTTCAATATTATTTGTTGCATACTATTTGTTAAATCTCATTTGTGCTTCAGGGAAGGATTATGAAACAACAAAATAATGAATCAAATCCTGAAAAACTTAAAGATTCACTACCCCAGAAATTTAAAAGTTTGGTTGATACAGTCATTCAACCTGAAGAACGTACTTTGCGCAATTATGTTAACATTAATTTCTGGCGAACAAAATATGATGAATATAAAAAATTCGCGAAAAAGAAAAAGAGGACCTTGATGTATATGAAACACTTTCATACAGTGCACGCCCAACTATTGAATACTATTTACTGACATTGCTATCCTGTCTTATTGCAACTGCGGGCCTTCTGCAGAATTCTCCAGCAGTAATTATTGGTGCTATGATCGTTGCTCCACTTATGACACCAATATTAGCTTTTTCTTTAGGTGTCATCTGGGGCGATACACAGCTTATTAAAAAATCGTTTGGTTCAATTATAAAAGGTGCACTTCTGGCAGTTTTGATATCTGGTACATTGTCGTTTTTTGTCCCTATTGCTGAATATACCAGTGAGATACTTGCACGCACAAAACCAAATCTTTTTGATATTGTGGTTGCCATTTCATCCGGCCTTGTTGGTGCATATGGTAATGCAAATAAAAAGATTAGTAATACATTAGTTGGGATTGCAATAGCGGTAGCACTTATGCCTCCTCTATGTACTATTGGAATAGGCCTTGGCAACTTTGATTGGCCTGTTGCTCGCGGTGCTATAATGTTATATTCAATTAACCTGATCTCAATATCACTGGCAGGTGCAATTGTCTTCTGGGTTATGAAAATACATCCAAAATCTGAAGAAAAAGAAAAGGTCAAAAGGAGAGCACTTTCACAGATTATAATCTCAATCATTCTTTTAATTGCTATAGCAATACCCGTTGGCATCTATACATATAGCACATTCAAACTGGAGCATGCTAAAAAAGCAGTATGGAAAATAGCTAAAGAAAATTTTTCTGATGATTTATTTACAATTCAATTTATTGAAAAACAAACAAAGTTTGATGTTATTATTACAGTTCTATCAATCAAAGCTGATGAAGATAAATTTAAGCACGCAAGCACTCTTATTAAAAGACAGCATCCGGATTTTAATACGGTTAAAATCAAATTTATAAAAACTGAATAATAATACTATATAAAACAGGGGCATCTGATGCCCCTGTCAGGTATTCATTTTTTTTAATTAAATTATCGTTCAACTGTTAGGGCATGACCCTGACCGCCACCAATACACAGTGTTGCAATACCTTTTTTTGCATCACGTTTTATCATTTCATGAATCAATGTCGTAAGTATTCGTGCACCACTTGCCCCAATTGGATGTCCTATGGCAATGGCACCACCATTCACATTAACTTTTGAAATATCCCAACCCATTTCTTTATTCACCACAACAGCCTGAGCTGCAAATGCCTCATTTGCTTCAATTAAATCTAAATCTTCAACTTTCCAGCTAGCTTTTTGCAGTGCTTTTTTACTTGCAGGTATTGGACCTGTCCCCATAATTGCTGGATCCACGCCAGCTGAAGCGTACGAAACAATTCTGCACAATGGGCTAATCCCAAGTTCCTTTGCTTTTTCAGCCGACATGACAACCGCTGCAGCAGCACCATCGTTTATACCTGAAGCATTACCTGCTGTTACAACACCATCCTTCTTGAATGCTGGTTTTAATTTTGCCAAAGCTTCCATAGTAGTTCCAAATCGTGGATGTTCATCAGTATCAAAATATGTTTCACCTTTTTTATCCTTGATTGGAACAGGAACTATCTCATCTTTAAAACGTCCTGATTTTATTGCTGCTTCAGCTTTTTGCTGACTTCCCAATGCAAACTCATCTAACTCTTCACGGGTTAAGCCCCACTTTGCTGCTACATTTTCAGCAGTAATGCCCATGTGGTATTGATTGAATGCGTCCCATAGCCCATCTTTAATCATTATGTCTATTAATACTCCATCATTCATGCGGTATCCCCATCGTGCCTTCTGAAGAGCAAATGGAGCAGCTGACATGTTTTCGATACCGCCAGCAACAATTATATCCGCATCACCAGCTTTAATTATCTGTGCTGCAAGGCTTATAGATCGTAATCCAGAAGCACACACCTTATTTATAGTCATAGCCGGAACTTCTTGCGGAATCCCCGAATAGATTAAAACCTGTCGTGCAGTATTTTGCCCTAACCCCGCCTGCAAAACATTCCCTAAAATAACATTTTCTACCTGTTCAGGAGTAATACCTGCCCGTTTTATGGCTTCCTTAACTACAACAACCCCTAATTCAACAGCGCTCACGTCTTTCAGAGCACCCCCAAATGTACCAACAGGAGTACGAACTATTGATGCAATCACCACATCCTTCATAAAGACCTCTCTTATAATAATTTTATCATATAAATTATACTATAATTTTAATAAATGATTGTTCAAATGATGTAATGCTAATAAATTGCTGTTTACTTGTAAAGAAAAATAAAATTGACAGCACAACATTACTATGATAGAGTAAGCACTCACTCTTAATCGAACAAGAGTCTTATTAGATGCTTGTAACAAGAATGTTTAATACTCACTGGAATACAACACATACCATTTACAAAATATTTTTAACTCATTTTAAAAGGAGTTATCGCCATGAAAGTAATCAAAATAATTGGTTTCGTTTTTTTTGTGATTATCATTGCTCTGACCCTTACCGTAGGTATATGGTTTATTCGACCAAATACTTCACATGTCGACCCATCTCTTAACCTTGAAATATGGGAAGCAGTACGCGATGGGATGCATAATTCCAATACTGATATGACATATTTTAACAATTACTTTTACCTTGTCCATGCTTCATCTCCCTATCATTTTGCCACTCCAGAGTGTAAGCTCAAAGTATGGCGTTCTAAGGATTGTAAGCAGTGGGAAAAACTTTCAACGGTTCAAATACCAGGTGAGGACATTCGCGACCCTAAGTTTTTAGTCATTGGAAATAAATTAATACTGTTTGTCCTTAAAAGCATTGAATTTACTGCTGAACCCTATTCAACGGCATATTTAATTTCCAATGACGGTAGGGCATGGAGCCCATTACAGGAGATAGCACATAAAGGATGGCTTTTCTGGAGGCCAAAGACTTTTGATGGGAAGCGCTGGTATGTCCCTGCCTACTGGCATGAGCATGGGAAAGCAATGCTTTTTACATCAACTGATGGCATCAACTGGGATCCTGTCTCTTTAATCTATGAAGGTGATCGCTGTGACGAAACCGCTATTGAATTTTTGCCTGACGGCACATTGATAAGTACCCAGCGGCTGGAATATTCAGATTCGTGGTTAGGCGATAGCAGAGCATGCACTGGCATACGTGTAGCAAAACATCCCTATACACAATGGACTGGCATAAAGGACTACAGTACCCGCCTGGATGGTCCGGCATTGTTTTCATTCAATGGAAAGGTATATGCAATTGGCAGAAGAAATCCCTATACCCCAGGACTACTCAACAAATATGGCAGTATATTAGCAAAAAAGCGCACATCCCTGTGGCTTGTAACACCTGAAAAGCTTGTATGGCTTTCAGATGTACCAAGTGCAGGCGATACCAGTTATGCAGGGTATGTGATACGTGGCAATACCTTATTTTTTAGTTATTATACCAGTGATATACACCACGATTATCCATGGATACTGGGTATAATAAAAGAAAGCCCCATAATGATGGGGAAACTTGATCTGAAATTACTTGAACCCTTGGCGTATACTAAATAATAATATTAATTTATGAATCTTGCACATGTAATGTAATGCACATCTGTGTGGCCAAAGATGTCAGGTATGTGCATTATTAATTTTTTCATTTCATGAATTCAAGCTTTGTATAATGCCGTTATAACATTTTATTACTGGAGGTACTATGAAAAAAATTTTAGTATGCATTATTGTATTGTGTTTGTTTTTTGCATTACAAAATGCAATGGCTGCCCGTCTTTCCAATGAAGATCTGGCAAAAAAGATTGAAGGCTGGTACCCAACAGGATTACCATTGGTTAACTATGACAGCGATAATGGGTTTGGATATGGTGTACGTGCGTATCTGTATAATAACGGTACCCGCGATGACGAATATTTTGCCTATGCACCGTATAAGATGCAGCTATATGGACAGTTTTATCAAACTACTAATGGGTATCAATATCACGAAATAAACTTAGATATGCCCTATATATTTGGTACTAAATTCAGAATCATTACTTCAATAGCATATGACAAAAAGATAAATGCCAATTACTTTGGGCAGGGTGCTGATACTGCAAAAGGGAAATTAACACTTTTTACTACGTATCCAACAGCTTATGAAACATTTGATACATTCCAGGATTATTTAGATTATGCTGATAACAATGAACGTTTCATAAAGTACTACAATTACGAATACACCAAGCCAAGCTATTTTCTAAATGTTTACAGGGATATAACTCAGAACCTTAAATTTCTTGCTGGTCTTGAAGTAAAGAAAGTTACCATAGACACCTGGGATGGGGAAAAGTTTGACGGCACCTCTCAGGGGCCAACGCTCCTTGAACAACTGCAACCCTTAGGGTATGACGGCGGATGGTCAAACTTTGCCCGTGCAGGCATCTACTATGACACCCGTGATTACGAACCCGATCCCAAAACAGGATACCTCATTGATTATGCCTTTGAAATATCAGATGATGTAATTGGATCAGATTATGATTTTACACGCCATACCGTCCAGCTTCAATATTATTTTCCACTTTTGCAATCATTAACGCTGGCACTGCGCGCTGGCTACACCGATGCCAACGGAGATACCCCATTCTTTGAAATGGGTTATTTTGGATTCTCACTCAACCGTCGCACAGGTCTTGGTAACAACAGGACATTGCGTGGGTATCGCGAGCAGCGTTTTGTTGGTCCCACCATGACTGTTGCAAACGCAGAACTTCGCTTTAAATTTGCCGAAGCCAATCCCTGGGGACAGAATTTCCAGTTTAAGATCACCGCATTTTATGATGTGGGTAATGTTTATGACGGTGCAGCTGATCCATTTACTGAACCTCGTTTTGGTGATTACCATCAGGGTTATGGCGGAGGGCTAGTTATTGCATGGAATATGGCCACCATTGTGCATTTCTACTATGGGATGAGCAAAGAGGACTCTTCAGTATCTGTTGATTTCAGCCATACATTTTAGGGCGATAGTTACTTTTAATCAGGAAGGCTGTACATACCAATACCTTCCTGATTAATGGCGTTATTTGTTATTCCTCATAAGTATTTCCTTAATGGCAGCAGATAAAATTCTTCCCGCCTTCCCGTTTATATGGATATTATCGGTCATATAGGTCAGGTTGCGGCTATCTGAAATTGAATTCCAATCCCTGCCAAAAAGATAATGCTGTATAATTGCACTGTACATAAACCAAAGACCTGTAGTATAAGGGGCAATATCGCGTTTGCCTTCGCGTATCAAATCGCGGGTAAGAATCTCATTTAAGCCTATATAGCTTAATTTCTCTTTTTCAGCAATATCCCTGATAATGTCCGAGTACTCCATGCTGAGTTTGAATGGGATGCTGTCAATATTTTCTCCCAGCGGTGGTAATGATATCAACACAATCTTTGCATTTGTTTTTGTTTTTAAAATACTGACTAATTTGCGATAATTTTGCACAAACCATTCTTTTGTTGGCTTTTGCGGCAGATTCCACAGGTCATTGTACCGCTGGTATTCCTCATCATTAAGCGAGCCCTTAAGGTCATTGGTTCCAATCCATATAAATATATAGTGTGGTTTCAGTGCAATAACACTGTCAACCACCTCAAGAAGGTTATATACCAATCGTGAATTTATCCCTTCGTTTACAAATACATAGTTTTGTAAATCAGGATCTTTAGCCAGGTAACCAACATAATCAAAACTCACTGTTGCATGTGTTAAACTGTCGCCAAAAAAAACTGCAATCTTTTTATCGTGAGGCAGTGTGGCATTCAGCATAGCCTGTGCATTATTTGCAGGAACCTTTGATGCCGTATAATACACATAACCATACACCGCACCAAATACAACAATAAGACACAAAACTATAATCAAAATCTTCTTTACCATACTGTTCCTCCAATTATTATACTATTTTTCTGAATCAAACAGAATTATTTGGTACCAGAACTATCGATAGTACCAAGCAATAGTGAGGTCCACTATCTGTATAATACGATTTAAAATACTATCATAGATTATCCTTTTAAAAAAATTAAGTCAAATCAAAATCAAATAATCGTATAATACTTATTAATAAATTATTTAAATAATTCTGAAATGTTATTTTTTATATATAGCATAGCAGCAATTATTATGGCACCATGCCTGGTAAAATGCAATTACCACTGACTATACATTACCCAATGTAATAATTTCTACGTATCTTGATTTACGTGAGATTACTTAAAAAACCTGCTATTTATTCTGGCTTCAGCAAATGGATAATAAAGCTTTATTCCAAAGCTTCCTGTAACGATGCAATGATGTCATCACTGTGTTCTATACCCACAGATAGTCGTATAAGGTCTGGCGTTATGCCCGCTTGCCGCTGCTGTTGTTCTGAAAGCTGTGAGTGCGAGGTGCTTGCAGGATGCAACACCAGACTTTTTGCGTCTCCCACATTTGCAAGATGAGAAAATAGCTTTAATGAATTTATAAACTTCACGGCAGCCTCATATCCACCTTTAATGCCAAAGACTACCATACCACCAAAGCCATTTTTAAAATAGCGGGAAGCTGTTTTATAGGAACTATCGCCCACAAGACCCGGATAGTGAACCCATGCTACATTTTTATGGCTTTTTAAAAATTGTGCTACTTTTAGCGCATTTTCACTGTGCCGCTGCATTCTCAGTGGAAACGTTTCAAGCCCCTGCAAAAACATCCATGCATTGTCGGGCGAGATTGCCGCCCCCAGATTACGCAGTGCTACAAGTCGCATACGGAGAATAAAGGCAATTGTATTGGACTCACCTAAATCGTGGGCAAAACGCAATCCATGGTAACCTGCATCGGGCTCATTATACAGTGCAAACTTTGTGTCAGTCCAGTCAAAGGTACCAGCATCAACCACTATACCACCAATTGCAGTGCCATGCCCACCCAACCACTTGGTAAGCGAATGCACCACAACATGAGCTCCGTACTCAATGGGCCTGAAGTGATACGGCGTTGCAAAGGTATTATCAACGATGAGGGGCAGATGATACTTTTGTGCTATTGTAGCAATCTTTTCAAAATCAGGTACGCCCAATGTTGGATTTCCAATTGACTCAATAAAGATGGCACGCGTTTTTTCCGTTACTGCTTTTTCATATGCATCGTAATCATTGTAGGGCACCATTTTACAGGTAATACCAAACTGCGGAAGTATAGCATCAAACATGGTGTAGGTGCCACCATACAGATTGCTTGCGCTGATAAATTCATCCCCAGCTCTACACACATTTATGATTGCATAAAATATTGCTGATGTGCCTGACGCCAGTGCCAGCGCCGCCCTGCCACCTTCAAGCATTGCAACCCTGGTTTCCAGAACATCCTGTGTTGGATTCATAATGCGTGTATATATATACCCTTTTTCTTTCAATGCAAAAAGATTAGCACCATGTTCAGCGGAATCAAATACATATGAGCTTGTACGGTATACTGGCACCGCCCGCGATTTTGTTTCATCAAGGCTCTGACCCCCATGAAGTGCAATTGTTTCTATATGATAGTTCTTTTTCATAATAAAACCTCATACAATTAATCAAAAAGCCAGGTGCTTACATAGCGCTCGCCTGAATCAGGAAGCACCACCACAATCGTTTTCCCCTGACTTTCAGGTCTTTGTGCTATTGTCAGCGCTGCCCACATAGCAGCACCTGCTGAAATACCGGCAAGGATGCCTTCATGTTTTGCTAATTTTTTGGCGATAGTTCCGGCATCAGCTTCATCCACAGTAACTATCTCATCAATAACTGATTGGTTTAAGACCGCTGGTATAAAACCTGCTCCAATGCCCTGAATCTTATGGGGACCAGGTTTTCCTCCCGACAATACTGGTGATTTAGCTGGTTCCACAGCAACTATTTTTACCGATGGCTTATTTGCCTTGAGCACCTCCCCAACACCGGTAATAGTTCCTCCTGTACCAACACCAGCAACAAAGATGTCAACCTCACCTTTTGTATCATTCCATATTTCAACGGCAGTAGTTTTGCGATGTATCTCAGGATTTGCAGGATTTTCAAACTGCTGTGGCATGAAAGCATTTTGCGTTGAAGCCACTATCTCCTGTGCTTTTTCCACTGCACCGCGCATACCAAGCGCACCATCAGTGAGCACAATTTCGGCACCAAGCATTGCAAGTAATTTACGACGCTCTATACTCATGGTATCAGGCATTGTCAATATAAGCCGGTAACCCCTGACAGCTGCTACAAATGCAAGCGCTATTCCCGTGTTACCACTGGTTGGTTCAACAATCACCGAATCAGGATGTAGTAACCCTTTACTTTCAGCATCGAAAATCATAGCATAGCCAATTCGGTCTTTGACACTTGACAAAGGATTGCGCGACTCTATTTTTGCATAAAGATTAATCCCTTCTGGTGCAAGTTTATTAATCTTTACCAGTGGTGTATTGCCAATTGTTTCTATAATTGTAGTGTATTGCATAGTATTATCCCCTTTGAATCATTTCAAATTTCGTATACACATCCAGAAGTCCGCTTATATTCATCAACCATGTCCTGTAATGTAATGCCATCAAGCACATGCATTATTGCTTCATCTGCCTGTTTCCAGATTGTGCGTGCTACACAATCGGCATTACGTTTGCACACATTCGGATTTTCAGCGCATTCAACCAGAGATACATCCCCTTCTAACTTTTCCACAATCATGCGTATTGTTATTTCTGAAGGATGTTTTGACAGCATATACCCACCTTTAGCACCGCGCACCGACTGTAGCAGCCCTGCAGATTTTAAAGGGATTACCAGTTTACTTAAATATTTAAACGATATCCCCTGCATTTTTGCTACTTCTTTCAAATAAACAAGTCCCTGATGAAATTTCAAAGCAAATTCAAACATCATCCTTACGCCATATCTGCTTCTTGTTGATAATCTCATAATGAGCTTCCTTATTTGCTACTATTATGACCTTTTTGGTAGTATTTCTCATAATAAAGAAATTGTCAAGATTTTTTTGTTTAAATTAAAAATTTTAAGGAAAATTCTCTACTAACAATTGTTATCTTCTTACATTGTTTAATTCCCCGGGTTTAATTATTTTATGCTCTGACCCCTTTTTTTTATTTTTTTTATTTTTTTACACCCACGGGGCAATAGAGTATCGCTTGCGGTACATTTCCTCATACCGCAAAAATCTCTTTACCCTCTCTGCAAACGTTTCCCCCAGCTCTAAAAAATAATCATGATAATCTATTGCTACTCCTACATTCGCTTCTTCCTGCAAATATACTTTTATACTGCTGTAGTGGTATTGTGTAGGGTCAGAGCATAATCTTTTTCGTACCGGATTAAACGCTAAATACCACAATAACCACAACAAATAGTGAAACCCGTCCTTTGCAAATTGTATGATGCTGTCCTTATACCGCTCATTCCAGAAAGGACCGGTTCTGCCCGTAATTTTATTATACAGTTCAGCAAACCGTGCCTTAATATACTGCACAATACGGGAAATGGGCGCACCATCCTCAAGTGTATGAATAACTAAATGGATGTGGTTATCCATAATGCAGTAGGCAATGAGCTTAAAGTGGTATTTTTGTTTTGCCCTGTTCAGTATTTCCACAAAACAGGCTTTGAAGTAGTCTTCCTGCAGGTGGTTTTTCCACTC
>JBBFLA010000017.1:0-65946 GCA_037481795.1 Spirochaetota bacterium
CCAATGCTATGCTTCAGGTATTTCCATATAAGGGACACATGATGCACATTGAACAGCCTTCACAGGTGGCACGATGTATAGAACAATTTGTGGAGACACAGCTTTAAAAAATTTTTATATTTTTTAAAAATTTTTATATGTAAAATATTAAAAAATAGTATATATTGATTTGTGTAATCATAGTATCTTCTTTGTTGATGTAAATTTAAAATTAAAATTTTACAGGAGGTTGTTATGAGTATTAAGGTTGCTATCAATGGTTTTGGCCGTATAGGACGAATGGTATTGCGAATAATAATGAGCGATCCAAAATATGCTGATATTGATGTGCGCTGTATTAATGATTTGACCGACGCTAAAACATTAGCAGTACTTTTCAAATATGATTCAGTATTTGGTATTTTCAATGGTACAGTGGAACATACTGATAATTCTATAATTGTGAATGGCAAAGAAATAAAAATCTTAGCTGAAAAAAATCCAGGCTCGCTGCCATGGAAAGCTGAAGGCATAGATGTGGTTGTTGAATCTACCGGTAAATTCCGTGACCGCGATAAGGTAATGCCGCATTTAGACGCAGGGGCAAAAAAAGTTATCATTACTGCACCAGCAAAGGGTGAGGATATCACTATTGTACTGGGTGTCAATGAGGATAAGTATGACCCATCCAAACATCATCTTATTTCCAATGCGTCATGTACCACAAATTGTCTGGCTCCTGTAGTCAAAGTACTCAACGATACATTTGGCGTTGAAAAGGGCGTGATGACTACTGTCCATTCTTATACCAATGACCAGCGTTTGCTTGATTTGCCACACTCTGATTTACGCAGGGCACGTGCCGCTGCACTTTCCATGATACCCACAACAACGGGTGCAGCAAAAGCAGTTGCGCTGGTACTGCCAGAATTAAAAGGTAAATTAGATGGGTTGGCAATCCGCGTACCCACACCGGATGTATCGGTTGTGGATTTTGTATGTACAGTCAAAACCAGTACCACCGCTGAGGATGTTAATAAGGCATTAAGGGAAGCTGCCAATGGTAAAATGAAAGGCATTTTACAGGTTTGCGATGAAGAATTAGTATCAATAGATTTTAAAGGCAATACCCATTCTTCCATTGTTGATGCCCCATCGACTGCTGTTATGGGTGGGAATATGATCAAAATACTGAGCTGGTATGATAATGAGTGGGGCTACTCCTGCCGTGTTGTTGACTTAATACAGTATTGTATGAAATAAGATTTTTATAATTGTCACTATTAATATAAAAGCCCTTCGAAGTTGCAAAGAAGGGCTTTTTTAGTTTTTATAAAGAAGTAATATTATTGCTTGTTAATTTTAGTGCGGAGGAATTTTGCATCTAATATGTCCTTTTCCCTTCCGGTGGCTTCTTTATTTTTAATAAGCTTTTCAATAGAAAGCACAGATATTTTTAATCCCTCAATTTCCACTATAAGACAATCGCTGTATGCTTCGTCAAATTCAACACCTGTAATTGAAGTTATAATATCAATTCTTCTGGGAGCTGTGCCTATCTGGAATATGGTTCCACTTTCAAGAAAGTCTTTTTCTGTAATAGAATAAAGTGGAGCTCCAAAACGCTTAAGGCTATGGAGAACTTTTATAGCATTTTGCTGGTCAGGTTTTATCCAGATGTCTATATCACCGGTAGCTCTAGGGTATCCATGAGCAGCAAGAGCATACGCACCAACTATAATAAATTTAACATCTTCTTCTAACAATATTTGTAACATGTCTTTGTAATCGCTGTTCAGCATCTGATCCACCTAAAAAAGCCCATGTATCACGTGTAATCTCCCAGACCATTGCAATACGTTGAGCGGGAGTGCCATCAACAAAATCATCATCCGGTATTTCATTTATTTTTTTCTTTAAAATGATTGTGTTTTTCCTTTTATCCATACTACGCTTTTTGCTATTCTGTAGTTATGTAAAATCTTAAAAATTTTTTGCTATTACTGGCATAAGCTATATAATAGTCAGGATACATATCCTGGTATTGCAAGGTTACAATTGGTGTAAACATAATTCTACAAATGTCAAGTGAAATAACTATATAGAGAATGTAAAAAATAAAATTCTTGCATCTTTTTTATGAGTTTGATTGTCTATATATAATTTCAAGAACACGAAAATCAGAGGCTTATTATGAAGAAAGAACAATTGCGAAAACAAATTTTTGCCGGCAACTGGAAAATGTTCACAACAAAATCCCAAGCAGTTAATCTAACCATAGGTATTGCTGAAGGCCTTGTGGCTGGCAATCGTGAGATAGTGCTTTTCCCTCCTTCGGTATATGTTACCTGTGTAAGGACTGCCTGTGAAGGAACACCACTTAAAGTTGGATTTCAGAATATGTATTTTGAAAAGGAGGGAGCATTTACCGGTGAAATTTCGCCGGTTATGATAAAGGATGTTGGAGCCAGCTATGTGCTTTTAGGACATTCTGAGCGGCGCCATATATTTGATGAAACCGATGAATTAATACACAAAAAAGTAGTAGCGGCGATAGTTCATGAAATAACTCCAATGCTGTGTGTAGGCGAACTTTTAGAAGAACGTGAAGCGGGAAAATCCGAATCCACCGTAGAAACGCAGATAGTCAGAGCCTTTGAAGGATTAACTGCGGAAGATGCTTGCAAGGTGGTTATTGCCTATGAGCCGGTTTGGGCTATTGGCACAGGCAAAGTTGCCACACCTGAGATAGCACAGTCCATGCATGCTTTTATTAGAAAAATACTTGCAGCGCTCTATAATGATACTGTAGCACAGACTATCCCAATATTGTATGGTGGTTCTGTTAAACCGGATAATATTGCAGGGTTGTACGCAATGCCTGATATTGATGGGGTGTTGGTTGGTGGCGCAAGCCTTAAAGTACAATCTTTTCTTGACATTATAAAGGTTGGGTTGTAACAAGGCATAAATAATAGCATTTTTAAAATTTAATTAATATATAAAGGTGCAGTATGAGTATACTTATTTCAATAGGAACAGTATTGTTTGTAATATTGTCAATACTGCTGGTTATTATCATCCTGCTTCAGTCGGATAAAAGCGCCGGAATGGGTATTTTGGGCGGGTCCAGTAACACAGCGTTTGGTTCTTCAACTGCTGATATTATCACCAAAATTACCACTGTTATGGTTGCCCTTTTTATGATAGGTTCGTTAGGGCTTTCTGTTTTAGAATCATACAGAGCGCGCAGCCTGGAAAAAGACCTTTTGAGTGAAGAAAAGTCAGGTGGTGTTATTGAGCAAAAAGCTTTAGAAAAACCAGAAGAAAAACCCCAGCAGCCAAAATAAATTGCGTATGGATATCCTTTGTAGTATAATGCTATAAATATTTTAAACCAATGGAGGAACCTATGGCAAAAGAAGTGTATGTTGATCAGAGCGAATGTACAGGATGCGAGCTTTGTGTTGATACGTTGCCAGAAGTTTTTGAAATGACGCCCGATGGTGTGAGCAAAGTTAAAAATTCTAAAGGTGCATCAGAGGATAAAATTCAGGAAGTTATTGATAGCTGTCCGGCTGAGTGTATCCACTGGAAAGACTGATAGGTTACAGTATATAAATTGAATTCTAACCATACTTACAAGGCATATTGGTGCAATATGCCTTGCAATGTTTATAGAAGTACGGGTTGGGCAATTATTGAAAGCGTAAAGGAGTAAACATAACAATGGGAAGAAATTATTTATTCACATCTGAATCTGTTTCGGAAGGGCATCCTGATAAGGTTGCTGATCAGATTTCTGATGCCATTTTAGATGAACACATAAAAGGTGATCCATATTCACGTGTTGCCTGTGAAACGCTGGTTACCACTAACCGTGTTGTTATTTCAGGTGAGATTACCTCAGCGGTTACTGTTGACTATGAAGCAATAGCACGAAGGGTTATTGCTGAAATTGGCTATACGTCACCTGAAATTGGATTTGATGCAAAAAATTGTATCGTTGAGGTGTTTATACATCCGCAATCGCCGGATATATCGCAGGGTGTTACTGAAGGCCAGGGACTTTTTAAGGAACAGGGTGCTGGCGACCAGGGAATGATGTTTGGGTATGCGGTTGCTGAAACTGATGAACTGATGCCCATGCCCATTTTGTATGCACATCGTCTAGTCAAACGGTTAGCTGAAATTCGCAAAAAAGGTGAGGTAAACTTCCTGCGCCCTGACGGCAAGTCGCAGGTCACTGTTGAGTATGAAAACGATAAACCCAAACGCATAAGCGCCATAGTTATATCAACTCAGCATGATGGTGCAGTAACGTTGCCCACATTGGAAGAAATGGTTCGTGAACTCGTGATAAAAAAGGTAATTCCTGCACATCTGTGGGACAGTAATACTAAAATATATGTTAACCCAACGGGTCGCTTTGAGATAGGTGGGCCTCATGGGGATACCGGTTTAACGGGAAGGAAGATTATTGTCGACAGTTACGGTGGAATGGGCAGGCATGGTGGTGGTGCATTTTCAGGCAAGGACCCGTCAAAAGTGGACCGTTCTGCTGCATATATGGGGCGCTATATTGCAAAGAACATTGTAGCTGCAGGGCTTGCGTATCGATGTGAATTGCAGGTGGCCTACGCTATTGGAGTTGCGGACCCAGTATCCGTGATGGTTGATACGTTTGGCACCAATACCATACCCGAAGCAGAAATTGAAAAAAGAATAAAAAACGTGTTTAATTTAAAACCAAAATCCATTATTAATACACTTGATTTGCTTAAACCAAAGTATAAAGCAACAGCAGCATACGGGCATTTTGGCCGCAATGAATCAGGGTTTACCTGGGAAGACACAAAGGTGGCAGAACAGTTGCGGTAAAGCAGAATCTAATTCTAAACATTTGAAAACTATGAAAGGAATGCAGGAAGTGCATTCCTTTTTTTGTGTGAAATCCAAGTTTCCGTTTGAAGTGCACAGTTTAAATACTCTTGTAACACCTCATAGGAAGTTTTTATTTTGTTTTACTCTTTTTTTCTTGAATCTGCCAGAAACTTCTGTCACAGGGTTACTCAGTACGTGCACTGGTATTGCCGGGTGAAAAATATGAAAACCTTTTACAAGCAGGAGTAGAAATTGTATACGGTGATTTGACCAATAAGGAAACAATTGCTGGTATATGTAATGGCATACATACAGTGTATCATTGTGCTGCGCGGGTAACTGATTGGGGCACAAAACAACAGTTTTATAGAGCTATCTATCGAGCTACATGCAATTTACTGGAAGAATCAAAAAACAATATACAGCGGTTTGTATATCTGTCGTCTATAGCTGCATTGGGCTTGGGAAAACATTTAAAAGGGAAAAAAGAAACTGACCTTCCACAAAAATCAGGTATTCCTTATAATGATGCAAAGGCTGATACTGAAATTCTGGTAAAACAATATCATGAGAGCAGTGGATTTTCATGTACCATAATACGCCCTGCAAATGTCATTGGACCGGGGAGTGTGTGGGTCAGGGATATTGTTACACGGCTGCAGTCTGTGACAGGAGTTCCTTTAATTGATGGAGGAAGATATAGTGCCAGTCTTGTGTATGTGGATAATCTAGTAGATGGAATTATACGTGCAGGGACTATGGAAATAGCAAAAGGGAAAACGTACCATTTCAGGGATGATTATGTGGTAACATGGAAGCAATATATCACTGATTTAGGGAAAATAGCTGGTAAAATGCCAAAAGGAAATATCCCATTTGCAATGGCGTGGAATGCAGCAGTTGTAATGGAAAAGGTGTGTAATCAGCTGCATATTCGTTCACCACTTACACGGCTGGCAGTGGCGGTAATTGGCAGGGATAATGATGTTGATACTACCATGACACAAGCAGAATTGAAATGGAAAACAATGGTACCGTATGATGGTGCAATGAAGGAAATTGGAGTATGGGTTAAACATACATTATTATAAATTGTATTGACGTAAAACCGCATCATATAAATAATCAACCTTTATTACATTCAATTCACAGTGTGTAAAACTATATTTTCTGTATATAAACATATGGGGTTGTATGGAGTATCGCATAACTACAAATAAAATATATATAACTATAGCACTTTTCTTTTTTTTGGTGCAACCAGTCTTTGCTCAGGAAAGTATTTCTCAAAGCACTGATGGACAGAACTATCGCAACATGAATATAGATATGCAGGTGGTGTACGGGCAATACAATGATATGCTGTCAACGGTTAACTTTTCACAGGAGCAGGAAGGCTTTGTATATCTACTCAGGACATATTTGAAAAAATCCAATGACTATGGATACAAGGATGACATCTATAAAAACACAAGCTACTACCAGAACCGCATTGGATTTACCGGAAATGTGACAGCCACAGAAACCTGGAAATCGATATTTGATATAAGCGTACATAATGATTCATACGGTATGGCTGAAAATCCTGTATACAGCCGTGAAGAAAAAGACAACGTTATCCTTGACTGGAAAAATATAGTAAAGTACAGCCCTTCATTTGAAATGTATTATGGCATAGGTGGTGCACAGTATTACCACAGGCTGGTTGGCACAACCACGCAAGGTGAAACAAGCCGCGTATATCAGGGACACGGCCAGATTGGGGGTGAATATATATGGTCAGCTTCCAACCGTTTTAAATATTCATCCACGTTCTATGGCTATTCATACGAAGAATATGAAAATGATTTTTTTTGTAACAATGAGATAGTTGATGACTTTAATATAACAAAGGATGTTGGAGTAACAATTGGTCTCAATGCAGATTTTAACAGGGATGACCACTGGTTGCTGGGACCAATTATTGGAGCAAGTTATAAGGGTTTCAGTAATTCCAGCTTTGTATTACAGTACAGTTACTTCATGCAGCCGTTCAAGCCTGAAGAATTGTACTTACAGCAAAAGTTCATTGCGCCAATATACAATCTTGAACCGGCTCATGTTCATAAAGTTCATGCAAAGATTGATTATAAAATGAATAGTTTAATAACAATGCAGGTTGTGTCGCAGACTGAACATAGTAACAACTTCTACAATTATGTAACTGTCCCGGGCGATGTGTTGACTGCTAAGGGTGTTGAGTCGTGGATTTTTACCAATAGTGTTATGCTGGTACTCAATATTGTGCCCAAAGTGCTCAATGTTGATGCACAGTATACCTATGCATATTATAATGCTGATGAACATATAACCTACAGGCCACAGCATCTGGTGGCAATGGCAATAACCTATAATGGGACAAAGTGGAAAATTAATCTTTCCCATGATATTGCAAGTTCAGTATATACCTCACCTGTTGATGATACCAAACTCAAATCGCGGGTGGTTGGGTATTTAGATTTACAGCGAAAAATGCTTGAAGGCTTTTTTGCATATTTTAGAGTGGAAAATTTATATAACAATCGCTATTATCTTAGGGAAAATTATCCGGAATCTGGTATCAAGGGATTGTTTGGCATACGGATATTATTATAGGCGATAGTTCATAGTATATAATCACAGGATAAAACACTATGCACAGTGGTACATTAATTGGCGTATTTGATGCCGTGCCAACATGGGTAATGCTTTTACCAATTTTGCTCTGTTCGGTGATAGCTGTTGCAGCTATCGTTGAAAGGATAATTTTTTACCGGAGAATTAATGCCGATTATGCACTGCTGGTTAGCAGTGTACAAAAAGAATGCAGCGCAAACAATATCCAGCAGGCATTGTTGTTGTGTAAAAGGGTGCCAGGTCCCATAAGCGAGCTCATCCACAATGCCATAACCTTTGCCAACACAAAGAAAGAAAGGGAAGGGCTTATTGCCGAACAGGTGTATGCTGCACAAAAAGCTATTGAAAAGCATATAGGCATTATAGCAACTATTGCTACCATAGCGCCAATGTTTGGGCTTTTGGGAACTGTGACCGGTATGATGAAATCATTCAGTGCGTTATCAAAGGTGGGCAGTGTAGCACAGGATTTGCTGGCGTATGGCATTGCTGAGGCGCTTATAACAACAGCATTAGGTTTGCTTGTAGCAATACCGTCATGGATTTTCTATAATTATTTGGTAAGCCGTGTGGAAAGGTTTAATAAAGATCTTGAATACGTAGCAAATACACTGCTGGATTTCCCATTATGTTCAATAGAACAAAAACAGTAATATCGGTATTGCAATAACAAAAAAGGCATGCATTAAAGCGCATATGGATCAAGGGTTAAAAACTACAATAAAAGTAAAAAGTAAATTAGGGTATAGATCCTTAATTGATATTACGTCGCTTGTTGACATGACATTTTTACTGGTAGCTTTTTTTATGGTGACATCAAGTTTTGGGTCACTATCGTCTATTACAGTACACCTGCCCAAGGCAGTTCAGTCGGGGCAGATGCAGCATGCCAATATGGTAATCAGTATAAATCAAAAAAATGAGGTTTTTGTTAATGATGTAAAATACCCTTTGGGTGATTTGTTGCAGGAATTCAGGAAAAGAAAGGAATTAGTTAAAGACAAAGTGGTTATTATCCGCGGTGACAGGGATGCAAATTATGAAACAATCATTACTGTTATGGATCTTCTCAATCAGGCAGGCATCCCACGATTTACACTGGCAACAGTTAAACCTAAATGAAAACTGCAAATAAAATATAGCAAACAATACCGTGAATGGTAAATGCTGTGGTTAAAATAGAATAAAGGAATTGGACAGGATGAAGAAAGCAGGGATTTTTGTTTCAGTAATTGTTATACTGGCACTATTTAACGGTGGTTTTGGACAACCCTCAAAATATGAAGGAAAGATAGTTAAAAAGATAGAGTTTACAGGGCTTTTTGATGTTGATGAAGAAGACCTGTTAGATGTTATGACCACTGAAGTTGGCTATCCCCTGAGAGCAGTGGAAATACGTGAGGATATAAAGAAAATCTTTAAAACCGGAAAGTTTGAAAATATTATTGTTGAAACACAAGAATATGAAGATGGTGTTGCTGTTCGTTTTGTATGCACAGAACGTCCTACCGTGAATAAAATTATATTCAAAGGAGTTGAGGAAGTAAGCGAAACAACCCTGAAAGAGGAGTTGCCAATTAAAGAAGGAGATGTATACCGCAAAGACAAGGTTGAAATGGCACTTACCAAAATCCGCAATAAATATGAAACAGAAGGCCTTTTCAATGCAATTGTGAAGTACAAAGTTGAAGAGGAAAAAGATGAAAAGAATGCGGTCAATGTTATATTTATTGTGGATGAAGGAGAAGATATCAAAGTACAGAAAATAGCTATAGTAGGCAATACAATTGTTCCTTTAAGCACATTAAAAGGTTTATTGCAAACTGAAGAGGAAGGCCTCTTTGCTGATGCAAAATTCAATAAGGCCACCTATGAGGACGATAAAGCAAAAATACTGGCATACTACCGTGAATTGGGATATTTAGATGCTGACATTGTTGAAGATACTGTGGAATACCGGTGGTTAGATCTAGAAACACAGGAAAAGCGTGGCATATACATTACAATAAAATTGCGTGAAGGCGAGCGTTATTATTTTGATGGGTATGAAGTATCAGGTAACGAGGTATTTTCCACTCAAGAAATTACATCGCAATTTGAACAAACCAAAATAGGCGATCCATTCAATGATACCCTGTATCAAAAAGATAGGCAGATGATAAGTTTTACCTATGCAACAAAAGGGTATATCTTTGCGCGTATAATTCCGGAACGCAAAATAACTGAAAAAGAAGTGGATGTTGATGGAAAAAAAGAAAAACGAAAATTTGTCTTTACCCATTTCCATATTAAAGAAGGCTCGCAGGCATATATAGAAAATATCATTATCAAAGGAAATCAAAAAACCAAGGATAAAGTTATCCGCCGTGAATTGGTTGTCTATGAAGGTGAGCTTTTCAACTCGTACAAGATGCAGCTTTCGCGTGAGCGTTTATACAATTTGGGATTCTTCAAAGAAGTTAACTTTGATGTACGGCCGGGATCAAAAGAAGGGTACATGAACCTCATTGTAGATGTTGTGGAACAACCGTCAGGTACTATTTCGCTTGGTGGTGGCTGGGGTTCAATGACGGGTTTTTCCATCTTTGCTGATGTTGCTGAAAATAACTTTATGGGCAATGGTCAGCGTATCTCACTTCGCTTTGAATATGGTCCACTGCGAAATTCTATTACGCTTGGTTTCAATGAGCCATGGCTTTTTGATAAGCCCATTGGTCTTAATCTGTCTGTTTTCTATATGCTATCAACTATTGAACAAAGCTCAATTTTCACCAGTTCAAATCAAAAAGCATCGCATCAAACGCAGCAGTATGGTTATTCAATAGGGTTGAATTACAGGTTTTGGTATTACTATGGCATTGGCTCTGTGTGGTATCATGCCATGAAGGAAGTAATTAATGCATCCGGTAATAGCACCGATACTGTTTTTCTGGAACAGGCTCAAGGGTTACAGGAAAAGCGTAAGCTAACCCTGTATGCATACCGTGACTCAAAAGACAACTATCTCAATCCAACACGTGGCTGGCGAGCTGAGTTTTCTGCGTCCTTTACTGGTGGCTATATAATTCGCGGTGATGATCACTGGGTGCAGTATTCCCCTGATCTGTACTGGTATTTTTCACCATTTCATTTGCCTTTCCTGAAAACACATCCGTGCGTCATTGAGCTGCGTTTTAACGGTACGTTTATAACCCCGCCATGGTTTAAAAATAAGATGTACAATATACAGGATCCTGATAAAAATCCATGGCTTGAATCTGAAGACCTGCTTTACATTGGTGGTCCTGAAACATTGCGCGGATGGGAAATCCTGGATTTTGACTTTCCCGATTCCTGGCGCTATGGTTTATTCCACCGAATCTTGTATGGTGCTGAATTTAGAATACCCATCCATCCAACATTTTTATGGTTTGTATTCTTCTTTGATGCAGGTTCGGTGTGGACCGATAGTTTCTGGGAAAAGAGCCTTGAGCAATCAACCAGGGACATCATCAATGAAGACAAAGCCAATGGCTTGCTCTATGATATAAGAGATATAAATAAGATTGACTATATGTCCTATTTTAAATATTCATATGGATTTGGGTTTAAGATTCAGATACCCATGATGCCACTACGATTCTGGTTTGGACGAAAATTAGCATGGGTTGGCAGAGATGATGGCTATTTTAAACCATTGAGTGGTTTCCAGTTCCAGTTTGGTATTGGGGATATGCGATTTTGATAATGAAACGTTTAGTTTTATTTATACTGTGTTTACTAATTGTATCATGCAATACAGTTGACAGAGATGACAGCCTTGCAATAAGGTATGTTCAGTTGCCCATATTGTATAATTACATGATTCAGACATCGCCGGATGCTCTTATTTTGCAAAAGCGATATAATGAGTTAAAGATGCAGCTTGACACCCCATCAGTAAGTGATACTGAAAGAAAAGAGCTTACAGTAAAGCTTCAATCTATTGGAGACGAGATGGATAAGCAGAAAAAAATTTTTTTAATGGATATTCAGCAGGCTATAGCAACTGTAGCAAAACGTAATGGGTACACAATAGTCCTTGGTGGCGGTGATACTGTTGTGTATGCCAAAGACGGGTATGATATTACCAATGAAGTGCTTAAGGAGCTTGCAGCATTGCGCTTGCAGAAATCACCTGCAGCAAGATGATGCTTCGATAAACTCAGCAACCATGCTTCGATAGGAGGTCACTGAGCCTGTCGAAGTGGGTCATTATGAAAAATGAGATTGCTTTGTTTCAGCTTTGTGGGGGCTTGCAATGACATTTATTCAAAATTTCCTGATACCGGGAGTATTTTTGTTATGCATATCATGAAACCTGTAATTAATATATTGTTAGTATTCCTTCTTTCCTGCAGTGAATATGGATACTATCAAAAAAAAGGGCAGAAACTTTTAAAAAATTATAAGGGTAATTACAGCATTGTTATCAGTAAAAAATTATTTATGTTATTTGTTGTAGGGCGGGAGGGTATTGTTGCAAAATACCGCATTGGCTATGGATTAAATCCTGATAAAAAGCCAAAGTTGTATGCAAACGATAACCGTACGCCTGAAGGGCTATATCATATAACAGAAATTTTAAGCATGGATGCTCCAAAAAAATCAAGTGCCTATAAAAAACTTTTAGAAATGAATAAAGTGTATTTCAGGGCAAAGGATGGCCACTATAAGTTTGGCCATCCGGATGTTGATTTAGGCGATAACGCTTACGGACCACGATTTTATGCCATATCATATCCAAATAAGCATGATATAATGCGGTATGAAGAAGCTAAAAAGAATGGTGTGTTGCCACAAATTAAAGGCAAAGTGCCATCCATTGGTAGTGGAATTGCCATTCATGGCAATAATGATCCTGATTCAATTGGACAGCTGGCGTCAAGTGGTTGCATACGCATGTATAATGATGATATAATTGAACTAGAACAGTTTATTCAGGTTGGTACACCGGTATTAATACTTCCAGATTAAAAATATTGCATAAATTGTGTTGACATTTGCAATTCATTGCATAATGGTTGCAGTGGTTTTATCTATATATATCATTTACTAAAATAATAAAGAGCGAGGTAACAGAAGTGTTCCCATTTGAGATAGCATACGCAGCTAATGGACAGCAGGCATCAAGCCCATGGGTCAGTATTATACCACTGGTTTTAATGATATTGATTTTCTATCTTCTTTTGATACGGCCAACACAAAAGAAGGAAAAAGACCGCATGAAGATGATAGATCAGCTTAAAAAAGGCGATAAGGTCCTCACATCTAGCGGAATGATTGGCGTGGTGGTAAATATTAAGCCTGAAGAAAATATTATTACCCTGAAGCTTGCAGAAGGTGTAAAAGTGGACTTTGTCAAAAGTGCAATTCAGCAAAAATTATCGTGATCTGGTATTAATATACAACAGTATTAGCAGGAACAATATATGAAAGAGTGTCGTAATAGTTTTGTGGTATTGTGTATTCTCTGTATAGTGGTGCTGTGTGGTACTGCAATACCTATTTATGCGCAGGAAACTCCATCCACCAGTGTTCAGTCACCAGAAAATATACCAAGCAATGATACTCCTGCACAGGAACTATCGCCCCAGATTCAAAACGAAATACCACAAACCGAAGCAGTTAATGAACCACAGGTTGTGAAAAAAGCTGAATCAGCAGATGCCGTAAAAAAAGAAGAAAAAAAGCCTGCCGTTATAGCAACTGAAGCAACACAAAAAAACGACTCTCAAAAAGGATTTAAAGTGGATAATAAGTCGCTGCTCAGTATCACGGACGGCGTTTTTAGATATTCCCGAATTCCGAACATTACTATTAAAGAAAATAATGAACAGATAATTGCACAAATAGAAGAAGAAAAACAAAATATAGATGCTAACGAAAAGGGTTTATTTGGCTTAAGCAAACAGGCATCTGACCGTATGGCAAAAATTATTTTAGTAGTGATTATTGTTTTTGTTTTTATCCTCTACAGGATGAGGACCAGAAGTACTTCAGGAAGCGTTTTGCGCAGATTTCCAAAATAATACATAATAATACATGAGGTGTACATGACACGGGGATTATTGTATAAAGCTATTTTTATAATCTGTATTGTTTGTTTTGCTGTTATGCTCATTTTACCTACAATTGGGGAAAATACCCTACAGATAGTATTAAGCCAGGCATCTACTGAACAGGATTTACAAACAATAAAGCAACGATTTCCTGAATCAAAGTATAAAATTGTGGTTAACGATAAAGAAGTTCTGGTTGAAGGGTATAATCTTAATGTAGCAGTAATGAATGAAATAAAACGCTACACTGGTGTTGTGGATGCCAAACTTTTACCACACTGGGCTGAAAAGGCGCTTCTTGCAAAAAAGATAAATTTAGGTCTTGATTTGCAGGGTGGTTCGTACCTGGTTTTGCAGGCAAACTACCACAAAATAGAAGAAAAAACCGGAAAACCATTGACCAACACTGAAAAGAATGAGATTACCGAACAGGCACTGGAGTTGCTCAGGAACAGGGTTGATAAGTTTGGCGTGGCCGAACCATCAATACGGCCTAAAGGCAATGATGCAATTGAAATACAGCTTCCTGGTGTCAAAGATCCGGAAAGTGTTAAAAAGGCAATTGGTACCACCGGGCGTGTTGAGTACCGGCTTGTTGATGATGCGTATACCCAGAAAGCCAATCAGTGGCTGAAAGAGCACTATGCAGGCAAAGGGTTGCCTGAGGATCAATTAGAACTCAATAAACTTACCGACACTATTAAAAATGCAATAGCACTTCCTGATTCCTTTGAGTTATTATATTATTATGAACGTAATCCACAAACAGCCAAATTATTTCCGGCTTATCCCATAGTTCTTGAAAAGAAGGTTGCGCTTGCTGGCAATGACATAAGCAAGGCATGGGTTGCTCCGGATGAATACCAGCAGTTAGCAGTTCATTTTAATACCACACCGGAAGGTGCCGCAAAATTTGCTGAAGTAACAGGTGAAAAAAATCACGGCAGGAAATTGGCGATAGTTATTGATGATAAAGTCCGCAGTGCACCATCAATCAGGGTGCAGATAAATACCGGGCAGGCAATCATTCAGGGTGACTTTACTTATGAAGAAGTAACCGCACTTGCACGCATCATAAAAGAAGGTGCATTGCCAGTTGATTTAAAGATAATAGAAGAGCGCACAGTGGGTCCAACACTTGGGATTGATTCAATACAAAGTGGGGTGAAAGCATTTATTGTTGGCATTGCAGGTATAATGCTTTTTATGCTCATCTACTATAAATTTGCAGGGCTGATAGCCGATATAGGCTTGCTTCTTAATGGCATATTCATGTTAGCGTTACTCTCGTGGTTGGGGTTTACACTTACGCTTCCTGGTATTGCTGGTTTTATTTTAACAATGGGTATGGCGGTTGATGCCAATGTTATTATCTATGAAAGAATAAAAGAGGAGCTGAAGACAGGAAAAACACCCAGAGCAGCAGTAGCTCAGGGTTTTGAAAGGGCATTCTGGACAATCTTTGACTCAAATATTACTACACTGCTTTCAGCATTTGTACTGTCGCAATTTGGAACCGGTCCAATTAAAGGGTTTGCGGTAACTCTTTCTATAGGTATTATCAGTTCTATGTTTGTTGCGTTGTATATCACAAAGTTTATTTTTGAAACAATAACTTCACGTGGTTCACTGAAAAAATTAAGTATTTAAGGAGTGGCACCTTGGAAAAGATAATCCCTTTTATAAGATACAGGTTTATTGCCTATGCAATTACAGTAACATTAATTGTGGTATTTTCATTACAGACTTATCGAAATGGTGGTTTTAACTGGGGCATTGATTTTGTTGGTGGCATTAAGCTTACCGTAAAATTTGAGCAGGGGGTTGATACCGCACAGATTCGTAAGGTTTTAACCCAGAATAAAGTTAGTGCCGTCATCCAGCAGGTTGGAAAAGAAGAGGATAATGAATATCTTATTTCTACCAAACTTGCCAGCCGTGCAGAAAATGTTGAGGAGAGTACCAAAGAGCTGAAAGCTGTTATTCAAAATAATTTTCAAAATGTTGAAATATTAAGTATTGAAACTGTTGGTCCGGCAATTGGTGATTTTCTTAAAAAATCGGCGGGTAAATTGATTGCTCTATCAATTATAATAATGACGCTGTATCTTGCATTCCGGTTTGAATTGAAATATTCCATTGGAGCAATGGTTGCATTGTTGCATGATGTTATGCTTTCAGTTCTCTTCTGCGGATTTGCCGGTATTGAGATTAATATACCAATAGTGGCTGCTATTTTAACCATCTATGGTTATTCGGTAAACGATACCATTATCATATTTGACCGTGTTAGGGAAAATTTACAGATTAAAACCAAACAGACATTTATTGATGTAATAGATAAATCTATAACTCAGACAATATCCAGAACGCTGCTTACTGCGCTTACCACATTGTTTGCTGTATTTGCTCTGTATATGATTGGTGGTGAAGGCCTTAATGAATTTGCTAGTGTACTTTTGTTTGGTATTGTTATAGGGACATATTCATCTTTGTATATAGCTTCACCGTTTGTTCTGTACTGGGAAAAACTGACATTAAAAAAAGCCTGATATATGCCGTTGCGGCTTGCGATAACGTTTTTATGGAGTATTCTTTTTGCGGCTCATGTAAGGGCACAAACGGTAGACCCCTATAGCTATGATAAAATAGCAGGATTTGCCAATTACCTTGTAGCGCAAAAAGAATTTTATCGTGCATATCAGGAATTCCATCGCTTATACATCTATTATCCTGCTCGCTATTCGTATGATTCTTTTTTTATTGCATCGCTTTATTGCCAGTATCAGGGCAAACAATACCAGCTTATACGTGACAGGGTGGGCTATAATTCTCTATTGAAACCACCGTTATGGGTATTTGCATTTGATGCAGCATTCAGCGATATAACGCAGGATTTAGAACACATCGTGATGTTGGCTCCCACCGCAGAAAGTAGCAATAATGAAAATACTGAATATGAAACAATGGTATTGAAAAGAAAGCTTGCATATTCATTGTTGACAGTTGATAATTACAATGAACTATCGCCCTATACTGCACTTACAAAAGAAATTGACCTTCAACGTATATACCAGTACAGCAATTTTACACGGGATAAGCTTAAAAATCCTTATGCTGCGTTGGGGTGGGGGATAATTCCTGGTGCGGGCTATATATATAGCGATAATACAGAAAATGGCATAATAGCGGCGATAGTTATTAGTGTATGTGCTGTGGTTACATACTTTGCAGTAGATAGCGGTAACAGTGGTATTGCGTTTGTTACCGGGGCTGCCGGCACATTTTTTTATGGTGGCAGCATACTAGGTGGGTACCTGGCAGCAAAAAAGACTAACAACCAGATTACGAAAGAATTACGTGCTTATTTAGAAGAAGAATTGAAATTTGAACAGGACAGAGAAATCATTTTTAACAGATATGGAAAGCCAAAAACACAATGAATATATGACGCTGGCGATACAATTGGCTTTTGGTAGGTTGGGGGTAACGTCGCCAAATCCTGCAGTGGGAGCAGTTATTGTTAAAGATGATACTATTATAGCAAAAGGTTCAACCCAGGCCTGTGGTATGGATCATGCCGAGATAGTTGCCCTGAAGAATGCAGCAGGTAACACTACCGGTGCTTCAATGTATGTGACGCTTGAGCCATGCTGTCACTGGGGTAAAACCCCACCCTGCACTGATGCAATAATAAAAGCTGGTATAACAAAAGTAATTATTCCTGCACTTGACCCCAATCCTGCTGTTGCTGGTAAAGGGGTCAGAGCCTTGCAGCAGGCAGGCGTTGAGGTGGTGTTTTTACGCCAGTTTTCACAGCCAGTAATTGATTTAATACGGCCATTTAAAAAAAGTATTTTGCGACACAGGCCATTTGTTATTCATAAGGCAGCAATATCTCTAGACGGCAGGACGGCAACAACCACGGGCGATTCTAAATGGATAACTTCACCTGTTTCACGACTTCTGGTGCACCGGCTTCGTGCATGTGCTGATACCATCATAGTTGGCAAAGCTACCGTTGAAACGGATAATCCAGCCCTTACGGTGCGCTATACTGATTTTCCGCAAGAGGCTGAAAAATTTTATGCAACCAAACAATATACTGCAATGGGCTATTCCAACAGTTTCATCAATGGGCTTCTTGAATTATGGAAAACTGATGTAACTCATGATTTGAAAAAAGTTGTGATAGGGGTGCCAAAGTCATTACAGAATATTACGCTAGCTAGCGATAGCAATGCTTATTTTTTTACAGCACACAAAGACAAAGATGAACTTTTGAAGCGAGATGATTATGCCATTATTGCAAAACTCATTGACAGTGGGCGCATTCATTTTTTGCAATCAGATAGCGATGTGGAGCAGATTCATGAGTTGCTTGACATATTGCATACAATGGGTTCAATGATTGCAGTGCTGGAAGGAGGGGCAACAGTTGCTGGCTCTTTCTTTGATTCAGGTGAGCTTGATCAATGCATGTATTTTTATAGCCCAATTATAGTTGGTAAGGGGAAAAATGTCATTGAAGGCAAAGGCAGGCAGTTTATTAAAGAGTCTATGGCTCTTTATGATGTAACCAGTATTTATTTAGGGCATGATATGCTTGTATCAGGATATAAAGAAAGCTATCAGTTTGAGGCGATGTAAATGTTTACCGGCATTATAGAAGAAATTGGTGTGGTACAATCTGTAAAGCAATCGGCAAATGGTAAATTAATTTCCATACGTGCGCGTACGGTTATTGAAGGTACTAAAATTGGTGATTCTATTGCCATTGATGGAGCCTGCCAGACTGTGACAGCAATTGGCAAAGATTTCTTTACCGTATTTGCTTCGGATGTAACGCTTGGCATCACCACACTTGGAACATTTAAAACCGGGACTCGTGTCAACCTGGAACGTGCCATGCAGCCTATAGGTCGTTTGGGTGGACATCTGGTGCAGGGACATGTGGATGCAACAGGAAAAATTGTTTCATTGCAAAAATTGCCTGATGGGCTTAAAGTTACACTAACTGTGCCTGATAGCATCAGTAAGTTTATTGTGCCCAAAGGCTCAATTGCCATTGATGGCATATCACTGACGGTGGTGGACAAAAAAGACACAATAGAGCTTTACTGTATCCCGGAAACTATCGCCAATACAACGCTTGCTCACAAAAAAATTGGTGACATGGTTAATGTTGAAGTTGATATAATTGCTAAGTATGTGTATTATATGGTTACACAAATAAAGGGTGGCGATAGTTCATTGGAAAAAAAGCTTAGAGAAGAAGGTTTCCTGAGTTAATTTTATACCATAGGTATGCTAAGTTTGCTAAGTAAATTAAGAAAAATCGTATTTGGTGATTCAAGGAATGTAACCGATCCATCCATATTCCACAAATTATCGCTTATAGCTTTTTTTGCATGGATTGGATTGGGTGTTGATGGATTATCATCATCATGTTATGGGCCGGAAGAAGCATTCCTTGCTTTGGGGAATCATCACTATTTAGGAATATTTATTGCAATTGGTGTGATTATCACAATTTTTATCATAAGTGCAAGTTACCATTATATCATTGAGCTTTTCCCATCTGGTGGTGGTGGATATTTAGTTGCAAGTAAGTTACTTTCACCCACAGCAGGAATGGTATCGGGGTGTGCACTGCTCATTGATTATTTACTTACTATTACTCTTTCAGTGGCCAGTGGTGCTGATGCGCTCTTTAGTTTTTTACCATATCGATATTACTCATATAAAATATTTGTAGCAGTAATAGGTGTGGTTATACTCATAATTCTAAACCTTAGAGGAGTAAAAGAATCAATAGTACCGCTGGTTCCAATCTTTATTGTTTTTTTAATTACACATATATTTGCTATTGTATATTCAATAACTATTCAGGCTGTAAATACACCACAATTGGTGAACAATATAATATCTGATATTGGCAATTCAAGGGCTGAATTAGGTACTATGGGGGCCATATTTCTTGTCCTTAGGGCGTATAGTATGGGGGCTGGAACATTCACTGGTATTGAAGCTGTATCTAATGGTATTCCACTGCTACGTGAACCAAAAATACAAACAGCAAAGCGCACTATGAATTATATGGCTGTATCGCTTTCCATAATGGCAGGAGGGCTCATGATAGCATATCTACTGGTTCATGTAGAATATGTGCCTGGCAAAACATTGAATGCCATACTGTTTGAAACAATATCTTCAAAGTGGCCTTCAGGGATAAAAGATACTTTTATATTTGTAACCCTTCTTTCTGAGACAGCTATTCTTTTTTTTGCAGCTCAAACTGGTTTTCTGGATGGTCCACGTGTGCTAGCTAATATGGCATTGGATCGTTTCATGCCAACAAGATTTGCATCATTGAGTGATAGGCTTGTAATGAAAAATGGTATTCTTTTGATGGGCATTGCGTCAATTTTACTCATGATATACTCTGGTGGTTCGGTTAAACTGCTGGTTATATTTTATAGTATCAATGTGTTTATTACCTTCTCATTATCACAGCTTGGGATGATACGTCATTGGTGGATGGTTAGACATCAAGAAAGTTACTGGAAAAGGAAGCTTTTTGTTAATGGAACAGGCTTATTCCTTACTTCATTTATTTTATTTTCAGTTATAATTTTAAAATTCTCTGAGGGTGGGTGGATGACCATTTTTATAACAGGTTTTATGATTATGATTTCTGCTATAACAAAGAAACATTACAATTATACAGCTAAACTTCTTGGCAGATTGAAACATCTTGTGGAATTGGTAAAAGTTGAAGAAAATCAGTATAGTAAAATAGTACCCGATAACGGTTATGAAAGTACCATCAACCCAAATGCACGTTTTGCTGCACTCTTTGTTAATGGATTTGGAGGTATGGGGCTTCATACACTTTTTTCAATTCAACGGTTGTTTCCTGGAGTATATAAGGATTTTATATTTGTTCAAGTAGGTCTTGTAGATTCAGGGTTGTTCAAAGGTGCTGCGGAAATTGATGCATTACGCGATTACTGCAATAGGGAACTTGATAGATATGTTGCATATATGCGCTATCATGGTTTTAATGCTTTAAAATATTTATCTATAGGTGTTGATGTAGTAGAAGAATCAATTAAAATTGCAAAAGAAATAATTGCACTGTATCCAAATACTATTTTTTTTGCAGGGCAGTTGGTATTCCCGCAGGATACTTTTTTAAGCCGTTTGCTCCATAATTATTCTGCATTTGCTATACAGCGTGAATTTTACCATAGAGGCATACCAGTACTCATTTTACCAATTAGACTTTGAATTATATTCTATATAGTGATTAGTTTTGTATCTTGATTGGTATCATGCTTCCATTTTTATTGGCTGAACGATAAATAGCATGTATTACTTCTAATGCGCTATATCCACCATATCCACTTGATGTTACCGGTATTGAGTTTTTCAGGCACTTTTTTACTTCTTTATAAAGCCTGGCAAAATAATCAGGTTTTCCTTTTGGGGTTACTGAATGAGCTACTAAGTCATTAAATCCGGTATACAGTTTTGACTTTGCGGGCTTATACAGTTGCAAATAACCATTACCAATAACTATCTTACCTTTTGTACCAAATATCTGCAATTCAAACATAAAGTAATCACGGTAACCGCCTGCTTCAAGTGTTACATGGATGCCTGAAGTGGTAATGCAATGAGCTATTGCATAATCTTCATAGAGTGAATCCTTTGAATACCGGGTAGTGTACCCATGTACCTGTACTATATTACCAAAAAGATACTGCACAATATCAATTAAATGAGTGCCATCGTGGAGAAGAGGCCCACCGCCTGAACCTGGTTGATGCGATTTTGACGGTGTAAAGACAAAACCATGCACCGAAGATATGGGGCCAATTTCATTGTTGCGGATAAGCCTTTGTACATAGTTGTACCGGTAGTCATACCGTCGTTCATGGTTAATAATGAGTGTTGTATTGTGTATGGTGCATGCGTCAATGAGGGCTTTTGCCTGTTTAAGGTCACTGGCAATTGGTTTTTCACATACAATGACCTTTGCGCCATTGTGAGCTGCTGCAATGCCAATTGGCGCATGGGTATGTGTCCACGAAGCAATAATTACGCATAGTGGCTTTTCCTGTTCTATTAGCTTTTGGTAATCGGTATAGCAGTGAGATTCAGGAATTCCTGCAACCTTTGAAAAAGTGTGCAAACGTTTTTCATTGATATCACAGGCATGTGTTATGGGCAGCTTTGCAGCTTTTGTGCCACCATAATGGGTACATGGCTTATATCGTAGTGGGTCATTTTCCAGCAAAAATCCAATCCTGCCACAACCAATGAGAGCAACCACAGGCTTCATGAAATTCTATAAAATGGGTAGATAGGTATCAATTTCATAATCGGTAATATGGCGATTATACTGGTCAAGCTCGTAGTGTTTATTTTCTATAAATAGTTCCACCAGTTTATCGCCCAGTGCATCGCGCATCAGGCTGCTTTTTTCAAATAATTTTAGTGCATCAGATAAATTAGAAGGCAGTGACTTTTCAGAAAAAGTTGATTTTTTTTCACTGAGATTATGAGGTTTTGGCAGTGGGTCGTTATGCTCAATGCCTGAAAGCCCTGCAGCTAAGATTGCTGAAAATAATAGATAGGGATTGCATGCAGGGTCCGGGTTTCTGAGTTCAACTCTAACTGAATTTGGATTATCAGTTCTTGATGTGGTAATGCGGATAAGTGATGATGGATTATTGATACTCCATGATAGGTCAATGGGTGCTTCAAATCCATAATTAAGGCGTTTATACGAATTTACCCACTGATTGGATATGGCAAAGAACTCTGGAGCGTGTTTAAGAAGGCCTGCTATGTAATGCTTTGCAATGTCCGAAAGCATAAATTCATCGTTACTATCGTAAAAAATATTTACTTCGTTTTTGAATAATGACTGATGAATATGCATGCCACAACCATTGTACTGTGATAGTGGTTTTGGCATGAATGAAGCGTATATGTTATTTTGTTGGGCTATCTCCTTGGTTGCTGTTTTAAATGTCATGATGTTATCAGCTATGCTCAGAGCATCATCATGGCGCAGGTCAATCTCATGCTGACTGGGGGCGCCTTCATGATGTGATGTCTTCACGCCAATGCCCATTTCTTCCAGTGTAAGAACCATCTGGCGGCGGATATCGCTTGCAATATCAAGTGGGGTAAGGTCAAAATAACCTCCCCTATCAAGAAACTCCGGTGATTCGGAATTTTTGAATAAAAAGAATTCAATTTCCGGGCCAACATAGAATAAATAGCCTTTGTCAGATGCTTTCTTAAGATTTTTATACAGAATGTACCGAACATCACATTCATAAGGGGTCATATCGGTATTATAGATATAGCAGAACATGCGTGCTACTGAATTACTCTTAGGGCGCCATGGTAAAATTTCAAATGTTTCAACATCAGGCATGGCAATCATTTCTTTTTCGGTTTTACGTACAAATCCATGTATTGTAGAACCGTCAAAGCGCACTCCTTCCTCTAAAGCATCCTCAAGCTCGTTACTGGTTATGGCAAAACTTTTTAAAAACCCTAAAATGTCAGTAAACCATAACCGTATAAACTTCACATCATTATCATGTGCCGTTTTTAAAATATATTCGCGATTGTCCACTATCGTATACCGTTCCTCTTTATTCCATGTATTGAAGCTATCCGTATAACAGCTTCATAATATTCTTCTCGTGAAATCTTTCCTTCGGCCATTTCTTCATACAGCAGTCTCAGGAGCAGATAAAACATACACCGCCTCCTTTGCATTGATATATGCTGCTGTTGTATTAATCGGCCTGAAGGTTTAATGAAATTAGAGGAAGTAGGGCTTATTTTGTCAATTAAAAGCTTATATATATAAGCAAAACAAAAATGATAAGCAGGAGCACAAATAATGATATTATTACATACGTTAACTTTGAAAACCCAGCATCCTCATAGGTTGTTGCTTGAGATTGGGTTTTTGGTGATTGTTTGGGTATTACTTTTTGCGTTAACGGGCCATCAATGATAGGATCATAAAGGCGTAATTTAACCTGCCGTTCATCTTCAATACACTTGCCATAAATACCAGGGCCTATACGGGTAAGTATTTCAATGGGCTCATTCTTCCCATCAGATTTTATATCTATAACTTCAGTAGCTATTGGCTTTATATGATTCTCAACACGTAACCCCAATAGATCAATGAAATAATTTGCTCTGTCGGTATTGGGTATTATCTTTGTCATTATTTTATCACCAACTTTTAATTCATAGATAGGTTTACCTTTTACAGGTGCCAGTATTGGCTGTATATTCAATATAACAGCGCCTTCTTCCAGTTCAGCTTCAGCTGTTGATGATTTT
This sequence comes from Spirochaetota bacterium, assembly GCA_037481795.1. Taxonomy (GTDB): domain Bacteria; phylum Spirochaetota; class UBA4802; order UBA4802; family UB4802; genus UBA4802. The sequence continues at coordinate 23,988 of JBBFLA010000017.1, forward strand.
TCTTCAGGTTGTGTGTACCTTTTTTCCTTTGTCTGGGCAAATTCTTCAGCAGTCACTTCCTGGATACTTGTTTCCAGTACAAGGTTTTTATCATGTATAACCCGGTTAATGGTATCAAAAAGAAATGTATCAATACTATCGTAATCATAATTGTTAGCATAGTCATAGAGCTGGTTTGTTTTGGTGTCCTCAGTTGCAATTTCCTTGAAATTATCCATTATTGAAGTTGTTAAATTTGCGTTAAAATTACCTTTCCATTTTAGTTCCAGAATTACCTGTTCATATTTATCCCATGGGAGGTGAGGTTCATTTTCATAGATATTGGAAAAGGTTGAAACGGCAACATTGTATGTATCAATACGCCTGTCCTGATTAAAGATAATTATAAAAAGCCCATATAAATTCATTGAAAGGGCTTTGAAACGCCCTTTTATAATAATTAAATGGTCACTGAAAAGATTGTCATTTTCGCTTTCTATAGCCATAAGTTATTCCACACACAAAAAATATTTATATATAGTATGTATCGGCATGTATATATATTTTACTATAAATCTCGATAACTTTCGCTCAATAAAGATATTGGTGTATTCAATATAGTGACATAGATTATAATAATATTGTCAATATAAAAATTTTTTATTTGATTAATTTTACAAGTATATTGTTTATAAATCTACTTGGATAAATGAACTATGATGAGGAATCCTATGAAAGGGATTGAACTGCTTACTGACCTGTATGAATTGACAATGATGCAGGTCTACATGAAAACAGGTATAATACAGAAATATGCGATTTTTGATATGTTCTTCAGAAAGAATCCTTTTAATTCCGGCTATGTTGTGTTTGCGGGATTGGAGCAGCTTATTGACTATCTGCAAAACCTTTCCTTTTCAAAGGAAAGCATTGACTACCTCTATTCGTTGCATGTTTTTTCCGATGATTTTTTGGATTATTGTAAATCGTTTCGTTTTACTGGTAGCATATTTTCATTTCAAGAAGGCGATATAGTTTTCCCCGAGGAACCAGTAATCAGAGTGGAAGCTCCGTTAGGACAGGCTCAACTTATTGAAACGGCATTGCTTAATTGCATCAATTTTCAGTCGCTTATTGCAACAAAAGCTGCACGGGTATGTTATGCTGCTAAAGGCAGGCAGGTGATAGAGTTTGGTTTGCGGCGAGCTCAGGGGCCTGATGGAGGCATCAGTGCAAGCAGGGCTTCCTTTATTGGTGGGTGTATTGGTACATCAAATGTTTTAGCCGGAAAACTGTATGGCATACCTGTTAAGGGTACCCATGCACATAGCTTTGTCATGGCGTATGATAGTGAAGTTGAGGCATTTAATAATTATACCAATGTATTCCCTGACAGCTCAATATTGCTGGTAGATACCTATGATACAATACACTCGGGTATTATTAATGCGATAGCCGCTGCAAAGAAGCTTCAGAAACAGGGAAAACATCTTGCAGGCATTAGGCTTGACAGTGGTGATCTTTTAGATTTAAGCAAAAAGGTGCGAAAGTTACTGGATGAAGAAGGTTTGGAGTATATAAAAATCGTTGCTTCAAATGACCTTGATGAATTTCGTATTGATGAATTGCTGCGTCATGAAGCTCCCATCGATGTCTTTGGAGTGGGCACGCGGCTTGCAACTGGCTATCCTGAGGCAGCTTTATCCGGTGTGTACAAAATGGCAGCAATAGAAAACGATGGAAAGTTAATCCCCAAAATGAAGGTATCTGATGAAATGTCAAAAGGGACCATTCCTTCAAGGAAGAATGTATACAGATACTATAATTCTGATAATACTCTATGTTTTGATATTATCTGCCAGGATGATGAGATTGTACTGGATGGTGATGTGTATGATATAAAGGGGAATAGATTTACTGTTGATAAAGATCTCTTTTCACGATGCATGCATATACCTGTTTTTCAGAATGGAACTTTAGTTTATCAAAAGCCTTCATTACAGGAAATTCAGCATCATTGTGTTGCCAGTATGCAATCGCTACCTGAATCTTTGAAAGATTTGTATAATCCAGTTGAATATCAGGTTTACATAAGCCCAAAACTTTTCCATTTAGTGGAATCCATGAGGACTGCAATTCATAAGAAAATTGATTAAATATATTTAAAATGTAGTTGAAGTTGTTGACTTATATATTATACTATGGTGTTATTCATAGTAGGAATACACTATATTTTATTCTGGCTGGAGGTTTCAATAGCTATATGAACAGTGAAGATGTAAAAAGCAAAATGACAGGTACTATAACCAGAAGTCTTGTGATAAAAGTAGTTATTGTAGCTTTCATCGTAATTTTTGTATTGTGGTTAATTTTTAATATTAAGGATTACGGTAAAGTTAATCTGGTAATTTCAAATGAGGAAATTACTTCAAATGATCAGGCTTCAGTGCAAAAATTTACAGATAAGGACAAGATATATTTTTTTATTGATAGAGTCATCAAACCATCTCTTGACTGTAATACGGTTTCAGTTGTCATAGATTATTATGAAAACAATTCTTTTACCCAGTATAAACAAATTATATTTGAAGTGGATAAAAATTTCAAGAATTTAAGTACCTATATACCGCAGGAGTATTTTAAAAGAAATGGAAAATACCAGTTAAAGGTTTTACTGGATGGGAAACTCATGGTTACAAGGGAATTTGAAGTAGAAAAATAAATGTATGAAGGTGTACAATGAAGCGATTTTTCATATCTATTAGTATTCTCATTTTTATATATTCAATTTCTGCAAATAGCTTTGCTGACCAGTTAACTGCTGACAGGGCTATACAGGAAAATAAGGAATTTATTGAATTTATGGATGTGCCACTATCAAATTTTGGTGAAAAATATAAAGAAACATTTAAAGACATATACCAGATACATTTTAATGCTGAGGTGGCATATCTACAGTCAGATTATAACCGGGCTTTCAGGAATGTATATGAATCACAGAAAAAGCAGGCTGACCTATATTCACAGGTAGTACGCGAATACCTTGACGAAACAAAGAAATTTTTAGACTCAATTTCACCAGAAGTGATAAAGTCAAAAAATAAAAAGGCACGGTTATATCTTAATTTGGCATACAGGGACCGTGAGGTTGCGCGTACCCATCATACTGTTGCAGATGCATCAAACCCAAAATTATGTTCAAATAAGATATATAAATATATTGAGGCAATAAAGGTTCTTCGCCGCGCACGAAGGTATGGCTTTTTAGCCATGTTTGAATCGCAGACTGATGAAACAAAGAAAAAGATCTATAACCACCTTTTTGAGATAGAGCGTGAGAAAGGAAATCTATTCTATGTCAGATTTATTTCTAAAACAGAGCAGGAAATAATTGACGAGATGCAAAAAGAATATTATGATGTTCAGATAGCAGCTGTGAATACACAGCCATCAAAACAGGAAGATACCTACGAAAAACGTATAGAAAAACGAGCCCGTTTCAGGGATGAACGAAGGGTTGCTGAATATATTTTAACTGCAGAATTTGAAAAAGCTGAACCAATAATTCGAGATTATGTGAAAGATTTTAATTTTAATCTTATTGTGGCTACTATTGAATATTTAGTTGCCAGTAAATCGCCCATGGTAAGTAGTTTTTCAGTTGAGCATTTAAAGCGATATCATGACGATAATTACTCACGGTACTATAGCCCTTCAACACTTAATGCTTTTGCCGGTGAAATGAAAGTTGTTGATGCTATAGAAAAAAAGCCTGAAGGGGAATTGTCTGAGGGAAAACCCCAAACAGATAACAAGCAGAAGTAGCAGACTATTTGATGCAGGTTCAGGGCAAAAGCATATTATGATAAATGTACAGGATGGCTTTCTATGGATAATTCGGAGTTGCTCAATTCAATACACAGAAGAATGATGAATGAATTGCTGAATCGTTCTCAGGGCAGGTCAAGCGCACCCCAATTAAAAGAGATTATTGCGATAGACCAGAACTTACGAAAGGAGATTGCAGATCTTTATACACGCCTGGTGGAGCTTGGCGATAAAGAGATGGCAATCAATATTTTGTCGGATCATGTTGCCATCATGGTTGAGATGATAGTTAGCTTCAAAACTGAGAAATAATCCATTCTAGAGGTACGGTTATGAAAAAACTCATTATCGCTATTCTTGGGATAGTATTAATAACATGCTCTGGAGAAGAATTTGGCGGTTTGGGTATTGAAGTGCCTGCCGGTCCTGAAAAGGTCAGTAAAACCAACCCGTTTGTTATAGCAAGTGTATATGAAGGAGGGACCGGATACCAGGCCGGGCTTAAAGAAGGTGATATTATTGTATCGGTTGATGGAGTTCCTCTTGAAGGATTGCAAAATGATTACATTGTTACAAACCTGTTGCGCGGGAAGGTAGGAAGTGTTGTAACACTGGAAATTAAAAGAGGTGACAATCTGATGCTGTTTAGGGTTATGCGGGGAAAAATTGTTTTAAAATAAAATATTATGAAGAAAGTTATAGATAGGATTATACTGATTTTTTCGATTCTTTTCTGGATTGTCATTATTGCTGATAGCATATACTGGTTTTTCTTTTAAAAGAAATAATGGATAGTAATAGCAGGTGGGGTTGATGGCTCAAAATATTGTGGCCAAGGTTAAAGACTCAATAGAAAAAATGCCGCCACTATCTCCGGTGGTGCATAAAATAATAATTGTGGCAAATGATGTGACCTCATCAGCACAGCATTTGACGGATGTAATTCAGCTTGATCCGGTATTGACTGCAAAAGTAATACGCATGGTTAACTCTGCATATTTTGGGCTACCACAGGAGATTAAATCTTTAAAGCAGGCTGTGGTTATGCTGGGTATTAATACCATAAAGAATGTTGCGCTGTCATCTGCATTGATGGGAAAAATTGCGTTAAAGAAGGGTGTGTTAGACCCTGAGGAATTCTGGAAGCATTCTATTGGTGTGGCGGTTGCATCAAAATTAATTGCACAGCGATTGGGTATTGATAAAAAGCTTCTGGAAGAGTTTTTTATTGCCGGGCTTATCCATGATATAGGCAAAGTTTTGATGAATAATTTTTTTCCGGATGAAATGAAACAGATAATTGATATATCGCAATCAAAGGGTGGATTGATTATTGATATAGAAAAAAATATTCTTGGACTAACCCATGAGGAGATAGGTATAGCAATAGGGAAAAAATGGAATTTTGAAAATAATCTTCTTTATGCAGTTGGAAGACACCATATACCGGTTTTGAAAGGTGATTCGGCCATCTATTCAATGGTGGTTCATGTAGCAGATACGTTTTCCAAGGTATTGAAAGTTGGATTCAGCGGGAATTATGTTATTGATACTATTGATGAAGCAATATGGCAAACACTGGGAATATCTGAGGAGATAGTTTTTGATGCACTAACTCCTTTAAGTGATGAGATACAAAAGGCTAAATTATTTTTACAATGAGCACACTGACGGTCACATTCTGGGGAGTGCGTGGTTCCATACCTGTTCCCGGTCCTGATACCATGAAATATGGTGGTAATACGGCCTGCCTGGATTTGCGCTCAGATGCTGGTGACTGGATAGTATTTGATGCAGGGACAGGGCTTAGAGTACTGGGTGAATCACTGGATCTGTCAAAAAACTATACTGTTAATTTATGCATTTCTCATCCTCACTGGGATCACATTAATGGATTTCCGTTTTTTCCAGTAATCTATATTCCGGGTAATACAGTTAATATCTATGGCCCTGGAACATTTGAAAAGAGCTTGGAAGAAATAATACGCGGCCAGATGCAGTACAGTTATTTCCCGGTGCGTACTGATGAATTGCGCGCCAGTATACATTTTTATGAGATAAAAAACAACCAGTTTGAAGTTGGCAACTTTAAGGTTTATACGCACCTTCTTAACCATCCGGTAACCTGTTATGGATATAGAGTAGTATATAGGGATAAGGTATTTATATATTTAGGTGACAATGAGCCATATTATAATGTTTTTAAAGATAATGACCCGGAGGTAGTCCAATTTGCAAAGCAGATGAATGAGCAACTTATTGAATTTGTCAAAGGTGCGGATGTCCTGGTATCAGATGCACAGTATATACCGGCTGAATACCCAAAGAAAACCGGCTGGGGGCATAGTACAACGCATCACATTATCAATCTGGCACTTAAGGCAAAAGTTAAAACATTGTTTTTATTTCACCATGAACCCTTACGGAAAGATAAGGAAATGGACGCAATAGTTACTCACTACCGGAATGTGCTGAAGAAAAAGGGGCTTACACTTGAACTGTATGCTGCAGCAGAAAGAGAATCATATACATTTTAGTTATTGATAATAATGGCAGTTTACACCTGCGCAAGGAAGTAGTAAATTTTTGTGATTAGAATTCAGTACTAATTCTTTAAAAAATTTCATAATGAAAATAGTGTACACCCCGCCGCCGAAGGCGGCGGGGTGTACACTATTTTATGTTTTGTTTAAATTCCAGCATTTAAGAATAATTAATGAGTAGAATTTATAAATCATTTATAAAAACATTGTAGTCATTCATAGATAATGGTATTCCTGCCAGAATTTTTTGCCTTGTAGAGATTATCATCTACCTTTTTAATAATATCATCAACTGTTTCAAATTTGCTTAGCATATCCTTGATTGATACAATGCCAATGCTTGCTGTTACTTTAAAATTAAGATTGCGGTACACATGTTCGGAGTCCATTATCTCCTCTTTCATCCGTTTTGCAACATTGATAGCGTCATCTGCTTTTGTCTCGGGCAATATGACCATGAATTCCTCACCGCCATACCTGAATGCAAGGTCAGAATCACGAAGCTGGTTTATTATTATTGATGATATCTTGCGTAAAACGATATCACCAACCTGATGACCGTAATTATCGTTTACTAATTTAAAGTGATCAATATCAAGCATTAAAAGCGATAGATCACGATTGTAGCGTTTGGCACGTTTAAATTCAAGTTCAATTTGTTCAATAAAATATCTTCGGTTATATAGCCCTGTTAAGGGATCGGTAATTGAAAGCCACTTTAATATTTCAGTGCGCTGTTCAACCATTTCTTCAAGGTTGTTGGAATATTTTTCAAGTAACTTCTTTGATTCAATCAGTTCATTAACTATGGTGTCCTTTTCGCGCAACAGTGAATCTGATTGAGCTTTAAATTGTCCAAGCTGCTGTATTAACTGAATCAATAAATCTTTTGAAAGAGGATCTGTGTAGGTATACTCTGCATTAATTAGTGACTGGATTGAACGCAGTAGTAGTATAAAAGGCTTTGCGGTAAACATAGCCATATAGATACTGAAAAATATGTTTATTGCAGCAATACCCACAATAATGGTTGGAGTAAAATTTATAGCATTAATTATAAAGAAAAATATACAGATAGCTCCTGTCATCACAATATTGTATAGTAGGAATTTTATAAAGAGTGTTAATGTTGTTTTATTGAACATACAATAAGTGCCTTATGAGTCATAAAGGCCATTACGAATACCTTCAATAAGAGCCATAGCGTTTTTCCCCAAATCAGGGAGATAGTAACCACCTTCTAAAATAGCAAATATATGACCTTTGCAGTACTGCTTTGCATGTATTCCTGCTATCTGACCAATTGTGTAATAGTCCTGAGTTGAAAGATTTGCACCCCAATCTTTTATATACTGATCAAATCCTGCGCTTATACCTAATATATCAGCACTACCACATTGCTGTAATCGTGATTTTGTTTCATTGATAAAATCAACAGGGTTAGATGATTGAATATTCAGTACAGGGACATTTGCATTAGATTTAAAAATTGTATCGGTACCATCGCCAAAATGCAGGTCAATATCAAGAATAATAGCTTTTTGAATGATAGAATCAGTAAGGAGTCTTTTTATAGCAATACCCATATTGTTAAAGTAGCAAAATCCCCAGTTATGGTCAGGGTTGGCATGATGTCCGGGTGGCCGTATCACTGCAAAGGCAGGCTTTCCTTCCATTGCCATTTTAGCAGCGGTAATCGCCCCACCTGCAGCAAGCTTTGCAACTGAAAAGCGCACTTCATCCTGTTTCTCCATGGTTAGCAAGCCTTCAGAATGGCAAAGAAGTATATCATCGTCGGTGCAGCTTGTGGGGTTAATTATAGGGTAACTATCGCCCAATTCCTTCATTATTTGGTGTACACGTTGGGGTTTTTCCACTGATGCAGTTACATAGCTGGTTGTAAATAATGAGTCATAGACTATATAAAATGGACGTTCCATAGTAAACCTTTTATAAAATATAATAATGAATGGTATTAATTATGATATGCTTTCAAAGAGTAAATGTCAAATAAGTTTTAAAAGGGGCGTTCTTTTACGTTAAATTGCCACAGCTCAACCAGTTTTTCAAATTCCTTGTCTTTGGGTTTACCTTCATAGGCTTTATTCCGCCGCTTTATAAGATACATAACGGTACTATCTTCAAGTAAAAATTTTTCTCCCAATTCATTGAGTTTACGGATACAATAATTTAGATTATACGTCTGAAAATCACCAATATGTTGCGACGATGCAATGGTTGGCTCAAATTTCATTAATAGCTCGGTAAAGTATAATGCAAGCCGCCATGAATCTTTACTACCACCAAGACCAGCTTTTAAATACATGCTCAGCTTTTCATATAAATTAATATTGTGATAGTATGATTCAAACACAATAGATATCAATTCCGGGAAAAGATTGGTAATTTCTATTAAATCAATAGGCTCATTACGACGTATAAAATAATCAAAAATCTTTTTACTGGTATCATTATCCAGGGGCTCCGGGTCAATGAGTTCAACAAACATATCTTTTATGATAGTACGCACTTTACCTGCTTTTTTCAGGTATATCTCTATTTCTACCGGCTCAACGTAATAGTTTATAGGGTCTTTAACTTCCATGTATGGTTACCATGCTCTCACTTATTGTTTTGTTTAGCTTTTAATTCGTTTATCTTTTGTAGTAATAGTTTAACTCTCTCTTTGTGTTTGTTATGTATGGCTGCGTTCATGGCTTTTTGTGCCAGATGGTCATCAACAATACCTTTATCAATTTTTTTCTCTAATTCATCTATTAAAGTATAAAAAACAATGTTGAGTGTAAATAATTTTCTTTCTGATATGCCCCACAGAGTGTCACCTGGTTTTACAATGACAACCTCACCATCTAAAAGAATAAATTTGTTGCCAGGGTAAATCCAGTGTGGATTTTTTTCTTTAAGGCTTTTGATGTCTATACGGCTGTAGCCATTTTTCACTGCCACATCATTAGCGTAGAAAAAGATATCTGTATCAGAGACATGGATAGAATATTTTTTAGTAAGATATTCAATATAGCGTGCCTGCCGCTGGCGCTCCTCTTTTGCTTGATACAGTGTAAATGCGTGGTAGCTTCCCACTATAATGAGTATAGCTATAGCTATAAAAGCTACAATAATTCCTGCTTTTTTCAAAACAGCTAAACGCTTTTTCAACTTCTCTTGAGCAATGAGTGATAAATCAAGTTTTTGTGTTTGTGTAGTTTCCTTTTTCCGTTTGTTTATTGCTTTTTCTATACTTTTAGCTTCTTTTGCAATAGCCGTGTTTTTTGAATAGAACAGGTCAAGCAGCAATTCTAATCTTTTGCGGTCTTCAATGATACGGTTAAATATATCAGTCATTGCATGTGGTTCAGGAAGTGATGGCTCATCTAATTGTTCAATGGCGCCAAATGGATATTCCTGAGACACCTCTACTGGTTCGCATGTCATATATGCATACGAATTGTGCAGCATAATCGTATATTTGTATCCATCAGGCAATGGGCGTGATTGTATTTTATAAAGCAATTTTTCAATGCGTTTGTACAGGTTGCGGTCAGTTGTTGAGTGGAGTATAACACGCAGCGTTTGCATACTGTTAAAAAGTATATGGGGCGATAGTTCCTGTGAAAACAGCTTTTCAATTTCATCAAAATCTTCTTCTGAAATAGCTTTTGCCAGTTCCTTGTTGCAGCATGAAAGCATTTCAGATAATAGTTTTTTTTCATCAAGATAGTACCGTACATCATATTGATGTGAAGCAGTACAGTACAGAACATCCTTAATGGGTACTCCTTCACGGTTACTATCGACCACAATAACAGGTGAAAGGTTAGTACAGAGCATTGCTGCTTTTTTATAGATTGCATAGTCAATGATATACAGATTGGCAGCAGTTTCTATGGCCTCGGTTATACCTGATGGGTCATGTATGTAGACAATAGTAACATCCTTTGTGGCAGGTTTTACATTTTTTAGTGTAATAATACAATTATGTGATGATGCAATGTTGTGTATGGTTATGCCTTCAGGATTATCGCACACAAAATTTTTTGATGATTTATAATGCAGTGTGCACTGGTTAAAAAGCTTTTGCAAAAGTTTAATTTCATCATCATTGTCATAAAGTATCCTTAGCCTCCCACCTGTTGCGTTTTTCCATTTTATAAGTGGAACCAGTGGCATGCTAGTGGTGTTTGTGATTATGACATCACGGATATTTGCTGGGTCAATCTGAAGTTGTGCAAATGCACTATAGTAGCGTGTTGGGATATCAATAGTGCTGAAAGAACTATTTTTATAAAAAATGGTAGCATTATCAGTTATAACAAAACCGCAACCAGCATATCGTGAATTTTTGGAATATTCTGATAGCTTGGTGTGGACTAAAACATCGCCAGGATATTCCTTGTGGATTTCTTTTAAGTTAAACATTGTTTTCTGGTTGTGGAGTATCTTAAAGTTACTATCGGTATAAAAAACCCCTAAAAATGTTTCTTTGTCAGAGATAATCTGTTCTTTTGAAAGCTGGGGTATGTCTTCTTCAATGTCAACGATGGTTGCATTATTGAGATCAAGCCCAAAAAGCTTTTGAAATTCAAGATAGCGCTTTACAATAAGCTTACTACCAATATACCGATTTGACGAAAGATAGCGAGGGTCAATGTTATACTGTTCACAGGCTGGGTTGCCAGTTATAAGATCAGTAATAATGATATTCTCAATTAAGGGGATAATACGCGGTGTTAGCGACAGGCTATTGCCAATGCGTATAAATGGCTTTTCATCTTCTAATGAATCGCCGGTAAATACAATGAAGCATTCAGGTGAAATGATAAATAGTCTGTCTTCATCATTTTTAATTATGTCTTTGAGTTCCATATCCCTCCATTGCCATAATGTGTGATGTTGTTTTTATAATTGCAATAAATTCATTATTATTTTTTGCATTCAGTATTTGTGGTACCACATTAGGATTTGAACATAGCTGAGCTAACTTTGATATGATAAAAATCTGCACATCATTATCGTATTGAGGTGTAATAACAAAAAAAATTACTTTTGCTGGTTTGCCATCAGGGGCATCAAAATCCAGTCCCTGTGGATGTGTTGCGCATATAACGACAGGTTTTTTACATTCGGGAATGCGAGCATGGGGTATGGCAACATGCTGACCTATGCCGGTACTCATCAGTTGTTCGCGTTGTATTATTGCACGTGCAATCTTTTGTGCATCATACCCATAGTGCTTTTGTATGTGCTGTGATACTTGTTGTATCAATTCATTGCGATTTGTGCATGTGCAATTAGGAATAAAATTGTTGTCTAAAAGTTCAATCAGGGAAACATCTTCTTTGGGTTTGAGTATTAATTTTAACAGTGGTCCTGACAACAGTGAGGTTGTAACAGCCATGACAACAATAGACGAGTACGTTGTGACATTAATAATTCCATACTGCAGTGCAAATATCCCAATAATAATTCCCATTGTTCCGCTGGTACTCATCCCAACCCCTATAGCTAAAGAATCCCTGAATGTATTGTTGCTGATTTTGCCGGCAAAAAGGCTGGCGATAATATTTGAAATGAATACAACTAATGTAATCATACATGCCTGTATCAGCGATAGCTGGGTGATAAGATTAATCCCCAACCCAATTGAAACAAAGAAAAGCGGTGAAAAAAAGTTATCTATAAATTGATTGATAATCTCTTTGGTATGTGCGTTGAGGTGAGGTGAGTCGCCCAATATAATACCACCCAAAAAAGCTCCTAAGAAAGCATGAATGCCAATGGCCTCGGTCAATGATGCCAGAAACATCGATAACACCAAACCCAGAGTTATGACTCCACCAGGCCATTCGGTGCGTGCCTGAACTATGGGAAGCAATTCATTGATGACATAGCGAAAAATTGTTAAAATGACAATTGTTAGTAATAGCGTTAACCCCAACGATGTGATAATAGAGAGTGTTGCAATAGAACCGGTTTCAACAGCCTTAATTAATGATGAAAAAAAAATCCAGCCGGTGATATCGTTAACCATAGCGGAGGTTAAAATAATCATTCCCAGGTCCGAATGAAAAATTTTAACATCCAGCAGTATTGTGGCAATGACAGGAAGTGCAGTAATGGATGTGACAATAGCAAAGAAGATGGACGCTGGTAAAGATTTATATGTGCCTGAAAAGGCTGGTATATACCACGATGCAATAAAACCAGCAATAAACGGAATAAGTATGGAAAATACACTAACAGCAGCAATTGATCTACCCTGTTTGTAAATTGATGAAAGTTCTACTTCAATGCCAACTTTGACCATAATAAATAGTAAGCCTAAAAAGATAATTCCCTTTAATAGTCCGGTTGAAGGGAATAGCCAGGTAAAAAAATTGGGTGCTATGCTGCCTATAACTGTAGGACCAAGCAAGATCCCTGCAATAATCTGGCCTATGACGGCAGGCATTTTTAAGCGTATGAATAGTTCGCTAAAAAATTTTGCAACAATCAGCATTATGCTGATTGAAAGTAATAATGTTAATATTTCATTGGAAGATACATGCATCAGTGTGATTCCACAATATTTACAATTGTATTGTTAACTATAAATGACTGCTAATATCTTTGCTGGTGAATCGGTTGCCGTGTCCACTCTATGTGGTACTATTGAATCATAGTAAATACAGTCACCGGGATATAAAATGTCAGAGTAATCGGCCAGTTGTATTTTTACCTGGCCTTCAAGTACATAGATAAATTCTTCGCCTTCGTGGCTGTATGGCTGTCCGCCGGTAACAGGTTCAAGCGTTACAATAAAGGGCTCCATGTGCCGGTTAACTTTTTCAGGTGCAAGCGACTCATAGGTATACCCATACCGTACACCTTCTTTTGATGCAACTCGTGAAGTCAATTGGCGCTCACTGCTTCGTACAATAGTAAATGGTGCCTCTGTTGTCTGGCCAAAGAATCTTCCCATTTCTAAGTTGAGGGCATGGGAAATTTTTATTAACGCGCCCAATGGTGGAGATATAAGATGATTTTCAATTTGTGAAATAAATGCAGAAGAAAAACCAGTCTTTTCAGCCAATTCATTTAATGACATGCCTTTGGCTTCACGGAATTCTTTTATTTTTTCGCCAACTTTTATTTCAGTCATAGGTTTGCTCCTTTGAAGAATAGGTGCTCGTATGTATTACTAGTTTCAGGATTTTATAAAAAAAGTCAAATAGAAATAATACATAATGATAGAATACATAGTACAGCTTCCAGTATCATTTTGATAAGTTTGGGCGCATGACGCATTTGTGGGGGCCATATGATATGGAAAGCGGGCGGCCGGCAATAGAGGTGGAGTATGTGGGGGCGATAGTAACTGTAGATGGTATTGTTTCACCGCAGAAGGCTCTATTTAGTGGCCAATTTCACCAATTCCGGCGGTGGTCCCCAGTAAAATTGACAACACGGAATGCCTTCTTCAAGATAAAATGAAAATGTGTAGCCACTAAAGCGATAGTTATCGGTATTATCTTCACTGTCTAAAGCTGCAAGATAATCATAAAGATAATTCTCTACACAATAGGCTATAACCTTTGCCAATGACATCTTACAAACTTTCCGCACATCCATCACAAACTCATACTCATTTTCATACAAATATAAATGCACCCGCTTCCAAGCTTGATACCGCTTTCTATAACTCAATCGTGAATAACTTTTTACCGGGATGTGTTTATACGACAGCACATAGTTTATGAAATTAATAATAAACGTATGAAGCGATAGTTTACGGATAGTGGCATTTTCTTGTAAAAGCTCTAAGTGTTCATAGGCAATACAGGTAGTCGTTTCTATATTCATACATTTCCCCCAAAGTATATATATGACACAACAATACTGCTACGAGAATAAATTGCAAGTACAAAAACTATGCAAAGAGAAATAGTATGAGCACTGAAAAAGAGAAACCATCTTAAGGTATTCAGTATAAGTGGGATAGGTGCTTTTGGAAAGTAAGCAGGGAATATATATGAACACAATGATGTATGGCACACGTGATGGGAAATTAATTGAGTGCATCACCGACCAAAATGGCAACAGTAAGGACTAACACAAAAAAGTATCACAAGGCAATAAAATGATGGCGGCGTTTTTTTACCGAGCACCGGAGCATCACGGTGGAAAAGGGCGAGGACTGTTTGAGTTCCGATTAAAATCGGGGCGAGTTCCGCAGCTTCCACCGTGAGCAAGCAGTGCAGGGTATCCCGACGCACGTCGTGACAAAAAACGATAGCCGCCAAGACTTAGGGCAAGGGGATAGCAAAGGGAATGGGGGCTGTCGCATGAAGTCCCCGTTGCCATTGTGAAAAAGATTGACAGCATGTAAAAACGGCGTGGTGATGAGTAACAATGCAGTAAAGAGCATTACGCACAACTATACGTACGATAGTTTGTATCGGATGACGGAAGCAGAGGGGACTATACAGGAGAATGGCACAACGGTAAATAGTTACAGCAATAGATTTACCTACAGTGCCATAGCCAATATTATGAAGAAGCTACAGGTGGTGAAGGTGGCAGGGAAAGATGACCCCGGGCTAACGTATTATTACAGCTACCGATTCGTAAGCACTAAAAAAGGAGCAAAGTAACGATTAAATTGATAAGAAAGAGTCTGGTTACTACCAGCAATGATAGGCCAATCTCGAGGGTGTCTCAAAACACACCTCTTTGCAGTGACTTTTGTCTTCCTGTCTTTGCGAGGAACTCTAGTGACGAAGCAATCCCATAGTTGCGAGCGCCGCAGGCGCGTGGCAATCTCATCTTCTGTGGCATTTAGATTGCTTCCCCTCGACAGGCGCTTACTGAGCTTGTCGAAGTACTCAGGACAAGCGATGCGCTCGCAATGACTTTGCACCCGCGTCAATGCTATCCCCAAGGTTTGTTTTGAGACGGCCCCGTTGGGATGCGTGCAACACTTCGACAATCTCAGGGCAGGTGACCTGAAGGGATGCTATTTTGCACTATGCAGGTGGAAAGATTTATATACAGTAACTATCGCCAAGCATTAAAATAAAAAGAAAACCATTCCGTGGTTTCAGTGTAAAATATTACAATTAGTTAAAAAGATCATGAAGAAAATCTTTATATGTATTTATTCCCTCTTCCAATTTATTTACCACTGCTGTCCCAATAATAAATCCATCAGCATACTGTAATGCCTGTGCTATGTCTTCTTTGTTCTGAATGCCAAATCCCAGGAGAACAGGAATCTTTGCAAAGGGTTTTGCAGTGGTAAGTATATGTTTAATCTCGTCACTGATAATAAGAGTGCTACCAGTGGTTCCCCTGAGTGAAACAGTGTAAAGAAAGCCCGTTGCCTGTGAACAAATATTTTGAATTTGCTCTACAGTAGATTCAGGTGTAATAAAATGAATGTAGTCTAAATTGTATGCTTTTGCATGTTCAACAAATCGATAAGATTCAACATACGGCACATCAGCCAGTATAATCCCATTCACACCATGTAGGGCAAAATTTTGAAAAGCAGTATCAATGCCGTTATGAAAAACCTTATTGGCATACGTCATGATAAATATTTTTTTTGATTTGTCGTGATTAGTAATATAGTGGTTCAATTTGCTACAGCTTTGTAAAACAGCTTCTGTTGTTACACCAGCTTCAAGTGCTTTGTGGGATGCTGATGCAAGTACCGGTCCATCGGCTACAGGATCGCTGAATGGAAGCCCTATCTCAATAAAATCAAAATAGCGCAGTCCTTCTATTGCTGCCTGCAAAAATGTTTCCGGGTCAGGATAATTGCCAACTAAGTAAAATCCATTGTATTTCATATATCCACTTCCTTCAATATAGTGTCTAAGTCTTTATCACCACGGCCAGAAAGATTAATGATAACCGATGCGCCGACAAAATTGTCTTTGTTTTCAAGTACATAGCCTAACGCATGGCTGCTTTCAAGAGCCGGGATAATGCCTTCAGTGCGTGTTAGTGTGATACAAGCATCCAGAGCTTGTTTGTCGGAACATGTTGCATATGTAACCTTATTGCTATCTTTCCAAAAGCTATGCTCGGGGCCAACTGCCGGATAGTCAAGCCCAGCCGAAATAGAATGCACATCCATTACCTGTCCGTCATCATCTTGTAACAAATAGCTTAATGCACCATGCAGAATCCCAGGCTTTCCTAAAGTAAGCGATGCACAGTGCCCTCCGGGATACAGCCCTTTACCACCAGCTTCAACACCAATGCACTGTGAAGAAGTATTAATGAATGCATGGAAGAAACCTGCAGCATTGCTGCCGCCACCAACGCAGGCAACACAATATTCAGGCAGCTTCCCTGTAATTGTTGAAAACTGTTGCAGTGCTTCATTGCCAATGACTTTTTGGAAATCCCGCACAATCATTGGAAATGGATGTGGACCACTCACCGAGCCAAGCAAGTAGTGTGTATTTTTCACATTGCGTACCCAATCGCGCAGCGCCTCGTTTATAGCATCCTTTAACGTCTTGCTTCCCGATGTTACCGGTATAACCTGTGCACCTAATAGCTTCATCCGTTTTACGTTGGGCATTTGTCGTTCAATGTCAACTGCACCCATATAGATGGTGCACTCCAAACCCAATAACGCAGCAACCGTTGCAGTGGCAACGCCATGCTGACCTGCTCCCGTTTCAGCAATGATGCGCTTTTTACCCATAAAACGTGTAAGCAGCCCCTGTCCCAGTGTATTATTTAATTTATGCGCACCGGTATGAAGCAAATCTTCACGCTTAAGGTAGATATTAATTCCTGTTTTACGGAAAAGATTAGAAGCAAAATACAGTGGCGTAGGTCTTCCAGCGTAGTGGTGCAGAAGGTGGTTGAACTCTTTTTGCATTGCTTCATCGTTTACAAAGTATGTATATGCTTCTTGTAACTCTATAAGAGCATTAATGAGTGTTTCAGGTACAAACCTTCCGCCGTAGCTTCCAAAGTATCCGTTGTTATCGGGATATGTCATGACCGCACTCCTTGATTGTTTTTATTAGTTGTTTCATTTTGGAAATATTTTTTATACCGGGACTATCTTCTATGCCACTTGCTACATCAATGCCAAAAGGTTTTAATGTGGCACATAGCTTTTGGACATTATGTATATTTATTCCACCAGAAATAATGGTTCTATTCAGGTAAGAAAATGATGCAACGCTTCCCCAGTCAAATTGTTTTCCTGTGCCTCCTAATTGTGAGCTATCAAATGTGTCAAAAAGATAATAGTCTTTTTTATTAATCACAGGGACCACCTCAATGGAAAAATTTTTACTTACCCTCATACCAAAAAAAATAGTAAAATTGGGCGATAGTTCCACGTATAAATCCTCAGAGTAAACCTGCAGTGCCGCAAGACCTAGTGTTTTAGCAATGGATGCTACGGCAGTAGGACTATTATCTATAAATACTCCAACACTCATTACGCCGTGATTATCGCAGATGGCGATACACTCTTTTGCTGTAGTAAAGTTGCAGAAGCGCGGTGAGCCTGTATAAAAGATAAACCCGCAGGCACTGACACCTAAGTTGCAGGCAGCTTCAACATCTTTAGGCCTGGTAAATCCGCAAAACTTAACAAACATGTGAAAACTCCTGTATAAGTTTTTGTGGATCAGCAGCTTTCATGAGAGCTGTTCCAACTAAATATGTGGTTGTTCCTGTTTGCTCTTTGATGTGTTGTATAGTTTTAGGATTGTCAATGCCACTGGCACAAATCTTTTTAATATTGTAGGGGATGCTTTTCAGTGTAGCAATAGCTGTGTCATACTCAAGTTCTAGCGTGTTCAGATTCCGTATATTGACCATTATATAATCAGGTTGTAATCTAAGAACATAATCAAGTTCATCGTTTGTGTGTACTTCAATAAGTGGTAATAATCCTTTATGAATAGTATATGTATAAAGCTCGTGTAATTCATCATCAGTAAGCATAGCTGCAATAAGCAGTATTATATCTGCTCCAGCGTTATATGCAACATCAATCTGTTCAGGATAACATATAAACTCTTTACAAAGGACTGGTAGTGTTACAGCCTCCGCTACACTCTGTACATCGGTATAGCTTCCACCAAAATACTCACTGTCGGCTAAAACACTCACAGCCTTTGCACCAGCTGTTTGATATAGTGTTGCTTGTGTTACCGGATCAACATTGTTAATTAAGCCAGCTGATGGTGAAGCTTTTTTAACTTCTGCGATGATATTAATAGAATTATCGCACATAAATGGATACATGGGGCGCTTTCGTTTTGAAAATGTTTGTAACAGATTAATAACCTCAGAACGCTGCTTCAATTTTTTATGCTTCATCATTGCAAGTGAAAACATGAGTTAACCTTCCTGAAGTTTGGTAAGTGTTTGTGCAACATTGCCACTATGAATGACATCAAGCGCTACCGTAAAATTATTGTCTATGGATGAATTATCATCCAGTACAAAAAGCGCCAGTGCTGCATTCAACGCTAAAAGCTTGCTAAGCGGTGTAGGTCTATTGCTATTAATAGTTTCAATAAACAGTGTTGCATTCTCCTGTGGTGACAAATCTTTTGGAATAGCATTAGCTTCATCTTTACTTAAAAAATTTTCTGGATTAATTGAAAACGTGCTGACCTCATTATCACGAATTTCAACAACATTGGTTGGATATAGTGGTGACACCTCATCCATGCCATTTGTAGAAGAGTAAAGTATTAGCCGTTCATATCCCAGGGGCAATGCTGCCTGTGCATAAACTTCCAAAAATGAAGGATGAAAAACTCCAATCATCTGCCGTTTTGGTTGCAATGGATTGGTAAGTGGTCCTAAATAGTTGAATATGGTTCTAACGCCCAATTGTTTTCTAACCGGCGCAGCATGTTTCATAGCAGGATGATAGTTTGGCGCAAACAAAAATATAAATTTATTTTTATTAAAATAACGCACTGCATCCTGGCCTGAAAGGTTTACTGGTATATTCAAGGCTTCATAAAAATCAGCCGAACCGCTTTTGCTGGTTACGGAACGGTTGCCATGTTTTGCAATTGGGTAGCCCATAGCGTTAAGAATAATGGCAACAGCACTGGATATGTTAAATGAATGTGAATGGTCACCACCAGTACCACAGGTATCAAAAACGCTTTCAGTGATGGGAAGGCTTACTGCAAATTTTCGCATTGATTTAATGGCACCACTGATTTCCTCAGGCTTTTCCCTTCGTACTTTCATTGCAGCAAGTACTGCGGCAAGCTCAACCTGTGATATCCTGCCATCAAAGATGGAATCAAATAGATACTCAGATTGTTCCATGGACAATGTGTTCCCTTCAATTGTTTGTGTTATAAGTTGTTCTGTATTCATAACATCCTCCTGTAAAATTTTTTAAAATCTGTAAACCGTACTCTGATGCGTACGATTCCGGGTGAAACTGTACACCCCACACAAATTTAGTTTTATGTTTTAAAGCCATGATTTCACCATCGCTTGAATGGGCTTCAATGCTAAGGCAGTTGGGGAAATTTATTTTACTTACCACCAGTGAATGATAACGGACAGCGGTAAATCGTTGTGGTATATTGTGGAAAAGATTTCCACCATAGTGCTCAATAATATCAGTTTTACCGTGCATGATTTTTTTTGCATGAACTATCGCTCCACCATAAACATATCCAATTGCCTGCATACCTAAGCACACGCCCAGGATGGGTATATCATCAATGTTTTTAATAACAGTAACGGTAATGCCTGAATGCTGTGGGGACGAAGGGCCAGGTGATAAAATGATACCAATGTACTTGTGGAAATTAATTGAATCAAAATTGGTATCGTTACGGTAAACATCCACCGCGTGTCCCAATATGCGCATGTACTCAACTAAGTTATAGGTAAACGAGTCGTAGTTATCAATTATACAGAACATCACACGATCTCCTTTAATGATGTAGTAACTTTTGCAAAAGGCAGGCTTACTGAAAGCGCTTTAAGTTTATTTACTATTTCATTAAATTCATTTTCCGGGATACTATCGTACACAATGCCAGCACCCGCCTGTAAAAATGATCCTTGCGGTGAAAAAACTGCCGTGCGAATAGTAATACAGGTATCCATTGTGTTATTGAATCCAATGTAGCCAACACACCCAGCGTAAATGCCACGCGGATGTGGTTCAAGCTGGTCAATAATCTCAATAGCACGAACTTTTGGTGCACCACTCACTGTGCCAGCGGGAAAGCTGTGGCGCAGCACATCGCTTAAACGTATGCCATCGTTGAGTGTGGCAGTAACATTTGAAACCAAATGAATAACGTGTGAATAATCTTCCGGTTGCATGAACTGTCCTACCTGCACGCTTCCCGGCCTTGCAATGATGCTTAAATCATTGCGTGCTAAATCAACAAGCATCAGGTGCTCTGCGCGTTCCTTTTCGTTATTGAGCAAAAGTTCCTTATTTTTAATATTTTGACTTTTTGTTTTTCCCTGGGCGATAGTTCCTGCAATTGGCCGCAATGTGGCAATATTGTCCTGTACTTTAACATGAATCTCAGGCGAGCTACCGGCAACAGTAAGATCCCCATGTTTCATATAAAACATATATGGTGATGGGTTGACCTGCCTCAGTTTAAGATAAAACCGGTAAGGGTCAACAGGTTCATTGATGTATGCCCGCATACTTAACACGATCTGTAACGCCTCACCATCTTCAATTAAGGTTTTTGCCTGTGATACTGAATCCATGAATGTTTCCGGCAAGCTGCTGAAATTCAGATTTATTGATTCAGAGTATGCAGGAAGGTACGGTAACGAAGTTGAGGAGAGAGCAGTGATAATGTTGTCTTCGTAGGAATCAAGGCGTTGTATTGCCTGATTGTAGGCTGATTCAATGCTGCCTTCATCAGTGTAGATACATGTGGCAATATAGTAGGTGTTATACTTATTGTCGTAGCAGATGAAGTCATCAATGTGGTGCAGTGCCATTAAAGGATGCAGTGTGTCTTCATGTATGGGCTGGCGCAGGTGCCCGGTGTAGTTAACCAGATCATACGAAAAATAACCTGACAACCCGCCATTGTATGAACCAAAGCGGTTAAAAGACGGTGAGCAATAGCGGGCTATGTATCTGTCAATAAAATCAAATGGATCGACACAGGGGATTGTTGTTGTTTTAGAGCTATCGTTTATAATAATATATGGTGGGGTAAAGTATAGCGTTTGTACAGGATTAAAACCTAAAAATGAAAATCTGCTTTGCTTTTTGTTTTGTCTGGCGCTTTCAAAGAAGATACAGTCACCGTTATTAATAAATGATTTTAATAGAAGCAGTAAACCCGGATGGGAAATATTAAGCTGTTTATAGATAGGGATGCGGTTATATGTGCTGCTTAAATTTTTGCATTGTTGTAATGTTGGATACATTGTCTTACTCCTTGAATTAAAATAAAAAAGCCGTGGATTCTGGTTAAACCCACGGCCTATAGTGTGCTTAAAAAAAAGCCGTGGGTTTGATGTCCACCCACGGCTTTGCCATTTTCATTTATACAATAATAGCCCTTCAGGTGGACATCACGTTTGTCCACCACCACCAGCTATTATTAATTGCAAATGTTAATAATGTAATCTTCATTGCCGTTTTACATTGACTGCCTTTAAAATTATATCGTTTTATGACATAAAAACTAAGAATAAAAAATGTCAACAATTTTTTATTTTTCAATCTTTACATCATCTTTTTGATGTTTATCTATGCTCTGTTCCACAGGGCATGATTGCGATAGTCAGGTCCGTATTCCAAGCTTTGGAAATACATAAATATTCAATGCAAACCACAGTGCCATAAGAATCAAAAACCAGATAGCTTCTTTCATACCTGCACCTTTTACCATTTAACCACAGGATGAACCTGTATCAACCATAAAACCAGCACCATACGGTGTGTCCACAAAATCTATAGTAACATTTGTACCTGCATCCATAAATCGTGCAATATCGCTGTCATAGATTACCGGTATTTCGTTTGCAATTATAACAGTATCTTTAGTATTTTCTGACTCATCCAGAGCCAGACCCAAACGGGGACCACCTCATCCAATGCCGGCAAAAACCAAACGAAGTCCTGGATGCTTAAAATCAACATCTTTAGCAGCTTCTATAATTTTTTGTTTAGCCGAATCTGTAATAGTTATGCTCATAATTGTACCATGTTTAATATTTAAGATACTAATAAAATACTAATAATTTTAAAAAATTTCAAGAATTTTTTATAGTATTTACAATATGCTAAATTGACAGCATCTTTAAGCCGTTTAACTGGTTTTTCAAAACTACTGTAAATTTTATTTTTTCCCATTTTTTAAATGTAAAATTTCCTCTTTCTATATTGGTTGAAAAACTGATTAAAATTTACAATAAGTTACTACACTACCATGTATTAATATCCTGTATTATTAAAATTAATTGACACTACTACATTATACGCGTATCTTATAGTCTATCAGTTGATTAAAAGGGAAATCGGTAATGTTACCAATAGAAAAAGAGGTT
The DNA here is from genome assembly GCA_037481795.1 of Spirochaetota bacterium. GTDB lineage: Bacteria > Spirochaetota > UBA4802 > UBA4802 > UB4802 > UBA4802. The sequence continues at coordinate 46,904 of JBBFLA010000017.1, forward strand.
CTTGAGACAATTTCTGCTATTCTTAAAAATAAATTTGGTAGCAGGGTTGTCGGGATATATGCATTTGGTTCGCGCGTTCGAGGGGATTTTAGTTTCGATTCGGATTTTGATGTTTTGATTGTGGTAGATAATAAAACACCTGAAGTAGAACGTGAGATAATCTCAATTATTGTTGATGAAGAAATGAAATATAATCTTTCATTTTCTCCTTTGATAAAAGATGCAACATCCTTTGAATATGAAAAGCTTTATCATAGCCCTTTTTATGAAAACGTTGTCAAAGAAGGTATTAAATTATGACATTAAATGCAGATGAAAAAAAGACGTTGAGTGATATCCGAATGCAAAAAGCACTGGAATTTCTTGATGATGCCAAAATTAACTTAGATAATAAACGGTATAGAACCTCAGTGAATAGAAGTTACTATGCTGCTTTGAATGCCTTACGTTCATTATTAATTCTTGATGGAGCAAATCCAGAATCACATGATGGAGTTGTAACTATGATAAGTTTACGATTTATAAAAACAGGTGTATTGCCAGTAGATATAGTTAAGAATTTTAAGATTCTCTTATCACGAAGGACAGATGTTGATTATGGCGATTTTGATAACATTAATGAAGATGATGCAAAGGAATCGTATACAATTGCTTCATCAATTATTGAAACAGTAAATTATACACGGCAAAAGCTTGTATAAAAGGTGTATAGAGAAGATATTCTTTTTTACGTTAAAAATACTAATACACTATATCCAGCACTTCCTCAAAATAGCTTACAAACCGCGCATCAATCCCTTTTTTAATGTGTTCAGGCAACTCATCAAAGTCTTTTTTGTTTTCAGCCGGGTAAATGATTGTTTTTACCTTAGCTCGTTTTGCTGCAAGGGTCTTTTCTTTTACTCCGCCAATGGGAAGCACTCTTCCGGTAATGGTAAGCTCACCGGTCATTGCCACACTTTTTTTTATGGGTTTGTTTTTGGCAAGTGAGTACAGCGCCGTTGCCATGGTTATACCGGCTGATGGACCATCCTTTGGTGTGGCTCCTGCAGGCACATGCAGATGTATAAAATGTTTTTCAAAGAAATCGGGGTCAATGCCAAACTGCTTAACTTTGGAGCGAATATATGAATAGGCAATCTCTGTTGATTCCTTCATAACATTGCCAAGCTGTCCTGTTTGAGTAAATCCTTTTGTTTTTGATGGAATGGCAGTTGCTTCAATATACAGCGTTGCACCACCCAGGCTTGTCCAGGCAAGTCCCATAACAACTCCTGGAATTGGTTTTTTATACAGTGATTCATCGGTAAAGCGAGGTTTGCCCAAAAACTCTTCTAAATTTTGAGTTGTGACAGTAACTGTTGATGTTGTCCCTTCAATAATTTGTCGGGTAGCTTTTCGCATAATCTTTTTTATGTTATTTTCCAGACTTCGGACACCAGCTTCACGTGCATATCCGTCTATGATATTTTTCAGGGATGCTGTATCTATCTTAACTTCGTTTTTATACAGTCCATGCTCTTTCAGTTGTTTGGGTATCAGGTATCGCTTTGCTATCTCTAATTTTTCTTCCAGTATATAGCCTGAAAGATGCATAATCTCCATACGGTCCATCAAAGGCAGGGGTATGGTGTCTAATTGATTTGCGGTTGCAATGAAAAGGATATTGGATAAATCATAGCGTACATCTAAATAATGATCAAGGAACTGAGAATTCTGCTCAGGGTCAAGTACTTCCAGTAATGCTGATGCAGGATCGCCCTGAAAGCTTGCTCCTATTTTATCTATCTCATCAAGCATGATAACGGGGTTTGATGTTTCCACCACTTTAAGGCTCTGGATAATCTTTCCAGGCATGGCACCAATGTAGGTCCGTCGGTGCCCTTTGATTTCAGCTTCATCGCGCATGCCACCAAGTGAAAAGCGATAAAATTTTCGGTTCAATGCAGCGGCAACTGATTTACCAATGGATGTTTTACCAACACCGGGAGGCCCAACAAAACAAATTATTGAACCGGTAATACTGCCCTTCTTTTTGCCAGCACTGATAAATTCTAAAATTCTATCTTTAATATCCTGGAGCCCATAGTGATCGCGGTCCAGAATTTTTTTTGCTTTATGAATGTCATAGTTGTCCTGCGAATAAATTCCCCATGGCAGTGAAGTAAGCCAGTCTAAATAATTTCGGCTTACACCATATTCGGCTGAATGCGGCTCAAGTACTTTTAATTTTTCTAATTCTTCGTTAAAACGCTTTAATGCTTCTTCACTTAACTTAAGTTTTTTGACACGCTCTTCAAACTTTTCAATTTCAGAAGTTTTTTCGTCTTTTTCAAGTCCAAGCTCTTTTTTGATTTCTTTAAGCTGTTCTCGTAAAAAGAATTCCTTTTGATTTTTGGCAATACGTTCTTCAATTTGCTGTGAAATCTTTTTCTGTAATTTTGATAATTCTAGTTCTTTCTTTAAAAGTAAAAGTACCTTTTCTACACGCGCTTTAACATCAAATGTTTCAAGAATTTCCTGCACCTCTGCAGGTTCGGCTGAAGTGAGGGATGCAACAAAATCAGCTAATTTACCAGGGTCTTCTAAGCTAAAGCGGTTTAAGAAAAGTTTTAACTCTTCCTGAAATAATGAGTTTGATTTTATTAGCTCTTTTACAGACGAAAGGATAGCAGCCGAGTAGGCTTTCATCTCGTCGGTTGGCTCAAACTCAGGTTCATAGTAATGGTCCACCTTCCAGCGAATCACTGGTTGCTCAGTCATAACCTGTACCAGGGTAAAGCGCTTCAATGCATTTACCATTACCTGTATGGTGTTTTCGTCGATAGGAGCTATCTTCAATACCTTGATGGTAACTCCAACCTTATAAAGGTCTTCAGATGTAACCATGCCTTCACGCTGATTCTGGATTAACACAACGCCGCCAATTTTATGGTCGGATTCAGCAATGGCGCGTGCGGTGGCAAGCATGGTTTCACCGGTAAGCACCAGTGGTACCATCATGCCGGGGAATATAGGCCTGTGGGATATGGGTATAATGGGTATAATTTCGGGCAAAATTTCAGACGGCAGTATTAGGTGTTTTGACTCAACAACATGATTTGAATCATCAGACATAAAATTTTACCTCTTACAATTTGTTTTTTATAATAATGTAGCAGAGCGGGTTTTAAAAATCAAGATAAAATCATATAAGGGAATTATATACAATGCTAACTATCAATAGAAAATTATTAATCCAGCTGGATTGGAAAAAATTATAAAAAAGGATTTACATATTAATAGCAGTAATTACAATGATACAACGATTGTACATCTAATGTAATATTATTCATATTATTAAGAAACTACAATATATCATCAATGCACATTTGGAGGATACAGCACATACAATTAAAATGTTTTGTGGAGGATAAAAATGATTATTAAAAGACTACTGCATATTTCATACACTTTAATTGTATTCCTTATTATTACTATTTTATCTATTGGTTGTAAACCTCAGCAAAAAGCAGTTCCTGCGCATGTTATTTTTACTCAAGGCGATGTAACAATACTTCGTAATGATGTAAACATCCCTGTAGTTTTGGGGCAGGTTGTAGAGACTAATGATATCATTGCAACAGGCAGCCAGTCTATTGCAGTTGTGCAAATAGCTGATAAGGCAGTCGTGCATATCGGCAGTAACAGTAAAGTAGCAGTAAATTCCCTCATAGACACTTCCACAACACTGTATTTAGAAAAAGGTGAGATAATATCAAAGGTTGAACGCTTGCAGAAGGGTCAGGAATATGTTATAAAAACACGATCGGTTGTAGCAAGTGTACGTGGAACACAATTTCTGGTTAAAGCTGATGAAAAGATTGGCAAGATAGCTGTGAATACTGGCAGTGTAAGTGTAAAACCAATTGCTGAAACCAAAGAAGCTCAGGTAACAGAAGTTAAAGAAACAATGGTTGAAGCAGGTAAAGAGGCGATAGTTACTGTTGAGGAAGAAACGGCGGCTAAAGAGGTGCCGGTTGCCATACAGGAGATTTCGGTAAAAGACAAAATAAAGATTGAAACAGCCGCAAAGGTTGAAGTGCTGCCGCAGGAGGTTTTAGTAAAACCAGAGGCACTTGAAAAAGTTCAGGATACAATAAAACAGAATGTTGAGAAAGTACAGAAGATAGAAACATTGACAGATGATGAACTAAAACAGCAGATCAAAAAGGAGCGTATAGAGCGCCTGATGCAGCAAAAAACAAGAACACTGGAGGAAATAAAAGAAGCGTGTGAACGCATTGATGTGGTGCGCTTATATTCTGGTAAGCAAATACAGGGAGCAATTATCAGTAGAGGCGATAGTTATAAGATATTGACCACAACCGGAATAATAGATGTCCCAAAAAAGGATGTCAGATCGGTTAGCGTAATGCGATAGGTATGCACAATGACATGGGAAGTAGCGTCATTGCAAGATTAAATATCATCGTCATTGCGAGCGCAGCGCTTATTTAAGTTATTCCATTGCATACAAAAGCCCACAGGAATGAAAAAGCCTGATGCATGTAAGAGTATATGTGGGCAATATACAATACATTATAGGAGCATGTTATGGTAAAGGGTAAATTAGTTAGTTATTTTGTTTTAGTAATGTGCGTGCTGATTGGTATTGGACTGATGGTATCTTTAGCATTTGCAGAATCCATATTTTTGAAGGATGGCAGCATCATTGAAGGAGATATAGTTAAAGAAACTGATAAGGCAATGGATGTAAAGCTACCTGATGGGAAGAAGATGACCATACAGCGTAAGGATATATTGAGGACACTGGTAAGTACCAGTTATAAGACAAAGATGTATATTATGAAGAATGATAAAACAGTACTACCAGTGTACATAGTGGAGGAAGACAATGAGAGTTATACTTACAGGACAGAATTACTATCTGCTGAAGAGAATAAGATAAATAAAGACGATGTATTATTTGTTTCCAAGATACCACCAAAAGATTTTATAGATGAGGAAGTACAGAAGAAGGCAGCCGAATTAGGGATAAAAAAGCAGTATACACGGGAGCAAAACTTAAAATGGCGTGCACCGTTTATGCATTTTGGCTATTCAAATATAGGTATCTATATAAATTCTGATATAAATGATGCATATTCAGAAGGCCGAAATTTGAATGCAATTGTTGATATATTCCCATGGCGATTCAGAAATGAAGGTGGCAATGGATTTGATGCTATGATGAGGGTACGATTTGTGGGTAGTTATGATGAAATTGATCCCACTGATCAAAGAACCCAGGCAATGTTAAAACTATATCAGATAGCTATCGAAGAAAAATACGAATCTAAACTCAATTTAGGTCAGATTTGTGGTGGAGCCCGTTATGCATATACCTTGGATTATGGCGTTTTAATTCAGCCATATGTGTATGGGTTATTGCAACTCTATTTATTCCATGAGGAAATAAAAATTGAATCGCTTAATTCTGATTTAATAAATGAGAATGTATCAGCTTCAAAATTGGGTTACCAGGTTGGGGCAGGAGTTGATTTTGGAATAACGTCGTATGTTGGTTTATTTATTGAAGGAATGTATAGCTACATTGGCGCAAAATTCAAAGATGGCAAAACAAGAAATGTTGATGGATACTACATTTACTATGGAGTAACCTGGCGCACATCGTATGGGTTGATTGAGTAAAGCATCTGACATATATTCATTGCATTTTAGAAAATGTTTGACCTGGGAATAGGGGAAGTACATGCTATAATAGACAGACAACCGCTAATACAATGTTTGTACGAAATGATAGAAGAAGTGTTTAAAGAATTTTTAAAGGAGTAAACGGGTACTATTGGGAAATGTTATAAAAGCTAAAGAACATCTAACAATGAACAAAGTTTGTGAATGTAATCAATAATATTACAAATTTATGAAAAAACTTAATAGAACAGTTATTACGACAAAAACTTTAAAAGAAGTTGAAAATGAGTATGTTGAAGGTACTCCAGAAGAACGTATAAATATGGTGTGGGAAATAACATGTGATTTATAGGCATTTATGAAAGATACAAATTTTGAACGAAGATTACAAAGAAATGTTACAACTGTTATCAGAAGAAGGGGTTAAATTTATAGTTGTTGGAGCATATGCTCTTGCTGCACATGGATTTCCCCGTGCAACAGGTGATATTGGTATATGGATTGAGCCTGAACTGAGTAATGCAAAAAAAAGTTATATAGACTTTAAAACGTTTTGGATGTCCCCTTTTTACTCTAACTGTTGACGATTTATTGACAAAAGGTACTATTTTCCAAATTGGAGTTGCGCTAAGGAGAATTGATATTGTCACAGCAATTGATGGAGTTGAGTTTAATGAAGGATGGGGCGATTGCATTAACCTCATTTAAACTTCGTATTATCCGAAATAATATTTAGTATTTTCCTTGACAAACTTTTTAAATAAACATAACCTGAATAAACATAATATTATTATAGTTTATTAAAGGACAAATAAAATGGATAAATAAACGCATGTGGATTGAACGAGAAATATCAAAAACATTAAAAGCATTTGCTCAAAAAAGACCAGCAATTTTAGTTACTGGTTGCAGACAATCAGGAAAAACCAGTTTGATTAAACATGAATATCCTGAATTGCCCTATGTAACCCTTGATGTTCCATTATATGCTGAGGAAGCCACTATAGCGGGAGATGTTTTCCTGAAAAAATTTAAAAGACCTCTAATCATAGATGAAATTCAATATGCACCACAGTTACTGCGTCATATAAAAGTTGAAATTGATTATAACAGAAAAAACTACGGACAATTTTTTATAACAGGATCTCAAAAATTTCCACTCATGGAAGGTGTTTCCGAAAGCTTAGCAGGGCGAGTTGGTATTATTACATTGCATACACTCTCTCTTAAAGAAATTCAAAATTGGGAAGGAGCTTACAATCGTGAGCTTTTAATACATTATATGCTCTTAGGTGGGTATCCAGAAATTTATGCTTCTGGTTTACAACCTTTTGAATTTTTTGATGATTATATAGTAACGTATATTGAACGTGATGTGCGCCAGATGATTAATGTTAAAAATACTCACTATTTCAATGCATTTATACGTTTACTGGCACTTAGATCAGGTCAGTTGATGTCATTACAGTCGCTTGCTTCGGAGGTTGGGGTAAGTGGACATACAATTAAAAGCTGGTTATCCATTCTTGAAATTTCAAATATCATTTATGTCCTTTTACCATATTATGAAAATTTAGGGAAGCGGTTGATTAAAACTCCTAAAATATATTTTCTTGATACCGGGCTTTTGTTATATTTACTTGGTATCAGGTCACAAAAGGAGTTGTTGGATAGCCCTTTGTTAGGGAATATTTTTGAAACAGTATGCTTGGGCCAGATAATACGATATTATACCAATCAAGGTATTAATCCCCCTATATTTTTTTTCAGGGATGCTTATGGTCACGAAATTGATTTCGTTATCCCTTCGGGAGGAAAACTTACTCTTATTGAGTGTAAATGGTTATTCCCGTTAGATAAACGAAAAGAAATTATTTCTAAGATTAAAAATATAATCCCACATGAAAAAATAAAAAAAATTGTAGTGCTGAGTTCACAAAATGAAGAAGCTGCGTTAGAAGATAAGCTTTTCCTTTATGGGTGTCATGATCCTGATAGATTTTTAAGTGATTGATAAAAAACTGATTGCCAAAATAATTCCTGTATGTAACGATAAACGCACGTTGTGGCTTCCATAAGCAGGTTTGGCATGTCTACCGTTGAATTAAAAATTAAAGGATACCATTTAGACCTTTTTGGCCGTGTGAGCAATCAACGCTTCTTAGACTTTTTAGAGGATGCGCGGTGGAGCTATTTAGATACTATTGGCCTTAACTATGATGAATTTGCCAAACGTGGTGTATTTCTTGCAGTGGTCAATATTAATGTCAATTTTCGTGCACCTTCGTTTCTTGGTGATGTGCTGATCATTGAAACAATGGTTGATAGGATTGGCAATCGCAGTATAACAGTTAAACAAAAGCTGTACAATAAAAAAACCGAACAAATAATTCTGGATGCTGAAGTTGTATATGTTATAGTGGACCTGGCAACAGGTAAATCCATACCAATAGATAATGAAATGCGGCAACTGTGGCTGGAACTATCGAACAAAAAAAATACACATTAAAAATTTTGGTTGCTATGAATACCACTATACTGTATTATATTACAGAAGGTAAGTATCCATTATGGAAGAGGGCATAATGAGAAAATATATCCGCTATGACAAGCTGTCCGCAGAGATTAAAGATGCAATTTATAAATATTGGGAAGCAGCAAAACAAAAAAAACCTGATATTGCATTCGATGATGCCATGGAGGACTGGTTTTTACATCAATTTGATACTTTCATGATTGCAAAATATCACACTCAGGGCGATAACCTGCGAAAGCATTTTCGCTTGGATGTTGAAATACCAATACGGGTGGTGGAGCTTCTTATTGAATCTTCAAAAGATGAAGCTGAAGCGCTGGAGCTAATAGGCACAATAGTCAATATCAGCAAGGGGGGACTTTATTTTATATCGGATATCCCGCTTGAACTTTCTTCAATCATTCGTGTAGTTATTGATTTCAGGGCGGTGGATAATGAGCTTACTGATATTGAAGCATTGGCAATGGTTGTGCGCCAGGATAAGCGCGAAGATAATAGATACGGGATTGGTGTTATGTTCAGCAGTATTTATGATAACGGCAAGCGCAATCTTAATATATTTATATTAAAAAATCTTTCGTACTACCTTTATTCCTGATTATTTCCCCAGTGAATCAATCTCAGATTTTAGCCCACTTTTTGTAATATCAAAGTAATAGCAATATCGCGTTGAACATGTTGAATCTCTTTTTTTTAAAGTGCCATAGCCCATGATGGTAGTCATAAGGTAATTATGCATTTTTGAATCAAAAACGTTATTTTGGGAAATAATATAATTTTTTAAAGAAACAAACGCTCGTTCCTGACCTTTTTGCTGTATAGATAGCTCATCGTAGTGTTCTTCAGCAGGAATTATCACGATAACCCTGAACGTGTTGTTGTCAATAAATCCTTCCTTCTCATACTCAAAAAGAAGGGCATTGTTTTCTTTGGGTGTTATGTTGTTAACTGTTTTTTGTGAGGTGCATGAAGAAATATAACATATAAGAGGCAGATACAAAAGTAGAATATACATTATGAATCGCAAATAAGAAACCATAATAACCCCAATATCCTTGTTATTTACACTTCAAGGTTGCCAGTTTTTGCTGTAGCCCCTTTTCGTATATACGAACAACAGCAGTTTGGCTAAAGTCTTCATTGAAATAGGTAACTACTATAACTTTATTATCAATATACTGTTTTATTTGTTGTAGCAGGCATTGTTGAATACTATCGGTTACCGATATGCCCTGTAATTGTGCGGTAGCATTAATAAGAGTATCATAACATTGCTTTTCAAGTGATTTCATTAAATTAATATGTGCACTTTCTCTGGATGCAACTAATCCTTCAATGCCAGGATCAGGTTTTGCGGTAATGATACACTGGTAACAGTTGTCATTAATAAAACCCTGGGTGGTAATATCATTACTTAATGATTTAATGTATGATTGATCATGGGTGCACGATAGAAGGATTATAAAAAGCCAGAAAGCAATAATTGTAACAGTTTTAGGAACATCAATGGAAGGTGGTTGTACTTTGGAAAATATACATTTAAGCATTGGTTTACCATTAAAGTAGAATCATCAATATAATATACAAAAAATAGAATAAATCGTTATATGTCAAATAAAAATTTATAATTACTGCTTCTTCAACATAGTTATAATATCCCGTATCTGGTCGGCTTTAGGGTGGTTGGGCTTCATTGATAAAAGCTTTTCAAAATGATAGATAGCTTTTTCATTATTTTTAAATTTTCGGTAAAAAATCATCCCCAATTCTTCATGAGCATCCGCAAGAGATGTATTTATTTGCAGTGAACGTTCAAACTCTTTCACAGCCTGTTCAAAAACACCCTTTTCCTTATAGGCAATACCTAAAAAGAAATGTGCCTGATCATTCATTGGTGAAAGATCAATAGCAGTTTTATATTCTTCAATAGCTTCATCATTCATATTGGCAGACAGGTACGCATTTGCTAAGTTATAATGAGCCTCAAAGGATTTTGGGTCATTTATTGTAGCCTGTTTAAATTGTTCTATGGCCTTGTCATGCAATTTGTTCTTTTTATACAGGTTGCCTAAGTTGATGTAAGCTTTGGTATAGTTTGGATTTTTGGTGATAGCTAATGAATAATATTCAATTGCCTTATTATCATCACCCAGCCCTTCATATGCCTTGCCTAATTCATACAGTGTTGGCGGATCATCATTCTTAATTGATAATGCTTTAGTATAAAAGGAGATAGCCTGTGTGTAATTCTGCTTTGTGGCTGCAATAAGCCCTAAATTGAAAAGTGCCTGGAAGTATTCAGGGTCAGCTTCAAGTGTTTTATTGTAGAATGTTTCAGCGTTTGAATACGATTTCATTTCATGATAGGTTTCGGCAATTTTAAACAGGGTATCAGGATTATTAGGCCTCAGTTCCCTGTCTTTTGTAAAATAATCAAGTGCCACCTTATAATTCTTCTGTTTAAGATAGATGTCGCCTAAATTAAAATATGCCCTGTCTAAGTTTGGATCCTGTTCTATGGATTGCTTCAAGTCTTTAATAGCTGCCTGCAGATTATTCATTTTATACTGTGCAAGTCCTCGTGCATAGTATGCTTTTGCAAATACTGGTTTTTCTTCTATGGCTTTTGTAAACTCATTAACTGCAGGGCTGTACTTCCCTTCAGAATAATAGATAAGTCCTAAATGGTAGTGGGAATCAGCATTTTTAGGATTGGCAATAATTGCATTCTGAAATGACTTTTTGGCTTCATCATCTATCTGGTTATGATAATAGATGCGCCCCATCCAGTAATGTGAATGGTCGTCGGTTTTATCAAGCTGTGTTGCCTTGGCGTATGCCTTCAGCGCTTCATCGTATTTCTTTTCTGCTCGGTATTTGTCGCCAAGCTCACGCCATTTAAGTGCCGATTCATTAACAGGATTTGCAGGTGTTGTTTGAGGTGTGGTCTCTGATAAATCTTTTGAATCTTTATCCCTGCTTATTACTTGCTGCGCTGCGGATTCATTTTTTTCTTTTGTTACAACTGCAAGTTGTTGTGTATCAGGTTGACCAATAATAGAAGGTTTTTGTAATTTTGCAAGGGCATTTGCATATTTGCTTTTTAAGTTTTCATCATTGCTGTTATAGCTTAAAGCCTGTTTGTAGTAGTCGGCTGCTTTGCTATAGTTGCCCTGCGAAGCATATATGTCGCCTAATTGCTCGGCAGATAGTGCATCGCCAGGATCTTTTGACAGCGCTGTAGAATATGCACCAACAGCTTCAGGTATTTTGTTCTGGGCAAGGTATGCATCGCCCAGTGCGCGGTAATATTTACCAGTTCCTGGTGACAGAGTGATTGCCTTCTGGTATTGAGGAATAGCTTTGGCATACTGCTTTTTATGCATGTAAAGATTGCCCAGGTTGTAGTATCCCTCTGGATCAGAGGGATTGGCTTTAATGCCTTTTTTTAGAATATCTTCTGCACCTTTATAGTTGCCTTTTTTTATTTGCTGTTTTGCTATATTCCAGTAGCTTTCCTGATACTGTGGAGCAACGGCAATAGCGCTTTTATATTCTTTAAGGGCTTTATCTAACTTTTCCTGCGTATCATATACATTGCCCAATTTATTATAGGCTTGCGGATATTTAGGAAAGTACTTTTTGGCAAGTTCCAGTGTTTTTATTGCATTCTCATAATCGCCTTTGAGGGCATAGGCATGCCCCAATTCGTTCAATGCGTTATAATTATCAGGTTGCAGTGCCAATGCTTTTTTATAGTAGTCAATTGCTTTGTCCAGATTACCTGTTTCTTTATAAAGATTTCCTAATTTTATAAGCGTATCTACATCATTGGGATTTGTTTCCAGAATCTTTTCATACAATTCAATTTGCTTAAGGCGTATATCAACGATATCCTTTAAAGCATCCTTGGGGCGTGAAAGAAAATAATATCCACCAAATAGCAGCAAAAGTATTATTGCAACAATACCTGCAATTTTCAGATTGCGGTAACGGTCATAATAGTATGCCATACAATACCTCTGATATTTTAAATTGTTTTATAATTCATCGTCACGGTAAATTTCTTCAAGCTTGTTCTTTGTCTTTTTTGTTTCGTGCCCGGCCTTTTTATCCTGCGCTTCACGCTGCACATCGTCAAGTATTATTCCGCCTAAATGTAATGCTTCTTCAATGGATACATCGCTTCCTGGTGGTGGTAATACAAATTTTGGGTCTTTTAATAATTCAATAACCCTTTTAATTTTTTCATATTGAGGGTCTTCCGGAGCTATGGCCAAAAATTTTTCCCATGACTCAATGGTTTTTTCTTTATCCCTGAGTAGCATTAAATACGTTAGGCCAATATGGTAGTAAGCAAATTTAAGCTGTGGATTAAGGCTGAATGCTTTTTTAAAATATGCAAGAGCTTCTTCCGGCTGCTTTTTATAGTAATATACCTGTCCTATTCTGAATGCATCTTCGGCACTTTTTGGATTCAATTCCATGGCTTTGATATAAAGCTGCAGTGCACCGTCATAGCGCTTTTTATATAAAAAAATATCACCCAGGTATGAATAGGCCAGGGCATTTTCAGGATTGGTTTTCAACTCTTCCTGAAATAAGAGTTCGGCTATCTCAAATTTTTGCTGATAGAAATATTTAACACCTTTCTTAAAAGGGGTGTCATCATCCTTTTTTGCACCAAAGGATAAAGTATAAGCGATAGTAACTGATAAAAGGGTTAAGAGACAAAATAAAACTATTTTCTTCATATAAGTATTTCCATTATTGTTATTATCGGTAACATGACAATGATAGAATACATAAAAACAGTATATGTGCATCAACATGCAAAAACTGTAACAAAAAAGAACAACATCATTGCACAAAAAGCTACAATAAACCGTTTCCATTCAAAATTCATTGACACCTCCTATGTAAAATAGTGTACACTGCGCCATTTTAGTACTTGATTTGGAATCTACTCACCACAGCGTCATTTCCAGTTTGCCCTGGAATCTTTTATGAATTGAGATCCTGAATCAAGTTCAGGATGACATCTTATGACCAGAACCTGAATCAATCCTGAAATAAATTCAGGACAGAATTCAGGATTAATTATAAACATAGTCAGCCCAATAAAAATACTCAATTAAATGATACCTGTCAAGCAACACAAAAATAAAAAAATATACTGTTGACATTTTAGCAATATTGTTCTACATTTACTGCCAATATAACTGGAAATTCCCATGCCTAAAGAAGGTTTTAAAACAGCAAAACAAAAAAATGATTGTATTGAAGCAATAATTCAGGAATTGGTAAACCGCAATGGTTTTCTTATATTAGGGCATACAAATCCTGATGAAGATTGTGTTGCTTCTATGATAGCATTTTCCCTGCTTGCAAAAAAATTTGATAAGCAGGTAAAAATATTTACATCAAAGAAGATACCGGAAAACTTCAAGTATCTTGTTGATATTGCCATCTATAACCGCATTGATGTTGTCACAGCAATACCACGGTCATTTGCTGTTGATACTATCGTTATTTGTGATACTGCAAAACCTTCAATGATTGATGCCAACAGAGCCGTAATGCAGATGCTTAAAAAAAGCACAATTCGTAAAATAGAAATTGACCATCATATTGGTGCCGATAGTGACTATGCTGGTGATCCCGGTTACAGGCTGGTGACCGAGGCATCAAGTGCAAGTGAGCTTGTTGGGCAGATTGCGCTGAAACTGAGGGCAAAGAAAGAAATCTTAAAAAAATATGTTATTCTGGATCCACTGTCAAGAAATCTGGTGCTTGCAATTTTAACAGGTATTATTGGCGATTCGCAAATGGGACGTTATTTGAAGTCATCACGAGAAAAGCGGATGTACAGGATATTCAGTACACTGTTTAATGATATATTGAGTACATCCACAATAAAAGAATCAAATATTACCAATATGCATCAGATCTTTGAACAGCTGAAACAGGCATCTGAAAAAGAAAAATATTGTTTCCAGTATATAAAGAAAAAAAGCAAGGTGTATAAATCAGTTGGATATGCAATGCTGTCTGAAGATGACATGCGCTATCTCTATGAAAATTTTGATGATGATGATATTATTTCAACGACACGAACACTTGCAGATATGCTGGCTGAAGATTCAGGAAAGGTTGGATTAGTTACATACTATGATATTCCTGAAAAATCAGATTTAGTGCAATTCCGTATGCGCCGCAGCCAGAATTTCAAAAACTATGATTTGCGTGAATTTCTCAATACAATGGGCATTGAAAATGGTGGAGGGCATGAAGGAGCAATTGGGTTCAGGTTGCCAAAAAATGCCGTGGACGATTATCAAAAGTTTGTGATGTCCCTGGTAAAAAAAGTAAATGCCCTTTTGCCATAAAAACATAAGGGAACTTTTAAAAACTGATTTTTAGAATGTTCCCTTGTGGGCACAATATATAGGATAAGACCGCTTTCTATTATTTGTATAATTTTGGAAGAAAGCAGTTTTTAGAGGTTCCCATAAGGTTTGTTTAGGTTTTTAAGTACCTTTAGTTACGGTACAATGTAAAAAAATATTGATATCTATAGTCCATGTCAATTACTATGATAGTGAGCCACATTAAATATATTCCGGAGGAATACTATGAAAAGAATTCTTATGGTATCATTCTATATGATTTTATCAGTCACAGTGGCAATGTTTTCGTTGCAATGTGCAGGTAAAGCAGTGAAGGAGGTTAAACCGGTAGAAAGTGATGACACCACACGTGACACTGCTTCAAAGGTAAAGGTTGATGAAATTGAAGTAATAGAACCAAAAAAGATGAAATCTGAAGGGGCAGAAGAATCAAAAAGCCCAAAGGGTGAAATATTGAAAAAAGAATCATCTCCTGAAGCTTTAGCCAAACCAAAAGGAACAACACTGAAAAAAATAGAAGCCACGAAGGCTGTATCAGGATTAAAAGCAGGATTTGCCGACGATAATAAGCAATTCAATTATTTTGTAAATTTTATTAAAGATTACAAAGATAAAGTCCAGCATTACCCCATTAATATATCTGAAAGGATTATTTTTTATTGTAAGGATATAGCAGGCAAATCAATACCCAATGCTACGGTTCATGTTTATAGCGGTAAAAAGCTTCTTGAAACAGGTAAAACGTATGCTGATGGATCTTTTATGTTTTACCCATCTGAATATGATACTAAGTATACTACGTACATGCTTACATTTGAAGCGTTAAACACAAAGGAAAAAATTACAATAAACCGGCAGGGAAAGCGTGAATATACGGTTACATTGAAAACGCAGCGACCACAATACAAAAATGTCCCGCTTGATATACTCTTTGTGTTTGATACTACAGGCAGTATGGGTGAGGAAATTGCCCGCCTTAAAAAAACAATTGAAATTATTAATCTGAATATTGCATCACTGACAACCAAACCTGATGTTCGTTTTGGTATGGTGCTCTATAAGGATAAGGGTGATGAATATGTTACTAAAATAATTCCGCTGACAGGTAACCTTGAAAAATTTCAAAAAGAGCTTGCATTGGTTTCTGCAGGTGGTGGTGGCGATGGTCCTGAGGATTTGCAGTCAGCACTGGCGGATGCAGTTAAAAAAATACAATGGAATACTGGTGGTATACGGCTTGCGTTTATTATCACTGATGCAGAGGCACATTTAGATTATGGGCAACAATATACATATGTTGATGCAGCGCATGATGCAAAAAAACAAGCTATTAAATTTTATTCGATAGGTACCGGCGGGCTCCCCTTAATGGGCGAGTTTATATTGCGGCAGATTTCACAGTATACTCAGGGCAGGTACATATTCTTAACGTATGGTGAACGTGGCGAAAGTGAGGGAGGCAAAGAAGGGAGTGTGAGCCATCACACCGGAGCAAATTTCCAGACCGACAAATTAGAGTCAATAATAATTCGTTTTGCAAAAGAAGAACTGGCATATCTTACCGACCAGCCACTGGAAGAGGGTGAGGCGTATTTTGATGCCAAAAAGGTTGATGATGAAACAAATGAAGAAACACTTCAAAAGCTTTTTGATATGGCATTAGCTCAATTAATTGACTACTCGGCTATAAATATCCAGAAAGGTGAGCCAACTGCAGTGTTGCCCATACATTCAAGCGATGCTGCACTGAAAACAAATGCTGAATATTTTACTGAACAGCTTTCAATGGCTCTTGGCAAAAACAAGGTATTTAAGCAGGTTGAGCGTAAAAACATGCAACAGATATTACATGAAATTGGCCTGGGGCAAACTGGTATAGTGGATGAAACCGGTGCTGCAAAAGCGGGAAAGATGTTAGGAGCAAAAATGCTTGTTACCGGTACCATCTATGTAAAGAATAATAACTACGAACTATTCTTGAAGCTAATAAGGGTTGAAAGTGCTGAGGTACTATCGGCTACAAAGGCAATTGTTGACAAAAATTTAGGTGTTGCTGAAGGCGTAAAAAAGCTACAGCCAAAACAACCGGTAAAGAAGAACAAAAAAACATCGTAAAAAAAATTATTGCGAGTGCCGCAGGCGCGTGGCAATCTTGTCATTTACTACCTGAGATTGCTTCGCTGCGCTCGCAATGACTTTTGCACTCCTGTCATTGCGAGGAACGAAGTGACGAAGCAATCCCATCTTTCGTGGTATTGAGACTGACTCGCTTCGACAAGCTCAGCACAGGCGCTACGATCGCAGTGACATTTCGCTCGCGTCATTGCGTGCCCCATGGTTTCTTTTGAGACAGCTCCATTGTGTATTGTTATTAAGGGGATATAATGTATTGCCATGATAAATATTGAAACTGCCTGAAAGCTTTTTTCCAATACGCTTGCTTAGAATGTTATGTGATTAATACCAGTTTCCTTTCTGTATCGTGTGCAAGAATTGTGCTTAAGCTTCTATGAATATACTGTAAATTTTTGCTCATAAGCATAAAATTTACAGTATATTTTACGAATGTCAATATATTTTTAGATTTAGGTTTATTTGGTTAATTATTTTTCACCTATTTTAGGAGCAGTAGGAACTGCAAAATTATATCTAATTGCAAATGCCAGTGCTAAAGGATTTTCATTGCCACTGGTCCACGCTTTGCCGGATACAAAATATGGGCCAACAGTAAATAAATCTACATTGGCAAGCCAATCAAAGGTAAAGTTATCAAGTTTATATGATACACCAATTGCAATAGAAGTTTGCGATGATGTAATATCATCAAATGTAGTAGGGGTAGTAATTGTGCCCTGATTGGTAATATTTTCGCCATTATACGAAACAGGGGTATAAATATGCTGAATTACACCAAATCGTCCTTTCCAGTTTTCGGAAAGATTAGCTTCCAGTCCAACAATTATTGGAACTTCAATTGCCTGATAGGTTAGTTTATAGGTATCGACATTGTTTGCAGGCGTTATTGCATCCTCACCACTGTAGTTATTGGATAGCATTGTAATTTTTGTAGCAAACCCCACAAAACCGGTTACACTATTTGCCATGGACATTTCGTCACTGACCCCAATCATTATTATCTGTCCTTTCCTTTCAAAGGTATCTTTTGCATTTACATTATTTGCTGGAGTGACAGTATCATTTATCTTCATTATTCCTTGGGTACTTCTGTTAATCATGCTGTATTGACCATAAAAATGAAACCTGTGTGAGTTTGTTGCCTGATAATTTATGCGCATTGCACCACCAATATCCATTGCACCGTTTGATTTGTATGACATATCAAAATCAATACCTGGTTTATCCTTTGTGTAATTATTGTCCAGTACATACATGTAATAAAATGCACTTACATCCATGGTGACTTTGTTGTTAAATAAAATGTTTGCAGCAAGGCGAGCAGAATAATCTGCATTTATTAAATTATATTCTTCGTGCTCGTTGGTAGCACTGGTGGCATCTCGTTTATGCTTCCATGAAGTGCCATATCCAAAATATGCACCTATTGAAAACCTATTGAATTGATATGCTACCATTGCGCTAAAATTTTTCTGTGTTAATTTTTCACGTAAAGCAGGGGATGTGGTATTTGTTCCTACCAGTGCACTTGCATCTTCCGGGTCGGTTAAGTCAAGTATAGATGTATCTATTAGCTCTACCTGGTATGCATCAAAGGTTTGAGAGCTTGATGAATGAGTATATTTTGATTTACCCTTTGCCGAGTAGACATCTTTATGGAAAAGACTATCAACCGATGTTGTATTCCATACTGTAGTATCAACTGGTGCACCAAGGTCCATTCCAATAAATAATTTGCCTGTGGGATTATAAAATATGCCACCTCTATTTTGCCCTGATATAACACCTATACGTTCGGTATAGAGTGTATCAACAAAATATTTTCCCAAATATGCCGGGTTGTCATAAATATATGACTGTAATCCATCAATAAACCAGGGATACTGGTATAGTCCCATTCCCATATCACGGGTGGTAGTGGCATGGGCAAAAGGTGGAATAGAAAATAATAGCATTGCAACTGCAATAGCTTTAAATATTTTACTGGTATTCATAAACAACTCTCCTTTTTTGTAAATTTTATCTTTATACTTTTTTGTTATAAAAAATGTTGCAAACTATTAAATTACTGTATCTCGATTATTAATATAGATATCCTATATATCCATAAAAACTTTTTGAGTTAGAACCATGAATTTGGAAATAGTAGTGATACATTCCTTCACATCCCATAATAAAGCTGTTTTTAATGTAACTATTCAGCACTTGCAGGCATAAAATATTTGTTTTCAAAAAGACCCTGAAGTGCAATGAGAACATTTTCA
>JBBFLA010000018.1:0-59697 GCA_037481795.1 Spirochaetota bacterium
AGGTAGAAGGAATAGAAAAAGCAATAAATTCAAAACCAAGGAAATCACTAAATTGGAAAACTCCTTATGAAGTGCTACAAGAGTATTTAAACGGTGCACTTCAAACTTGAACTTGCTTTAACATATTTATTAAAAAATTAAAAAAATAATTGACAATATTTATATTATTATTTAATATTTAAAACAATAAATTAACAAACATATCAGAACTATAACAAATAAATATTTTGAAATAACATTATAAGGAGGAATGCATGAAGAAAATTATTGTATCAATGTTAGTTGTATGTTTAGGATTGGTACCAGCAACTATTTTTGCTGCAAACCAGAATGTTGCCCTATCAGCAGGATTGGGTTTAGTCTATCCATTGGGTGATATGGGTGATGCAATTGATTATGCAGTATCACTCCCCATCAATGCACAGTATGCTGTTAAACCAAATATTTCTGTGGAACTTGACGGATACTATTACATTTATACAGCTGAAGCAGCTAAGGGATTTGATTATTCTTCATATCAGTTTGGATTAGGTGGACGATACTGGTTAGAAAAAGCTTTTAATGGTGTGTATCTGGGGGCTGGTATTGCAAGAACAAATGTTGAAACTGAGAGTGAAGTTACGATTCCATTTGTTGGCACACAAAAGGTAAAAACCGATGAAGACTATACTACATTAGTTCTTAAAGCTGGTTATACAATGGCTCTTGACAAAATTATTCTTGATCTGGGAATTCGCTATGATGCAATAGATATGGATGAATGGGCAAATCAGCCATTGACATTATATGCTATGGCAGTATTCCCATTGTCACTATAAAAGTTTAATTAATAATGTTCTGGTATTTATTGGATTTTAGAAGGCTGCCATGGGCAGCCTTTTTTTACGTTTTCCTGTAAAGCATTACTCTGATGAAAAATCATAAATCACAATGTATCAAAAAATGTATTGAAAATAATTATCGTTTTCCGCTATTAGTTAAAAGAAAATCATTTTGTTAATTACAAAAAAATCAATAACTTAATTGACATATAAACATAAGTATAGTATATTTGTTTTAAATAAAAAAGAGGAAAAGAGAATACTATGCCCACATTTATTCATATTTCTGATACGCATCTGGGGTTTAGCGATTTTGATAAAGTTAATGAAAGCGGTATTAATCAGCGTGAGGCTGATGTATATACAGCATTTGCCACCGTTGTAGATGAAATTATCATCCGCAAGCCTGATTTTGTGCTCCATACGGGTGATTTATTTCACAGAGCGTCGCCTTCTAATCGTGCACTTGTTCAGGGACTATCGCTTATAAAAAAAATAACAAAAGCAGGTATCCCTTTTATTGTTATAGCAGGCAATCACAGTACGCCCAAAACGGTGTATACCAGTCCAATATTACAGGCACTGCAAAATATAGAAGGTGTGTATGCAGTGTATAATCAGCAATATGAATACATTTCACTTGATGGAATACATTTTCATTGTCTTCCACATGTTCATGACGACAGAGAGTTTACATTACAAATTGAAAAAATAAATCCCCAAAACGGACACAACATCCTTCTGATGCACACGTCACTGGGTAAGGATTACCTTCTTGATGAATATGGTGAGCGATTGTTTCCTGAATCAGGATATCATATGCTAAAGTCTTTTGATTATGTTGCACTTGGTCACTGGCACAATTTTCAGGTTCTGCCACAATGGAGCAATGCCTGCTATTGTGGTTCAACAGAGCGATTCAGCGATAGGGAAGCTTCAAAACAGAAAGGCTTTGTAACAGTTGCTATCGGCACTAATACTACCATTGAATTTACTGCAATTCAAATACGGCCGTGGCTCAGGTTTGATGTGACACAATGTAGTGAGCGTTCCACTGAAGACATAAAAAAATGCATACAGGATTTTGCTGATAGGAGTACTGACGGTGCAATCGTGAGTATTTATTTGCATGATCTGGATACGCATCAGAGTGCAGCAATAAGCAATATGTGGATAGCCAATCAGTTTTCTAGCGCGCTTGTAATACTTCCAAAAAGAATTTTTAAAAAGAAAGAGGGCAAAAGCTTTGGTTACAGGGAACAAATTTCAATAGAGGATCTTTTTGTGGAATATTGCACATCACAAATCGCTGACGAAGATGAACGTAAGGCCATTGCTGGTATTGGTAAAAAATATATCAGACAATATTTAGATGCTTTAACTGATGTAAAGGACTAATTATGATTATTCAGTCTTTGAAGATGATAAATTTTAAACAGTATGCAGATGCCTGTATTGAGTTTAAAGAAGGACTTGTTGGCATTATTGGAAAAAATGGGAGTGGCAAGAGCACACTATTTGATGCGATTATGTGTGCGCTATATGGCGAATTGCCTGTAAATAAGGAGCTAATACGTTGCAGTTTTGCAGGTGATAACGCAACAGTAAAAATTGAATTAGTATGCCAAATTGAAGGCAATCAATATACAATACTGCGTGAATTCAGAGGAAAAAATTTAAATGCATTTGCGTCTTTATATAAAAATGATCAGGCGATAGTTACCGGAGCAGGTGAAGTTAGCCGTGCAATTGAAAAAATTATAGGAATGTCAAAAGAGGCGTTTAAAAGATCAGTCTTTGCAGCGCAGGGTGAACTCAGAGAGATATCAGAATCACGAGGAGGACAGCGAAGAGAGTTAATACGTAAGATCATGGGATTTCAAATGCTGGATGAAATCTTACAGGTTATACGCAATGATAAAAACGATAAAAAAAGATATATTGATGGTCAGGTTGCAATGCTATTCACTGATGAAGAAATTGCCGATAAACAGGAACAGCTAAAAAATTTATCCAGTGAATTTGATGCAAAAGAAAAAGAATTACAAAATATTGTCAACCAGTATACTGAAGCGCAGAAAAAGCTTTCAGGTGTAAAACAGTTATTTGATACACAGCAGCGTAAGTATCAGAAATATAATGAGCTTATGCAGGAAAGTACCAAACTGAAAAGCGCTCTTGATAATTGCAAAAAGAATATCGATGATGTTAGGTCGCGATTAGTAGAATTGGAAAAAATGAAAGAAGAGTGTGAAAAACTAAAAGAGGATGAGCAAAAATATCATCAATTGAAAAAACAAAAAGAGGAACTTGAGGAATTAAGAATTAAAGATAAAGAAAGAATGGAAATTGAAAAGCAATTGAAAATACTAAAAGAAGAACTCAATGAAAAAAATATTTTTATACAATCGCTGGAAGAGGAAATTGCATCACTGGGGACTATCTCTGATGCTATTAGCGATAGTGAAAAGAATAAGAAAGATATAGAAATTACTATAAAGAATCTGCAGAAACAGTATTTAGAATTATCTCATAATATTGGCGGGATTCAAAAAGCAATTCAGGACAGAAGAAAACATATTGAATATATTGAAAAGCTTGGAAAGAATGCTGAATGTCCTACATGCCTGCGTCCACTACATGAAGCGTATGATGCTACTATCAAACGTCTTTCAAACGAGATTGAACAATACCAGAATAATGAAATAGTCACATTGCAAAATCAATTACAGGGTATTGACAAGTCAATACAAGCTACTGAAAAAGCAAAAAAAGAAATTGAAGAAAAACTAAATACGCTGAACCAGACAAAGGCACAGCTTACAGTAAAAAAGAAAAATTTAGAATCAATAAAAAAGGAACTTTTAATTAAGCAAAAACAACTGGATACTCTTCATGAAAGGTTTGAGGTACTAAAAAAAGTAGTATTTGATGAAAATACATATAATCACATAGTGAATGAATATAATCGATGCGAAAAAATTCATGCCCATTTCATTGAATTGTCAGCAAGGGTTAATGAAATACCATCGTTGCAAAATAAGTTACAGGATTTGCAAAAACAAAATTCTGAATTTGAAGCAAAAATTACATCCAATTCATTAGCAATTCAAAAGCTTGATTTTGCCATTAAAGACTATGAACAGAGTAAACGTGAATATGAACAGGCTTTTGCACAACAGGAATCATTAGCAAAAAAAATGCATGAAGAAGAAATAGCATTGCAACGCCTTCATCACACTATTGAACAGATTAAAAGTGAGCTTCAAAGAGACAATGATAACCGCAAAAAAGTTGAAGAGGCAAGAAATGAGCTTGTGCTGCTACAACGTCTTGAATCAGTTATGGATGATTTTAGAAGCTGGATACTATTAAATGCAAAGCCACTGATTGAAAGCTATGCAAGTTCTCTTTTCCATCAACTAACCCAGGGACGCTATCAGGAAATACGCATAGATGATGATTTTAATTTTTTAATAATGGATGATGGTGACTGGTATCCTTTAAGCAGGTTTTCGGGCGGTGAGATTGATTGTGCAAATTTGTGCCTGCGTATTGCTATTAGTAATGCCATTCGTGATCTTACTGGTTGCGGAGCAGTAGGTTTTATGGCTTTTGATGAGATATTTGGGAGTCAGGATAATGACAGACGTAATGCAATAATTAATGCGCTCTATAGTTTGCAGGAACAATACCGTCAGATTTTTATTATTTCACATATAGATGATGTAAAGGAGATGTTTCCATCCATATTGCATGTACAGCAAACTGGTACCGGTTCCAGAGCAATGTGGTTGGAGTAAAAGATTTTATATGCTCTGACCCCTTTTATAACCAATCTCTTATTCAAATTTTTCTGTGCACTCTGCGCTTTTAGAATTCTCTGTGTGATTATTTTTTCAATGCTATGCTTCTTAGGCTCTGACCCCATATTTTCACAATTTTTTAAAATTTTTTCATTAAAAAATACAAAATTTTTCCCACATCCTTTTAATTTTTTAAACTTCACGCGTTGTATAGAGTAAAAGCTCAATTTAAATATTACTACATATATGGAGGAATACCTATGGCACGGAAATTGCGTGTACAGCTACCAGGTTTAACTTACCACATCACGTCCCGCTGTATTGAGTGGAAAAACCACCTGCAGGAAGACTACTTCAAAGCCTGTTTTGTGGAAATACTGAACAGGGCAAAACAAAAATATCATTTTAAGCTCATTGCCTTCTGTGTTATGGATAATCACATCCATTTAGTTATTCACACCCTTGAGGATGGTGCTCCCATTTCCCGTATTGTGCAGTATATTAAGGCACGGTTTGCCGAACTGTATAATAAAGTAACCGGAAGAACAGGTCCATTCTGGAATGAGCGGTATAAGGATAGCATCATACAGTTTGCGAAGGATGGATTTCACTATTTGTTGTGGTTGTTGTGGTATTTAGCATTTAATCCCATACGAAAGAGATTATGCTCTGACCCTACAAAATACCACTACAGTAGCATACGAGCATATTTGCAGGAAGAAGCCAATGTAGGAGTGGTAATAGATTATCATGATTATTTTTTACAGCTTGGGGAAACGTTTGCAGAGAGGGTAAAGAGATTTTTGCGGTATGAGGAAATTTACCGCAAGCGCTACTCTATTGCCCAGTGGGTGTAAAAAAAGGGGGCAGAGCATTGAAACTCAAAAATATTTTTAAAAAATATTGTTGCACATTTAGTGCTATGATGCAACTAATAGCACGTTGTGGTGTGACATAAACAATTAGCAAAAATTGTATACAATAAACTATCGCCATACTATTTAAAATCTTTTTAAAAG
This sequence comes from Spirochaetota bacterium, assembly GCA_037481795.1. Lineage (GTDB taxonomy): Bacteria > Spirochaetota > UBA4802 > UBA4802 > UB4802 > UBA4802. The sequence continues at coordinate 5,647 of JBBFLA010000018.1, forward strand.
GTGTTATTGATGTATTTAGATTCACTTGAAATATTTGGCTTTAAATCATTTGCTGATAAAACCAAAATTAATTTTGAGAAAGGCATTACCGCAATTGTTGGACCTAACGGTTGCGGTAAATCTAATATTGTTGATGCAATAAAGTGGGTATTAGGTGAAAAGCAGGCAAAGAATATCCGTGGCGATAAAATGGAAGATATCATATTTGCCGGCACCGACCAGAGAAAACCGTTATCATTAGCTGAAGTTTCGCTGGTAATTAATAACACCAACAGAATTTTAAATATTGATTCGGATACAGTGACAGTTACACGAAGGGTGTTCCGTGATGGCGAATCGGAATATATGATAAATAAGTCACCGGTGCGACTCAAAGATATTGAAGAACTTTTTCTTGATACTGGACTTGGTAAGGCATCCTATTCGGTCATGGAACAGGGTAAGATTGACCTTATACTTTCAACTAAGGCTGAAGACAGGCGTTATATCTTTGAAGAGGCAGCCGGTATTTCCCGGTTTAAAGTACAAAAAAAAGAATCACTAAAAAAATTAGAAGATACCACGGTGAATCTTGAACGCCTTAATGATATTATAAAAGAGATTGAACGTGAAAAAGATTTTAAGTCAAAACAGGCAGAAAAAACCAAGATATATTTTGGCTTGCGTGAAAAATATAAAAAGAATGACATAGCTTTACAGCTTTTACGGTACAGGGATTTTCAAAAGAAATTACAAAAGGTTACCGAAGACAGACAGCGCATTTTTGATGAACGTGAGGAACTTTCAAAAAAGGTTGCTTTGATTTCTTCTGAAAATGAAAACGATGAAAAAAGAAAAAATGATATTCAGTTGCAACTTTTTGAATGGGATAAAAAACTTCATACGTATACCGTAAAAGTGGAAGACATAGATGGCAAAACATCAAGAAATAAACAGCTGATACAGCAACAGCAGCAGCGAATAGCAACAACAAAGCTGCGTATTCAGGAAATTGAAGAAGCAATTAAACGCCTTTCTGAAGAAAAAGAAAAAAATATTGAACAAAGTCATATAATAATTAAAAATATTGCCAGCGATAAAGAACAGCTTGAAAACCTGTATGCACATCGGAAGAAGAAGATTCAGAATATACATACCTACCGCGATACGATAGAACAAAAAAAACATGCCATTAAAGATCTTGAAACTGAGGTAAAAAAATTACGTGAATCATTGGAGATAGTCATCAGGCAACTGGTTGATGCTATTGAAAAACGTAAACATGAATTGGAATCTTCCGAAGCACAGCGTGAACAGGTACGTGAACGCATACATGCTGCATTAACAGGTGCAGAAGAAAACTTACAGAAAGCGTTGCACAACCTTTCACTCAATCTGGTAAGTGAAGCAATGGAAGTATTACAAAAAATTGATTTTATTGCACTAAAACACGATATACAGCTTTTTGAAAATTATGAAGATGGTTTCAGGTCAATACTGTTTGACAAAACAGGTATTCATGCTCAAAAAGAGCAACTTGATTTAAGCATTCATAAGGCAACTACTGATATTGAACAGTTGCGAAATGATATCAGCCAGTTAGAAGTAAGTATCCGTAATGAGCAGGAAGAGCTTGAAGAAGTTAATAATATGATTACCCGCGTTGAAAAAGATTTATCAAAGAATGAAAATGAAAAAGCATGGATAGATAAACATATACAGACTATAGAACGGCAGATTGCAGAAGATACCAAACAGAAGACACATTTAGAAAATGAGATTCAAAAGATACAGCAACAGATTGATGATCTCACTAAGGAAATTGAGCAGTGGCAAAATAGTCTTGTAGAATTTAATGAAAAAAGCAATGAGTTAAAGCAGCAAATCCATGAGCTTATAGCAAAGCGTGACGAGATAGATAAGCGCATCATTGGACGAAAGCAATCTTCTAAAAAAGATATGGAACAATTACAGCGACTTGCTGACCGCATTAGTGCGCTTGACAAAAACATTGTTGAATTCCAGTTCAGGCTTAATTCAATAGAAGAGTATCTGTGGACAGAATATGAAACACGGATTGCTGATCCAAAGATACAGGTTGATGAATCAAGGTATGAAAGCATAAACAACGAATTGCAAGATATAAAAAGACAAATACAGGAGCTTGGTCCTATTAACAACCTGGCTATTGAGGAGTATAAAGATTTAAAGAAACGCTTTGAATATTATATTGAGCAAAAAAAGGATATAGAAAAAGCACGTGAGGATATACTTTCAGTTATTGCTGATATTAATAAACAATCAGTAGATCTATTCTTACAAACATTCAAAGAGATTCAGAAGAACTTTCAGGAAATATTCAAACAGCTTTTCAATGGCGGTGAAGCTATCATTGAATTGACGGATCCTGAAAATATCTTGGAAAGTGGTATTGAAATTATTGTCCGACCACCTGGAAAAAAGAATAAAAATATTAATATGCTTTCAGGTGGTGAACGATCAATGATAGCGATTGCACTGCTTTTTGCTACGTATATGGTAAAGGCATCCCCCTTCTGTTTTCTGGACGAGATTGATGCTGCCCTTGATGAGGAAAATATTGGACGCTTTATCAGACTTGTTCAAAAATTTTCCAAGTCTACACAGTTTATTATTGTTACTCATAACAAAAAAACAATGAGTGTGTGTGATTCAATTTTTGGTGTAACAATGGAAGAACCGGGTGTTTCCAAGGTGTTATCGGTAAAGCTTGAAACAGCGTATGCAATGACAAAGTAAAAAAGGAGCCAATGTGGAGTTAAAGCGCCAGTTAGGACTGTATACCGGAATACTTGTTATCATTGCCGATATGATAGGTACCGGTATTTTTATGACAACCGGTAATATTTTAGGTATTACTCAGAGCGCTCTTATTGTTATGATTTTATGGATTACTGGCGGTGTAGTTGCGCTCTGTGGTGCATTAAGCTACAGTGAGTTAGCTACTATATGGCCTGATGCAGGTGGCGAGTATGTGTACCTGAAAAAAATATTTGGAAACCTTCCTGCATTTTTAACGGGATGGGTTTCACTGTTGGTTGGGTTTACCGCACCTGTTGCCACAAGTTCCATGCTGCTGGTTCAGTATTTCAATCAGTTCCTTATGAATATTAATGCCACTCAATTAGTACACTATACCGGTGATGTTTTCTGGCAAAAAACTATTGCCTGTGGAATCATTGTGTTGTTTGCGTTTACCCATATAATTGGAGTCAGAAAAGGGAGCAATATCCAGAACATACTTACAGTGGTTAAAATTGGTATTGTGCTTGCATTTATTGGTGCAGGTTTTTATGTGCTCGATAGTTCCGGCATCAGTCGCCTGTATGCACACTATGGCACAGTGGAAATAAAATCCATACCTTTTGTTGGATTGTCACTGCTTATGGTGATGTTTGCATACACAGGATGGAATGGCGCAACCTATATTGCCGGAGAAATCACCAATCCCGAAAAAAATCTTCCAAAGATAATGTTCTGGGGAGTGACTATTACAACTGTATTATACATTCTGTTGAATGTAGTTTTTTTAATGTCAACAGATGCTTCATCCATTATGGGAAAAGATGAAATAGGCGCAATAGCTGCAAAAGCACTGTTTGGTCCGACAGCAAGTAATTTTTTCAACATAACTATCGCCCTCATATTGCTATCATCAGTTTCAGCACAGATGATGTTGGGACCACGAGTATATTATGCAATGGCAACAAATAAAATGATATTTCATTCACTGGCAAAAATTAATGAACGTTTTGAAACACCGGTAAATGCAATAGTATTACAAATGGTGCTGGCAATAATCTATGTGTATTCGGGCAGTGCAATGACGCTGGTAATCTATATGGGCTTTGCGCTTAATGTGTTCCCGGTGCTGGCTGTTATAGGTCTGATTGTAGCACGCAAAAAATTTCCGGATTTAAAAAGACCATATACTACACCACTATATCCACTGGTACCGTTAACATATATTATTCTCTCAATCATTATGATGATTGCTGCTTTGTGTTGCTGGACAATTACATCTGCATTTGCAATTGGAATGTTGCTTTTAGGTATACCTGTTTATTATATATGGCAAAAATATATTAATTAATGAAGATTTTGTAAAAGTAACAGTGATGTATTATCACGATAAGAATGAACTAATTGTTAAACGTATTGATTAATAATAAATAATACATTGGCTCACATTATGCAAACCAAACAATACATTCTTACGCCAGCAGCCGGAAAGCGTTTAATTGCTAAAGCTATAGTACATATTCCTGAAATACAGGAAGCACTGCAACACAGAACAATTGTTATTGTATCAGGGACAACTAATGGCTATGTTGCTGAAGAAATTCTGATGCATATTAAACAGCTTGAGGGATTTTCAAAGCAGCGTTTTTTCCGGGGGATAACTCTGCCACCACGGTATACGGTAACTCAATCAGGGCGACTGGAAGATGGTGGAACATTTGCTACTGATGTGGTAATTGAAAAAGGAAAATGGATAAAAGATAAATCGTTATTTGATGTAGTAAATGATTTACATGAGGGTGATATTATTTTTAAAGGAGCAAATGCCGTAAATCTTGATACAAAACAAGCTGCAGTGCTTATAGGCCATCCTCAGGCAGGCACCATAGGTGTTATCATGCAGGCGGTTGCAGGCAGGAGAGTTAAACTGTATATACCTGTTGGTTTAGAAAAACGCATATCAGCTAACATAAATGAGCTTGCACAGCTTATAAATTCACCACAAACAAAAGGAATACGCTACTTCCCGGTTACAGGCACTATAATAACAGAACTTGAGGCAATTAACATACTTACAGAAGCTCATGCAATACTTTTTGCAGCAGGTGGAGTAAGTGGTGCCGAAGGGTGCGTATGGTTAGCAGTTACAGGTACAGAAGAACAAATACAAAAGACTGATGAAGTTATAGAGTCAGTCAGGCATGAGAAAAATTTTATGGTTTAGACGCATTTCTATAATTTATCTTCAAATATGTTTTTTGAATAAAATCAAAGTAAATCCCAATATAATTAATATCCCTAACGAATAAATCCCAAAAAACGGAAGTAATACAAACGGTGTCATTAATGCACCACACAATGCACCACCATGATCGGTAGCATCAAGGGTTGAAGCCAAAAGCTGTATATCATCAGTTTGCTTTTTAAGTAATAAAGGCATTAATGAACCGGTAGATGCTGCAATAAGTAGAATAGAAATATAAAATATAAGTGAAATGGTGTAGATAGTAAAACTAAACAATAACAATACGCTAACAATTAATACAACAATTCTTGTAATAAAGAAGTCTTTTTGTATAAATGTGGTTGCACTGCCAATTGCCAGGCCCAACATAAACAATGCATTACACAGAGCAATTTTATAATATAAAACACCATACACATTCTGATAGGTGATAAGTGCAATGATTATTGCTGCCATGCTTATAAATCCGCTTATAAATATTATACTGCCAAAAACTATGTGTTGAATTCCCCTTGATTTAAAATACCATAAACTCATAATTACAATAAGCACTGAAAAAAGCATTATCCACAAAGGATTGGTAATAATCCGTTCTGCTATTGAATAGGTTTGTTTTAATGAATTAGCTAAATATTCAAAATATCCTTTTGGCAAAAGATCGCTGTTTATAATGTGTTCCGATTGTAACTGTTTAAAAAGATATTTTTGCTGGGATTCCTGAAAATACATTTTAAATTCATGAGGACTAAAGCCGGGAACAAGACTTTGTATTGTTTTTGAAATGGGTGATTGTGAAAAATATTTTATATAGTGTGACAGATAGTTACTGACATCAGTTTCACGTGTATCATTAAATCCAATGCAGTAGATAGTATCTCCAGCTGAAATCAGTGATGAGGGGAATACGTGCCTGAAGCTGTTTATTACTGATGCTATATATCGCCTGAGGGAAGGATTCATAATGTTGGCAAAACCTTCAATCTGAATAATGCATACACCGTTTGGTGTTAAATGTAGTTTGCAGTCATTAAAAAATTCCTGAGTATATAACCTGTTATGCAGAATGCTGTCAGGGGGTGGTGGCAGGATGATGATAGAATTATATTTTTTAGTTGTCGATTTCAGGTAATTGCGTGTGTCGTCATAGTGAACATTTATTAATCGTGAAGGAAAGTCAGGATAAATTGAAATAAATTTTTGCTGCACAATATTCCACAGTACCGGGTCAACAGTAACATGATCAATAGAAGCGCCTGCATAGGCAAAAACATAATGTAGGAAAGCAGTGTCACCTGAAATGAGGATGTCTGTATCTTTTAACAAAGAGCCTGTGGAAAGTAATGCGTGAATTATGGGTCGCACCTGATAATCGTCGGGAAATTGTGCATACAGATTATTGTTTCCATACAGTGCAATAGTATCGCCTAAACGTGCAATAAACATCATCTGATAGGGTGTACGTCTGTATTCAAGTAGTGCGCCAGGATGATTGGCAGCAAATGACAGTGTTAGCAGTTTTCTTTCAACGTTTTGTGAGTGGAAAATTGCAAAGGCAGCGATTAGTATAGCAGTAACTATCGCCAAAAACTTAATTCTTTGTTGTATAACAGTAAAAGAAATTATTCTGGCAATAATGAAAAGAATGAGTACAGTTCCCAATGGATTAATTTTTTGTATGATTAAAAATGTGAATACTATTCCACCGGTAAAAGCACCAAGCGATTCAAGTAAAAATATTACGGTTCCAGGATTTTTAATTGGTACGCTTGAGCCTGCATTAACTAAAACTGGAAAAATATATCCAACAATAAAGCATTGCGGAAAAAGGCATACCAGTGCAATTAAAAGTTCCACTTCAAGAGGGTAAAAGGATCCAAACGTATGATAAACGATAGGTGTGCAGTATAGTAGTATAAGTGAAATAAAAACTAAAATGGGGTGAAGTAAAATGTTTTTGGCAATACTGTTGAATTGATGTGCTTTTATTTTTCTGCTAATAGCCGCACCGGCGGTGATACCAGCAAACCACAACACCATAATAATGCCAATAGACAGCTCATTGCCTCTGAAAAGCATAAGTAATTCGCGAATCATTATAGCCTGGGAAATGCTGGCTGAAATACCAATGAATAAAGTAGATACATACAAAAATATACGGTTGCGTTTCATAGTGTCCATATACCAGGAATGGCAGTATTGCAGTACGGACATTTCCCGGATTTAAGTTTGTTTGTAGTAGTATAAAAACCACTTCGCTCTATGACAGGCTTGCCACAGTTATAACAGATGGTATTGTTGGCACTATGTCCCGGGACGTTACCTATATATACAAATTTAAGGCCTTCGGCAAGAGCTATGTCTCTGCAGCGTTCCAGAGTGGATACTGGCGTAGGTGGAATATTTTTTAATTTGTAAATTGGATAAAACCGAGTGAAGTGCAGGGGCGTTGTGCTTCCACAATGTGTTTTGATAAAACGAGCCATTGATCTAATATCGTCAGGGTTGTCATTTAATGTAGGAATAACAAGATTTACCAGTTCAAGCCATACATTTTTTTTCTTTGCAAGTTCAATATTTGCAAGTACCGGTGATAAATTCCCACCACATATTTCAGAATAAAATTTCTGCGAATATGCCTTGAAATCAATCTTGATGGCATTCAGCAATGGATATAACATTTCGCTGGCTTGTTTATTGAGATAACCATTGGAAATGATGACACAGGCAATATTGTATTTTTTTGCTATCTGTACTGTGTCATAAATGTATTCGTATTGAATTGATGGTTCATTGTACGTGAAGGCAATGACTGGCGTTTTGTTTTCTTTAGCCTGCTTTACTAGCTGGTCTGGTGTTATATAGTGGCTGTCAAGTTCTTCAGGGTGTGATTGTGAAAGCTGCCAGTTTTGGCAAAATTTGCAGCTGAAATTACAACCGGCAGTAGCAACCGACAAAGCATCGTTACCAGGCAAAAAATGATACAGAGGTTTTTTTTCTATTGGGTCAATGTGATAGGCAGCAATTCGTCCATATACCAGGCTGTAGAGTGTGCCATTAATGCATTGCCGGGCTTTGCATAAACCTCTTGTCCCGCTTGTTAGCATGCATTGATTAGGGCACAGGTTACATTGCACGGTTTGTTTATCAATTTTTTCCCAGTGTAAAGCTGGGCGATAGTTACTGGCATACACATCTTCAGGCAAAAATGGAATAACTGAGCCAATCATCAGTGTTTGCACTGAATACATACAGCTTTGTAAAAACTGTTTTCTGGTATATGAAATCATATTTACAAACCGAATTCTTTATCTTATAGTATTAATCTGGCAATAACAGTATTATAAATTTTACTTAACGATTTCATTTTCACTAAAAATGGTAGCAGTAAAAGTATACAGTGTTACCGAGTCATATTCAAATGGATAAATCCCTGCCTTTTCACAGGTGTGCTGGAAAAATTGCTGTTTTGTTAAACCATATTCTGTTGCTACCTGTGGAAGTAAAACGCCACGCCTGTTCCCTTTGACAACAATAAGACCATCAGTTCCCAGATGCAGTTCATCAAGCGATGCAATCTTTTTATATGGTGATAGCACAGATATTTCAATATGTGTTTTTCTATATTCCGCTTTTGTAAGTGGTTCAAAACGTGGATCTTTAAAAGCGGCATGTACAGCACATTCAATTACAGTTTGATACAGCGGTTTTACTGGTTCAATATAACCAATACAACCACGAAGCTTACCATCAATAGTTAGTGTAACAAAAGCACCAGACTTTTGTTTGCAGTATTCAGGGATTGTTCCTTTATAATCTAATAATGTTTTATTATTCAGCATAGTTTCAATAGATTTGCGGGCTAATGAAAGCAAAAACCTTTTATCGTCATCAGATATATTAAAGGAACTATCGCCCAATGTGTTTGGACGTATAATATTCAATTCACCTGTTAACACTACCGCTGCATAGCTAACTGTGTTATCATAATCGCCAGTGACTTCAGCTGATGTTGAATATGCTACTAATTCTTTTGTATGCACTTTTGAGAATAAAAACAGACCTAATATTATTGCATTGTGACCACATATGGTAATACCTGTCAAATGGCAATAGTTATAAAAATCTTCAGGGTTTGTGGAAAGTATATAATCAATTGCTTTTTTGTCATCACGTTTGATGTGTTCAATGAGTTTATCTGGTTGTAGCCTGGAATAAGGAGCGTAACTAAATCGCAGGCCATGGTGAGTAAAATCGCTGCTAATGACAAATAATGGCTTTTTATAATGTGCTATTGACTGTAATAATTGCCAGGCTGCCTGTCTGGCTTGCTGTAGTGTTACATTACCTGCAAGCACAGGAAGAATGGGAATTCCTGGAAAATAGTGCTGAATGAACGGCAATTGAATTTCAATAGAATGTTCGGGTTCAAATGCAGTGTTGTTGAATGAAAAACCATCGTTTTGAGACAAATTGTGTACTACCTTTTGTTGAATGGTAACAATACCTAAGGGAGTTTTGATGGCATCATAAACTGGAAGGGCAAATCCAGTAAAATATTCGTAATGGGATGGCCCAATGATCACAATAATATCAGGTTTATAGTTTGCAATTGAGCTGTAAGCTTTTACAGCTACATGAGCACAGTACTTGTAGCCTGCATGTGGCACGATTATAAGTGGTATATAAGATGTGTTATGTGATTGATGTGCTGAAGATGAAACATATTTCAAAAGTTCATTTTTATCGGAAGGATACCAGCTGCCTGCTAACCTGGATTGTTTGGTAATGCCGTAGCTACCAGTGCATTGTAAAGAAAAAAGCAATATAAGTACTGCTATTACTGTAATACGATTCATATTGATATAATAAATTATTATTTTTTAATTGTCAATTTGAAATATAAAATAATAGTATTGGAAATGTATTAAATATCCTGGTTGTCTTTAGTGGCAGGGGTAAAAGACCAATTCTTGACTTGAAAAAGTTAAGAAATAAAAACCGTTATTGGATACAATTCCAATTATTGTTATATAAATATTTTCTCATTAATTGAACGTGAAGCCGATGACTAAATTTTAAATATTGGGGGTGTTGTAATATGTGCAAAAAAATAATGATTGTTGTTATCGTTTTTGGAATGCTTTTCATCATCTATTGTAATGACAGCAACAAATCGGGATTGCTTAAAGATCAACACGGAAAATATATACGTCCAATACCTGAACCACAAAAAACTATAACAAAACAAATTGAAATTAAACATGAAACAAATTTATTAAATAGTTCTGGATTTTTGAATGTATCAGGATGGTCACGAAAACCTCTTGTTATATTTAATGAAAAGAATATTAAAGCTGACAAAAAAAGAATTAAAAAATGGGAACATTATACTTTTTATAATAACAAATACTGTGGTGGAATAACAATATCAGATATTGCTACTGTTGGTATGGGTAGTATTGAGTTGTTTGATGTTAAAAACAACAAGCAGATTGCTAATATAACATTAATGGTGCGCCCTAAAGAAATACAATTCCCACTAAATACATATGATACACTTGAATTTAAAAAAGGGAAATCAATAGTAAAAATAAAAAAGATAAACAAATGTCGAATTGCACAATTTTATTTTGATAATAAGGATAAAGAAAAAATTATTTCAGGCACATTAACATTTACCCAACATGGTGAGGAAGCGCTGGCAATTATTACACCTTTTAATAAACCAGAATTATTCTTCTATGAATATAAAATTCCCAGTTTAACAGTTAAAGGAACCATTACCATAGGCCATAAAAACTATAATTTCAATGATGAAGATACATTTGGCGTTCTTGATTGGGGACGTGGTGCCTGGCCTTCTATTAATCAATGGCTATGGGCAGCTGGTGGTGGTTTAATAAAAGGAAAATTATTTAGTTTTAATTTGGGTTATGGATTTGGAGATAATCATACTGCAACAGAAAATGGTATTGTATATGGTGGTAGTGTTCATAAGTTAAATACAGTAGTTTGGCATTATGATATAAATAATTATATGAGCCCATGGGTTTTTAAAAGTAATGATAAACGATTCGAAATGACTTTAAAACCGATTTATCTATTACATTCTGATATTACGTTAAAAGAGATGTTTAATTTTTTGAAACAATTGTACAAAATTTTCTCTTTTAAGGAAATTATGGAGATAATTTCAACAAAAGCATATCTTAATAAAGTTTTTGGTTATTATTCAGGATATGTTATACTTGATGATGGTTCAAGGATCGCAATAGATAATATGTTAGGTTTTGCTGAAGTTATGTACCAGGAATGGTAATGAAAAATAGTAAAAAATTCAAATATTAATTAATTGATAACGATTATTAATTTTTTTTCTTGACAAAATGCAGAAATAATATTAGTTGTTTTAATAGAAACCGTCTAAACGGTATAATATTATAGATATGGGGGGTTTATGAAGAGGTTTGCAATTTTGCTATTGGTGGCAGGTTTTGTATTTATTGCATCAGCCGGGTTCAGCACAACCTATATTCTGCACTTAAATGGTATGTGTTCAACTAACTGGCTTGATGGCAAAGGGACATCACGGTTAGCCAGTGCACCTGGTTATGTTTCTGTAAACTGTTATGTTGACAATCGTAGTACAATAGCTTATTCAGTCAGTCAGTTTAAAACCAATTATCTTGATGTATACTGTAAGGGAAGTAACTGGTGTTATATTGTAAACTACAGTGCCGGTGATGTTATAATGGGCTATATTAATGCAAATTATGACCCACAGTGGAATATTGCTTATGTTTATACAACTGCAGGTGCTGGTGGCGGAAGTGAAATAGCAATAAAAGGCATATCTGATCTTTTTACCTGTAACTTAGCAGGGCAGTTGGGTGTCAGTACAGTTCGTAATATGTATAATCATAATGATACCAATGGTATTACTATCTACCATATAGGTGGATATAAAGGTATTTTTGGCGCTTCTGCATTATTGCCTGGGGAGGATGATGGCGCAGTAGCATATCATTCAGCAGGAGCATGTGTAAATTCAGGAAGCTATTCAAGTTTATGCACATGTACTCACTGGACAAATCATGTTATTGCATATACTTGTACCGGTTATTATCTGGATCACTATGGAATGAAAATGAAGTTCATTTATCAGTTAGGATGGTAGTAGGAATTATTTTTCCTGCCACATGCGCGGTGTGAAAGAGCCGCGCTTTTTTTTATAGCATAAAGATGTCATTCTTCAGCAAAACACCTGACATGAGAATGTTGGAGAGTGATTGCTGAGCCTGTACCTGTAGAAGAAAAGAATCTAACAAAAGGAAAATATATGAAAATTAAAGGAATTCATATAGCAATATTGTTAGTTATTATAATTATAGTTATTATCACACTGATTTCAAAATCAGAAAATAATAATGAACCATTGAAAATTTCGTCGGATGATAGTTCAAAGGGCTATGGAACAGTGCTGGAACAGATGGGGCTCATTTCACCGAAACAGGCTCTACAGGATTATAAGCAATTATCAATTTATCCACCAAACAGTAGACCACTAAGTAAAGAAAACATTGATTTGCTTATGCCTAACCGCCGATATGAACAACCTTTACCACTAGAGAAAGGGAGTGATGTATTTTATCTATTCACTGCAGATAAATATCGTGTCATTGGAGATGAATCAATCACATTTGTACTGATGGTACTTCAGGGTACCAAGCCTGATTCTGACAGAGTACCAGTAACCATTACTAGATCAGTCATCAAAAAAGGTATTAATATAAATACTGCAAAATATGTGACGGAACTATCGCTCATAAAAAATAATGTTGGTGACTACACTGCAGATGTTAACTGTGCACAAGCATTTACATCAGAAAAGAAAACAGGTACATACTGGGCAGAGGTTCAATTTAAGGCTGCAGATAATGTAATTGATGCAGCAATACCTTTTGAATATTTTCCTGAAAACACTATACCGGCAAAGTTTACCGGAAATTTCAGGGACTATATAAAAAATGGTTCTCTATATATTGATGTTGAGCTGGATGTATTCAGAAAAGGCTACTATATTATTGACGCAAATCTTTTTGACAATGAACTTGAACCGGTAGCCTATACAATTGAAAAGCGTGATTTGCACACTGGCAAACAGTGGGTACCACTTCTGTTTTTTGGGAAGGTTCTTCTGGATAAAAAAGCAAAGCCTCCTTTTGTGTTACGCGATTTGCGCGGCTACAGATTTATTGAAGCAACTACACCTGATACGGAATTTATGGACCGTGAAATGATTAAACCGTATGGAGGTGAATATAAAACAAGAATAAACACTGTAAATGGTTTATTGGACAAAGAATGGGATGATGAACAAAAACGAAAGCGGATTGAGTTTCTTGAAAAAGAAAGTATGGGCGACATTGGTGTTCAGTAACTGGTAACTATGAATAAAAATATTATTTATATATTTTTAATTTTATGTGCGATAGTTCATAATATTGGATGTGCTGCCAAAAACGATACCAAACAACCAATCCAGCTTGTAATTGTCAGTGCCTATAATTGCGATTCTTGCTCTTCAATTGATGACAACGTTGAATACCTTCAGCGCATAGACAACACACTTAAAATAAAAAAAGTTGATATACACAATCCAGAAGGTGCAATGTATGTTTCACAGTATCATCTATGGAGGATACCGGTATATCTTTTTTTGGACGGCAAAGGCAGGGAGTTAAACCGGCTTGAAGGCGAACAATATCGAAGTGAGATAGAAAAAGGATTATTAATAGCTAAACAGCGGAAAACAAAATAAATATAACTGAATAACAAATAAAAAAATAGACAAATAAAAATAAGAAATAATGTATTGACAAATATTACTATATTTATAAAAGTAGCACTATAAATTAAATATTTTTAAAGGATGGTGCTTATGAAACGTTTACTTTTATTTTTAGTAGCAATATTATTATTTTATATCCCTTTATTTGCCCAGGAAGGCGAAAATGTTATTCAATTAGATGATGTAATTGTGTCTGATACTGTGCTGTATCCCGGTTCATATTATTCAATTCCAGGTAATACTGTAAAAGACAGTGCATATACTGACATTATCAGTGTTACAAAAAGCCAGGTACCATCACTATATACCGGATCTAACAGGGTTATGGGATACGGTGTTGCACGGAGTGGTTCAGCTACAATATCAATTCGTGGTATAGGCAGATCAGGATGGGGTCCAACTACCGGTATTCCCATTCTTTACAATGGTATTGATACAACTATGGGTATTATGGGGCATCCAGTAGCAGATATCATGACAATGAAGAATGTTGAACGTATTGAAGTGTTGATTGGTCCCCAACCGGTATTGTTTGGTTCAAGCGCTATGGGTGGCGTTATTAATGTAATTACTAAAAAGCAGAAAGAAGATGGATTTACAACGGAGCTGCAGGGTTCATACGGTAGCTGGAATACTACTGAAGATTATATTTATCATATGGGTAAGATGGGTAAATTAGACTACAGTGTAGGCTATCAATTTCAAAAAACTGATGGCGATTGGGAACAAACCAATACCATCACTGGAAAAAAATTTACTTCTGAGTTTATGCAGCATAATGGAACAGTGCATGTTGGGTATTCTCTATCCAAAAACTGGTATACATCAGTTGATAGCTATGGCATGAAGCAGAATATACACGATCCAGGTCCCAAAGGTATTACTGGTTTTAATGCTCAATATAATCTTCTTGAAGAATTTGATATTACACGTGGTGGTGTTGTTGCAAAACTATCTCATGAGTATAGTAAATACAGTGGTACGCTGCAGGCAGAAGGAAATTTTGGACATCATGAATCAATACAAACCAATACCGGCACAGATAAATTCCTTTCAGATGATTCATCGTATGCACTGCGGCTTAAAGAAATTATGAAACTATGGAAAGGTAATACCTTGACAACAGGGGCTGAATGGCGCAGGTACGGTGGTACAGCAAAAGACCGTTCTACTGACACATACTATCTCAAAGATAAATTTATGCATGATTCATCAGTGTATGCACTTATGGATCAGGCGTTTGTTAAAAACATGTTCAGTATTAACGGTGGTGCACGGTATTCATATAATTCAGAGTATGGTGATTATACAGCCTGGCAAGCAGGAGCAGCAGTGCGACCACTTGAAAAGACCAAAATCTATACAAATGTGGCAAAGGGATTTAAGTTTCCTGATATCAGGCAGGTATATTTAAAGGGCATGTTACCACAATTAAATCCCAATCCAGATTTGAAGCCTGAAACATACACATCAGCAGAAATAGGACTGGAACAACAGATTATTGAAAAAATCAACATACATGTTGCAGGATATAGAATATGGTCTAAAGACAAATTCATTTATACAACTCAATGGATAAATGCCCCTGATTTTACCTACAATGGAGCTGAAGCATCAGTTTCTGTTCAGGCATTGACATGGCTGGCATTCAATGCAGGGTATTCGTACATTGAAAATGAACAGGATGACACCTATCTTCCCTATGTACCCAAACATAAAGCAAATGCTGGTTTAATAATAAGCTACAAGAATTTTAAAGCTGGATTAGATGGAGAATATGTAAACGGATTATATGCCGATACACAAGGAGTAAAGGAATTTAACAGTTACTTTGTTGCCAATGCTAATCTCTCATATACAATACTGGAAAAATACACAGCATTTGTAAATCTATACAACATTACTGACAAAGACTATGCTACATTTGCTGTATTAGTTAATCTTACAAGTAATTTATATTGTGAATATCCAATGCCTGGTTTTCATTTTGTAGCAGGGTTGAAGGCAACGTTTTAAGCTCAAAAGTGTAGTATTATCTAATGTATCAGATTAATAGCAGTAACACATTGAGGTGTGCGTAATGCACACCTTTTTTTATATTTTGCAAAAATAAAATCACTTGCAAAGAGGGTGATGTTTTATTATATTTAGTATAATCATTCGTGGAGGTTTTATTATGTGGCAACGTAAACCGGGATTTGCAGGTTCTTTTTATCCTGCAAGCCCTGAAAAATTAAAAAATGAAATTATAAACTACTTATCAAAGGCGTCTGTAAAAAAGCTGCATCATCCTGTAGCATTCATCGTACCACATGCAGGGTATATTTATTCTGGCCCTGTAGCTGCATATTCGTATGCTGAGTTAAAAGAAAATCCTGTTGATGTGGTTGTGGTTCTTGCACCATCACATCGTGCGCGGTTTAATGGTGCTTCAATTATTACAAATGGTATATTCAATACGCCGCTGGGTGATATTATGGTGGATACCAGTATTGCAGGCAAGCTTCTTGATGAGGATATTTTTTTCGAAATCAAAGAAGCACATCAATTTGAACACTCGCTAGAGGTTCAACTTCCTTTTTTGCAGATAGTTTTGAAGGATTTTGTTTTAGTACCAATTGTTATCGGCACCATTGATTTAGAAATATGCAGACAGATAGGTAAAAAGTTAGCAGATGTTCTGCAGGATGAAAAACGAAAATACAGCATCATAATATCAACTGACCTTTCACATTACTATCACTATGATATAGCAAAAAAGATTGATAATACCTTTATAGAGGCATTAAAAAAATTTGACGAAAACTATCTTTATGAAATACTGCAAAGCGACAAGGCACAGGCCTGTGGTGAAGGACCTGTTTTAGCAGGGATGGTGGCTTCAAAACAATTAGGAGCAAATACGGTAGAAATTTTGCATTATGCAAATTCAGGCGATACAGCAGGTCCTAAAAATGAGGTTGTGGGATATTTAGCTGCTGCTTTTGTTAAGTAAGGAGGAAGTGATATGGTACAGCTGAATGAAGAGCAAAAGAAGAAATTACTTGCGCTTGCACGAAAGACAATTGAAGAATATTTAAAGAAACGAACATTGCCAAAAGTAGATTATAACCATGAATTTGTAGATGATGTATTCAAACAAAAATGCGGTGCATTTGTAACACTGCATAAACACGGTGCATTGCGTGGGTGTATTGGTTATGTTAAAGGGATTAAAACTATACCTGAAGCTGTTGTTGATATGGCAAAAGCCGCTGCATTTGAAGATCCCCGTTTTGAACCTTTACAAAAACATGAGCTTGATGATATAGATATTGAAATTTCAGTATTAACACCTGTAGAGCCTGTAAATGATGTAGGGGAGATAGTTATTGGGAGAGATGGCCTTATAATAAGTAATGGATTCAGGGCAGGATTACTTTTACCACAGGTTGCAACAGAATACGGGTGGGATGTACAGACTTTTTTGCAACATACTTGCTACAAAGCAGGATTGCCTGCTGATGCGTGGAAATGGGAAAATACAAAAATAGAGAAATTTTCAGCAATAGTTTTTGGCGAAAAGGAATTAAACTTACGATAATTAGTATAGTGGATTAATAATGAAATTTTAAACTCAATTCTATTTACTAAGGGGAGTTAAAAATTTAATGAATAATAAAATTTTAAATCAGGCAATAATTATGTTACTTATCCAATCTTTACTTTTAATTTCGTGCTCAAAGAAAAAAGATTATTCTGATATAGAAAATTTACTTGTACAGTGGGCGTATTCAATTAAGAACCTGAATTATAATGAATATACCAGATTAGAAGCTTATCCAAAAGATATAAATACATTCAATACAATGTATCAGCAATATTATATTTCTAATATAAAAATTGTAGAAGTGGATGATAAACTTCATCGCGGCACAGACAATGATGGAAAGCCCTATGAATTTAAAAACGTACGATTTATAGCTTCTTTATATAACAGGCAGACCAGTCGTGAAGAGCAAATAATTAATGGCGATATAAAAATAATTCGCTACATTTCAGGGGCAAAAAAAGACAGGGGATGGTTATTGTCAAATAGAACCTTTATTTATCAAGAATAATGGATAATGAAGATAGGTAAAAACATAAAGTATATTGTTTTGCATCATTTATGTACCAGTTGTAAAAAGATTGGAGTAATAATAATTATTTTAATTTTTTCACAACTATTAACTACGGTTGCTATCTCACAAAATCCCAACACCATTGCAGAGATTAACAAACGTGCCCAGGAATATTATGATAAAAAGGATCTTTCAAAAGCCATAATTGAATGGTTAAAGATATTAGAAATTGATCCAAATAATGAAGAAGTACAACGAAAAATTGAACTGGTATATGAAGAAAAACATAAAAAGGATATATCTTTGCAAAGGGCAAAGTTATATTATCGGTTGTCAAGAAAGGTGCTCCCTGATAATGTAGAAAATGCAAAAAATAATTCAAAGTTTGCAATAGATAATTTTATTATTGCCTATAGAATAGATCCTAATGATCCTGAATTACAGGTATTGCGTGAAGATTTAAAACTTTTAGATAATGAAATCAAGCTAGAACTGGCCAAAAAGCGAATGGCAGAGGAGATAAAGAAAAAATATTATGCACTGGTAGAAGATGCTAATAAATTGATGCTGGAAAAGCAGTACGAAGAGGCTATTAAAGTTTGGGATGATATATTACGATTAGTTCCGCTTGATACAGTTGCTATTGAAGGAAAGCGGCAGGCTGAGTTAGCCATAAGCAACAGATTAAAATATGAAAAAATCATGATGTTGATTGCATCAGGTGAAGAATTGTTTAGACAGGAAAAATATATCGATTCAAGGAATGAATTTTTACAGGTATTAAATTTAGATGCTAAAAACAGGGTAGCTAAAGATTATTTATCTAAAATCGATGAAATTCTTGAAGAAAAAAGGACCTATGAGCAGCGGCGTATACAGGCAGAACAATTTTATGTTGCTGGTATAAATAATTTAAAAGCGTATGAGTTTGATCAGGCAAAAGATAATTTTGAAAATGCTCTTGCATTAATTGAAAATTATAAGGATGCTAAAGCACAACTTGAAGCAATTCCAAGGTTAAAAAAGGAATATGAAGAACAACAGCGATTACTCAAGCTTCAAAAAATTGACAAAACGTTCCAGGAAGGTTTACTTGCATTAACTGAAGGTAGATATAGAGATGCCATAGCTGCATTTCAGGCTACGTTAACATTAGACCCCAAAAATGAATTAGCTAAACGTTATCTGTCTACGGCACTTGATGCTTTACGGGTACAGGAAGAGGAAGTTATTGATGAAAATAACCCTTATTATTCCATTGTCCAGCCATTAATTGAATCTGGAAAACGCCTGTATAATCAGGGGAATTATGATGAATCCAGAAAACAATGGCAAAAAATATTAAATCTATTTCCGCAGAATAGAATCGCTACTGAATATTTGTTACGATGCGATTTAGCCCACAATCCAGAATCCTTTAAAAAGTTTGCAGATAATATAGTCAATGAAGGTAAAAAGTTTTTAGCCCAAAAAAAATTCAATGAAGCTTACCGAAAATTTGAATTAATTGCATCAATTGATCCTCAATATCCCGAAATTCAAAATCTAATGGCTTTATCCAGAGTTGAAAAAAAGAAAGCAGGTTTTGAAGGCACAGATGAAGATTTTAGACAACGATATAATGTAGCCATGCAGTTATATCAGCAAGGTGGGAAAAATAATCTGCAAAAAGCTCTGACAGAATTTAAGGCAATTAACAATAAATATCCAGAATATATTCAGGTAGCAATAATTATTAATAAAATTGAATCACAATTGCGCTTTGAAGTAACTGAAGAGCGTGAAGCTAAAAAGCTGACACCCCGTCAGCAGGAATTGGTACGTGAATACTATTTTAAGGGTATTAATTACTATAGTAATAATCAATTTGAACTTGCTATCACCGAATGGCGAAAGGTTCTGGCAATTGACCCTACTCATGAAAAAGCAAAGAATAACATCAAAAAGTGTTTAATATTATTGGGCAGGTAAAATATGGCTGAAGAAAAAAATATCAAAAAAGAAGAGAAAGAAAATAAAAAAAATAAAGGTAAAAATAAAAAGGATGAACAAAAAGTAACATCATCAAAAGAAGTACGTTTTAGCCTTCGTTTAAAGTTTTCATTAGCAATTATTTTTTTGGCAAGCAGTATTATTACTGTTATGACATATTATTTTATACAGCAAGAATCTGAATTACTTCGTAAACAAATATTGCAGTTTGCTAATCGTGAAACTGAACGATTGGCAGTTATTGCCCGAGAATCAATAAGTCAGAAGGATGAGTTGCCGCTGGTAGGGGCTGTTCAGGATCTTAAAAATCTGGAATTTGTTAATTATATTTACGTATTAGATAACAATAAACGTATAATCCAGAATTTTGATCCCGAAAAAAATGGAACTATTATTAATGATGATTTAACTAAAAAGGCAATAGATAATACCAATACAGAAAAACCAATGCTTGTTGTATATAAGGACGAAAAAACAGGGATTAATTTTTATGATTTGTCTTTGCCTCTTTTTCATACTGTACAAAAAGTAAGAATAGGAACAGTAAGATTTGGTTTTAGTGAGGAAATTATTTTATCCGAAATCCGAAAAATGACAATTACAATTCTTTTAATAGGAGCATTTTTTATTGGACTTTCTGTAATAGGTTCAATTGTTTTATCAAGCATAATTATTAAACCAATTAAAAAACTTACTGAAGGTGCAGTAATTATTGGTAATGGCAATCTTGATTATAAAATTGAATTAGATAGTACTGACGAAATTGGCAAATTGGCAGCAGAATTTAATCAGATGACCGAACGGTTGAAGGTTGCACAGAAGATGGAGATAGAAAGCCGTATTATGCAGGAGCAGATTGATTTAGCTCGTGAGATTCAGGAAGGTCTGAATCCAATGGGGTTTTACAATAAAAAGGGAATAGAGATTAAAGGATTTACCCGCGCAGCTAAAGGTGTTGGTGGTGATTATTTTGATTATATAGATATTGATCAATATAGGGTGGGAGCGTTAATAAGCGATGTCTCGGGCAAGGGTGTTCCTGCATCACTTGTTATGGTTATGATACGGACAGTATTCGTTTCATATATCAGAAAAGGTGATGTTCAGTGTGCTGATGTTGTCAAAGCTATTAATGATTCGCTCAGTGCTGATTTTGCTGTAGATAAATTTGCAACATTATTTTTTATGATATATGACCGCTCCACTCATGAACTATCATTTTCAAATGCTGGTCATGGACCGTTATTCTGCTATCGAGCTGAATTAAATGCCTGTACTCTGGCAAAATTGGATGGAGTGCCTATTGGGATAATGGAGGACGTTGATTATAAACAGGCAAAAGTACCTTTACATGTTGGTGATATTGTTGTCCTTTATACAGATGGAGTTACAGAAATGCGAAATGCCAATAAAGAAGAATACGGGCAGAAACGATTGAAAGATTTAATTGTTTCAAATAAACATCTCAATGCAAAGGAACTGGCTGATCTAATTGTACAGGATGTGGATAATTTTAGAGGGGAAGTACCCCCCCATGATGATATGACATTACTGGTATTAAAACGAACAGCTTAGATAATGAAACTACAGTAGATCCTCCTCGCTTTCGTATATGGTAAAGAATTTATCAAGAGTAGCTAATTTTAATATATTTAACACATCATCGTGAATATTCATCAATGCAAATTTGCCATTGTGAGCTCGCATCTTTTTCTGTCCAGCGACAAGGGCACCAATACCTGAAGAATCCATATAATTAACATCTTTCAAATCTACTACAACACTTGAATATGAACCATCAGTTACACTGAATAATGCTTTTTTTAATTCACTAACGTTATACAGGTCCACTTCACCACTGATTGAAATTACTTTGTGTTCACCAATATCCTTGAATTCTATTTCCATTGAGTTATCTCCCAAACTATTTTACATTACTATGATAAGTGTAAAGTATATTAAATTATTATTATAATTTCAAGCATATTTTTTAGCTAATTGGTAAACTGAAAGAAAATTTTACCCAACTGCCGTATTCTGACTCAGCCCAGATTCTTCCCTTATGTTTTTCAATTATTGACTTACAAATATACAGTCCTAATCCTGAACCTTTAATTCCCTCAGTTCCTTTTTGTTTAAGACGGGAAAACTTTTTAAATAGCTTGTCCATTCCTTCAGGTGGAATGCCAACACCTTCGTTAAAAACTGAAAATACATATTCGTTATTTATTTGTTTTAATTCAATATTAATAGTGGTGCCTGCTTTACCGTATTTGATTGCATTATTAACAAAATTTGTAACAACAATTTTAAGCAAATTTGCATCAGCTTTTATTTTAGGTTTTACCTCTATATGAAGATTAAGTTTCATGTTTTTAATATTGTTTGCATGTTCTGGCATTTCAACTATTGGTTTAATAACATCCTCATAAAGGTCAATTTCTTGCTCAAATGATTCTAAAGAATCAAGTTCCATTTTTGATAAATCTAAATAATTGCGGATAATATCCTCTAAATACTGGCAGTTGCGTAAAATTGTTTCAATAATTTTCTGCTGCTCAGGCGATAGGTTACCAAAATAGCCTTTATACAGTGTTTCGGCAGTTGTATGAACCACCGAAACCGGGCTCTTTAATTCATGTGACACAATGGCCATCAAGTCAAGCATTGCAGCCTCGGCCTTATTCTGGCGGGCATTAATTGCATTATCCACAACATTCCGTAATTCATCTGGTGTAAAAGGTTTAGGAATATAATCAAAGGCGCCTAATTTTAATGCTTCTCTGGCAGTATCAACTGTTGCAAAACCTGTAAAGATTATGACAGTAACATCTGGTTGTTCTTTTCGCAATGTTTTTAATACATCCATACCACCTAACTGTGGCATCTTTAAGTCTGTAATAACAATATCATACTTTTTAGATTTAGCTTTTTCAAGACCTTCCAAGCCGTTTTGAGCGGTATCAATCTCTAAATCTTCTCTTCTTTTTAAAATCTTTTCACAACTTTTTAATATAATATCTTCATCATCAATAATAAGAATTTTAATTGTATTTGCCATAGAAATTAAAACACCATTGTTCAAGTTTTTATGCTAATTAAATCTATTTACATGTAATACTCTTAAAGTGTCAAGTAAATAGAAGTTCATGCATGATTTATTATAAAAACCACTTTTATGAACAAAATATAAATTATGTGCGTTTGGGTGTGAAAATACACCTGGTAATTTATCATTACCTTTTTTGTATAAACAGTGTATCTATGAAGTGGGATAGGTCCAGAAAGTTTTTAACTTCACGCATTTCGGTGCAATGGGGGATATACAAACTGGCAATACTATCACTCCAGTCCCATAAATGTTTCCTATCAGGGTTAAGCCAGTAAATATTACGTGATCGTTCTTTGATTTTGATAAAAGAATCCAGGCCAGGATCCTGATTATTATTTCGAGCATCTCCAAGAATTAATACTGTGGTCTTACTTGTTAAGGCATCACTGTAATTCTGAATAAACTGGTTAAAGCTGTTCCCATAATTGCTTCCCCAGCCATACGTGAAATTGGTATCGTTAAAAATTGAATTCAAAGCCCTTTCTGGATCCATTTCCCTGAATAAATCAGTGATTTCCACCAGATTGCTGATAAATGCAAAAGAACGAACCTTTGCAAATAACGACTGTAATGTATACGTGAGCAGCAACATAAATCGTGAATACTGGTTAACCGAACTGGAAATATCACACAAAACAACCAGTTGAGGCCTGTCAACCTTACGGTCTCTGTGAAAAATTTTAAAAGGGACCCCACCATATTGAAGATTACGGCGCAATGTTCTTTTGATATCAATTGTGCCGTGTTTTACTCGCTTTTTACGCAATGAGATTCTGTTTTTCATCTTCTGACCAAAGCGCTTGATGAGCTCACGCATCTCTTTGATTTCATCAGGTTTCAGTTGATAAATATATTTGTTCAAAAGGTACTCTTCACGCTGTTTTATGGCACTTCCCATATTGCGTTCAAACATCCTTCGCCGTAGCATTCCCATAATAGCTTCATATATCTGGGGCGATAGTTCCTGTTGAACGGATTCATCGGCGCCACCAGAAGCAAAGCGTGACCTTCTATTGAAAAGCGACAATCCTATTGCGCCACCAGATTCAGATGCTTGTATTTCATCAATAAAAATTTTGGTTAAATATTCATTGGATTTTTTGAAAAACGATTGTGGATGTGAATCAAGAAAATCATCTATAAGGGATTCTAATAAGGATTTCTCTTCATGTGAAAAAAGGAAATCTTCAGCATTGGTATGAGAAGCATATACTTCCAGTAATGAATCATTGCCCTTTTTTTTCAGGAAAAATTCTTCAAAGCATTGATTGAATATTGGTATGTCTGTGTAATCCTTAATTAACGTGGTTGCTAGGGTTTGTTTAAAGATTTCTTTTTCTGCTATTGATATCAACGGGAGGGCATGCATCATATCCATTATTTCAACAATGGACAGGTTAACACCAGCTTTTTTTAAAACTTCGGCAAACTCAAAGAAAATACCTTTAGCTTTATCTTCTTCATTAAGAAGTTCGTTATCATATATCATGGTTTAATGAACTATTATGGTATTAATATTTTTCTTAACCAGTTCAATGTCCTTTTCATATTTTAAAATAAAATTTAATGTGTCAATTGCAATATCACGGTTCAATACCTCACATCCAAGAAGAGCTAACGCTTTTGCCCAGTCTAATGTTTCGCTTATGCTTGGATCTTTTTTTAACGGGAGTTTTCGTATTTCATGAATAGTATTAATAATTTCTTTAATGAGATAGTTACCACATTCTGGTACTTTTAATTTTACTATCTGTTCTTCAAGTTCCTTTGTTGGATAGTCAATGTAAAGATGGAGACACCGACGTTTAAGTGCATCAGACATTTCACGGGCATTATTTGAGGTAAGAAGTACAAATGGCTTTTTATTGGCAGTAATGGTGCCAATTTCAGGTATAGTAACCTGAAAATCGGAAAGCACCTCAAGCAAAAAGGCTTCAAATTCAGAATCTGATTTATCAATTTCATCAATAAGCAATACCGAATGTGTTTTATTGGTAATAGCTTTTAAAATAGGTCGTGCTACCAGAAATTTTTCCGAAAAGAATACATCTTCTTCGGTTGACAATTTGTTAACAGCATCTTTTAATGTGACCTGATCTTCCAGAATCTTTGATAATTTATCCTTAAGTATCTGTGTATAGAGAAGCTGTTTTGCATATTCCCACTCATACAGCGCTTTTGCCTCATCAAGGCCTTCATAGCATTGAAGGCGTATAAGTTCATATCCCAAAGCCTGTGCAATACATTTTCCCAGGTCTGTCTTACCAACACCAGCAGGCCCTTCAACAAGAATAGGTTTTTGCATTTTCAGTGCCAGATATACTGTTGTGGCAATTTCTTTAGAACAGATATATTTTTGCTTTTCTAACTGCTGAATTGTATCTTCTATTGAGCTGAACATGATAATGCCTTCTTTATACTATTTTATGCCATTAATATGAATATAGCGTAATTATCAAGAAAATTATATAAAAAATGGGAATATGATTATATACCACTATTTATGACTAATAAAAACATGTTTACACAAGCTTAAGTTTGTACAATTTATTAATAGTGAATTCAAACTATGTAATTACAATCGCATCTTGTTAAAGAGATTAAGATCGTTTACACGTAATTGGATGGGTTTGGTCAAGGAATCGGGATGTTCCATACAAAAATTTGCAATCTTCTGTGTAATATTGAGGACACGTGCTACATCTCCTAATGTTTCAACATACTTATCAGAGAATGCATTTTCCAGTTGTTCACGGGAAAAATTCATTTGTAATGACAGCAAATCTTCTGCATCGCGAACCGTTTGTTCCTGATCGGGTAGGGGTATGTTTTTAGCAAGATAACACAAAAATGCAATATATGCTTCTCCAATAAGTGAACGTTCAATAAGGCTCCACTTCTTTAAGATTTTACGTAATTTTTTGTCTTTTAACGGACAGCATTGTGAAGCATCACAGGGAAAATCTGTAAGTGTTAAAGATGAATGCTTGATAGTTGGCAATATTGAAAGATTAATATCCTGCAGTGCATTATCAGGAAGGCTTTTAGCAGGTATATACATCATTTTAGTAAATTTATCTTCCCCGGGTTTTCTTGCAGTAAGTAATAGCATATCTGCATCAGAACCACCGGAAATATAGTTTTTTTTACCAGAGAGCACCAATGTATTTGTATCCAAATATCGAGCCATCATACGGCTATTGTCTGGTTCGGTATGAGCCATGGCACCAATTGTAGTATTATGTAATTGAATTGTCCATGGCTGTATCTGGTTTATATTGTAGATGATACACCGTATAAGCACAGATTGCACAATCCAGAGTAATGCAAATCCTAAATCTCCTGAGTGCAATGCCACGCTGGTTGAAGGCAATTCTTTAAAATCAAGAAGACAGTGTGTTGGGGGATAGTCATTAACAAATAAATACCATGCATCGTTAAACAATGCATGGTTCTGAATACGGTTAGGATAGCTATGTTCCAATTTATATAAGGTACTATCGCTCATATTATTTTCTTTTTTGCTTCAATAATGCTTCAATCTTTGTTTGCAAGCCAAACAGGTTGATAAATCCGGTTGCATCCCTGTGATCGTATAGTGCACTTTCATCAAATGTTGCAATATCCGGTTCATATAAGGTAACAGGGGACTTTCGTCCTACGGCCATGCATGTACCTTTAAACAGTTTTACACGCACAGTACCGGTTACATTTTTTTGCGTTTCATTAATAAATGCGTCTAAAGCTTCACGACGCTTTGTAAACCACTGACCATAATAAACCAGCTCTGCATATTCAATTGCCAGTCGGTCTTTTAAATGCTGGGTATCCCTGTCCAGTGTTATAGCTTCAAGATCACGATGTGCCACATGTAATACCGTACCTGCAGGAGTTTCATATACGCCACGAGATTTAATGCCAACGAGTCTGTTTTCAACTATATCAATCCTTCCAACACCATTTTCACCGGCAATTTTATTGAGGGTTTTCATTAATGTTACAGGATCCATACGTTTGCCATCTATTGCAACGGGTACACCCTGTTCAAAATCTATTTCAATATATGTTGGTTTGTCAGGAGCTTTTTCAGGTGATTTTGTCAATATGAACATGCTTTCATCAGGTTCACGCCATGGATCTTCCAGTATTCCACCTTCATATGATATGTGAAGAATATTGCGGTCCATGCTGTAGGGCTTATCCTTTGTTACTGGAACAGGTATATTGTGTTTTTCTGCATAGTCAAAAAGGGATGATCGTGAGGTCAAATTCCACTCACGCCATGGTGCAATAATCTTCAATTGTGGGGCTAATGCCTTAAATGTCATTTCAAAGCGAACCTGGTCATTTCCTTTTCCAGTTGCACCGTGACACACTGCATCAGCACCTTCTTTAATGGCTATCTCTACCTGACGTTTTGCAATGACCGGTCGAGCAATGGATGTTCCCAGCAAGTATCTATTTTCATAAATGGCATTTGCCTTAATACATGGAAAGATAAAGTCACGTACAAATTCTTCTTTGAGGTCTTCAATATAACATTTTGAAGCACCAGTATTAATAGCCTTTTGTTCAAGACCATCAAGTTCTTCTTCCTGGCCAACATCTGCAGCATAACAAATTACCTGGCAGTTATAGGTTTCAAGTAACCATTTCACAATCACGGAAGTATCAAGACCACCTGAATATGCCAATACAACTTTTTTAACCGACATAGTTGTTTTTCTCCATTACGATAAATATCAGTAATATTGTTGTCAAATATATTGATACTGAATGTCTTGTCAATTGAGTTTAGAGTTTTAATATACAATTTTTTTATAATAGATAACCTTTCAAAATATAATTTAATAATTGTATATAAACGAATACATATGATAAATTATTATTTGACAAATGAATATGTACTTATTGTGTAATTATTAAAGTAAATGTAATATTGGATTTTATGACAACGAAATTATTTCTTTCATCTTTGTTATTTTTATCAACAGCAATATTATTATCATTATGTATAATAATTATTATACGTAAGAAAGTTAAAGAAAGAAAATATTTATTGTTAATTTTATTGGCATCTGCAATCTATTCTACTGGTTATAATATAGAAATACAGGGACAGACTTTACAATGGGTACATATATCGTTAATCTTTGAATATATTGGCATTTCATTTTTACCTGCATTCTTGATCTTACTTGCATTATCGTATGCAACTGATATTGATAGAATTCATTTTTATACAAAATTTATCATTTACTTGATACCAATAATTACCTTTATAACAATAGTAACCTATCCCTATCACAATTTACTGCACAAAAATCCATTTATAGATTTCTCTGGTCCTTTTCCTATAGTTTCTTTTGAAAAGGGGATCTGGTACTGGGTTCATATAGTTTATTATAATATTGCTTTATTAATTGCTAATATAATTTTTCTTAGAATTTATATAAAAAGCCATTCTCGGTTTAAAAGACAAACTGCTATATTCTTTCTTAGTACTTTAATTCCGTGGATTACTTTAATTATATATATTTCCGGAATACTTACCTGGCAACTGGATATAAATCCATTTTCGTTTACTATTATGGCAATTGTTTTATATATTGGTGTAAAAAAGCAATATATAATCGATATCGTACCCATTGCACGGGATTTAGTATTTGAAGACATATATGATGCTGCCTTTGTTCTTGATAATAATGGAATAATTATTGATTACAATCGCAGTGCAGAAAATATCTTATCTTCAAAAGAATCTATCATTGGTAAAAATATTAACGATGTATTGAATGAATTATCGTCATCGATGGATGCAACCCAATTGCAGATAGTTACTGAAACTACAATTAATGATAGAATTTACAATATACAGAACATACCACTTACATCAATAAAAAATAAACCAATGGGATATATTTTCTTACTACGCGATATCACCGAATACAGAATGATGGCCGAGGAATTACAAAAATTAGCAATAACTGATGAATTAACAGGAATTTATAACCGAAGAAAATTTAATGAGGTATCTTTGAAAGAATTTATTCGTGCAAAAAGAAATAAAACGACACTTTCTATCATTCTTATGGATATAGACCATTTTAAAATAGTTAATGATAAATACGGCCATGCAACCGGAGATGATGTGTTAAAAACTATTGCAAAAAGCATTTCAGCATCATTACGTTCGTTAGATATATTTGCACGATATGGTGGAGAAGAATTTATTATATGTCTTCCTGAAACCAATATCGTTGCAGCGCAAAAGGTAGCCGAACGAATCCGGTTATGCATTAATGAGCTTACATTCCATGATGAACAAAAGAATGAATTTAAAATTTCATTAAGTTTAGGTATTTCACAAATAAAAGAATATTCTGAAACAATTGAAGATATCATACGTTATGCTGATAAAGCGCTTTATGAAGCCAAAATACAGGGTCGCAATAAAGTTATTGTTAGTGATTAAACAAGGTAATGATTACTTCATCAACGTACATAGAATAGCTTTCTGTACATGCATTCTGTTTTCAGCCTGATCCAGCACAATTGATTGTGGCGAATCAATAACATCATCGGTTATTTCCTCACCCCGGTGAGCTGGCAGGCAATGCATCACTTTGCATTCAGGGGAACATTTATCCAGTATTTTTCGGGTTATTTTATATTTAGCAAAATCTTTTTTTCTTCGTGAAGCTTCTTTTTCCTGACCCATGCTAACCCATACATCCGTGTAAAGATGTGTAGCATTTTCTACAGCCATTGGTATATCACTGGTAAGTGTTACAACACTTCCCGATTTTGAAGCAATAGAAAATGCCTGTTCTACCACATCTTTCTTTGGATAATAGCCCTTAGGACAGGCTAATGCAAAATCAACACCTAACATTGCAGCAGTTAACATTAATGATTGTGCTACGTTATTGCCATCACCTACAAAAGCTAACTTAATATTTTTAAAATTTCTATTAGATTCATATATAGTGAAAAAGTCAGCTAATGCCTGACATGGATGAAACATGTCGGTAAGGCCGTTGATGACAGGAATTGTAGAGTTTTGCGCCAACTCTATAGCAGTTGTATGTGCATAACACCGTATCATGATGCCATCTAAATATCGTGATAATACTTTTGCAGTATCCGCAACAGTTTCCCCGCGGCCTAATTGAATATCATCCCTGCTTAAGAAAAGAGCATACCCGCCCAATTGAAACATAGCCACTTCAAATGATACCCGTGTACGGGTGGATGTTTTTTCAAATATCATTCCCAGGGTTTTCCCTTTAAGGTATGCATTGATTTTTCCCTGTTTCAGTTCATCTTTGAGCTTTTTTGACAGTTCAAATATTGAAATAATTTCTTCTTTTGAAAAATCAGTTACCGATAATAAATCTTTTGATTTTACCCTGGGTATCTTTATCATGCTGTTGCTCCTGCAAAAATACTATCAAGAATCAAAAGGCCTTCTTTAACAAGCCTGGTTGATATTGTTAACGGTGGCATGATTCGTATTACTTTTTCAGCAGTACAGTTTATTACCAGCCCTTTTTGTAAAGCTTCAAGTACTAAAGGCTGACCGGGAATTGATAATTCTACACCAATATGCAGCCCAATCCCTCTAACATCAACTATCAGTTTAGGATATTTTGATTTCATGAGCGATAGTTCCTTAATAATTAATTCGCCTGTTTTGCGAATATTATTAAGTGCAGTTTCTTTGCTTAATGTCTCAAGCACTACCTTTGCTGCAGCGGTAGCTAAATGGTTGCCACCAAATGTTGTGCCATGTGTACCTTTGGGGAAATAATCCACAAGAAAATCTTTTGTGTGGATTGCACCAATGGGTACACCCCCACCCAGGCCTTTTGCCATTGTTATGACATCTGGAGTTATATCGTAATGTTGAAATGCAAACATCTTCCCGGTTCTGGCAATGCCGGTCTGAACCTCATCTATTATCAAGAGTATATTGTTTTCTTTTGTAACAGTATCTATCTCTTTTATAAATGAACTGTCAGCAATTTTGATACCACCTTCGCCCTGTATTAATTCAGTTATTACGGCACATATTTTCCCTTTGTGTTTTTTTACAGTTTTTTTAAATGCAGTGGAATCATTGAATGGCACATAGATAAATCCCGGAACTATCGGCCCAAAACCCGAATGAATTTTTTCCTGTGCAGTTGCCGACATAGCACCAAATGTTCTTCCGTGAAATGAATTGGTGAATGATATAATATGATATTTTTTATGTGATTGTGATAAACCAAATTTTCGTGCCAATTTGATTGCAGCTTCGCTGGCTTCTGTACCACTATTGGTAAAAAGTGTTTTACCGGGAAAAGCAGTTTTTGATAGTAGCATGGCTGCTTCAATCTGTTCTTTATTAAAGTACCAGTTTGAAGAATGGAGTATTTTATTAACCTGGCCATGTAAAGCTTTATTCAATGCCGGATGGTTGTATCCTAATGAATTGACTGCAATACCTGCAAAAAAATCAATGTACCGTTTGCCATCCTGATCAAACAGAATGCAATCGTTCCCATGGGTAAAACAAACTGGAAGGCGTGTACCATAATTCTGGAAAAGATACTGTTTATCCAGTTGCATTAAAGTCTGTAGTTTTTTGGATTCTTTCATATAAACATCCCACAAAAAAAAATAAATCGGGTTGCCCCGATTCCTCATTTCATAATATATATTTGTATAATGTCAATACATTTTGATATTTTTAATAAAATTAATATATTGCTTCATTGGAGCAAAATTGTAAATTTTTACCAAAATGATTTAAAAATGGTTTGCATATACATATATTTTATATTATTATATAAATTGATAGTATCGATTAAGTGAGATAGTAACCATGAAGAGGTTTTATGTTGTGTGAACGATGTAAACAACGTGAAGCAACTGTTCATTTGACTGAGATCATCAGAAATGAAAAGACTGAAGTACACCTGTGTGACAATTGTGCACGCGATATGGGTTTAAGTTCTCATGGTGGGGGGTTTTCGTTAACAGTTTCTGATATGATGTCTTTTCTGGATGCAAAAGAGATGACGGACATGGTTGATAGCAATACCTGCGCCACCTGTGGATGGACATTGATTGATTACAAACGTACTGGCAAAGTTGGATGTGCCGATTGTTACAGCTTCTTCAAAGAATCGCTGAGTCCAATTTTAGCTGGATATCATGGTTCAACATACCATATTGGCAAAATGCCGCTTAAATACATTGAACACAGAAAATCCAGGGGAATGATTGATACGGTGAGGTCTAAGAATGTTGCCACATTGTCGTTGCATGATCTTGAAAAGATGCTGGAAATAGCAGTTCAAAATGAAAATTATGAAGAAGCAGCTAAACTGAGAGACGAAATAAAAAGACTAAAAGGTTAAAAGAGGCTTTAATGTTTGAACAGCTGCTTTCACAGTCACCATTCTGGTCACAGGTAGGGCCTTCGGCTGATGTTGTCATGACAACGCGAGTCAGACTGGCAAGAAATTTGCCATCATTACCTTTTGGCAACAAGATGGATGAAACTGATATATCAACACTGGAATCAATTGTTTACCAAGCAGTGGTAACATCAAAATATTTTGAAAATGCTCATTTTGTAAGCTTAAAAGATTGTTCATCAGATGACAGGCGCTTTTTACGTGAACGTGATATAATAACTCATGAAATGGAATTGAACACCAATAGTAGTGTTGTTTTTGATCCCGGACAGCAATATTCTATACTGATAAATGAAGAAGATCATATCAGGATTCAGGTCATTAAACCAGGTTTGCAGATGCTATCGGCTTTTAAATTAGCTGATGAGATAGATGATGAATTAAATAAATATATCTCATATGCATTTACTGATGATCTTGGCTTCTTAACCACCTGTCCTTCCAATGTTGGTACTGGCCTACGTGTTTCAGCTATGCTGCATTTGCCATTGCTTACTGCAGCAAAAAACATGGGTGAAGTAATAAAATTGGTCAGAGAATACCAGGCGCAATTAAAAGGAATTGTTCATGATGCAACAAAAACCGTTGGTAGCATGTATATTATCAGTAATAAAGCCACTTTGGGAAAATCTGAGATAGATATAATAGAGGAAATTGATAAAGTCATCAGCCTTATTATTGATCTTGAAAATGAAGCTCGCGACGAGTATTATCAGAATCATAAGGATGTACTTGAAGATATGGTATGGCGTTCTTATGGTATAGTAACTTTTTCACGGTCAATGAGTTACGCTGAAGCCATAGAGCATCTATCACTAATACGATTAGGGGTTGTTTTGTCGATAATAAAAAATATTGAACTTTCTGTAATTAATGATTTAATGATACATATACAGGTATCTCATCTTCAGAAAATTGCAGGCAGGCAATTTGCAAGCAGTGAAGAAGGGGATGCCTTTAGAGCAGCATATCTTCGAAAAAAATTCGAAGATAAGGAGTAAAAAAACATGTTTGACTATACCAAGAGGTCACGTAAGGTATTAGAAGTTTTAGCACAGGCAGAAGGGCGGCGATTAAATTCAGATGCATTGGGACCAGAGCATATAATGCTTGCCCTCTTAAAAGACGATGATTCGGTAGCTGCCCGCATATTGAAAAATATGGGGGTTAATTTTGAAATACTAAGAAGAAATATAGAGCAGGCCATACGCAGATCGGGATCCACTATTATCTTGGGCAATCTACCACTCAGTGCCCGTTTTACACGAATTATTGAAATTGCAAAAGATGAAGCACGTAAATTAAAAAATAACTATGTTGGCACCGAACATTTATTATTATCAATTTTTCGTGATGGTACATGTTCAGGGATTGATACTCTTATACGGGCAGGTATTGACTATAATGTCATAAAAGGAGAAGTACAAAAGATTCTGGGTGTTACCCCTGAGGGGAATCCTCAACAAAAAACCAATGATAAAACTAAAACACCAACCTTAGATGAATTTGCAATAGAACTTACCCGTCTGGCAGCAGAAGATAAGTTAGACCCGGTCATAGGACGTAATTCCGAAATTGAAAGGGTTATAAGGATTCTATCCCGAAAAACAAAGAATAATCCAGTATTGATTGGTGAAGCTGGTGTTGGAAAAACAGCCATAGTTGAAGGGCTTGCACAGCGTATTGTACACCATGATGTCCCTGAACCTCTTTTTAACAAAAGGGTGCTGGCGCTTGATCTGGCTTCTGTGGTAGCTGGAACCAAATACAGAGGCGAATTTGAAGAACGCCTCAAACGCATAATGAAAGAAATCAAAGCATCAGATAATGTTATCTTGTTTATTGATGAGTTACATACCATTATAGGTGCAGGTGCAGCTGAAGGTGCTATAGATGCTGCAAATATCTTGAAGCCTGCCCTTGCAAGGGGCGAATTGCAGTGCATAGGTGCTACAACCTTAAATGAATACCGCATGTACATAGAAAAAGATGCTGCATTGGAACGTCGCTTCCAGACAGTTATGGTTGATGAGCCTTCAGTTGATGAGGCTATTGAAATACTGTTTGGCTTGCGTGAACGCTATGAAAAACATCACAAAGTAAAATATACTGACGAAGCAATTAGAAAAGCTGTTATGTACGCTGACAGGTATATTCATGACCGATACCTGCCTGATAAGGCAATTGATGTTATTGATGAAGCAGGATCCAAAGCAAGGCTTGAAAATTGTGAACGTCCTGTGGATATTGAATTGCTGGAACATGAAATTGAAGATTTGAATAACCGTAAAAATGAGCTAGTAAAAGCACAGGAATATGAACAGGCAGCATCTATTCGAGATACAATTATTGAAAAGAAAGCACTGTTATCACAGAAAATAAGTGACTGGCAACAGCGTATTAATGATTATGCAGTTATAGTTGATGAAAAACAGATAGCAACTGTTGTTGCACAATGGACTAAAATCCCTGTTGAAAAACTTGAAGAATCTGAATCGCAAAAACTGTTGCGCATGGAACAGGAATTGCATAAACGTA
Source organism: Spirochaetota bacterium (assembly GCA_037481795.1). Lineage (GTDB taxonomy): Bacteria > Spirochaetota > UBA4802 > UBA4802 > UB4802 > UBA4802. The sequence continues at coordinate 40,718 of JBBFLA010000018.1, forward strand.
TAATAGGACAGGATGATGCAATAAGCGTCATAAGTAGAGCTATCAGAAGATCTCGTACAGGGCTTAGAAGCGCCAGAAGGCCTATTGGTTCATTCATCTTTTTGGGCCCAACAGGTGTTGGGAAAACTGAACTTGCAAAAGCCTTAGCTGAATTTCTGTTTGATGATGAAGATGCGTTAATACGGTTTGATATGTCTGAATTTATGGAAAAGCATGCTGTTTCCAGACTGATAGGTGCGCCACCGGGATATGTAGGGTATGAAGAAGGTGGACAGTTAACCGAAAAAGTGAAACGAAGGCCATATTCAGTAATTCTTTTTGATGAAATTGAAAAAGCACACCCTGATGTGTACAATATATTACTGCAGGTACTTGAAGAAGGTGAATTAACCGATAACTTTGGTTCAACAACAAGCTTTATTGATACAGTTATTATCATGACATCCAATGTTGGCAACAGGGAGTTTCAAAAGATAGGTAAACTGGGCTTTAATGAAATTGATCCACAAATTGCACAATTTCAGAATGTAGATGAAGAAGTAAAAAGATTATTTAGCCCTGAGTTTTTAAATCGCATAGATGCAGTTGTACATTTCCACAAATTGAATGAAAACCACATCAAACAAATACTTGATTTGATGTTAAATGAAGTAAATGAACATCTTGAAGAGCAGGGCATTGAATTAATTGTTTCTCCCAAAGTCAAGCAATACCTGGTTAAACGTGGATTTAATGAAAAGTATGGAGCACGGTATCTCAGAAGAACTGTACAAAACGAAATAGAAGACAGGTTAGCTGTTGAAATATTAAATGGAAGATTTAAAGACTGCCATCGTGTGTATGCTGGAATAAAAAATGATGCAATATATTTTAAACCTCAGAAAAACGGTAATACCGGTAAAATTACAGAACCTGAAGTGGTACATCATTCATAAACTACTAACTTAACGAATATTCCTTTTCTATATAGAAAAATGGAATATATCATGTAAATAAACTATAATGGTATCTGACAAAAAAAATTTTACCTGGAAATCAAAAACTCATCAAGCAAGTATCAATACAAGAATAACATATGACTATATAATTAAAAAGATTAAAAACAGGTTTTTCCTGCCACACTTTCTACGATCAATAAAAAAATATGGTATTTCAGGATTTTATGGTGGGAATAAAGTTATTCTTATAACTGACGGTGATGTATTTTTTGATGAGTTATTCAAAGCTGTAGATAGTGCGCGTTTTACCATCAACCTGGAAACATATATATTTAATAGTGATGACATTGGATGGAAATTAGCTAAAAAATTAGCTGCAAAAGCAAAGAAAGGTATTGAGGTAAATGTTATTTATGATGCAATAGGCTGTATTAATACCTCATCTTTGCTTTTTGAATACATGCATAAAATGGGTATTGAATTAATAGAATACCATCCTATTGTACCATGGCGAAAATATTTTAATCTTTATATACGTGATCATAGAAAATTAATGGTTATCGATGGCCGGATAGCTTTTACTGGTGGGATGAATATCGGGAATGAATATGCTGGCAAAAAATACCGTGGACAAAATTGGCGTGATACACACATAAAAATTGAAGGGCCTGTTGTAAAAGATATTGAATACTTTTTCCTTGAAAACTGGCACAGGCAAGGAGGAGCCCTGGTTGATATTTCAAAATACTTTCCTGTTATTAAACCTGTTGGGGATACAATTGTAATGGCATTAAGCAGCCATTCACGAAGAAGAATTAAACCAATTTATCAGACATATTTAGCAGCTATTGTAAATGCCCGTAACTATATTTATATTACCAATGCATATTTTATTCCCGACATGAGGATCGTAAAGTCTTTAATACATGCAGCCAAAAAAGGTGTTGATGTAAGAATATTGTTACCAGCAATAAGTGATATACCATTTGTGCAGCATGCCAGCAGGTATTTATACAAACGGTTTTTGAAAAATAATGTCAGGATATACGAATATAAACATGCAGTTCTGCATGCAAAAACAGCTGTCATAGATGATATATGGGCAACGGTTGGCTCTTCAAATTTAGACAGAAGAAGCTTTACTGCAAATTTAGAGGTCAATGCTATTATACTTGACCAGTCTTTTGGTGAAAAGATGAAAAGGCAATTTTTAAAAGATATAAAAACCAGTGAAGAGATACACCTGGAACATTATAAGCGACGTCCCTTTGTTCAATATTTAAAAGAGTGGCTTTGCTACAGATTCAGATATTTATTATAGAGAATTATACTATAATTAAAAATCTTCCACAATACGTGCATACAGCTAAAGATTTTTTCCCTTTTATTTTTGCCATTTCTACTGGGGGAATTACCATGTGACATCCACCACAGGTATTTTTTTCAAGTATTGCAAATGGATTCTGGCATTTTTGCCTCATTCTTTCATAATATGAAAGTGAGCGGTTATCAATAAATCGACGCAATTCATTAATTTTTTTTGTGAGAGTTTCTGATTTATCACCACTATCTAACAGGCGATATAATTGATCAAGCCTTATTAAAAGGTCAAGATCAGATGATGGAACACCAGCCAAACTTTCAATGTGATTTTCTTCCTTATTTATTTCTGTTATTGAGTCAAAATATAATTTGGCTTCTTTGGTTAGTATTGGATAAATTTTTGAAGGAGTACGAGCAGCATCAATCTTTTCTCTTTTTTCAGTATTGGAAAAAATTCTAGCCATCATTCCAACAAGATAAAGGTACTTGGTGCTTAAAGAAGTTGGAAAAATGCTGAGCATGACATATTTAACGGGTTGATTGTCAAAGGATTCGTATTCTACAGGTTCATTGCATATTCCAAAGATGGTAAGAAGCTTTTTGACTGAATCGGTTCGCACATGGGGAATAGCAAACCCATTACCAACACCTGTATTTTCCAGTGTTTCACGGTGCATTACCTGTGTGTAATATCTATCAGCATTATCCAATTTCCCTAAATCCTGTAATTTCTGAATCAACTCTTTGATAACCAGTTGCTTTTCATTGCTTTTAACAGTTATTACATGTTCTTTAGGTAATAATTCTGATAGATCCATTTTTTAAACTCCTTTCAAATTATGTTGATGTCATTTCGGATCCCCAAAGGGGTAAGAAATCATGGTCTTTTTAAATATTTTTGGGTGATAGTTAATTTCACCATTTATGGGCAATTTAGATTGCACATCCATTATAATTAGTGTACCATAAAATTATAAATAAAACTAAAATCAAGAAGATATTTTTAAAATTTTTTAAGCAATAATTACAAAATTTTCTTTTATCGTAAATAATGAAATATTATAAATTTTGCTATAGTTAGGTTAAGTGGATAAATAGTCATTTTGCAAACATCAAATTAATCACATGTATCATTACATCAATCAGTCAAAAATTATTTTATGAACAAAAATATTTTTACCAACATAATTTATAGACATATAGGATGGAACCGCAAACTAATTTTTAATTGTACCAAAAAATCATTTTTATTTGTCTGATTATAATACACGCAAATTTGGACTTGACCATCAGTAAAAATATAATTAAAATTAAAAATAGCGAATTTATAAAAGTTTAACAGGAGGAGTTTATGGCCTTTAAAAAACATATTGTGCTATTTTTTCTAATATTTGGTTTAGTAGTAACGTTAGCTGGTATTAAAATGATAAATGAAGCTAAAGAAAGCTTATCGTGGCCTCATACAGAAGGAGTTATTGTTACATCACATATGGATAAAAGATATGTTAAAGGTCAGGGTTATCAACATTTTGCAAATATAACGTATGAATTTGAAGTTGGGGGCGAAAAATATAGAGGTTCTCAAATATCCTTTAAAAATTTAGATATTCCAGATGAAGAACTATTGCGATTATATCCTGTTGGAAAAAAGGTAAAAGTATATTATGATCCTGCTGATCCGTCTTATTCTTTATTGGAACCTGGTATTTCAATACAAACATATACTGCATTATTTATTGGTATAGTTTTATTAGTAGTTGCAATTTCAACTGCAATATTTTATAAACCAAAAAAAGCCACATCATGAGGTTTTAGGTATGATAACACGAAAAAAATTTATACAAAATATAATATACACTGCCGGTGCGGCTATAGGATCGTTTCCATTTGTTAAAAAAATATTAGCGCAGGAAATCCAGAAAGATCTAGTTGTACTACGTACTGGCTCAATTAACCCTCAAACAATTTATGCTATGGTTGAGCAAGGTTTTAAAGAAATGGGAGGAGTGGAGCGTTTTGTTAAGAAAGGAATGAAGGTTGTTATAAAGCCAAATATAGGATTTAATTCAAATCCCGAAAGGGCACATACTACAAATCCAGTTTTGGTTGAAGCTGTTGCTAAAATGTGTAAAAAAGCAGGTGCTACTGTGGCAATAATGGACAGACCTGTTCATAACGCGCGGCTTTGCTACAGGTCAAGTGGTATTGAAGAAGTAGCAAAAAAAGTTGGCGTAGATTGTGTGTATATGGATAGAGATAAATTTAAAACAGTCAAAGTTACTGGCGGGCTTAATTTAGATACACTGGATGTGTATGAGGATATACTTGAAGCCGATTGCATTATTAATATGCCAATAGCAAAACATCACAGCGCTGCAGATCTTACGCTTTCTATGAAAAACTTAATGGGGGTTATTGGTGGTAACCGTGGTTATTATCATATAAATTTGCACAGGAATATTGTGGATTTCAACAAAGCAGTAAAAGTACATTTAATAATACTGGATGGTTTGAGAATTTTAACAAAACATGGCCCATCATCAGGTAGCCCTGCAGATATAAAAGAAACTAAAACAGTTATTTTTGGTACAAATCCTGTTATGGTAGATGCGTATGCAGCCAGGCATCTGTTTGGCATAGAACCGTCTTCTATTGGCTATCTAAACCTGGCGGCACAATCAGGTATGGGTAGTATTAATGTTGGTGCATATTCCACAATAACAAGAACAGTATGAAATCAAAACACTGGTCCATATACAGGTCAATTGGTCAGCTTTTGTTATGGTTTGTTTTTGTTGCCAGCATCATTTATTTGCATGATCCAGTTTCTGATGCGGGAATAGGATTTTATCCATCACTTTCTATACACAGTATAACTATTGGATACATTTCAACTCATACAGTCAAGTATGCATTGTTAGGGTTGAGTTTATTTATTTTGACTTTTTTGCTTGGTAGGTTTTTTTGTGGATGGGTGTGTCCTTTAGGTGCAACGATTGATGCTTGGGATGCTTTGATACAACCAAAAGAAAAAATAAAAGGAAAAACAAATATTACCAAAATTAAATTTTTAGTATTGTTAAGTTCAGTGCTTATAGCTTTATTTGGTTTTACTGTGTCAGGATATATTGATCCAATTACCATTGCCTACCGTACTTATGAACTGTTCTTATATCCATTTGTGTCATTCATAGGGTCAAAGCCTCTGTCATGGGTGTTACCTGGATATCAGGCACGGGATTACCCGTTTTATTACTACAACTGGGCATGGGTTGCAATTGTGTTCTTAATTGTTATAGGATTATCTGCATTTTTCAGGCGGTTCTGGTGCAGGGTGTTATGTCCGTTAGGTGCAATGTATGCTGTAGCTTCACATGTTTCATTATTCCGACGGGTTGTTGATACAGATAAATGCATCCATTGTGGGGCATGTGTTAAAGGCTGTCGTATGGGGGCGATAGGTACCGACGGGGTTGGCACAATAGAGCATGAATGTATTAAATGTTTTGATTGCCTTAAAAACTGTAATTATGATGCTGTTTCCTTTAGATTTTCAGGACCATTGAAAGTAAAAAGTATTGAGTATCCTGGCAAAGGAATCACCCGAAGAGATTTACTCATTGCAACAGGTTCATCGGTAATGGTTGCTGCCAGTAAGGTATCGCTTTTTGCAGCATCACACGATAGTTTCATAATTCGTCCACCAGGCGCATTGCGCGAATCACAATTTTTAGATGCATGTATTCGGTGTGGGCAGTGCATGAATGTTTGTCCTACCAATGCACTTCATCCATGCATTACTGAAGCTTCTTTTTACGGAATGTTCACGCCACGCCTTATATCACGTATTGGATACTGTGATTTTACCTGTACACGCTGTGGTCAGGTTTGTCCAACTGGAGCAATACAGGAACTATCGCTTAGCACTAAACAAAAATTTGTTATTGGTACTGCATATATACAGCATGATATATGCTTGCCATGGTCAGAACAAACAAATTGTATTGTATGTGAAGAAGTGTGTCCGGTTGCCAACAAGGCTATAACATTAGAAAAAAAGATTGTCAAAAATAAGAAAGGAATACAGGTTGAAGTGTTGTTGCCAGTTGCTCATGAAGATAGATGTATAGGTTGTGGTATATGTGAAAACAAGTGTCCAGTGAGTGGACAGGCAGCCATTGTGGTTCGTAAACCAAAGCTTAAGATTGAGGAACGTTATGGATAATGGAAAACATTATGAAGCTATTGTAGCTAAAAAAGTTACCTGGACGGGGATGATAGTTAATATTATCTTATCCACATTTAAATTTGTCGCAGGGATACTGGGACACAGCCAGGCAATGGTTGCTGATGCTGTACACAGTATTTCTGATTTGATAACTGATGTTGCAGTGCTTATTGGAATAAAATTTTGGGCAAGTCCTGCTGATGAAGATCATCCCTATGGACATGAACGCATAGAAAGTATTGTTACAGCGTTTATTGCATTAGCCCTTTTTGCTGTTGGCATTGGAATAGCCTACAATGGCATAGTAACAGCATTTGAGCCTGATATTAAGAGCCCTGAAGCCATTGCACTTATTGCAGCATTTGTTTCTATCATATCCAAAGAATGGCTGTATCGCTGGACCGTGAAAAAAGGAATAGAAATTGACTCTTCATCGGTCGTAGCCAATGCATGGCATCACCGCTCTGATGCATTGAGTTCTATACCAGCGCTTGTTTCGGTTGCACTTGCCATTGCACATCCATCATTAGCTTTCTTTGACCATATTGGCGCTGTTGTGGTTGCTATGTTTATTGTCAAGGTTGCATTTGACATTTTAAAACCTGTTGTTATGGAACTATCGGATAGAGGTGCTTCTAAATCACAGGTGGATGCAATAGATTTAATTGCAATGAAGGTTAATGGAGTCAAAGAGGTGCACAGCATTCGTTCACGTAGAGTTGGGAGTGGTTATTTTGTTGACCTGCACGTGCTGGTTGATGGCAATATGTCGGTACAGGATGGACATGATATTGCGCGCAGTGTAAAACATGAGCTTTTAGATAAAGGTCCCAAAGTGTTAGATGTTATTGTTCACTTAGAACCATATCAAACTTCTTCAAAAAAGAATAACAGTTGAAAGAATATACTGTAACAATTCGCTTTTACGAAGAACTCAATGACTTTTTGCCAAAAGATAAAAAAAAGGTTGCCTTCACCGTTAGCTGGAAGGGCAAACGCAGTGTAAAAGATTTAATTGAATCATTAGGTATTCCTCACGTTGAAGTTGATCTTATCCTAGTAAATGGGATTTCGGTTGGGTTTGATTATATTGTTCAAAATGATGATTATATTAGTGTATACCCTGTGTTTGAACGATTTGAAATTAGTAATACTACACGTTTAAGGCCTCAAAGTCTGCGCACCCCTTCATTTATCTGTGATGTGCATTTACGTAAGCTTGTGAAGTATCTGCGTTTATTTGGTTTTGATGTTTTGTATGATGAAACCTGGGATGATAAGGATTTAGCTCAAATAGCAGCACAACAAAAGCGAATTTTACTTACCCGTGACCGACAGTTACTGATGAGAAAGATTGTTGATAGAGGATTAATTGTCCGCAATACCAGTCCCCAGAAGCAAATAGTAGAAATTTTAGACAGGCTGGATTTGTGGGATAAGGTAAATCCATTCAGCCGATGCATAATGTGTAATGGTAAAGTTAGTCAGTTGTCTAACAACACTGAAGAATTTGAAAAAGAAAAACCGCGAATTCCACCAGGCGTACTCAGCTGGTGCAATACATATTATAAATGTACACAATGTGGCAGAATATACTGGGAAGGAAGTCACTACGAAAAGCTAACAAAAAAAATTGAAACAATACCAAACCAAAAATCGAATAAATAAAGATAAGAAAATACGAATTCACTGCGATAAAATAATAAAGGGGCAATATGAAGATTGTACTTGGCTATTGTGTTGAAAAAGAGCACAGTCATGATTATTATATTACGTTACTTCCTGTAGGCCTTGTTTCCATTGGTGCGTATCTGTCACAAAAAGGATATGACGTAACGTTAGCTAATTTTTCCAAAAAAAGTCACGAACAAATATTGAAAGAGATAAAAACTATAAAACCACATATTATTGGCTTTTCTTTATATACGCATAACCGCTTTTCGACATTTTCAGTAATACAAAAAATCAAAAAAACGTTTCCTCATAGTGTTGTTGTACTTGGCGGCCCACATGCAACGTTCCTTTCACATGAGATTATTAAACGCTATCAATATATTGATTATATTGTGGAAGGTGAAGGCGAAGAAGCAATGCTTTTAATTGCAGATGCAATAAAAAAAGGCAAACCAATAAAAGAAAAGATAATAAAACAAAATAATATAAATATTAATACATTGCCATATCCAGCAAGCTTTAAAAAAAATTTTTTAGGTGTAAATATTAATGAACAATTTAAGTATATAATAACCTCACGTGGTTGCAGCTTCAATTGCATGTTTTGTGATTCCCCATCATTCTGGGGAAGAAGGGTCAGATTCAGGGATATTGATGATGTTATCGATGAACTTGAGGTATTGTATAAAAAATATGGAATAATTTATTTTTCAATACGGGATGACAATTTTACTATCAAAAAAGACCGTGTACAGGAACTATCGCATAAAATAATAAAAAGAAAGCTGTATATGATGTGGAACTGTCAGGGGCGCGTTGATTCTGTTGATGAAACAATGCTTATTTCCATGAAGAAGGCAGGGCTTGAACATATACAGTATGGTGTTGAATCGGGTTCCGAAAAAATTCTTTCTATGTACAATAAAAAAATAACCATAGAAAAAATTTTGAATGCTACTGCAATTACACGAAAAGTTGGAGTATATCTTTCAGTGTATTTAATGGTGGGGATGAAAGGCGAAACATACGCTGACATTAAAAAAACAAAAAAACTGATTGCTACCATGTTGCCTGGTGATTGTGTAGTGTCGCCTGTTGCCTTGTATCCTGGTACAAAACTATACGAAGAAGAAAAACAACGTGGTGTTCTGGACGATAGTATCTGGTTTACAAAAAAGGATGCAGGTATTTACCTTCGCAATGAACCAATTATACAGGAGTGGATAAATGATTTATTGCTATATACATACAATTTACGCACTAAGGCATGGTATACGGCAAATGATTTTGCCTTGCATAGAAAGGTTACGGGTGATTGCTGGGTAACCGATATTCTTGAAGGTGATTATTATCTTGATAATGAAATGTATCCTGAAGCATCGCACGTATATGCAAAAGTAATGAATGCAATGCCTGATAATCCATGGGGACACATGCGCTATGGAAAACTGCATTTTGCCATTGGTGACTTTGAAACAGCAATGGAAAGCTTTCTTGAAGTAACAAAAATTGTCCCCAATTACTATGGTGGCTGGCTGAAATATGCACAGGCCTGTGTAGCTTTAGGGATAAAAGATAAAGCACGTACGGCAATCAGTAAGGCAATGGAACTCAATAAATATGATGAACGAGTTCGTTCGTTATATACTTTGTTGAATAAAAAATAAATACTATATAGTTTTTCTACATCTATGAAGGATTTATTAAATTTGGTAAAAGATTGATAAAGGCCAAAATTCTTAAAACATTTTTTTACATTTTTTTTTGTTCAAGCGTATTAATTATATGAACAGTCAGTATTTATTCCTTAACTTTTTTAAGACTTAGATGGCTCTAAGTAATTCTGCCGCCAGAGGTAGGGAATATAATCCTGTTACTGTGCATTGTATATGATTACTGATAAATAATACAAATTACAGAATAATTAATAAAATATCCATGAAAGCCAACAAAAATCAAATAAAGGCAATAAATGCAGAAAACGGCGCACATCTTGTCATTGCTTCTGCTGGAAGTGGAAAGACATATACCATTATACAGCGAAGTATTGCGTTAATTAATAAAGGATTGTGTAAACCTGGCGAACTTCTCTTACTGACATTCAGCAGAAAAGCAGCAGATGAACTTAAAAAAAGGATAATTGCAGGATTAGGCAATTGCGGAAATGAAATAGTTGCTTCTACGTTTCATGCTTTTTGCCTTCAGTATATTATTAAAAATAAATTGAAACAGGTAACTATTCTTGATGAAGAGTCGTCAGAGAAAATAATTAAAGAAATAGTTGAAAAGCATGTTGATAATTTTTTTGGAATTCCTTCATCAGTAATATATAAATTAGCGTTAAAAAATATAGAAACGTTAAACCTGCCAGGTGATATTTATGCTGCAATTAAAACTATTAAAGATGAATATGCTCAGTATAAAGAAATTCATAACGTCATTGATTTTGAAGACATGATAAATAAGTCCATAGAGTATTTGACGCACGATATATCGTTGCGAAATTCAATACATAATACTTTTAAATATGTGATGGTTGATGAATTTCAGGATACATCAGAAAATAATTTTAAACTTTTAAAATTGCTTTTGCCTCAAGAAAGTTCCAATGTTTTTATGGTTGGCGATGACTGGCAATCAATTTATAAATTTAGAGATGCAAAAATAGAGTATATTGTCAATGCAAGAAAATATTTTGATAACGTAACCGTGCACTCACTTAACAGTAACTATCGTTCAAAAAAGGAAATAGTAAAGCTATCCAACAGGCTTATTGCTAAAAATAAATTTCGTTCACGTCGCTGGGTTAAATCTGTACGTGGTAGCGGTGGCAAAATTTATTTTGTCAAAGTTGATTCGTTTGAACAGGAGGCACTGGTTGCAGGAACTATCGCACAACAATATGATAAAAAATTTTCTATTGCTGTGCTCTATAGAAATAACTGGCAGGGCACATTTTTGCAATCACGGATGAATACAGATGATAATATACAATTTATGACTATACATGGGGCAAAAGGTCTGGAATTTGATGTGGTAATACTATGTGGTGTGAAAGATAGATTGTTGCCGGATCCATATACGGATATTGAAGAAGAACGGCGGCTGATGTACGTGGCACTAACTCGTGCAAAAAACTGCTTGCATATACTGTACCATCCTTCCTATAGTAACACAAAACCTCAATTTATTGAAGAATGTGAATCATATTTGTAATGTGTTCATCTGAAACATATAAAGGTGATATAACTGTTTAGCAATATAAATGAAATAAAATCTGGATAAGCAATGGACCTTATATTAGAAGTTAAAAACCTTTATAAATATTTTCCCGGAGTGAAAGCTGTTGATGATGTCAGTTTTGACATTCCCCGTGGTATATGTTTTGGATTGCTTGGACCAAATGGTGCAGGAAAGACAACCACCATTGAGGTTATTGAGGGAATTCAAAATCCTGATCGTGGAACAATACTGTATAAGGGGAAACCTCGTGATCAGCACTTTAAACAGGAGGTTGGCATTCAGCTTCAGCATACTGAACTGCAGCAGTATCTGACTGTCAAAGAAATACTTTTGACTTTCAGAAATTTGTATGCACACAGGGCTAATCTGGATGAACTTGTTTCATTGTGTTATTTAGAAGAAATACTGGACAGGGATAACAGGAAAATATCGGGCGGACAAAAACAGCGCTTACTTCTGGCCATAGCTTTAGCAAATGATCCGGAGCTACTGTTTCTGGATGAGCCAACCACAGGTCTTGATCCTCAGGCTCGGCGACATGTGTGGGATATTGTGCAATCAATAAAACAAAAAGGAAAAACAGTAGTTTTGACAACTCATTATATGGAAGAGGCTCAAGTATTGTGTGATATTGTTGCTATTATGGATCACGGTAAGATCATTGCCATGGATTCACCTATTAATTTACTCAATCAATATTGCCGCGGAGTTACCATTACATTGCCTTCAACGGTTGATGAAAACATTTTACGACAGATGAGCTGTGATTGGTATAAGGTAAATCACACTATTGAAATCCACACTGAACAACCGCATGATTGTCTAAGGCTTCTTATTGACAACAATGTTGATATTACTGGCATGGTGGTGCGATCACAAAATTTAGAGGACTTATTTTTAAAATTAACAGGAACACAATTAAGGGCATAACAATGCTATACAGGATATGGACAATATTTATTGCACGTACAAAAGAGTTTTACCGTGACAGGTCAGCTCTGGGGTGGAATATAATCTTTCCCCTTTTGATTATTATGGGTTTTAGTGTTGTATTCAGAAGTGAATCGTCGCCAGTACTCAAAGTTGGAGTGGTTAAGCCAATGAATAGTGAAATCATGAGTACTGATAACACACAATTACATGAATTTTTGAAATTAAAATACATTGACTTTATTGAGTTTTCATCCAGGGAAAAAGCTATTGACAGTTTGCAAAAATTTAAAATAGACATGCTGCTGGATCCTCACCATAATACATATTTTATAAATGATTCTTCTCCCAACGGGTATATTGCAGAACAGCTACTGAAAGATGCAGGTACAACGAACACAATCTTTTCTAAACATTCGTTTAAGGGGAGGGGCATCCGCTATGTTGAATGGCTTTTCCCAGGCATTTTAGGCATGAATGCAATGTTTAACTCATTGTACGGTGTAGGTTATGTCCTGGTAATGTACAGGAAAAACGGCATACTAAAGAGATTTAGTGTTGCTCCTGTCAGGCCATTTGAGTTTTTAACAGCGCAAATACTTTCGCGAATGTTTGTAATGCTTGCCACAACAGTTGTTGTGTATATTGGGACCGTTTTATTGTATGGATTTAAGTGCAAAGGTTCATTATTTACGTTGTTTGTGGTTTTTGCATTAGGTGGCTTTTGTATGATTTCGTTAGGTTTACTGATTGCTTGCCGCAGTGATAGCCAGGAGTTTGCTGATGGATTAATTAATATTATTACCTGGCCAATGATGTTTCTTTCAGAGGTGTGGTTTTCACTGGAGGGTGCACGCCCCTGGGTACAGAAGGTATCGCAGCTTTTGCCGCTTACGCCTATAGTGGAAAGTGCACGTATGGTGATGAACGAAGGTGCCACATTATTTGATATCCGCTATCAGCTATTGTATTTGATTGTGGTATCCGGTATATTTTTGTTATTGGGGTCATTTCTTTTCAGATGGCAACGGAAATAGTTTTTTTATTATGCAAAATTGAAAAAAATTTGAGTTGAAATATAATTGACACTATAATTACATTTTAAGTATTGTCATTCCAATTATGAGTATTTAATTTGTCAGATAGTTACGGTGGATGTAGCTCAATGGTAGAGCCCTGGACTGTGGATCCAGTTGTTGCGGGTTCGAGCCCCGTCATCCACCCATTTTTTATATTATGCGCCCGTAGCTCAGCTGGCATAAATGTTTGACAAAACATTTTTTAAATTTATTGTAAATTTGAAAACCTAAACGCGATTGTAGCTTGTACTGGCATAAATGTTTGACAAAACATTTTTTAAATTTATTGTAAATTTAAAAATCTTAACGCGCCCGTAGCTCAGCTGGATAGAGCGTCGGACTTCGAATCCGCAGGCCGCAGGTTCGACTCCTGCCGGGCGCGCACCATACAGTATATTCACCATGGAAAATACCTACGCTGAATATGATATATTCCACTACACTCCAGATGAGTTAGACTTCACTATCCACAACCCTTATTTACAAGAAATACTACAGTATAAAGATAAGCACCTAAATGAATACCAGTACTGGAACTTGCGTTGTGAACTGATAAAAAAGTATGCGTTTGCTGTTCCAACTTTTCAGGTGCTATCTATAATACAGGAACTATCGCCCCTAATTGAGATAGGTGCAGGTAATGGATACTGGGCATATATGCTGAAGCAATTGGATGCTGATGTACTTGCATTTGATAAATATCCGCCGAATGAAGTTCAGTATCCGTTTGTTAATCACACTGATAATATATGGTTTGATGAACAATGGTACGATGTTCAGAAAGGGGATGCATGGGAAGCAGGACAGTATCCAGAGCGAACACTCTTTTTATGCTGGCCACAGCCACAAAGTACTATGGCTTTAGAGGCATTACAGGCTTATAAACGGGCAGGTGGGCAAACAATAGTTTTTATTGGAGATATGATTGCCTGTGCAGAGAATACATTTTACGATTTGCTTTCACAATGTAATACAATATACAAACAGCAAATATGGGGATATAAATATTTTAATGAATTTATAGCAATTTATTCATTATAAGTACACATAAATAAAAAAATTATAAAAATGCTTTTATAAAATTTGTTTTGCTCATTCCAGTAATAATTGCATTACACTCTTGACAAAATTAAATTCACCTATATACTGACATGATATTTTTGAATTTTTTATTATGTGGAATATAATAATTTTATAATTATAGTTATTTTAAATTTTCTATCTAACTACTTTATTATGCTGAATGAAGATTTACAAATCTATTTAAAACCAGGCCGCTGTATTGACAGCGATGACCCTATAATTATTGAATATGCGCATACTGTTATAGGTTCTGAGCACAATCCTGTACAAAAGGCAATCAAGCTGTTTTATGCGGTCAGAGATGACATACGCTATGACCCCTATTCACCATTTTATAAACCCGAACATTATCGTGGAAGCTTTGTGTTAAAACGCAAAAGAGGGTATTGTGTTTCAAAAGCATCGTTATTATGTGCTTTGGGCCGCGCCTGCAATATTCCAAGCCGTGTAGGATTTGCAACAGTTAAAAATCATATAGCAACAAAACAACTTATAGAAACTCTGGGGAGCAATATTTTTGTATATCATGGGTTTACTGAGTTTTACTTAAATGGGAAATGGGTAAAGGCAACCCCTGCATTCAACAGGGAATTGTGTGAATTACATAAAGTAGCACCAATAGACTTTAATGGTATTGATGATGCAATTTTCCCCGAGTATAACTCTGAAAAAAAACAGTATATGGAATATATTGAATATCATGGCAGTTTTGTAGATATACCTGTTGAAACAATACTTAAAGCATGGAAAAAGTGTTACGGGAAGGAACGGGTTGAGTTGTGGATTACTCTTTTTGAAAAGAATTTTGCCAGCCGAAACTTTGAAACGGAAGAAATTGTAAAATAACCTATGGACACCTCGTTTGTTTTTGATATTTTGCAATTTGCCAATTGTGATTTTGTTATTGTCGATAGTTCCTTACACATAATCCATTCTAATAATTCATCATATGTTACTAAAAATATAACAGAAATATTTCCCTATTCGATAATTGGTGATGATGTACATGGTTACTTTGAGAGTTTGACGACCGATAATCCAGCAATAATAATTGATGTTTCACATAAACAGATTCCCTATACTTTCTTACTACATAAAGTAAAATTTAATAAACGCGATGTATTGTTAATTGTACCTAAATATAACCAGAAGATTCCTGATATAATGAAAAAAATATATGAAGATTTGTATCAGTTACAAATCTTTGATGAAGATGCTGACCATTTTGCTGATGTATTTAACTATATCTTAGATACAACACTACGAGTCACAGGAATGGATTGTGGTGGAATATATATAATTAATCCATTAACACGGGAACTTAATCTTACCTTTGCAAAAGGAGTAAATACAACCTTTTTAGAAAAAGTCTCCCTATATACTCCGGATAGCTGGAACTATAAACTTATAATGAAAGGTCAACCGCAGTATATTGATTATACTACAATGAATTTATCTGATGAAGACTTTAGAAAAGCTGAAGGAATAAAAGCAGTAGCTACAATTCCAATATTATTTCATGATTCTATAATTGGTGCTATTAATATTGGGTCACATTCTACCAATACAATTTCTGAAACCATATATCCATTACTTGAATCTATTGGGCAGCAGGTTGGTGTTATTATTGATAGATTTTTAATTAAAAGTTTAATGGCACATTCACAATTTGCTGATGTTAAAATAAGTTCTTTTCATGATATAGTTTATCAGGTTGATAAAGATGGCATCATTCGGTATATAAGTTCAAACATAAAAAATTTTATTGGTTTTTCCCCTTCTGAAATGATTGGTAAATCTTTTACTGAATTCATATTTCATGAGGATTTGCCAATGGTATTGGAAAGCTACGAAAGGGTTAAAAAGAGAATTATAGAACCATTAGAATACCGCTTAATTACCAAAGATGGGTTATTCAGATACGTATTAACTATATCAAAATCACATTATGATGAACAGGGTAATTATTTAGGTCTTTCAGGTGTTGGCACTGATATACATGAAAAAAAGTTAGCTGAGATAAAATTACGAGAAAGTGAAGAAAAATTTAAAACATTAGCAAGTTCTGTATTAACAGCAATATTTATTATTCAGGATGACATTTTGCAATGGATAAATCCCGCAACTGCACAAATTCTTGAATACTCAGAAGAAGAAATTATTGGTAAGCCTTTTTATTATTTTGTACATCCTGATGATGTTGAAGCTGCCAGATTACGTGCAGCTGCTCGCCAGCGTGGCGAGGATATGATAAACAGATATGAAGCAAGAATAATAACAAAAAATAATATAGTAAAGTGGATTGATTTCAATATAGCAACAATTATGTATAATGGGCGTATTGCCATTTTAGGTTCAGCTTCAGATGTAACTTTCAGCAAAAAAATTGAACTGGATTTAAAAACCTCTGAAGAAAAATTTTATAAAGCATTTTATTCAAGCCCCATTCCAATGACTATAAATACATTCAAAGATGGAGTTTATAGAGAGGTTAATGAAGCTGCATGCCAGACATTTGGCTATGAATCTCAGGATTCAATTGGCAGGTCAATATTTGAGTTACATGTATTTGCTGATGAGGAAGAGATGCAGAAATATATACATACTTTAAGGACAAATGGAAAAGTTAAAGATTTCCATGTAACGTTTAAAACCAGGAGTGGGTTATTAAAGGATTGTATAATAAACTCTGATATTTTTGTTTCTTCAGGTGAAAAGTTAGTTATAAGCTCAATTATTGATATTACTCAGATGAAACGAAGTGCTCAGATTATATATGAACAATACCAAGAATTACAGAGAATCAATAATGATTTAATAAAAACAAAAGAAGAACTAACACTACGAAATATTCAGTTATTTGAAGAAAAAGAACGCTTTAACAGGGTACTTGAGTCAATTAATGATGCAGTTATAGTAACTGATAAAACAGCGGTAATACAAATGGTAAATAATGCAACCTGTAATCTTCTGAACAAAAAATGTGATGAACTTATAGGAAAAGATATTATAACTATCCTGGATCTAGATTGTAAGCAACCTGTTAATTATACATTTAATACTATAATTGAAATATTACAACAAAAATCAATTTTTAATGAATGCATTCTACATGTTGATAGCGTTTCTTATAACATTGAATTATATATACTGCCATTAAAAGACCAGATGAATAGTATTACTGGAACAATCATAGTTTTACGTGATATAACACAAAAGAAAATAATAGAGGAACATATTGCACGAACTTCAAAATTAGAATCAGTTGGACTTCTGGCAGCAGGTATTGCTCATGATTTTAATAATATACTTACATCAATAGTTGGGAATCTTTCTATAGTAAAAAATAAAATACATGAGTCATCAGAATTGTATCAGCATATTAACGATGCAGAAAAAGCGTCATTTAAGGCAAAAGAACTTACACAGCAATTATTGACGTTTGCAAAAGGAGGAGCCCCAGTAAAAAAAGTTACTTCTTTAAGTACTATGTTTAAAGACATAGTTACTTTTGTCTTGCGTGGTTCCGGAGTTGAATCTAAGTTCATTATAGATGATAATCTCTATAATGTGGAAGTAGATGAAGGGCAAATCAGCCAGGTTATTCAGAATATAGTAATTAATGCTCGGGAAGCTATGAATGATCATGGTCAGTTAAAAGTTTATGCCCGTAATGTAACCAATGAAGATCCCATTAAAGCTATCATTGGTAAGGATAATTATATTAGAATTTCAATTGAGGATAATGGCCCGGGAATTCCAAATGAAAATATTGAAAAGATTTTTGATCCATATTATACTACTAAACCACATGGTACAGGATTAGGGTTAACAGTAGTTTATTCTATTATTAAACAACACGGTGGCTATATCTTTGTTGATTCACAGATGGGCAAAGGGACGCGATTTGATATATATCTTAGAGCAACTGAAAAAAATGTTGAAGTAAAAGATAATAAAAGCAATGAAATCTCTGTTATTGGGAAGGGTAAAGTGCTGATTCTGGAGGATGATGAAAATATTCAGTTTATATTACGAACTATGTTAGAGGAATTGGGATACGAAGTGGATATAGCCTGCGATGGCGACGAAGCCTATCAAAAATATTTAATGGCAAAACAATCACGGCAAAATTATTCATTTGCAATTATGGATTTAACTATACCGGGTAAGAAAGGTGGCAAAGATACTATATCACAGATCCGTAAATTAGACAACGAATTTAAGGTAATAGTTTCTAGCGGGTATTCAAATGATCCGGTGATGTCTAATTATAAAGATTATGGATTTGACGGAATATTACCCAAACCATATCGTTTTGAAGAATTAAAACAAATTATTGCTGCAATAAGTCACTAAAATGAATTTTTTTTTAGAAATTATAGCTAAAGAGCTATTTATTATAATTGTTACGGTTTTGATACATTAATTATTCCTGAATATTGAAATTTGAACAAAATATAAAGTAGTGTACACCCCCGC
>JBBFLA010000019.1:0-58412 GCA_037481795.1 Spirochaetota bacterium
AAGATGCTGAGTAATGGAGTTGTTGTAAAAGAAGAGGTTGTAGAAGAAGCTTCTGAAAATCCATTTAAAGGTAAAACGGTTGTATTTACAGGAACGCTAAAAAGCATGTCAAGACAGGAGGCAGAAAGCCTTATTGAATCATTAGGAGGAAAAGCGTCAAGCTCAGTAAGTAAAAAAACTGATTTTGTTGTTGCAGGCACTGAAGCTGGGTCCAAACTGGAAAAGGCACAAACGCTCAACGTGCGCATACTATCAGAAGAAGAATTTTTGAAGATGGCAGGAAAGGAATAATGAAGATTGAACTGATTCGTAAGCTTTCAGGGCATTACTATGTGCTTAGCGTACCTTTGTTCTATGTTTCATTTTTAACACCCCTAAATTTATCTGTACCGCTATTGTCAGTGTTTGCGTGGGTGTGTCTTGTTCCTTTGTTTGTGTACATACGCAATAAACCGCTGAAAGAAGTTTACATAACATCATTCATCACAGGACTTTTTGGGTTTGGTGTTGTTTATTACTGGATGGGCGATTTTGGGCAGGCTTTAGCTTATGGCAAGGTTGTCATTGTAGCTCTTATTATTCCGTGTATATCAGTCTTCTTTTCTACAAAGATTTTCCTTGCTGAGTATCTGTCGCGAATTTTTCCGCGTCTTACCATGGTGATATATCCATCAGTGTGGATTGCTCTTGACTGGGTACAGACCATTGGTACTATGGCGTTCCCCTGGAATTTTTTAGGCTACACGCAATATCCGTTTGTTAACTTCATTCAGATAGCATCAATAACGGGAATTTTTGGTATTACATTTATCATAGTGTTTGCAAATATCAGCATTGCTGAATTAATACAGGCAAAGCTTGTTAACAGTAACTATCGCCCTGCTTTATTTGGATGCAGTATTGTGTGTATTATAGTGGTGGTGGGAACGGTTTATGGCTTCATCAGACTCAAGAACCATCATGAGTATACAAATTCACATCTGCGTGTTGCTATGGTCCAGTCATGTTTTTCGCCATGGGAAAACTGGACAAAAAACAAATATTTTTATCTGACTATTCTTAAAACTTTAACACAGCAAGCTATGCAGCATGAACCTGATATTATAGTGTGGTCGGAATCCGCAACGCTTGAGAATATTTCTTATAGCTACTTCAATGGCAATCTGAATCATTTTGAAGAAGAAGTGCTGGCACTTGCTGCAGGCAACCGTGTGCCCCTGTTAACAGGTGAAATTGGCATTATTGAAGATGTAGTAAACAGGCGATATTATCCACAAAACAGCATGGTGCTTATCAACTCGGCAGGTCAGGTTGTTGACACGTATGCCAAGATACATTTAGTACCATTTGGTGAGTGGTTCCCGTACGGAGAACTGTTCCCGTTTGTGAATGACATCATTGATGCATTTGGTGGTTCAAACTTTATGCCTGGTGATAACCCGCGTATTTTTACTATTGGTTCATTCAGATGTGCCCCGCTTATATGCTATGAAAATATTTTTCACATGTTATGCAGGGATTATGCAAAAGCAGGTATTGACTTTTATGTAAACATCACTAATCTTTTATGGACGGAAAATCCAGTTGGTCCCATGCAGCACTTTTACTTTTCGGTTTTCAGGGCTATAGAAAATGGCATATGGTTTGTCAGTGCTGGTAATTCAGGTTTTACGGCACTCATAGATCCGTATGGGCGTATTACAATATCAGTTCCGCTGATGAAAAAAACATACTGTGTGGGGGATATGGATTTGAGTATGAATACAAGCACAGTGTATCGTCTGTGTGGTGATGTTATCCTGTATTTGGTATGGGTATTTATACTTGTGTTATGTGCGATAGTTACTGGCAATACGCTTATTGTATATAAAAGGGAACGCTGATGCGCATAATCTATTGCACCGATGTCCATGGCGCGTTTGAACGCGTAAGAGAACTATTGTATGAAACAATAGCCGATGTGTATATTATCTCTGGTGATTTGATAGACATCCCGTTTTACAATATGGACAGCGCAATTCGCTACCATGAACTGCAGATGTATTTTGACAATATGCGCAAACAGATGGGCCGTGATGATGTTACGGTGGAAGATTTTGTTGATGAGCTTATGGAGATGCCACATATTACCGAAGATACAGCAGAATTGGGTGCAAAATACCAGCAGTACACCATACGTGCACGCAGAGTGATGCAGCAAAAGTATAAGGTTCTGGCAAATATTTTTAGCTTTAAACCCCAAACATATATTTTTGCACTGCCTGGCAATTATGATATGGATTTAAAATACACATCGCTTCATGACAGGGACCTGCACCTGCACTGGCATCAGGTAGATGATCAGATCATTGCCGGTTACGGCGGGGCTGATGTATTCACGGCAGGGATACCGCAAAAGTATGTTGTGCCATATAAAGCCGGTATTGGAATTGATGATCGCAAAAATGAGATGTACAATTTTTTTAAAGCAGTGCGTCCAACAATCATTGTGACACATCAGCCTGCACATGGAGTGCTTGACTGGCTGCCACCTGTTGGTCCAACAGGTTCACCGGCGCTCAGAACCTATTGCGACAATAATCCTGTTATTCTGTGTTTAACTGGCCACATTCATGGTTCATGGGGCATGAAGGAGGTTGAACATACACTGTATTTAAATCCCTCGCCATTTGGCGACATTACAACAGTGCACCATGATGTGTTAGAAGGTGGTTTTTTTTACCAGATAGAACTTGATGGGAAAACTATAGATCACATATTGTATAGAAAATTGTATAATGAGCGTGTGTACGATTTAGCAGAGTATAGAAAAAAAGACGGTGACTGGGTAGAGACTGTCATTGATGAAGGAAGGTATAATGCAAAAAAGAAATTAATGAATGTTGATATGAATATTCAGCAGTATTCACATATACCCGAAATTGAATTATTTAAAGAAATAAAAAATTTTTTCAGAATGTTTCAAACTGAAGAATCAGAATTACGTGTAGAAAAAATGGAGGAGATAGTTAAGCGTATTGAACCTGTGATTGAAGACATTGCAATGGATGTGCTTGGATCGGTCAATGTTGGATTGTCACAGCCAAGTTCGGATATTGATATGGTATTGTATTTGCGGTGTGGGCTGCAATGCCCTGATAACCTTTTATCGTGTAGCTGCTGTAAGGATGCAGCAGCGATGATACGAAATGCATTGCATGATGAATATAAATTTGAAGTACTTGATTGTATAGATTTGAACGAAGTTGAAAAAAATATAAAAGAGAAGAACTATGAATCCGAAACTTTACAGCGGTTTGTTGCATATCGGTCTATCTGTAGACCCATAAATTACCGTGTTATTGCACCTCTTGAAGATATGCTTAATCAGGACATTGAATTTCGCAAGGAGGTTGAAGGTAGCATACGTTCATATTTTAAGATTTTTGTTACCACATCCCAGCATGTACGTTCGTTCAAAAAATATGAAAACAGGTTAAAAACAATTGGTATCAGGCTCCCCGACTCAATCCGAAGAAAGATTTTACAGTATTTGCAAAGTGAAGAAGACGATATACTGTAAATAGACTTATTATACCCTATGTATAAAAAAAGAAATATTTGTATATCACTAAATAGCAACACTCTCAGGAGGGGGATAATATATAACCATTTTTTTTACAGCAAAAATTTTTAGTTGTATTTTCCAACGTTATCGATTATTCTTATAAATGGAATGCTGTTGATTGATAACTAAGGATATATATTATAATGAATAATAAAAAAAAAGAAAAAACTGCTAAGAAAAAAGTAGCACCATCTCCAACCAAAAATGTCATTAATGCCAGATCATTAAATCCATTATACAATATGAACATTTTTAGTATAATTGCCAATGTCAGTGCGGATGCTATCACCATATTTGATATGGATTTTAATATTGTCTATGTTAGTCCGGCTATTGTTACATTACGAGGTTACCCTCTGGATGAAGTAAAAAAACAAAAACTTGAACAGATTTTAACACCAGATTCATTGCAAAAGGCACGTGAGGTATTTAAGGAAGAATTAGAAAAAGAAAAAAGTAAAAAAGTAGATCTCAAAAGAAGCAGAATCCTGGAACTGGAGCATTACCGAAAAGATGGATCAACGATATGGCTGGAAACACAGGTTTCGTTTATTCGTGATACCAAAAATCAGCCAGTGGGGATACTGGTCATATCCAGGGATATTTCCAAAAAGAAAAAGATTGAAGAACAGTTAGCTATTTACAAAGAGCTGGTTGAAAATTCTTCGTATGCCATAGGCATTTCAACGCCTGAAGGGAAACACTACTACCAGAACAAGGCATTTGATGATCTGTTTGGTGAAATTGGCAGTAATCCGCCCGGCACGTTATATGTTGATCATAAGGTTGGGAAAGAAGTGTTTAAAACAATTATGGCTGGTGGTTCATGGAATGGCCAGGTAAAAATGTATGATAAAAATAAAAACGTTATAGATGTTCTTTTACGGGCTAATGCCATTAAGGATAAAGATGGTACTATAATAGGGCTTGTTGGTATTCATGAGGATATTACCACAATCAAGTTAATGGAGAAGATATTAAAAGAAAATGAAGCAAAATACCGTACCCTGTTTGATTCAGCAAATGATGCCATATTTATAATGGATAAAGAAATATTCATTGATTGTAATAAGAAAACACTGGAAATGCTTGGATGTACACGGGAGCAGATAATTGGTACCCCGCCGTATGTTTTTTCACCTGAATTTCAGCCTGATGGGAGATCCTCAAAAGAAAAGGCAATGGAAAAGATTAATGCAGCTTTGGAGGGCTATCCACAGTTTTTTGAGTGGCAGCATTGCACCTTTGACAGGACACCATTTGATGCTGAAGTAAGCCTGAATGCATTTGATCTGGGAGGGAAAAAGTATATTCAGGCAATTGTTCGTGATGTGACAGAAAGAAAAAAGGCAATGGATTTAATACGTAAAAGTGAAGAACAATTTCGCCTGTTGGTTGAAACTGCTAAGGAGGGAATATGGAAAGTTGAAAATGGAATTACTACATATGTCAATAAAGCCATGGCTGATATGCTGGGATATACTCAGGAAGAAATGATAGGGAAGTCAATTTATGATTTTATGTTTGAAGAAGATATCCCGGTTTTAAAAAGACGTTTAGAAGAAAAACGATCAAAGGGTATAGATGAGGTATATGAAGACAGAAGAAAGAAAAAAGACGGAAGCGAACTATGGGTAATAGTTTCGGCAAAAGCACTATTTGATAAAAATGGCAAGTATAGCGGATCTTTTGCTATGTATACTGATATAACAGAAAGAAAAAAAGCAGAAAAAGAATTATTTAACAAACAAAAACTATTAGAAGATATTATTGCATACACCCCGGATCCTACATTTGTTATAGATAGCAAGGGCTTTGTAATAGCGTGGAACAAAGCTATGGAAAATTTAACAGGTGTAAAGAGTGAGGATATTATTGGTAAGGATAACTATGAATACGCATTGCCTTTTTACGGAATACGAAGGCCAATTCTTATTGATTTAGCATTACAGTTTGATGAGGACTTAGTATCAAAATATACATATATACAAATAGAAAAAGATGTTCTAATAGCTGAAACTACCATAGATAACTTTAGAGGCAGAAAAGTTTACTTATGGGGGAAAGCTTCACCCCTCTATGATAAAGATAGAAATGTTGTTGGAGCTATTGAAACCAAACGAGATATAACAGAACAAAAACAAAATGAACTGGCAATACAGGAAAGCGAACAAAAGTTCAGGGAAATTTTTGATGCTACTACAGATTCAATCATGATTGATGAAATTACTTCGGATGGTGCAAGAATAATAGATTGCAACAGACAAACGCTGGAGATGTATGGGTTTACTTCAAAAGAAGAATTTCTTACCTACAGTATTGTCGATTTAAGTGCAAATGTGTACCCTTATACTCAAGAAACAGCTCAGGAAAAGATTAACCTGGCCTTACAGGGTGAAATTCCAACATTTGAATGGCTGGCCAAAAAGAAAAATGGTGAGACGTTCTGGGTTGAGGTTACGTTGGAAAAGGTAATGCTGGCGGGTAAAGAAAGGGTGTTAGCTATCATCAGGGATATTAATAACCGTAAAAAGGCAGAACAGGAATTAAAAGAAAGTGAAGAGCGATATCGGTCACTGGCTGAATCAACACAGGATTTAATTGCCCTTCATGATATGGATGGTATTATACAATATGTTAATCAAGCTGTCATTAACATTTCTGGATATACACAGGAAGAAATAATTGGTAAAAACATATTAATGTTTGTACCCCGTCAATACAGACCTTTCATATACGAACGTCATGCAAAACGGTTATCCGGGTATTTAGGTATTGAACAATATGAGACAGAATTTATCAATAAATTTGGTACGTTGATTCCAGTACAGGTCACGTCAACGCCTATTGTCAAAGATGGTATGATTATATCAATTATGATCGTTGCACATGACTTAACTCAGCGAAAGATTGCCGAGGAACTTCTGATAAAAAATAAGGAGCGATTGGAAGCAGCAATATCAATACTACAATATGATGCAAAAGATGCTCATGAACTTTTTGAGCATGTGCTGGAAAAAGCCTTGCAGCTTACTGGTAGTAAAATTGGATTTATATTAAATTATGATGATAATGAAAAGAAATTTGTACTCAATGCCTGGTCAAAAGAAGTAATGCATGAATGCACGATGATTGAAAAACCCGAGGTGTATTATTTAGATACAGCAGGGATCTGGGCTGAAACGGTGCGACAGGCACGGCCCATAATAATAAATAATTATAAAGATAATAATACGCTTAAAAAAGGATATCCTGAAGGTCATGTGGATGTTGACAGGTTTTTAGGCATTCCTGTGTTCAGGAATAAGGAGATAGTTGCCACGGTAGGTGTAGCAAATAAAGAAACAGATTACACTGAAATGGATGTGTTGCAGTTAACGTTGTTAATGGATGCTGCGTGGAAGTCATTTGAACGTATCCAGGTTACCAGTGCACTGGCTGAGAGCGAAGCAAAGTTCAGGACGCTTGCAGATTCCAGCCCTATGGCTATTATGATGTATCAGGATGATAAATTTGTATACGTAAATAAAGCAGCAGAGCAAATTTCAGGTTATAAATTTGAAGAAGTGGCTCATTTGAATTTCTGGTTTCTTGTACATCCTGAAGATAAAGAAATGCTTATTAATAAATCGAAACTGCGGCAGCAGGGCAGTCAAGGGTTAGATAGTTATGAATTCAGGATTATCACTAAAGATGGGCAGGTTAAATGGGTTTATATTACAAGTGCAACAGTACAATATAGAGGCAGACCTGCTGGCCTTGTTTCAATTCTTGACATAACTGACCGTAAAAAAGCAGAAGAAGAACTGTTTGAAGAAAAAGAAAAATTGCGCATTACTCTGCAAAGTATTGGTGATGGTGTCATTGCCACGGATACTGATGGAAGGGTTGTAATCATCAATGAAACAGCACAACAACTAACAGGATATTTGCAGTCAGAAGCTATAGATAAGCACCTTTCGGAAATTTTTGTGATTGTTCATGAGCTATCGGACAAACCATTAGAAAATCCTGTAGATAAAGTTTTATCTACCGGGCATGTATATGAACTGTCAAATCATACAGTGCTTGTGGCAAAAGATGGTACGCGACGTGTAATTGCTGACAGTGCTGCACCAATAAAAGATAAAGCAGGCAATATATTAGGTGTTGTACTGGTATTCAGGGATATGACTGAAAAATTGCAGTTGATTGAACAAATTCAGAGAGCACAGAAATTAGAATCCATTGGCCTTCTGGCAGGTGGGATTGCACACGATTTTAATAATATACTTGAAGGGGTATTTGGGTATATTGGTCTTGCAAGTGCATATGTATCTGACAGTACTGTTTCTGAGATGCTTGCAAATGCGTTGAAGTCAATTCAACGTGCAAAAGGATTAACGGGTCAGTTATTGACATTTTCAAAAGGTGGCCAGCCTGTTAAAAAGGTTCAATCTATCATCCCGCTTCTTCAGGATACAGTACAATTTGCAATAAGTGGTTCTAATGTTAAAGCTCTGTTTCACATTGATGATAATCTTGATAATGCTGAAATTGATTATAATCAGATTTCACAGGTCATTCAAAATATTGTCATTAATGCAGTGCAGGCTATGCCAATGGGAGGAACTATTACTATAGGTGCAGGCAATATATCATTTGCTGACGGGGAGCATCCGTTGTTACAGGGTGATTATATCAGGGTAACTATCGCCGATCAGGGTGTTGGTATTCCTAAAGAGGTGCTGCCAAAAATTTTTGATCCTTTTTTTACTACTAAAAGTTTAGGACAGGGATTGGGACTTGCTACTAGCTATTCAATTATTGCACGCCATCAGGGTACTATTGAAGTTGAATCGGAACCTGGTAAAGGTACAACCTTTTATATTTATATACCTGCAACAAAAAAAGAACCACAAGGACAAAAGAAGGTTGAAGAAAAAAAAGTATTAAAAGGTGGCAGGATTCTGGTGCTGGATGATGAACCAATGATGCGCGAGATCATGTTAAAATTTCTGGAGCATCTGGGTTTTAATGCTGTAGCGGTGGATAATGGTAGGGATGCAATAAATATGTATATCAAAGAAAAGAATGCGGGGATACCATTTAATGCATTAATATTTGATATGACTATTAAAGGCGGAATGGGTGGCAGAGAGGCTATTGAAGAGATTAGGAAGTTTGATAAAGATATTCTGGCATTTGTCATGAGCGGTTATCATGAAGATCCAGTGCTGGCACATCCCCAGGATTATGGCTTTAACGGTGGGTTGTGTAAGCCATTTACGTTAGAAGACTTAGAGGCACTGTTAGCCAGGTATTTTTAATGGATTTTTTTTGGGAGGAACAGTGAAAGCAATAATCAAACCTTCAACAATAGCCATATTCAGGAAGCATGGGTGGCGTGTTGACAGAGCTATCCATAATTATATATATTTTGTCTTCTATTATCCGTATGTGTTTATACTATATCATACCTTTAAATTTTTGACTGACCATTTTTCATGGTTTACACCACTACGGCATTTTCTTAAATTTGCGTTTGATCGGTATCATGCCAAGATATTATCTTTTGGTGATACCAGAAAAATTTTAGAATTAAACAGAGATTTAGCACATATTACGGATTCCAACAGAAGCATTATACCTTACAAATATGCGCATAAGATCATCTTTACTGAGCCTGACTTTATAGCGGTGATGGATTGTCCCTGCAAAAAAACGATGGGTGATGAAGAGTGGACAATACATTCCTGTATTGCTGTTGGCAAACCTGTTGCCACATTCTGGCTTGAGCATGGAAAAAAATATAATGCAGAAAGAATAACACAACATCAGGCACTTGAACTTATTAAAAATTTTAGAAAGCATGGATATATTACACAGGCCTTTTTCAAGGTTGCTACTGGTGGCAGTACAGGTGTTATATGCAATTGCCATCCAAAATCCTGTGTCAGCTTAAAGGCAACACAGTTTGCTAAACAGTTTGATGCTTCATTAACAATGAATGCAGCGTCAGGATATATTGTAGTTCACGATGAAACTAAATGCAAACACTGTGGGGATTGTGCAAAAATATGTCCTTTCAATGCAATCAGCGTAAGCAATGATTCATGGGTGTATAATAAAAATGTTTGTGCAGGATGTGAGCTCTGTGTGGAACACTGTACACATAACGCATTATCACTGGTTATTGATGAATCAAAACCACGACCGCTTGATATTGCAACGTTGCCATTAAAGTACTGAAAAACTCTGGAAAACCCTGTTAAAATAAACTTCATATTTGTAAAACGTTTTTTCAGGTGCACTGCACTCAATAATAAAAATTTCATCATTGTTATTTATAAGCCGTATCCTGTGAATGGAAGTGCCCTGGTTTCTGTATGTTGTAACAATAATTCCACCATCGCTGGTGGATTTCTTGATAATAAAGTGAGCGTTGGGATCTTTTTCCCGGATATTCCACGTAAGTTCATGGAGCATGTTCGTTTGGATATTTTTAACCTTATATATTTTAATATAGACTGTTTTAGAATTTGCACAAATAAATTCATGAAAATTGCCGCGCATCATTTCTGATTTGTCCCAGTCTGGAAGATCTGCTTTAAAACCTAAAGCACTTGTATGGGAAGTAATACAATTCAAAGAGTCATTTGCAAAAGAATGCTGCATTAAAAATACTAAAATTAATATAACAATCACTAACCTATTCATTGTTTGCCCTTTTTTAGGAAGTATTCTATAATGCCATAAGAATATATATTTATGGATGAATTTGCAACAATTTTTTGGTAATAGATAGATAATACTAAAATTATTTTTTTTTCATATTCTTTTAATAATTTTTTAACCTTTCAAAATTATATTCATAAAAGCGAAAATTAACATCAGAGGATTTTACTATCATGATCGGCAATTCATCAATATTAATTTCAAAGAACGTAATAAACAGGTTATCTGAACCTGCATGTGCCAGATTTACCGTTCAAATGCTGGTAAGTTCGGCTTATTATGTTTATTCAGATTCAAAAATTGAAAAGATTGTTGATGAACTATCAGAAAACGATAAAATTTTTGCTCTGGCAGTAGTAGATAAATCCATGCAGGTATCAGGTATAATTATCAGAAAAGATCTTTTTGATATTTTAGGAAGACGTTTTGGAAGAGAACTTTATTATAATAAAACTGCAGCTGATATGTTGCAAAAGGTTCGATTGTTTGATTATACCATGCATATTTTTGAATGTTCAAAACGTATAGAAAAAGATTTATTAACAGGAGTACATGATTATTATGCTTTAGTGGATGAGAATGGATGTTACAAAGGATTGTTTTCCACCAAAGATATGTTGATATTTCTGTCCCGACTAACACAAATAGATATAGAGCAGGCAAAACGTGTTATAAATAGAATAGTAAAGAAAGAATATGAACTTAGAACAAAGCGATTAACTATTTCAGTTAGAAATGAATTGGTTCAAGACATTGGTGGTGATTCATATTTTGTAATACCATCGAAAAAGGACAATCAACTTATTGTTGCTATATGTGATGTAGTGGGTAAAGGTGTTGCCGCTTCAATGATAACAACACTAATAAATGGAATGGTAGCAACCTACGATTTTGATAATGGTAGCATAGATAACTTTTTAGTGCATTTAAACAATTATATATTTTCTACATTTGAAGGTGAAAAGTTTGTAACTGCTTGTTTTATGCTGATTAATGAAGATAATGGTACATTAACCTTATATGATTTTGGACAATCAATGATATATCTTTATCGTGGAAATATATATAAGTTATCCGTAAAGGAAAGTAAAGATGGTAACATGCCGCTTGGTATCAAACGAATTACAGATGTCTATTCAGGTAAAATTAAACTAAAGCCCGGAGATATTGTTTTCACCATAACAGATGGTTGTGTGGAACAACGCGATATTAGTTGTCAACAGTACGGTATTCAAAGATTTAATAAAATGTTTGTGAGCAATTATTCGGATGACCTTACAAAAACATTAAATGCAATATTGACAGATATACATAATTTTAGAAATCCCTATCCTCAGCTGGATGATATGACAATTGTCTGTTTTCGTTATGAATAACATTTAATTAATTAACATTCAATTGTATATACTTCAAGTGGTTTTTCAATTCCACGTATAGTAATGGTAGTAACATTATCTGTTTTTAACTGTGGCGATAGTTGTTTTATATCTGAGCTGATAAGAATGCTGTTTTCAGGACATAATTTTTCCAGCCGTGAAGCTATATTTACTGTTTTGCCAATGGCAGTAAAAGTAAGTCTGTCGTGAGTGCCAAAGCTACCTACTGTTGCAATACCACAATGAATTCCTATCCTCAGATACAACTGGTCGATGTTGTAGGTAGACTGCCATTGATAATTTAATTTTTGGAAAGTACTTTGCATTTCCTGTGCCATACTGATTGCGCTATCTACCTGTATAACAGGAGTGATGTTGAGAGGAGCGCCAAAAATAATCATAATGCCATCACCAATAAATTTATCAACAGTGCCATTGAATTTATTTGCTATTGCTGTCATTTCAGTAAGGTATTGGTTCAGTATCGTAGCAACAGCATCAGCATCAATACTATCAGTAAGTTTTGTAAAACCCTGAATGTCTAAAAAACAAACAGTGATAAACTTTTTTTGTATTGGTAATATTTCTTGCTTTTCCTGTTTTAATATTAATTGAACAAGTTGAACAGGCAAAAATGATGAAAGTTGCCTGCCTATAGAAAACAATAGTTGTTTTTCTTTTCTTATAACAAGAAAAATTATAGTTAACAAAATGAACGCAATTATGCTGATAATGCCAATTGAGGTAATTGAAAATATATAAAATCTATTTTTGGTATTATTAATAATCTGAAAGTTATTTGAATTAATGTCACTGACTATTTGTGTTAATGCTTCTATAGCAAATTGATCTTTACCTTTAATAGTTTTATATACTTCATATTCTGAAATGGAGTTTTCTTTATATTGCGTAATTTCTTCTATCAAAATTTCAGAAAACTCTTTATGATAAGCCCGTATTTCTTCAATTCTCTGTTTTATTGCTGGATAATCATTCAGGAGTAATTTTAAATTAAAGAGCTGATTTTGAACAATTGTGTATTGATAAGAAAATTTGTGGAAATATTTACGGTATTCTTCAGGATTGCTTTCCAGGATCATGTAATGCAGCAAGGTGAATTGTTTTTCAAATTCAATCTGAGTAATTTGTGCCAGTGATGATATTTCATGTATTGTTTCAATTTCCTGATGTGAGCTATTCAGGTAATATACATTTATAAAACCACTTGCTGTTACTAATACCACAATGACTATCCCAATGATAATTGACCATACAGGGAATCCTGTTATAGGATATGATAATTGAGTTGGTTGGGTATCTGTACGTATTATTTTTTGAAATAATTGTTTTATACTACTCATATCATTGTAGTCCTGAATACTAAGTTTTGAGTTTGTAAAATATGCTATTTATCTGAAATTAAAATAGGAGGATTTCATAAAAATAATTTAAAAATAATGTTAAATAATAACTTATTTTTTAAAAATAGTTGTTTATATTACAGAATCCATAGCAATTGTACTTGACAGGTTAGGATATAGCATTTTAGAATGTTGGCGATTTCATTTAAACAGATGTATATATGGAAATACAGTGGTTTGGTACAGCTTCAATTAAGATCTCTTCAGGCAACACTTCTTTACACTTTGATCCGTTTGTTTCAATGAATAAATCCCTGCAGTATGCTTTAGTTGATGATTATGCAGGTGCTAAAGATGTATTTATTACACACGGTCATTTTGACCATGTATATAACATACCCCAAATATGGAATCTGAGCAAGTGCACCATATACTGTGGGGTACAGGTTGCCAACGTTTTAATGAAACAGGGTGTTTTGCCAGATTATATACGGATTATTGACCATGGACAGGTTGTATCAATTCCGCCATTTGTTATAAAAATATATAAAAGCCAGCATATACGTTTTGATATTCCTCTTATATTCAAAACTCTTATTAATAAGCGGATGTTTCAATATTATAGTAATTTTAAAAAAATCATGACTCTGAATAAAGCAATGCCTGCGGGTACGGTATTTGCTTATGAGATAGTATGTCATGATAAATCAATACTGCATTTTGGCAGTTTAAATTATTCCCCTGCTATTGATTATCCTTATAAACCAACCATGTTGACGCTTCCATTCCAGGGCCGCTGGGATATTAATCACTATGCCTTACAGTTTATAAAGAAATTTATTCCCCAGTCAATATTTTTACATCATTTTGATGATACATTCCCACCAGTTTCATCACAGGTGGATACCACAAAATTTGTTGAAGCAGTTACAAAGGCTTTCCCGCAAATGACCGTTGTTATTCCAGAATACGGCATTCCCTATAGCGTGTGAACTATGATAAATCGCCAACTTTTTGCAAAATAGTTGCTTCATAAGGGTAACACTGCAATCGCAGGTCGGCAAAGTGTTCAAATTTGCTTCGATGAGTAGAATATAGTACCTTCCACTGTGCTTCATAGCGATAGTTTAGCAATGTTGGGTTATTATTAAAATTTAAAATTATACAAAGTGTTTCATGGTCGTTTTTGCGTAGATATACTAATATGCCATGTTTGCCTTTTACAAGTGGTTCCCACAAACCACAGGTTAGCGCTGTATGTTTTTTGCGGAGTCGGATACAGTCCTTGAAAAAATTTAACAGTGAGTATCGGTCTTTTGTCTGATTTTTTACATTTATTGTGCGATAGTTACTATCAATGGGAAGCCAGCTGCAGCTATTGCTAAAACCAGCATTTGCTTCATCTGTCCACTGCATTGGTGTACGCGAACAATCCCTTCCCCTGTATATAG
The DNA here is from genome assembly GCA_037481795.1 of Spirochaetota bacterium. Taxonomy (GTDB): domain Bacteria; phylum Spirochaetota; class UBA4802; order UBA4802; family UB4802; genus UBA4802. Next base: position 14,513 of record JBBFLA010000019.1, read on the forward strand.
GCCAGAACCTTTTTCCACCAGGATCCTTAATATGGCGAAGTGGAATTGAACAATTTTTCATACCAATTTCTTCACCATAATAGATGAATGGAGTCCCACGTAATGTTAGAAGCATTAATGCCAGCAAACGTTGAACTGCGTCAGTATTGTCACTGTTATGTTTATCAGCATACCGCGGTTGGTCATGATTTGAAAGCACATTGCAGGGCCAGCAGTTTTCTGGTATGGCGTTGTACCAGCGTTTTATGGACTTGTAAATTTTACGTGCATCAAAAGGCTGATATAACAAAGAAAAATCAAACGCTAAATGTAAGCCTTTACCATTACCAAGATAGCTTGCGGATAATTCAGGATTACCAGGAGGATAGCAGAATACTTCACCAACGACCATGCTGTTGTGGTAGGAATCAATGAGCTGTCTAATTTCCTGTACCAGTGTATAGTTTTCGGGCCTGTTTTTAGTATATTTTTCTATCTGTTCATTGAAAGGGTTAAATGAAAAAGGATTGTTACGCAGGCGCTTGTCTTTATAACAGTAATTAATAACATCCAGTCTAAATCCGTCAACACCCATGTCAAGCCAGTAACGCATAACGTTAAACATTGCATCTTTAACTTCAGGATTATGCCAGTTAAGATCAGGTTGTTCTTTAAGAAACGAATGTAAGTAAAATTGTTGCGTGGGTTCATGCCATTCCCAAGCACTTGACAGATACGCTGATTTCCAGTTGTTTGGTGCTTTGCCGTTTACAGGGTCATGCCATATATACCAGTTCCGTTTGGGGTTGTCACGTGATGAAGAAGATTCAATAAACCACGGATGCAAATGTGATGTATGGTTTAACACCATGTCCATTATAATCTTTATGTTATTACTATGAGCTATCGTCAGTAATGTTTTAAAATCCTCTAATGTACCAAAAGAGGGATCAATGTTATAATAATCACTTATATCATAACCACAATCATACATAGGTGACATGTATATGGGCGATAACCATATAGCATCGATACCAAGATTAATAAGATAATCAAATTTTTCAATGATGCCGGGTAAATCACCTATACCATCACCATTTGCATCATAGAAGCTACGGGGATATATCTGATATATTACTCCGTGCTTCCACCATATATATTGTTGACTATGCTGCGGTGTTAAGGTCATTGATGAATTGCTTGATGATTGCATCAGGGCTGAATTCATGTGCACGGAGCAATGATTGATTTTTGAAGAGGTTCAGAAGCAAAGGATTATCTAAAAGTTCCGTGATCTTTTGACCCATTTCAATTTCATTTTTGACTAGATATCCGTTTAGACCGTTGTTGATAATATCTTTGGGCCCTTTTGTGTTGTAAGCAAGTACTGGCAGACCACACGATAAAGCTTCAAGCACAACACATCCAAATGTATCAAATCGTGACGGTAATACCAGAACATCTGCAGCTGAGTATATCTTTGGCAAGGAATCATGCTGTACCCATCCCAAAAAGATTGCATCAGGTAAAAGCTTTTTTAGTTCCTTTTCTTTTGGTCCAATGCCGGCAAATACCACTTTTGCCTCAGGATGTTTTTGCTTAACTATTTCCATAACCTTTGGAATATCCATAACACCTTTTTCTTCTGAAAGTCTTCCTGCAAAAAGTATTATAGGTGTAGTATTGTTTACTCCAAAAATTTCTTCTTTGTTTGTTTTATGGGGTTTAAAGATTTCTTCAACCCAGTGTGCAGTTAAAAACACCTGTGATGGGTTAAAGCCCATGTCTTTGCCTGTCAACCATTTGCGGTGGTCGTTATTAAGAACAAACAATCCATCAAATGCTTTGTAAAAGGTACGCAATAAACGTCTGAAATTATGTAAGTTTTCATCGGTTAGCTTTAATGTCTGTTCAGCAAACATCATCCAGTCAGTATGAACATAAAAGTATGCAGGAACGGAATACGCATATTTTAACCATAGTGCAGCTAACCCCATTGGGCCTTCGGTTGAAGCAATAATCCTACTGTATTCACCCTGTTTGAAGATATTGTGGATTTCCAGAATATCGGGGATGCGCAATGGTTGCTGTTCATAGAATGGAAGGGTAAATTCCTTCAATGGGCTTATAACAATTAAGTGATCCTGTGATTCAAGTGTACTGCTGGTGGTAATGATATCAATGGGTAGATCACGCGCTTGAATTTCCTTAAGCATGGATTGCAATACCATGGCAACACCATTGGAATCGGTTAATGTATCGGTAAGCCATAATGTGCGTTCAGGGTGTTTAAGGGTATTATGTGCTTTTGCAAATTCATACAGCAAAGGCCGTGCTTTATACATCACCCGGGCACTGGTAAAAAAGGCTGCTGCAATAACTGCTGAACCCAGAAATGGGAATGATAACTCATCAAATAGTTTTGGCAGGTTAACTTTGGCTGTACCGTTACCGTTAGCTTTTTCATTACCTTCAATATATTTTCTAAAATGGGTAGGGATCTCAATATTTTCAAAGAATGATCCAAAATCTTTGGATTTAAAAATGTTATTATTAATCAATTCGTTTATATGTTTGTCAGAACGTTTCATGAGCAATTGAACAAGCTCTTTATATATTCCATATATTGATTGTGTATAGAATGCCACATCATCTTTTTTCCTGGTTTTTGTATATCGTGATAGTTTGTAAGCAATATCAAAAACCCCTTTATAATCTTTGCTTACATAGAATCGTTTGGTTTTGGAAAATGTTTTCCCAGTTAATGATTTATGGAAAAGCTCTAAAAAGTTTAAAGTGGTTTTATGGCGCTTCAATTCATGGAAAGCATTGGATATGGCCAGCGCAGCCAGTTTGTCCTGAACGTCACCTTTGTGTAACAGAATATGGGGAATGCCAGGGTCTTTCATATTCATCCCAATCTGGCAAAAGTAATCTATGAAAGCAATTGCCATCTTTTCACTGTCATTATGAGTACCAAAAGGTGCCATTGCGCCTTTTTTAATGGCTTCAAGTGCCAGTGATGATCGTTTTTCCGTCTTTAATCTTATAGCTAAATCAGGGATGTAAAGATATGTTCCCGTTAACCCAGTGAATATTCCCATGTGACTATCGGAACCACCGGACCAATGTTTAGTATAGGGTGTTGTGCAATATCTATCGGGTTTTATTTTGAATTTGCGTGATAGCTCTTCTAATTTGTCAGGTGTTAATGAATCAATCCACTGTTTTACCAGCATGTTTTGCCAGCTATCGCGCTGGCCGTTGATAACTTCAAACCGTTCAAATAAAAGGGCCATCTTATCAAAAAAATCCATTGGTGGAATACCCTTTGATTTGTAGTGATACAATGGATGTGCCCAGATGGTTGGTATATCATTTTCAAAAGTATAATCTAAGAATTTATATATATCAGGGCGATATTTATTAAGTTTGATCTCCTGCTCAGGGGTAAATCCATATGCAAGAACATGAATGCCTACTTTGTAATCAGGTACTGTGCAACTAAATTCAGCGCCAACAAGCACGTCTTGTCCTTTATCTAAAAGCTCATAACATGATCGGGCATTATTGTGATTTGTTACCGTAAATGTATCACAGCCATGATTCTTGAGAGTTGTAACCAAATCTTCAGTTGGCAGCCATGTTTCAGGGATTCCTAATATTCTTCCTAACTGCTCATCGGGAATATTGCTATTGTGGTCATGGCAGTGCAGGTCAATCGTTAACACTTCATTATCATGGAAGCGCTTTCTTTGCTCGTTTACAAAAATATTCAACATCGAAATAATTTGTTCATTAAATGTGCTTTTAAAATCCATATTTCCTCTTAAAGTTTCTAATCCATAAATCTCAATGGTAAAATGACGCAAATGTGTAAAGATTTTGTGAAGTTTATGTGTAGTTGTAGTGAAAAAATCTTGAATATTTATATTTTGCTTTTACAGTGCAGTATGGTATGCAAAGAACTGGTTTATGCCACTAAACAATGAAAATTTACGGGCAAATACAGGGCAGATTCAAGAAAGAAGTGCACCATAAAATACTTTGCTTGACATATTTTTGCAGTACTATATCACTATAAGATGGATTTTACACCAAGAGTAAATATTCTCTTATGGTCGTGATGGAAAGGTAAAGTACTGTTACTTAATGGTTATTGAATGCTATTCATCAATGCCATAGTATACTATAGGGTATGCATCAAAATATGTATAGTCATTACCACAGGATAGATATATGCCAGTAAAAGTAATAATCATATCAATTATTCTTCTTTTGCTTGTGATAATAATTTTGCAGAATACCCAGCCGGTTTCACTAACTGTTCTGGTGTGGGATATCACTCTGCCGTTTATTGTAATGCTTTTTGCTACTTTAATAATTGGATTGATATCCGGTATGGTATTGAGTTCTCTGGCATTCCGTAAAAAACGTAAACATCTCATAAAAGTGGAAACCAGAAAATCATGAACACAGGATTATTATTAACAATAATAGCAGCAATTAGCTTTATTATTCTTATATATATGCTTATAAAGCAGGTGTTGAAGCTTGTTGTAATTATTGCAGTACTGTTTATAATGTTTGCAGGATACATCTATATTAAAAACGGTTCACTTCCTGGCAATTTAAAGGGATATGCAGAAGAAGGGAAGATAGCAATTGACCAGTTGCATCAATCGTATTTAAAATTAATAAAATGAAGTTGTAAGAGCTATCGCCAAAAAATAAAAATTTTAACTTGAAAAATTGAGTTAGTATTACTACTATTGTGAAAGTAAGTTAAAATTCCAATAAGGATTTCAGTATGAAAACCCAGACTAAAGATACGGCATTGAACAGCATGCAGATAGTATGCTTCAATATTGGTAAAGAGGAATATGGTATTGAAATTCTGAAAGTACAGGAAATCCTTAAACTGCCAGCAGTTACACCACTGCCAAAGTCAGCGGATTATATTATGGGGGTCATTGATTTACGTGGCAAGGTTATACCAATTATTGATTTGGGTGTACGCTTTGGCATATCTGAAAAAGGTGCAAAGAATAAACGGGCAATAGTTGTTGACATAAAGGGGAAGCGTATAGGACTTGCAATAGACCAGGTAAGTCATGTAATCAAACTGGAACACAAAGATATTGAACCGCCCCCACCGATTGTTAAAGGCATATCGGGCAAATTTATCGTTGGTATAGGGAAGGTTGAAAACAAGTTTGTTATTATTCTTGATATTGACCAGATTTTCTCTTCTGAGGAATTGAAGCAGCTATAATTTCTTCTGTTTGTAGTATTCCTTCAGAGCCTCTTCCATTATTACATATAAAGGTTTTCCTGTTTTTACTGCTACTTTTCTACAATCTTCAAATTCAGCTTTTGGCGATAGTTCATAACGGTAACTTTGCTTTATACGTATCTCTTCACCGTACAGGGTAACGGTTGCAAACTCCCGTGGCAACGAATAGCGGTTGACGGTAAATGCTCTGACCCCCAATGTAGTAGTCTGCCTAAAAAGAATTTGCGTACATTGATCCACTGCATTAAAAGGGCATAGTACTGAAATTACCACGCCAGGGCGCCCTTTCTTTGCAATAACCTGTTGCATATACACATCACGCGCACCAGCCTCAAACAGTAACTCTGCCACATGGGGGTATATTTCAGGATTCATATCGTCAATGGTGCATTCCAGTACACTCAGAACTTCGTATTCATAAGAAGTATCATCAATGAGCAAAACTCTAGTATAACTGGGGAAACCATAATCACGGGTGCCAAATCCAATACCCGCATTTGCTATAGTACCACCAAAGTGTGTATGTTGAGTGCCAAGCGTTACAAGAATGGCAGCAGCCGTTGGTGTAGTAAGTTCCCCTTCCAGTCCGGTAAACATAACCTGTTTACCATGGGTAAGCTTAACGGTTGCCGGGGCAGGTAACGGTAAATTACCATGCTGTGTTTTTATAGTACCTGTGCCAAGCGCAAATGTACTGTAATACAGTGTATCAATTGCAAGATATTCAATGCCAATACAAAAAGAAAGTATATCCACAATGCTGTCAATGGCTCCAACCTCATGGAAGTGAACCTCTTCCTTTGGAATACCATGTACTGCGCCTTCAGCAGTAGCTAATGTATCAAAAACCTTCATTGCATTTTTTTTCACGGTGTCAGAGCACGTCGTGTGTACAATAATATCGTTTATGGCAGCAAGATTGCGGTGAGTGGTGTCAATGCAAGCGGTAATTCCAGCCTGTGTGCCATGTATTCCATAGCGCTCTACCTTTTTGGGAACTATCGCATAACCTTTTACCGATAATGATTGTAGCTGGGTTATAAGGACATCAACAGGAAGCCCCATATCAAGAAGTGCACCAACAAGCATATCACCTGAAGCGCCTAATTGCACATCACAGAAGAGTATTTTCATGTAGCTATCCTACAAATTGCGAATAATACGGTAGGCACAGTACACAGCGCCAAAGCCGTTGTCAATGTTAACAACGCTAACTCCTGGTGCACATGAGTTGAGCATCCCAAGTAGCGCTGCCACACCACCAAATGAAGCACCATACCCAACTGAAGTTGGAACTGCAATGACAGGGCAGGGCACTAACCCGCCAATGACACTTGGCAGTGCACCTTCCATGCCGGCTATCACAATAATAACAGTAGCATCATGAATTTTTCCCCAGTTATGAAATACACGATGTATTCCTGCAACCCCAATATCATAGATTGTTTCAACAGTAAGGCCCATAATGTGCGCAGTTTCTTTTGCCTCTTCAGCAACAGGAATATCGGATGTGCCTGCAGTAATAATTAAAAGTTTGTGTAGTTTGTGGTGAAGCGTTTGTGCACGGTAAGAAATAATCTTTCCTGCTTCATTATAGTGAGCCTTTTTAATATATCGTTTTACTTTGTTGTAGTGCTCTCTGGTGGCACGTGTACCTAAAAAACTTGTCTTACGTTTGGCTAACGCTTGGGCAATGTCGGCAACCTGTTGTGGAGTTTTATTTTGGCAAAAAATGACTTCAGGAAAACCTAACCGTGTGTAGCGGTGATGATCCAGTGTAGTGTGGCCTAACTGTTCTATTGTTATGTGCGATAGTTCCTGTAAAAAATCTTCATCAGTTATCAAACCGTTTTTAAACCGTTGCAGTAAATTGTTAAGTGCAGACTGGCTCATAGGTTAATAGGCAGCAATAAGGATGGTTTCAACTTCGTCACGGTTGAGTGCACGGGGTGCATTGTGGATAAAGGGGTAGGTCAATGTAATTTCGGCCACTTTGGAAAAAATGCCTTTGTTAATATCAAATTGCGATAGACGTTGGGGAATATCAACATCAAGTGCCAGTTTACGTACACCTTCAATTGCTTTAATTGCAGCTTCAATAACGGTGATATCACGTACATCCTCATCCATAACTTTGGACATCTGTACGTATTTACCAGGAGCAGAAGTTAAATTGTATTCCATAATATGTGGTAGCATAACAGCCATTAATGATGCAATATCAATTGGTGTCAATGAAGAAAGTGCCAGTGATAATGCTAATGTCACAGAAAGCTGTGCACTGCTGAAAGCAATGCCTGCCATGAGTGAAGCCATCATGACATTAAGCCGCGCAGTCTCATTATCACTTTCACGCAATGCAGCAGGTAAATTTTTAAATATGAGGTCTATAGTTCTTAGTGATAGTGTATTGGTAATATTATTGATATTCCTTGAAATGACCGATTCAGTGGCAATGGCTAATGTTGCTATACTGTATCTGGCCATAGTTTCATCATCAATACCAAATGACATGCCTGGGTCAAGGATAACAGCTTTGGGAAAGATGTAATTATGGAAAAATGTTTTATGGATACCGTCATGAATATCAGTTAGTATTGTGCAGGGAGTTATATCAAAACCAAACAGTGGATGTACGGGAATGCTGATAAATGGTATTGGTTCATGTAAAAAAGGATAGGTAAAAAGTTCATGTGCAAAGAAATAGTTGGGAGTTAACAGTGCAACTGCTTTTGCAGCATTGATTGAATTGATGCCACCAAATCCTATAACCAGATCGCAATGGGTTTTACGGGCAAAATACACAGCAGTGTCAATATAATCAGTATTGTTTTCAGGAATTTCATCATACACTATAAATGGTATGTTATTGTTTTGCAGGCTCCTTGCAATGGGCATAAAAAGGTGGTTATACTGGTTAAAATCAATTGAACTGGTAATAAATAATATACGGGAGCCAAAAAGCTTAATTATGGATGGAAGGAGTGCTACACTATCTGGTTGTGCATACACCGCAGTTGGGATGTACAGATCCGGCCACAAGCCTTCTATGGTTTGTCCATAGGATTTAGACATAAAAAAGCGGAATCCTGATTCCGCCTTTTTGTCAATTATGCCGGCCATCTATAATAACCTTTAAAAAGGGTGTATTTATTTGCGTAAAAGCTGCATGGCAATTTTTTCTGCAACTTTATCTATTATACGGTCATCATTGAAATCGTACGTACCATTGGCTATCTGTTCTTTAATTTCACGAACTCTTTCAGCTCGTATGTCGGGTGTCTGTTTTATAACCTGGGCAATTTTAGATTGTTCAGCAGCCTTTTTGGCTTCGCTTGAAATTTCAACCGAATCAGATTTCCCGGTAGATCTGGTTTTACCAACCGATTTGGTGTTTTTAGGTTCAACAATATTTTTAATGTTCCCTATTTTATCTATAACCATGGTAATCACCCTCTTTTAATCTATAGTAACTATCGGCACTTATTTGTCAAATCTTAATTAATAATATTGATTATATGATAATAAATATACTATAACGAAAGAAAATAATCAATTGTGATAAAAATTTATTTGGATCATTCCGTATTTCTAGGGGAATTGAATAGATTTTGAATATTTCAGGTTAAAGAAAGTTCAACAGTTCAATTTTAAAGAAGTTAAATCACTTTTTGCTGGATAAGGTTTCCCTATAATCCGGTAAAATTTAATAAAAATAAAAAATATATTGACATAAAGAAACAGTCTGATTATACTGAATTTGAAAAGTACTTAACATTAGTATTAATACATAAGTTAAGTATATATATGTATAGTATATTTAAAATTTTATCGCAGTTATCATATATACATGGATGTATGATACTATGAAAGATGAGAATGATTTTATTTCTAATTTAATTAAAATGATGTCTTCTGTTGATACAAATGATAAAAAAACATTAATTGAAATTAAAAAGGAATTTGAAGCATTTATATATTTGTTAAAGAATACAAATAACAAAATGGTATCCATTGTTCATGACATTCCCCAAATGATAGATATTGCTATTGAAATACCCAATGAAGTTGTACGTAAAAGCTGCCTTAGAATGATTGTGGATATTTTAATTGAAATTAATAAGTATAATACAATGTGTTTTGATGAACATCATAAAAAAAAACTTTTAAAAAGAATTCAGAATGAATTATATGAACTTAAACAATACAAAGAAAATGTAGCAACAAAAAAAAATGAAGAATATGTACCCTATGAGGAATTGCACATCCAGATAATAGAAAAAAGCAAAATTATTGATACACAAAATATAAAATTACAAAACCTGCATACATTTATCCATGATATATTAAAATTAATGATACATTTTATGGAATTAAAAGAGCCCTACTTATTAAGCCATTCTATGAAGGTTTCCTATTTGGCTAATTCATTGGTACAAGCCATAAATATAGATATTGATGTACAACTTGTTAAATATGCAGCTTTAATGCATGATATTGGGAGAATTACAATAAATGATCCAAAAGTATTATCATCGCGTACACTTTATGATGATGAATTGTATACAATACGTAGACATACAATTGAAGGATATAATTTAGTTAAAAATCTTTCTTTTGATAAATGCATTAAGGATGCCATTTTGTATCATCATGAATCATATGATGGCACAGGATATCCTGAAGGTTTAAAGGGAAAAAGTATACCCATAATTGCGCGTATAATCAAAATTGCAGATGTATATGATGCATTAACATCCGACCGACCTTATAGGATTGGTCATACAAAACAGGAAGCGCTTGCAATAATGTATCAGCAAAATGAAAAGTTTGATCCAGAGTTATTGGAAGCATTCTTTATTATGATGTGAGTATTGTGAATAATGTTTTGGAAAAATTGAAATGTATAAAAATATTTTTTCTTGATTTAAATTGTTTAATATATTTAAAATAATGGTCAAAGATATATAATTATAAACCATAAAACGTATAAAATGAGGTTCGCAATTATGATAAAAGATTCAATAAAAAGTTTAATATCTAATTTTGAACAAGGTGATGCTCTTGCATTGGCTGAAATAAAAGAGGAATGTCAAGATATAGTAAATCACTATAATAATGATGTGCTCTATGAAGTAATACATACTCTTCCTGATATAGTTCAGAGCTGTGCACATATACCTTTAATACAGGTGCAATGCATTCAGGTATTAGAAAAAATAGTGGATGCAATAGATAAATATAGTGTTACCAGCGAAAAAGAAAAAAAGAAATTGCTGAAGCAAATAAAAAGTAATATGGCTAAATTACAAAAACTTGTAGAAGAACAAAAAAATTCAGAAATCAATGCACAAGATAGGGAAGAAGGTAAAGATACAATACAAAAAGGGGAAAAAGCTTCATTCTATTCAATTGAAGATTTTTTGCATCTTGTGGATGACCAGAAGCTTTTACAACAATTTTATCATGAAGCAACCGAGCATTTAGACAGTGCCCAGTTTGTATTGCTTGAGCTTGAGCATGATTCCACCAATTCTGAACTTATAAACACAGTATTCCGGGATTTCCATACCATTAAGGGCTCATCCTCATTTTTGGGTATAAAAAACGTTGAAGACATTAGTCATGCTATTGAAGATATCTTTGCTGCTATCCGTGATGGTAAGATGCTGCTAACACGTGAATTGGTAGATGTCATTTTTTATGGTATGGAGTTACTACGTAGTATTCTTGATATAATGCAAAGCTATGAGTATAATGCAGGTGAAATAAAAAAGTCATTCATTACGCTTAATGTATTTCCTTTTATTGCTCTTTTAAAGAAAATATTGCAGGAATATCAATATAAAAAAATTGGCGAGATACTTCAGGAAGAAGGGAAATTATCACCAGTGCAATTGAATACTATACTTGCAAAACAACAAGAAACAGATAAAAAATTTGGGCAGATAGTTACTGAAGAAAGAATTGTAGAACAGGATGACTTACTTGCTGCATTGCAAAAACAGCAAAAACTTAAAAGTAAGATTAAAAAAATAGGATTTGTAAAGGTTTCTAATGAAAAGCTAAACAGTTTAATAGACTATGTGGGTGAGCTTGTTATAAATCAATCGATGTTAAAGCAGGAAATTGAAAGAAACCGCGGTATCGTTAATATTTCAGAGCGCACGTTAAGTCAGGCCGAGATGATTACCTCAGCAATTAAAGATTTGGTGTTATCTATGGGGATGGTTCCAATTGAAGAAGTGTTTAATAAACTACGTGTTGTTGCACGCAATACGGCTCAGGAATTACAAAAAACAGTGTTTATTGAAGTTCATGGAGAAGAAACGGAACTGGACCGCAACGTGATAGAAACAATATATGATCCATTGATGCATATTATACGCAATGCCATTGATCATGGAATTGAAAGCTCTGAAGAACGCACAGCTGCAGGCAAGGACAGAGTGGGTAGGATTACATTATCAGCAGAACATAAGGGTAGTGGAATAGAGATCACAATAATGGACGATGGAAGAGGGATAGATACCAAAAAGATACTTGATAAAGCAATAGCGATGCAGCTGGTAAAAAAAGAAGATGTGGCAAAACTAACTGATAAGGATATATATAATTTCATGTTTTTACCGGGATTTTCAACAAGCTCAAATATTACAGCGGTATCAGGCAGAGGGGTGGGACTTGATGTAGTAAAAAAGGGGTTGGAACAGATTCATGGCAGGGTGGAAATACACTCAGAACCTGGTAAATATACAAAATTTATCATTAAACTTCCATTAACCTTAGCAATCATTGAAGGGTTTGTTACTGTTGTGGGTAATAATAGGTATGTATTTCCATTTAATTCAGTCGAGGAAATATTGGTATTTAATACGTCAAACCTTCAAAAACAGGAAAATACAAACGAAGCAATTCTCTATCATCGGGATATGCATATACCGGTTATATTTGCACATGACATATTTAAGGAAAAATTTATTCAAAGAGCTGATGATAGGTTACTATCGCTTATATTTACTTTTGATCAGTTTAAATACTGTGTGGTGGTTGATTCAATAATTGGGAAACAGGAGATAGTGGTAAAAAGTTTAGGGACTATGCTTAACGATTATCAATATTTTTCAGGTGGTACCATCTTTGGTGATGGAAGCATTGGATTTGTAGTAGATTTACAGGGATTTATTGAAGCGGTGAAATAATTTTTACCGGAGGTAAAACAATGAAAAAAATAGTTTTGGTAGATGACTCGGATGTGATATTGGATATTGTTACACAGGCTTTAAAAATGTATGGTTATGAAGATATATTGAGAGCAAAAGATGGGCAGGAAGGATTAGAAGTAATAAAAAATAATAAGGGTAATATTGCCCTGTGTATATTTGATGTCAATATGCCAAAAATGGACGGCATTACTTTGGTGAAAGAAGTACGTGCGTTTGATCCTACTACCCCTATCATAATGCTCACTACCGAAACTGACAAAGAAAAAATTGTTAAAGCAAAGGAGTATGGCGCAACCGGATGGATTGTAAAACCATTTGAGGCAGAAAAGTTTATTAAAGTAGTTCAGATGTATGTATCACAGTAAACAAAAGGAGGTGCCCATGGATGGTGGAAGCAACAAATATTTAATATTCAGGTTGGAAGCCGAGCGATATGCAATACCTATTGCCAAAGTGCAGGAAGTTATAAGTTATGTGCCAATAACCAGCCTGCATGAGGCTTCGGATTTTTTAAAAGGTGTTATTAATTTGCGCGGCAGGATAATACCCATTATAGATATGCGTTTAAAATTTGGCCTGCCAGCAAAAGATTACACCGAGCGTACAATATTTATTATAGTGGATATTGTAACAGCAAAAGATGTATATCATGTTGGACTTGTGGTTGATGCAGTTCATGATGTGGTAGAAATCCCTGAGGATAAAATTGAAAAAACCCCTGAGGTTGGTTTTAAGTTTAAAAGTAAATATTTACAGGGTATTATACAATTGCAGGATTCAATGGTTATGATATTGAATCTTGATAGTATATTGGCTACAGAAGAGGTTGTAGAGATTGCCGAGAAGGTAGATTCAGAGGTGAAATTTTAAATAGAATATTTTATTATTACAAATTATAGGAGGAGACCATGTCAGAGTTATTAAAAAATATGAATTTGAAGATTAAGCTTATATTAGCATTTTTAATAGTAGCAGTGCTGATTTTAATTTTAGGGATTGTAAGTATTATTCAAATTAAAAGTTTGTCAGGTAACATAGAAGTTTTGGGTAATGAAAGCATACCTTCAATATTAAATCTGGAAATAGTGAAAGTTAGCCAGCTGGAGATTAAAGCAGCTATACGTTCTGCTATTAATCCATATATTTCAAAAGATGATTTAGAACGTCAGTATCAAAATATTGAAAGAGCAAGGGAAAATTATAAAAAGGCTTTAGATAATTATGATATAATAAAACGCACTTCAGAAGAAGATAAGTTATATAAAGAATTTTTGGGAAAACTTGAAGAATCCAAAACGGAAAATAACAAGATGATTGAAGATTTAAAAAAATTAACAACTATACAGAATCAGTTGCAAAAGGAATACCTATGCGAGCAGTTAACTCAAAATGCTTTTACTGGTAAAAATAGAAAGGCATTTGATGATTCCATGGATTCCCTTCAAAAATTATTGGAATATGTTAAGGGCTATTATGGTAAACAACTAGTTGATAAGGCAATTTCAACGGCTAATATTGTTAACATTGTAATGGTAATAATAATTATTATATCGTTTGGTATTTCATTAATATTAGGGTATGTGTTAGCAAATACTATAACAAAACCAATATTGCAAACTTCAAACAATCTTTCCATATCATCAGATAATTTAGAAAAAGCAGCAAATCAGGTGGCATCAGCAAGTCAGGAATTGTCAAGTGGCGCCAGTGAACTTGCTAGCTCGGTAGAAGAAATTACCAGCAGTATGGAGGAGTTACAATCAATTATTGAAGCTAATACCAAAAATGTCAATGAAGCTGAAATTTTAATGAAAGAAACCATGCAAACAGCAAAAGGAGCTCAGGATCATTCTATAGAGTTACAAAAAATTATGAATACAATTGGTGAAAGCTCTAAGAAGATTATAAAGATAAACAAAGCAATAGATGATATAGCGTTCCAAACCAATATTCTTGCTCTTAATGCTGCAGTTGAGGCAGCTCGTGCGGGTGATGTGGGGCGTGGGTTTGCAGTAGTTGCAGAACAGGTAAAGTCACTTGCCCAAAAAAGCGCTGATTCTGCCAAAGAAACATCGGATTTAATAGATATGATAAACCAGGATATTGAAAATGGGGCAAGTAAAACTGAAATAGTAGTAACCAGTTTTAATGATGTTGTCAGTAGAGCTGAAAAGGTAAATGTGTTACTTGATGAAATAACCAGGGCATCTAAAGAACAGGCAAAAGGATCTAATCAAGTAACAAAGGCTATATCACAAGTAAACTCTGTAGTTCAGCAGCTTGCGGCTTCTTCAGAAGAAACAGCTTCCAGCAGTGAAGAGATGTTAAGCCAGGTAGAAAGTCAGCGTGAAGCAGTTATGGAATTAAATACTGTGGTGATGGGTGAAAAAGCAGTAAAAAATACCGTTAGTAAGAATACAAATGAAAAGAAGAATGACATAGCTTCAAAAGCTCATAGGGTACATGCATCAATAGATGCTATAAAAGCTAAAACAAAAGAAAGTGACAATGATGTTGAGCTTATAAAGCCTGAGGATAAAATTCCACTTAATGATTTTAAAGACTTTTAATTTAGAAAGCGATAGTTACTGGCAAAATAACGGGGCTTTAAAAAATGCTTTTGTGATTAAGAAATATTGTAAACAGCCCCGTTATAATATTTAAATTATATAGAAGTGATGGTTGCATGAAATTAGAAAAAATTGGGAATATACTTTATTATGTAATTATTGTGTGTCTTGTAATAACTATTGTAATTGCAATACTATGTATTATAAATCCATTAAAGCTATTATTGTATATACTATGTGCAGGCAATAGTTTTATATGTGTTCTTGTTTTTCTGCAGTATAAAATAAACAATAAAAGTAAGGAACATATAGTACACACAATATATCAGGCAATTGAAAATGCATATACCAAAGCTATTAATGATATTGTGGAAGCAACTCATGACAAAATTAATGATATGAACAATACTATATGCTGTGAGGATATTCACAAACTTGTAATAGAAACGGATAATGCTATAAAAAATATTAATTTAAAATCTTCATCAGGAAATGAAAATATCAAACAATCACCATACGAATTGTATAAAAATACATATAAAGAAATAATATTTGCGCTGTTGATGATTATCCATAAGTACCATAAAAAGATAGTATCTATTTATCATCAGTTGGATGTGCTTTGCCCTGTACACTTGCCATTGGATTTAGTTGAGGAATGGAATACTTTTGTTGATACACGCTTTACTTCTTCATTTGAGATGGCAAAAAATTCAATACAGTTATTGCAAAAGATACAGGCTGAGAGTATTGAGTATGTACAGTATGTGCTTGAAATTTTAAAAGGTTTTAAAGATAAAAGAGCAGTGCAATATGACCAAATGATAGGCTTTTATGCAAATATGCGCAATACACAGGAATCCTTTGCACAATACCTTTCCACAGTAAGCCAAACATTTCAGTTTATAAAAGAAATAATGGTACAGGTAGAAGAAATCACTGATAAAATAAATATTCTTTCACTCAATATGAGCATTGAGGCAAATAAGCTTACAGGTAATAATGTATTTGCAATTATTGCAAAGGAGTTACATGCATTTTCAGAGCAAACTATCAAGTATTTTGAGCCAATGAAAAAAACAATAGAACAAAATTTAAATATAATTGAGGATAAAAAGAAAGAAGAACAGGATGCAATTGCACAAATACAGGAATTTATAGATTTATCAGAAAAGATGATTAAAGAATATGAAGAAAATATTAACCAGTTTACCAAATTAGTTGATAATGTTTCGAAAGCTTTGATTACACAAGATGAAGGTGTAAAAGCTAATTTATTCAAGCAATTTGAGGATATACAAAAATTAGTTATTATTAAGGAAGAAATGAGCCACAGAGATAGTTTTAACCACATTATGCTACAAAAAGTAAACAATGTAATACAAAATCTTATACGTGAGCATAAAATATGTAAAGGAATTGAATGTGAATATCGCATTGATTCGTTCAGGCTACTTGAAAGTCTTATCACCACAGCTGATGAACGTGAGTTTTTAAAGCATTTATACAAAAAATATTTGAATAAAGAATTAAATGAAGATGAGCACAAAAAAGGTGATGTCATATTGTTCTAATACACCATGAAGATTAAGGATGAACAACTTACAGATGATCTATTCAAAAAATTTGTAAATCTTTTTTATGAATTGGCTGGAATATCCTTAAAAGATTATAAGAAATACCTTGTTGAATACAGGTTATGTAAAATAGTTGGACCTGACAAAGAATTTAAAAACTATGAAGACCTTTATCTGGCATTGCTCAACGACATTAAAGGTGATTTACGCATTCAATTTGTTAATTTGCTCACTACCAATTATACCTATTTTTTTAGGGAAGAATATCATTTTGATTTTGTTAAAGAATATGTAAAACAAAATTATACTATACAGCCGTATATGCGTTTGTGGAGTGCAGGTTGTTCAACAGGAGAGGAAGCGTATAGTATGGCTATAATGTGTCATGAGGCACTTGGGAATAGTATCTATAATTATGATATAAAAATATTGGCTACCGATATATCGCTTAATGTATTGCAATTTGCAAGTGAAGGAGTGTACCACTATTCTAAAATCCGTGGGAACATTGAGGATCATCTTTTAAAAAGATATTTTTATTTTGATAAAGAAAAAAAGACATTTACAGTTAAAAATGAAATAAAAAATTCAGTGCAGGTTCGATTTTTAAATTTAATGGATGATTATCCCTTTAAAAGGTTATTTGATATTGTGTTTTTACGCAATGTCCTTATTTATTTTGACAACAATGAAAAAGAAATTATACTTTCTAAAATGTATGATTATATAAAGCCAGGTGGTTATTTAATCCTGGGGTTATCAGAAAGTCTAGTTGGAATACGGCATAATTTTTATCAATTACCGCATTCAGTGTACCAAAAACATGTATAAGGGGTATGGTATGGAGGGGTTGCAGGAATATTTTTTAAACCCTGGTGAACTTATATTTTCAAAAAAACCAATAGTTATTAAAACAGTTCTTGGTAGTTGTGTGGCTGTAACCATATATGATAAAGTTAAACGAATTGGGGGTATGTGCCATTATTTATTGCCGCAGGCCCCCTCTGACGAAACAAGTAGCACAAAGTATGGTAACGTAGCTATAAATGTATTACTCTATAAACTATTAAAGGAAAATAAAAGCAAACGTGATGATCTGGTAGCATCAATATGTGGGGGTGCATTTATCATATTTGATGAACGTGAAATATTTTTTATAGGCGATAAAAATGTTGATATTGCTACTACAATACTGCGCAAGGAAAAGATATTAATAAAACAAATGTATACTGGAGGTGATCATGGGAAAAGGGTATATTTTAATACACAAACAAATAAAATAATAGTTCAGACCCTTGAAAAAATTACCATTGATGATTTGTATAATCCAAATATTTAATTGAGGTGTGCATGTTTGAAAGTGAAAAAATCAAGATCCTTGTTGTTGATGATTCAGCAATTGTACGTGATATTCTTGCGTCAATAATTGAAAAGCAAGAGGATATGATCCTTGTTGGAACAGCGCCCGATCCGTTTATTGCCCGTGATAAAATAGTGCGCCTCAATCCAGATATAATAACACTTGATATAGAGATGCCAAGGATGGACGGATTAACATTTTTAGAAAAGCTTATGCAATATTATCCAATGCCTGCTATTATTGTAAGTTCCATTACTACTAATGATAAATATGCAGCAATCAAAGCACTTGAATTAGGAGCTTACGATGTGGTCAATAAACCAGGTGGTAGTTTATCGGTTGATCAGGTAGCAGATGAAATATTATTGAAAATACGGAATGCCTATTTTAATCGGAATACATTCTTAAAGAAGTGGAAAGAATTATCACCAAAATTTGTAAAAGAAAGAAAAACGCTACATAAACCAGTGCTTGCTCAAGTAGCTACAACTGAAAAAATTATTGCTATTGGTGCTTCAACTGGAGGTACGGTAGCTTTAGAATATATCTTTGAACGATTGCCTCAACATCTGCCACCAATAGTTGTTGCACAACATATGCCTGTAAATTTTACAAATCAGTTCGCACAGCGTTTAAATGATATATGCCAGTTAACGGTAAAAGAAGCTGAAGACGAAGAATTGTTACAGGTTGGTACTACATACATTGCACCGGGAGGGAAACACCTTGTTGTTGAACGCAGAGGAGCATCGCTTTTTGCTCTGCATGATGATAGTGATAAGGTAAATTTTCAAAAGCCAGCTGCTGACGTCTTGTTTATGTCAGTTGCAAAAGTAGCTGGGAAGAATGCTTTAGGAATACTACTTACCGGTATGGGAAAAGATGGCGCTGCAGGTCTTCTTGAAATGAAAAATGCTGGTGCTCATACAATAGCGCAGGATGAGGCAACCTCAATAGTATGGGGTATGCCCCGCGCTGCAATAGAGCTGGGTGCAGCGGTGGAAGTGTTATCGCTTGATGAAATTATAAAAGCCATTATTGCATTTGCACAAACATAGCTTTGTTGTATAAGCGGTTTATGTTAAGAGCCTTGTGGACCAATAGCACTTTCAAATTCCTCTAAAAATTTTATATAATGCATAAATTGTACATTGTTCATAATGAATTTTTCATTTGCCTGGCATAATACAGTTGCATTGCTATGTATGTGTGGAAGGGCTTCTTTGTGTGCATGTAATAACTTTTGTAATTTTTTTGCAAAAACAGGTTTTGGTGTAGCTGTATGCTTTATTTCAACAAGAAATATGTTATTATTATATAAATCTTCTATTATACAATCAATTTCATTTCCTGAATTATCTCTATAATAGAATAAACCTATATTTTTGTTATAGTGGGATATTGTTTTTTTTAATTCAGCTATTACAAAATTTTCAAATATTGGACCGGATAGTGGACCTCTCTGCAATATTTCAAAAGAATGAATTCCTGTTAAATAGCATACAAGCCCGGTGTCATAAAAATATATCTTTGGCCTTTTCACTATTCTTTTACCAAGATTGTAATGGAAAGGAGGTATGGTAAAAACTATATAGCTAGCTTCAAGTACTGATATCCAGGATTTAATGGTCTTTACGGTAACACCAATATCGCTGGCAATTTTATTCATGTTAAGTTCCTGTGCGGTATGTGCAGCCAAAAGCCATAGCAACCGCTCAAAGTCCTTTAAATTTCCTATGTTAAATAAAGTACGTACATCGCGTTCAATATAGTTGGTAATATATGCACCATACCATTCGTGCACACCATAATAGTGGCGAACCACGTTTTCAGGGTAGCTTCCAAATATGATCTGTTGGTTTTGAAGAGACTGTGGCATTTCAGAAAATTGAAATGGCAGCAGTGTTAATAGCCCAATTCTTCCTGCTAATGATTCTGTTATATTTTTAAGCATAGTAAATTGACTTGATCCGGTAAGTATAAAGTTTCCATATAAGGACCGATTTTCATCTATAATCATTTTAAGATAATTGAAAATTTCTGGAACCTTTTGCACTTCATCAAAAATAACGCGGTTGTTAAATTCATTCATAAACCCTCTTGGATCTGTAGTAAAACGCTCACGCATAAGAGGATCGTCAAAAGTAACATATCGATATTGTTTGCCAAATTGGTGCTGTAACATGGTGGATTTTCCAGATTGCCGGGGACCACACACAGCAACTGCGGGAAAAATATTAAGGAATTGAGCAAGTGTTTTTTCTAATTTTCTATAATAATACATGCATTAAGAATATATTTACATATTTATACTGTCAAGATAAAATTGTAAAATTAAATGGTTTTTTCACCATGATTATACACAGCCACTACAAACTCCCCCTTTTGTGTTAACGTTTTAGCAATTGAATCAATTTCGCCTGCATCACAATAAATAAATTCCTCAAAATGTTTGGTCATTTCCCTGCCAATGAAAACTTTAGCCTGTGGCATTACTTCAGCAATTGCATACAATAATTTTATGATGCGGTAGGGGGATTCGTATAAAACAATAATAGCATCAAGGTACGATAGTTCCTGTAATTGTTTTTTTCGCCTGCCTTCCTTTTTGCTTAAAAAACCTGCAAAGTAAAATTGCGTTGCAGGGAAACCACACACTGAAATAATAGCTGTTACCGCAGAAGCCCCTGGAATGGGGATTACAGGAATATTGTGCTTGCGTGCCAGCGCTACCAGTTGCCCACCTGGATCGGAAACTCCCGGTGTACCAGAATCAGTAAGGTATGCAATGGTATTGCCACTCTCTAATTCATGAATAATGCTCTGTAGCCTTGCCTTGCTTGAATGGGTATGCAGTGAACGTATGGGTACATGTATATCGTAATTAGTAAGAAGCTTTGCTGTTTGCCGAGTATCTTCGCAATAGACTATATCAGTTTCGTCTTTTAAGATGCGTAAGGCCCGTAATGTAATATCTTCTAAATTGCCAATGGGTGTTGCAATAATATACAGTTTTCCTGACATTGGATATCCCCTTTAGATTTATTTGCTTGATTTTTTATAACAGTATCATATCAATAGCTTTTTTATCAAGTAGAATGTGGTAATTATAAATAATGACCTCTTTTTGAATAGTTATACTTCCATAAGGAGAATAGAATACATGGCGCGTATCTATAATTTTTCATCAGGCCCTTCAATGTTACCGTTGCCAGCGCTGGAAGAAGCAAGCAGGGAGATAGTTGATTATAAACACACAGGCATGTCTCTTATTGAAATGAGCCACCGTGGCAAAATATATGATGAGGTACATAATGAGGCAATAGCTCTTATTAAAGAGATTTTGCAGGTACCGGATGATTACTATATTCTGTTCATACAGGGTGGTGCTACTCTCCAATTTGGTATGATTCCTATAGCATTCCTTGACCCTGGTAAAATTGCGGATTTTGTGGTAACGGGGACCTGGGTAAGGAAAGCCATTGAAGATGCAAAACTCATTGGCAATCCTAGGGTTATCTGGGATGGGGCTTCAGAGAAATACAGACGTATTCCAAACCAGAGTGAGTTGCAGTATACACCAGGTGCTGAGTATGTGCATATTTGTTCCAATGAAACCATTGACGGTATTCAATGGCAACAGATGCCCCATACAGGTGGAGTTCCATTAATTGTTGACATGTCATCGGATATCATGTCAAGGCCAGTGGAATGGGATAAGGTGAGTATGCTGTTTGCAGGCACTCAGAAGAATTTGGCACCGGCAGGCATGGCACTGGTTATTATGAAAAAAGAACTTGTGGAGAAAGCAAGAAAAGATGTGCCAGCGTATTTACGCTATGACCTGCACGCAAAAGAAAATTCACTGTATAATACACCGCCAACATTTACCGTGTGGATGACAACACTTACACTCAGATGGACTAAATCAATTGGGGGATTACCGGTAATTGAAAAGCGCCGTGACGAAAAAGCTGCAATGCTTTACAATGCTATTGATTCAAGCAATGGGTACTATAATTGCCCTGTTGATAAACATAGCCGCTCAAAGATGAATGTAGTATGGCGTTTGCAAAATGAACAACTTGAAGAAAAGTTTGTAAAAGAAGCAGAAAAAGAAGGATTGAGTGGGTTAAAAGGACACCGCTCAGTAGGTGGATTACGAGCATCTCTCTATAATGCAATGCCCCTTGAAGGTGTTAAGGCACTGGTGGATTTTATGAATCACTTTATGCAGAGGAATGGATAACTATGGATGATAGAGCAGTATATTCTGAACACCGGCCTTGGGGTTTTTACGAGGTACTATCGGACACAGAAACCCATAAGGTTAAACGTATAACAGTATACCCAAAAAAGCGATTAAGCCTCCAGCGCCATAAAATGCGCAAAGAGCACTGGTTCTTTGTATCAGGTCAGGGTGTGGTTACTCTTGATAAACATGAAATTGAGGTTGCCTCAGGAGTAAGTGTAGATATAGATTACAATATGCTACACAGAGTGGAAAATACGGGAACACAAAACTTAGTGTATATTGAAGTTCAGCTGGGTGAATACTTTGGTGAAGATGATATAGAGCGCATTGAAGATGATTATGGCAGAGCACAAAAATAAGGAAACTTCTAAAAACTGTTTTTTTGGATGTTCCCTTGTGGGCACAATATAATAGGATAAAACCGCTTTCTATTATATTAATAATTTCAGAAGAAAGCAGTTTTAAAAAGTGCTCATAATGTGTAACATTTTCATCATTTGTTTTTCATATTTATAGTATCACATCAATATATACATTGTTTTATATTGAAAAAATATTTTCATCGCAATAGTTTGGAATGAAAAATAACGGCAAATTCACAATCCTATTTTATCAAGGAGGATAACGGTACATGATTAGCGTACGGAATCTGGTAAAGCATTATGGTGACGTAAAGGCTGTTGATGGTATTTCATTCACAATCAGAAAAGGTGAGATAACGGGTTTACTGGGTCCAAATGGTGCAGGCAAAACCACAACACTACGAATACTCACTGGCTACATGCAGCCAACCAGTGGAATGGTAAGCGTGGATGAGTTTCTTGTAAATGAAAATCCTATAGAAATAAAAAAGCGTATAGGATATTTGCCCGAATCTGCACCGTTATATCCCGATATGATGGTATATGACTTTCTCCACTTTATGGCTGATATCAGGCAAATTTATGATAAAGAAAAAATAAAAGATGTGGCTATTCAGTGTGGCATAACCGAAGTAATGCATAAAAATATTAATGAGCTTTCTAAAGGATATAAACAGCGCGTGGGACTGGCGCAAGCTATATTGCATGATCCTGACATACTGATACTGGATGAACCAACCAACGGCCTTGATCCAAACCAGATAGTTGAAATCCGTGACCTTATTAAGGATTTGGGAAAGGAAAAAACAGTGATACTGTCAACTCACATATTGCAGGAAGTGGAAGCTACCTGTAACCGTGTGATAATCATTGATAAGGGTGTGATAGTAGCTGATGATTCAACTACTGAGCTTAAAAGTGCCCGGGGTAAGGATATCCGTATAAATTGTGTCATTGGCGGAACTACATTTGAATTAATACAGAATGCTTTGAAAAGCATATCAGGAGTAAAAAACGTACAACATGTACGTGATGAAGGCCAGTTATGCCATGTTCAGGTTTTAACCGGAGCTGACATTGATTTACGCCCAGCTGTATTCAACTGTATAAAAGACAGCGGCTGGATATTGTATGAAATGAACAGGGAATACAGAAGCCTGGAGCACGTATTCCGCGAACTAACAGTAGGCATGTAAGGAGGGATGTATGGAGCAATTGAAAGAGATAATGAAAGGTGCAAAGCTTATTGCAAAAAAGGAACTGTCAGGATATTTTTCAACGCCAATAGGATATATTGTAATTTCTGTGTTCCTGGTTATAGCAGGGTTTCTGTTCTTTTCAACATTCTTTTTATATGGACAGGCTGAACTCAGGGCTTATTTTGAACTGCTGCCACTTTTATTTGCTTTTGTGATACCGGCAATCACCATGCGCCTTTTTGCTGAGGAGCGTAATACCGGTTCATTTGAGATGCTTGTGACTCTGCCGTTATCAACAATACAGGTTGTAGCAGGAAAGATATTGTCAGCAACACTGTTTGCATCAATTATGATATCGCCAACACTGGTCTATGCGGTCTCGGTTGCATTTGTTGGTTCACTGGATTTGGGCCCTGTTGTTGGTGGCTATTTGGGTGCAGTGCTTCTTGCTGCTGCGTATGCTTCAATTGGTGTGTTTGCATCATCAATGACTAAAAACCAGATTGTTGCTTTTATCATAGGATTTGCCAT
The DNA here is from genome assembly GCA_037481795.1 of Spirochaetota bacterium. Taxonomy (GTDB): domain Bacteria; phylum Spirochaetota; class UBA4802; order UBA4802; family UB4802; genus UBA4802. The sequence continues at coordinate 38,868 of JBBFLA010000019.1, forward strand.
TTGCATAGTACTATCGCTTATAACAAAATTCTTATACTTTATTTCACCCAAATTGGTTTCACTGTTTGAATACATCAGTGCTGACTACCATTTCCAGAACATTGCCCGTGGTGTGGTGGATTCACGAAATATCATATATTTTGCTTCGGTAATTGCAATTAGTTCAATGGCAAGCATATATCAGCTGGAGGTGAGGAGATAGTTATGGACAAAAGAAAATTTGTTGATGTGCTGCAAAATCTCAAAGGTAACATTAAAACTATATATACACAGGTAATACAGAAAGTTAAGGCGCACACTAAATCGGGTGATAGTGAAACACAGAAGAGCTATTCGCAGTTTATACTCTATGGTGTGATTATTGTTTTAATAAATTTAGTTGGGATTACATTATATTTCAGGGTGGATCTGACAAAAAATAGTGTATATTCACTATCACCAATAAGTAAAGAGGTAGTATCGTCACTGGAAGAACCATTAACCATTAAGATATTTTTTAATAAGGATCTTCCCGCACCGTATAATGCAGTATATCGCTATCTTCATGACCTGATGGTAGAATATGATAATGCAGGCAATAGATATTTTAATTATGAGTTTATTGATGTTGAAAAGCAAAAGGATGCTGCTTCTGATTTTGGTATTTATCCCGTACAGATTAGAGAAATACGTAATGATCAGGTAAAATTCCGAAATGCTTTTATGGGTCTGGCCATAATTCATGGTGACTTGATAGAAAAAATTGATTCAATCACTGAACCGGAAGGACTGGAGTACCGTATAACAACACTCATTAAGAAGATGAATGGTAAGATTGATTCATTGCTTAAACTTAACACACCTATTACGGTTACATTGTATGCAAGCAGTAACCTGCCTATTCCGGGAATGCAGAATTTGAATGAACGGGTATATGCTGAGGTTCAGAAGTGTAATATACGCAATTACAATAAAATACAGTATCGTTACATTGACCCATTACAAAATCCACAGGGGAGTACACTTGCCCAGATGTATGGTCTGCCAATGCTGAAGTGGCCACGGTTTACTACTATGGAAGGCAAAACTGTTGATCCTGGTGAAGGCATGGTTGGTATTGTAGTGGAATATAACAATAAATTTGAAACCGTACAAATTCTGACACGATCAATTTTTGGACAGTATTCAGTTGGTGATTTGACACGCCTTGAAGATACGCTGAATGCAGCAATTGATAATCTTATAAGCATTAATCCAAAAGTGGGTTATATTGTTGGTCATGGTGAACGCGACATTAATGATGAGCAGAATGGTGCAGCCCAATTCAGGAAGATGATAAGTGACATGTATGACCTTATAACCATAGATATTACAAAAGATGAAATACCTGCTGATATTGCAACCGTCATTATTAATGGGCCGCGATCCATGTTCAGTGAATATGAGTTGTATAAAATTGACCAGTTCCTGATGCGTGGGGGTAATGCTGTAATGCTACTAGATTCGTATGTGGAACAGCAGATGCAGGGTATGCAGATGTTCCAGCGACCGCCTCAGGCATTACCGGTATTTACCGGTCTTGAAGGGATGCTTGAACATTATGGTGTTAAGATTGGCCGTGATATAGTGATGGACAAGCAGTGTTTCATTGCTCAGCAACGTGGATTGGGTGAATTAACTATATACTTTGCGCCAATGATTTCTGAAGAAGGATTGTCTAAAGATAATGAAATCACTAAATATTTAAAGAAGATTGTATTTTTAAAAGCTTCTTCCATTTCAGTTGATGAAACACTGCTTAAGGAAAATAAAGCCTCTGTACAATATATTGTAAAATCGTCACCATACAGCTGGTTACAGCAGGGTACTATTAACTTTCTACCTTGGGGTGCCAGCCCACCGCAGGATTCAAGCCTCAAGCAGTATAATCTGGCAGTTCTGGTGCAGGGAAATTTAAAAAGCTACTTTGCCAATAAGCAGCCCCAAATTGATGCAAAAACCAAAGAATCAAAAGGCAAAGAGTATGTTCAAGAAGAAGCTTTAAAACAAAGTGTAAAGCCAGTAAAACTATTTGTGGTGGGAACATCAGAAATTACAGGGCGAAACATAATTGATGAAGAAGGAAAGTCGCCTAATGCAGTGTTTATGCACAACGTTATTGATTACTTGCAGGGCAACTATGCCATTCCGCAGATGCGAAGCAAGGGCCTATCGTTCAATCCAATTAAAGAAACATCTGATACTGCAAAGAGCATTATTAAAGCTATCAACATTGCTGGATTGCCTCTATTAGTAATTCTTGTCGGGCTACTGTATATGTGGCGTCGTAACATTCGCCGCAAGCGCATTGAAGAACAATTTTCCAGTATGAGATAATTCAGTAAAGAGGTGTTGGTATGCACAAGAAAAAAAATATTCTTATCAGTATTGTGGTGATAGCTGTTCTGGCTGGATATCTTATCATTAATTCATTAATAACAAAAACCATAGTGACACTGCCCACCATAAAAAGCCCCATAACTGAGCTTGTACTTAAAAAAGGTGAAACGGTAATAGTGATAAAACAGGATGGCGATAGCTGGAAAGTAAATGAATTTGATGGCGATAAAAACGTCATTGCTAATATGATAAATAAGATAAAAGACCTGAAGATTACCGATCTGATTAGTGAAAAACCACATTATGAACGCTATGAGCTTGACAACAACCATGCAATACACGTGCAGGCTAAATGTAATGGTCAGATTGTTCGCGATGTTTATATTGGCAAAAAGGGGAGCACCTATCGCCACACGTATGTCCGATTAGAAAACGATCCAAAGGTTTACCTTGCAGAAGATACGTTAGATTCATACTTCAATAAAACAGTAGACGAATTGCGAAATAAGGATATTGTCCAGCTTGATATAGCAAAGATTGATACAGTAAAATTATGGTATAAAAATGCAACATTGACACTGCAGAAGACAATTGTAGAAAAGAAGAAAGAGGAAACTGGTAGTGCGCAAAAAGATAAACAGGAAAAGCCAAAAGAAATTGAAAAGGAAGAGCAGTGGATTTGCAAAGAACATCCAGCAGTTACACTGGACAACAATAAAGTTAAGGAGATGTTATATACTTTTGAACCTTTGAAAGCATATTCATTCCCTGATGTTGATGCCAAAACATTGACGGGTAAAATTGCTTCAATTGCTGTTTCAGTAAAAGGTGATGATTTGCAAAAACCAGAAGAGATTACGCTGGTTATCCATAAAGAATATGAAAACAACCGATATATATGTACCAGCTCAAAAAGTAAGTATGTCTTCACATTAGATGAGTGGAGAGCAAAGAGAATTTTTAAGACCCTTGATGATTTAAAAAAATAAATATAATTTAACCTTTAGAGCCGCCATGTATGGCGGCTCTAAAGCTGTTGCAAACCTGCCAGTTGGTAATCAATATATAGTGATAAATGTTATTTACAAATATATAAAAATTAGAAATAAAAATTTGTATATGCTATATTCAATAGCAATTACGCATGTTGTATTGATAATATCAATAAATCAAACAATATGTTGATGTAATCATGACAGTATAATGTAGTATAAATTTAAACTTAAGTCATAGTACTAAGCTGATGGTGCAGCGCAATCCTTATTGAAGAAAGGAGAAGTACAATGGGTGATATTGAAAAATGGGAATATGAAAAGAAGAAAATTACTGCAGAAGAAGCAGCTAATTTAGTAAAATCAGGCGACAGGGTGTTTTATGGAGAATTTGTATTATTCCCTGAAGCTATTGATGAAGCATTATCAAAACGCGTTGAGGAATTGCGAAATGTAGATGTTCGAAGTGTTTGTTATATGCGCGTACCAAAAATAGTAGAAGCCGATCCTGAGCGAAAACATTTCATTTTGAATGACTTCCATTTTGGAACTATCTCTCGAAGATTATATGATCAGCATCTTTGTAATTATATTCCTATTACCTATCATCAGGGACCACGTGTAATCAGAAAATACTTAGATTTTGATGTAGCATTTTTAACAGTTGGTCCAATGGATCCACGAGGTTATTTCAATTATGGCCTTGCAAATTCAGTAACGTCTGCTGTTGTAACAAAGGCAAAAAAGATAGTTGTTGAAGTGAATGAACATGTCCCATATTGTCTGGGAGGAAACCAGGAATCAATTCATATTTCACGGGTGGACCATATAGTTGAAGGTAAAAACCTGCCGCTACCACAAATACCTGCACTGGAACCAACTGACATTGATAAGAAAATAGCAAAACATCTTCTGGAACAGATTGAAGATGGAGCATGCCTGCAACTGGGTATTGGTGGATTACCTAATGTTGTAGGAAAAATGATAGCTGAAAGCGACTTAAAGGATTTGGGTGTTCATACTGAGATGCTTGTTGATTCATATGTTGACTTATACCATGCAGGTAGAGTTACAGGTGCAAAAAAGAATATTGACAAGTATAAGATGAGCTACACCTTTGCCATGGGCACCAATAAATTATATGACTTCCTGCATCATAATCCAACTTGTGCATCATATCCTGTTAATTATATTAATGACCCAAGAATTATAGCTCTCAATGATAAAGTGGTTGCGGTTAATAATGCAATTGCTGTTGATTTATTCAGTCAGGTTTGTTCAGAGTCAGCAGGGATAGCTCATAAATCTGGTACTGGCGGGCAGCTTGATTTTATTTTTGGTGCATTTGGCTCTCATGGTGGCAAGGGATTTATTTGCCTGTCTTCAACATATAAGGATAAAGATGGCATTTTAGTTTCAAGGATTGTGCCCACATTGCCGCAAGGTTCTATTGTCACAGTTCCTCGATCCATCGTACAGTATGTAGTAACAGAATATGGCGCAGTACAGCTCAAGGGTAAATCAATATGGGAAAGAGCTGAAGCATTAATTAGGATTGCTCATCCAGACTTCAGGGATGAATTAATTAAGAAAGCTAGTGAAATGAATATATGGACAAATACAAATAAAATTGAATAAAAAAAACGCCGGTATTAAACCGGCGTTTTTATCTACTATGCGCTAACAGTGATTTTTGATAGTGCGTCCTTTATTTCATCCAGAATAGCCGGATCATCAATAGTTGATGGGGTGGTGTATGGCTTTTTATCAGCAATTTTACGCATGGTTCCGCGCAAAATTTTTCCAGAACGGGTTTTTGGTAAACGCTGAACTATCAGTGTTGTTTTGTAACAGGCAACAGCGCCAATCTGTTCACGAACCATCTGTGCCAGATCATTCATAATTTGATCATGACTTTTTGTTGTACCTTCTTTTAATACAACAAATCCAACAGGCAATTGACCCTTAAAGCTATCTTCTACTCCAATGACAGCACATTCAGCAACATCGGGATGTTTTGAAATAACTTCTTCCATGGCACCTGTTGAGAGTCTGTGGCCGGCAACATTTATTACGTCATCAATCCTTCCCATTATAAACAGGTATCCATCTTCATCATAATACCCACCATCGCCTGTGAAGTAATATCCATCATATATATCCAGATATGATTCCCGGAACTTATCGTCATTCTGCCATAATGTTGGAAGTGTCCCTGGAGGGAGTGGAAGTTTAATTACAACAATACCTTCAGTTCCATTTGGCAGTTGTTTGCCTTCGTCGTTGATAATATGTACCTGATAGCCAGGAACGGGTTTAGTTGGAGAGCCTGCTTTGATTGGTAACAATTCTATGCCAACACAATTTGCAGCAATTGGCCAGCCGGTTTCAGTTTGCCACCAGTGATCAATAACGGGTTTTTGTAACAGATTAGATGCCCAGTAATATGTATCCGGGTCAAGACGTTCACCTGCTAAAAATAAATATTTAAACTGTGATAGATCATACTTTTTGAAAAATTCTCCACCGGAGTCTTCTTTTTTAATTGCTCTAAAAGCTGTGGGAGCTGTGAATAATGCTTTCACTTTATGCTGGGAGATAACACGCCAGAATGCTCCTGCATTTGGTGTTCCAACAGGTTTGCCTTCATACAGAATCGTTGTTGCGCCATATAATAATGGCCCATACACAATGTATGAATGCCCAACAACCCAACCAACATCCGAAGCTGCCCACCAAACATCACCCGGTTCAATGCCATAGATATTTTTCATGCTCCAGTATAATGCAACAGCATGTCCTCCATTATCGCGTACAACACCTTTAGGAATTCCTGTAGTACCGGACGTGTACAGTATATATAATGGGTCGGTTGATTCAACAGGAACACATTCAGCTGGCTTCACACCACGTATGGCTTCATTCCAATCTACATCTCTTCCGGCAATAAGAGATGATGTTACCTGAGGCCGTTGGAAGATAATGCAATGTTTGGGCTTATGGTTGGCAATTTCAATTGCTTTGTCAAGAAGAGGTTTATATTCTATAACTTTTTTACCTTCAATACCACATGAGGCAGATATAATGAGCTTTGGTTTGGCATCATCTATTCGTATAGCTAACTCATTTGGTGCAAATCCACCAAAAACTACCGAGTGAATTGCTCCTATTCGTGCACAGGCAAGCATTGCAACAGGTGCCTCTGGTATCATGGGCATGTAAATAATAACCCGGTCACCTTTTTTAATTCCATATTTTTCCAAAGCTCCTGCAAATACTGATACTTTATCAAGCATTTCTTTATAAGTAAACTTAGCGATAGTATCCGTAACAGGACTGTCGTATATAAGTGCAACCTGATTACCACGGCCACTTTCAACATGGCGGTCAAGAGCATTATAACATGTATTCAGTTGCCCACCCACAAACCACCGATAAAAAGGCTTGCGAGAATCATCAAGTACTTTGGTATACGGTTTATACCAGTGAATATTCTTTGCGGCCTCAGACCAAAATTTTTCAGGATTATTAATAGATTCATCATATACTTTTTGATATAAACTCATAGGCTTCCAATCCCCCTTTCTATGGATTATGTAATATTTGTTTTGTTTATCCAGACCACTGTTTTGGCTGGAGATATAAAAATATTGGTCGCCAACCAAATTATTTTGCTGAAATTATTTGTCAATGATAAATATCTGTAGTATTACAAAAAATGAATTTATTTTTCTTTACATGGGTACTATACTTCCTATGGGAAAGGGATATATTTATTTATGATTAAATTCATTAACTTTTATATGTCAATACTATACAATACAATGTATATATACATCACCTAAAGTATACACTGAAACAAACATAAAATTATATTTTAGATAGTTGTTGATTATTTTACATACTCAACTTTTCTTTCAAATCCAGTAGCGTAAGTACATGCTTTCGTTCTTCATTAATAAGCTTTTCCAGTATATCTTTTGCTTTTATATCATTGCGGTAAATTTCCTTTAATTCAGAATACCACACTATAGAGTCACGTTCAGCATCCATTGCTATTTTGATAATATCCAGTAGTTGTGTCAGTGTAGGTGCTATTTTATCAATATCATCTTTGTTAGCAAAGACTCGTGTGGTTCCAATTGCCTTAAGATATGCATAATATTCCTGGGTGAATACACCTGTTGTATCTTTTAATTCCTTCAGCATGCCTGAAAATACATCTTTATGTCGTAATTCCTCATCTGCTAAGAACTGAAAAATCTGTTTAAACGATTCATCTTTAAATTTATTTTTAAACGTGGAATAAAAATAAAATCCTGTTTCTTCAATACCAATGGCTATGTCTATTAGTTCTTTTGTTGAATACATGTAAACTCCTCCATCTTCAAAGTGCAATGTTATTATACGGAATTCCTTATTAAAAAGCTACATTTTTTACAAATTCATATAACAACCGTACGCCAAATCCAGTTGCATTCTTTGGATTGTATCCACGTTTCTTAGAATACCATGATGTGCCAGCTATATCAATATGAGCCCATGGTGTGGTTTCAACAAAATTTTTTAAAAATGTTGCGCCAATAATTGTTCCAGCATTTCGCACTGCGGGGACGTTGACTATATCAGCTATATCTGATTTGATCTCTTCATTGTATTCTTTATATAATGGCATACGCCAAATTTTTTCGCCAGTAGTTTCTGAAGCTTGAAACAGCGCAGTGGATAATGATTCATCATTAGTTAGATAGGCAGCTACTATCTCCCCAAAACTTACGATGCATGCGCCGGTTAATGTGGCAATGTCAATGATAGCTTTAGGTTTTAATTTTTTCTCAGTAAAAGATAGTGCATCAGCCAGTATAAGACGTCCTTCAGCATCAGTGTTTCCTATTTCAACAGTTTTGCCGTTGTATGCAGTAAAGACGTCGCCGGGTTTATACGCGGTGTGCGAAATCATGTTTTCAGCAAGCGGTATAACCGCATATACATTAACTGGCAATTTCATCTGTGCAATAGCGTTTATTGCATATAGACAGGCTGCCGCACCCGCCATATCGGTGCGCATAGTTTCAATGTGGCCTGATGGTTTTAAGTTGATGCCGCCTGTGTCAAAGGTAATTCCTTTACCAACAAGGGCAATTGCGTCTTTTTTGGCAGGTGCACCCCTGTAGTGCATCACAATAAGTTGTGGCGGATACATACTGCCCTGGCTTACCGCTAAAAGCAACCCCATCTTCATTTTTGCAATATCTTTTTTGTTATATATTGTGCATTTGATTTTTGATTGGGCAGCAATTTTTTTTGCAAGTTGGGAAATAGTTAATGGATTGGCATTCTGCGTTATTTCATTGACTAAATCACGGCATAGCAATGTGTTACTACATACAACGCTAACTTCTTTTAATATGTGCGATAGTTGTCCGGGATTGTCACACAAAAGGACAGCTTTTTCCAGTAATGGGCTGGTTTCTTCTTTTTGCGTTTTGTAACGATTGAATGCATAGTTTGCAAGATACACCCCTTCAGCAATACACCGTGCTGCATCGTTGAAAGAATTAATCTCAGGAACAACAATATAAACTTCAGATACTGATTTATCACAGCAGGCACCAACAATAACACTTGCAGCATTGCGCAGTGTTTCGGGTGTGATGTCTTTATGGCTGCCAAGCCCTACAAGAAGGATTGATGGTTTATCTTTTAGTGCAGCAAAAAAATATGTATTGGGTTTAGCTTTAAAGGTTTTAGCATTAATAATTGCAAAAATATCAGATAATTGCTGTGGAATGAACGAATTGCTGTCAATCTGTTCCTGAGTGCATAGCAATGCAACAGTATCCTGTGAAGTTATTGTATCAAATTTTTTTGCCTGTAATGTTAGCATGTTAGTACCTTTTACACTACATCAAAATCAATGCGCATGAAATCAGTGGCTACATTTTTAAGTCTGACTTTAACTATGTCACCAAGGCGAAAGCGCCTTCCCAATCGCCTACCAATTATTGTATAATCATCTTCGTTAACCAGATAATAATCATCGGTCAGGAATTTCAAAGGAACCATACCCTCTATTGGTTTGTCAAGCAAACTTACATAAAACCCAAACCGTGTTACACCGCTTATAATGCCTTCAAATTCTTCGCCAATTCTGTCCTCAAGCAATCTGCATGCTTTGAGTTTCAAAAGGTCACGTTCAGCAGATTGGGCCACACGTTCTAATTTTGATGATTGTTCTCCAATGATAGATAATTCATCAGGAGAATATGGTGGTTTATCCTTATCAATTAATGACTTAATGCATCTATGGACAATGAGGTCAGGGTACCGTCGTATAGGGGAGGTAAAGTGTGTATAATCCTTAAAACCCAATCCAAAATGCCCTAATGGAGTTGGCCCATAATATGCCTGCATCAGTGATTTGAGCACTATAAAATTGACCACCTGCTGATATTCTTTTTGAGCTACGGAATCAATTACTTTTTGCAGGGCAAGCCCCACGTTCTCTTCTTCTTTAAGTGTAATGCCCAGTGTTTTAAGGAAATTTTGTAGTGCAATAAATTTTTCTAAAGCAATTGGTTCGTGAATGCGGTACAGTGCTGGAACATTGTTTTCTCGCAAAACACGTGATACAACTTCATTGGCGCTTAGCATAAACTCTTCAATAATCATGTGGCTGTCAAGTCGTGTGGCAAAAGCAATATCAGCAATAGAGGCGTTATTGTCAAATATCATCTCGGCATCAGCCAGGTTCAGGTCTACCCGTCCATTGGATAATCGCTTTGCTTTAAGTTTTTGTGCCAGGTCTTTTGCATGTTGCAGCATTGTTTTGATGGCACTGCGTTTTTTTGAGTTCAATATATCCTGAGCTACGTTGTACGTTAAGCGCTGGTCAACGTTGATGATGCCACGGTGAATTTCATGTTTTCTATAGTTACCATGTTCATCAAACTGCAGCATAACCGAAAGCGTTAACCTGTCAACACCAGCTTTGAGTGAACACAGGTCGTTTGATAGCTTCTCAGGAAGCATTGGTATCACGGTATTGCCTAAATAATAGCTTGTTCCACGATTATATGCTTCTTTATCAATAGCATCATCTTTATATACATAAGCAGAAACATCTGCTATATGAACGTATAATGTGTAAATACCTTTTTTATATTCTAATGAAATGGCATCATCAAAATCTTTTGCTGTTTCCCCATCAATGGTTACTGTTAAAAGCTTTCTGAAATCCTTGCGGTTGTTATGTTCGTGTGGGTGTACATACTGTACAATGTTTTCAATGTGTTTATACTCAGGATGTGCACCGGGCAAAGAATACTTCCCCACAATACGCTGGACGTCATATTGTTCTTCGTGTTCTATTAGTGCGTTAATGGTGCATTCCTGATAATTTTGTATAAATGAGTTTTTCACAGTAACTATCGCCAAAACCCCAGTTTTTATATTTTCTTTTGTAATGACCTGAATATTACCGGGAACATCAAGAAGCTGCAGGATACGAAATTTGCCGTTTAATTTTACACATCGTGCAAAGAACATCTGTTTGTTGGCTGACACAATTGACATAACCCTTCCAAATATGGTCCCGCGGAGTATATCAGTTAACTGTACCTGAACAATATCTTTATTGCGAGCATGATTTATATCTTTACGGTTAATGTGTACTTCAATATCATCATGCAAATATACAACGCCGTCACCTTTTTTGTTGTGAATGAATGTTCCCGTGAAATTGAATGGCTGTGCTACCCTGTATTTACCCTTTTTTTTGGTAAGAAATCCACACTGGTATAACGTGGTAACAGCTTTCTGCACACGGTTAGCTATTTGCTGAGCCTGGTGCTGTGATACTTTAGTGCTTTTCTTTGATTTTTTACTTTTTGGTTTGGGAAGCAATATTGCTGATACAATATCGTTTGTAGTAAAAAAACCTCTTTGTTTTTCAATTGCCTGTACAATACGAGATGATGTTTTTGACATAGTATATTTTAGCTTTTAATATCGATGGTATTTGGATTCATAGTGTTCTTTGACTTTTTGTATTTCGTTCTGTTTTTCCTGTATTTTTGTTTTATAATCATTTATTGTGGCGACAGCTCCTGTTATAAAATCATCCGTGTTTGAAATAGGACTGTCACCGACAACCTGGTCATACACATATTTTCCTATATTTAAATATACCTCTTTTAGGGAATGTTCCAACTTTTTTATTTCCATGGTGATACGAGCAATTTGAGTTAATTCTTCAGTTTTATCTAAAAACCGTTCGCTAAAATTTACTAATGATTCACCAGCATCTTTAAGAATACCCATATACTACCTCAATTAGTAATAATCTAAAAAGTTTGAGCCAATAACAATATAACAAATATCACATTTTTTGTGTCAGTGATCTATAATGATTTTTTACGATACTTTGTGTAAAAATCGATGAGATTTAATATAAATAATATAGTTATTAAAGTCAATACCTTTTAAAAGACAATTGATTCTCCAATATACAGGCTTATACGGTGGGTATATTGTTGTAAAATAGGGTCAGAGCCCGAAGGAATACAAAAAGTCAGAGCATATATAAAATTTATGCAAAAAATAAATTTGCAAAATTTAAGTTGACAAAATAGCTGTAAGTAGTTGAATGTCAGAAAAATCAGAAAAAACAGTATATTCAGAATATACATTATTTTTATGATTATAAGGATATGAATATGCAAAATAGTAACTGTTGCAATTCTTCGTGTTCAATAGAAGCAGTTGTTTCGGTAGATGAACGCGGGCAATTAGTATTGCCAAAAGATCTCAGGGAAAAGTATGGAGTGAAAGCAGGTGACAAGTTTGTAGTTATAACCCTTAATAGCAAAGAATCGTTATGTTGTATTGCTTTTGTAAAAGCCGATTCATTAAATGCAGCTGTTTTTGAGCAAATAGCACCAGTGTTCAGTAATATAGGAAAATGAGTATGGATACAAACGCAAAAATTAAAAAAATAGTGCAAAAAAATTATGGCACCATAGCCCTGTCAAAAACTTCATGTTGTTCCGGTGGCAGTTGTTGCAATCCCAAAGATGTTGCATCTAAGATTGGCTATTCAGAGAATGAAATATATGAACTAGATTCAGCAAATTTAGGATTGGGATGTGGTAATCCAAATGCAATAGCTTCACTGAAGCAGGGGGAGGTAGTTCTTGATTTAGGCAGTGGAGCAGGCATAGACTGTTTTCTTGCTGCAAAAAAGGTTGGGGCATGTGGAAACGTTATTGGTGTTGATATGACGCCTGAAATGATAGCACTTGCACAGGAAAATGCACAAAAGCTGCATATTGATAATGTTGAATTTATCCTGGGAGATATTGAACATTTACCTGTTGATGACAATTCAGTTGATGTGATAATTTCAAATTGTGTGATAAATTTAGCACCTGATAAAGAACAGGTATTTAAAGAAGCTTATAGAGTATTGAAAAGTGGCGGTAGAATGGCTATATCTGATATAGTCTTAGATGGGACTTTGCCACCGCATATTAAAAAATCTATTGATGCGTATGTAAGTTGTATAGCAGGGGCAATTCAAAAAAGTGAGTATATTGCGTTGTTGCATAAAGCGGGTTTTTCAAATGTTGAAATAGTACAAGAATATAGTTTTGGCAATATATTTGAAAGTAATGAATATAACGCTGATGGCACACCATATGATGATCAAGAACAATATAAAGAGATAGTAAAAAGTATTAGCCTGGTTGCCTGGAAATAAATAATTTATTTTTCTTGATTTTTGATCACCATTATAGTTTGCTATTCACGATGTTCTTGTGGTAGAAGGTTATATAATTCTTTGTTATCCTGCTATATATCTTAAATATAAAAAAAGGTAACCGCCAATGAAAGATGGATATATTAAATAAAAAGAATATTAGATGAAAGAAAAAAAAGCATTGCTAATAATGCTTAAAAAATATAGTATGATATTATAAAAGAATATGTAATCCGCAACCATAATTTGCGTTGTATATTTTATTATACGGATGTGTTCTATCCAATCGGGAGCAAGAAGTATGAAAAGAAAATATTTAATAAGTTTATTCATCGTTATATTAAGTGTAATGCTACTACCTGGTTGTTCACGGAAGGGAAAGGGCAGATTTTATAATGATGAATATAACTTTTCCATTGCATTTCCAGAATACTGGGAGATACAGCAACAGGAAATGGGTGCAGCAGTTGTAGCATTGAGTCCTGAAGAAGGAATCCGTGATGATTTCAGGGAAAATGTTGCAATAACAATTGAAGAAGTTTCAGGTGATAGTACTCTTGAGAAATATTTTGAGGTTTCACAAAAGAATTTAAAAAGCTATTCAAAAGACTACAGGCTACTATATAAAAACAACACATGGTTGGCACGCAAGCCTGCTATGATTTTAGGATTTACATATACTATGAGTGGGCTTAAATTGAAAGTTTTGCAGTATTATTGCCTCTATAAAAATAAAGTGTATGTAATTACCTGTACTGCACTGCCTCATTCATTTGAACGTTATGAAGAAACGTTTTTAAAGATAGTAAGATCTTTTCGCTTTGAAAAGTAGTATAGTCAGCAAATTCTTTTTCATCATTCATTAAACGTTCTTCTGCGCCGGGAATAAAGGCATTAATTGTTCCTTTCATTGGAAATGTATAGATGAATCCATTGTGTATCTGGTTAATCATCATTAGTCAAGTTTTGGTTTACTTATAGTCTGGGCGATAGTTACTGGTAAAATTACCTGCTGGCGTAACAGTATAAACATCCAAACCTACATGTATTATAGCTACCAATGTCAATACTTTTTGCACACAGGCAATTGTTTCGTTGATATGCGTCTTTTTCAAAATGTAAATCTAAACCAAGATTTGAGTTAATAAGATTTCCATCAATACATGCACCATTTGTTATTCCATATTCAGTGAGATTACTGCAGCAACTTTGAATATGCATACCACAATGAGTGGCGATGTGCTTTATGCTGGTAAAAAACGTGTAAAGGGCAGCGTGGTTAAAAATATTCATTGGATATAATACAATTTCTTTTTCATGTAATGGTTTTAGCCTGCGTATAACCTTTTTGTATGGTTCCATAATGCTGATAATAACCCTTTGTGTGTATCCCTGTAATTGTTGTGCTATTGCCGTAAAATTTTTTATGTGAAAATCAAAATCCAATTCTTTTGAAAACACTATTGGATCATAACGCCATATTATTTTTTGTGATCCAAGCATCATGCTTACATCTTTAAATGCCTGTATTGCGTGCGATAGTTCCGGTGAATGAGGTTCCAGCCACCGTGGATAACCTGTAATGGTGTATAAAAAGATGTAACGGTATCCTGAATCAGTCAACTTGCAAAAATGTTTCATAAGTCCTACAGGGTATCGTGTCCAGAAGACTATTGCTTCAACATCTTCTGGCAGCAACGACACTTCTTTTGTCTGCATTGGATTAAATGGATTGGTAACAGAGCAATGACCCTTTTGTATGCAATCCATAAACCACTGTGAATAGAATGCAGGGATGTCAGTTCTTCGGCTTGCACTGATTATCATGGTAACTATCGCCCATAGGTATTATAATGAATAGCCTTCATGTATCAAAACAGTTTTAATTACATGGTCAACATTAATGGTAGTGAAGATTGAAGCTATAATGCCACCGGGTCTGGAATAAAAGGATATACGCTCTTTTGTAACAGGATGAATAAATTGCAGATACACCGCATGCAGGGCAATTACAGTTTCAGATGTTAATGCTGTAGCGCCATATTTAGTGTCATTGACAATGGGCATGCCCAGATGCGACATCTGCGCACGTATTTGATGCTTTTTACCCGTATACAGTTGAATCAACGCCAGCGAATATGATGGTTCAGTGTAAATTATTTTATATTTGAGTGATGCTTGCATGGCAGTATGGTTATCATTGAAAATCAGTGTTTTGTCATGGCGCCGGATGATTGTGTCATGTATTGTATGCCATGCAGTATCAGTGCTGGGGGGAGTTTGTACAGCTGCACAGTATACCTTGATAACATCATGGCTTCTGAATTGAGACGAAAGCCGTGAAGCAGCCTTAGAAGTCTTTGCATACACCATGATTCCTGAGACCTGTTTATCAAGTCTGTGAACAAGACCAAGGAATACATTCCCAGGCTTTTTATATGTGATTTTGATATATTCCTTAAGAATTTCAAGCAACGAATCAGTTTCAGTATAATCTTTCTGGCTTAAAATGCCCGCAGGTTTATCGGCAACAATAATGTGATTATCTTCATAAATAATAGGAATATTTCTATAGATTATCATAATAATGGGGAATATAAAACATTTATTTTTTTATTTTCAAAAATTTACAAAGCCCGTCACTGTTATTGTCTATAAACGTTTCAATATCCTGTATTGTTTTTCCTTTAAAAGTATGATGTTTAACCAGTCTGAAAAAGAGTTGAGTGGAGTCATTATAAAAAATTAATACAGTATTTTTTTCTGCAAGTATATGCACGCCGTTAAGCAATTCATTAATTATTTCTGGTTGCAGGTACACGTTTTGTTTTTTATCAGGGTAGCTGTAAATGGTTTTTAGGTTACCTTTTTTATTTTGTTGAGCGATAGTTACTGAAATAATTGAAAATTGCTGGCATAGGGCTTCAACGGGGTTTGGCATATGTGGTTTGATTTCTGCTTTTTCCACCTTCATTGAGGTGGGTTTGCTAGCTTTTTGTTGAAATGTGATAATTATAGCAGTGCCAATGATGATAAACATAATGACAATGAGAAGGTTTTCCAGTGCTAATTTAATAATAAGATTTTTGGGCAGCACAAAGCTATATGTTGTGATAATAGTATACTGTGAAGCATTATAGATAAAAAAGTAATATTTATTATTGCTATAGTACCGTGTGATTTGTGGAAATGTTGTTGATGGCAATAGCTTTTTTTGGGAGATATCGGTAATAATTGCATCAAAAAGTTTTTGATTAATAACTCTATCTTTTTTTGCTGCTATAAGAACACTATATTCACTATCAGTGATTGCAATCATTGATAATTGCTTCAAGGATTTAATCTGTTCCTCTAAACATTTTGCTAATTCTTTATCACCCCTGATACCAGCTATATTTGTTTTTTGTAATAATGTATCTAATTGTTTTATGATGGTGCTATTTTCAACGGTAAGAAATCCTATATATTGGGGTTCAAAAGATGACATCCTGTACTTTGAATATATGACAGTTGAAGCAATACAAACAATACTGATTATAATAATTGCTAATGTTTTTTTCATGGTTCTTGTTTTTCTAGTCCATTAAAAAGTAAACTATATGATGATACACGTAATTAGTATCGGAGTA
Organism: Spirochaetota bacterium; assembly: GCA_037481795.1. GTDB lineage: Bacteria > Spirochaetota > UBA4802 > UBA4802 > UB4802 > UBA4802. Next base: position 55,607 of record JBBFLA010000019.1, read on the forward strand.
TACTATCTATTCCTGAATGAAAATCCATGAACAACATGTGTAATAATGTTCACTTCCCGGCAGCCTAAGACAGCCGGGAAGTGAATGCTTTCTTATTTCAACTGTAAACTGATAGAAGAAACATCTATTAAGGGGTGTTCATCAAATTTTTTGTTGAATGAAATAATTGTTTCAATATCACCTACTAATTTACCCTTACCTTTGAATGAATATTCATGGTCAGGTGCATACAGTTCAGTTCCTTTTGCATCTTTATGAACTTCTTCTTTTGGTGCGTAATCAACAAGCTTAATTGATTTAGGTAATGATTTTAAAATGCTTTTTATTTCATCTCCGTACTTTTTAGCATAGCATTCAAAGTTGAATTCAAATGAAGCACTCTCAATCTTTTTAACTGACTTAATATATTTTTTATTAATGAGTGAATTTTCAGGCTGTTTTTTAACTGCAGCCTCAAATTTTTTCCATGAATTAGCTTCAATAATAACATATTGTAACTTACTTTTAAGGGTCAGGAATTCTTTAAGTACCTCAGAAAGTGTCGTAGCTTTTACATTAACCTGCTGACTTAAATAGTAAGTAAAATTTTTCCCTGCAGCTAATTTATATCCTTCCAGCATCCCATAGACAAAGTTATAATGACCTTCAAGTACTACTTCATAAAATGTTTTTGCCATACTACCACCTCTTTTAATTGTTATTGGCAAAGGATAAGGACAATGGAATATCCTTATCCTTTGGATATTATGTTATCTAAAGAATACGTAAGTTACAAGTATAAAAACAGGAATAAGAATGGGAATTGAATATTTAAACATATACCCAAAGAAACTTGGCATTCGTATTCCCGCTTCTTCTGAAATTGATTTTACCATAAAGTTAGGAGCGTTGCCAATGTAGGTATTAGCACCCATAAATACCGCACCTGCTGCTATTGCCTGTAAATATACGTTTTGTTCTGCTATCAGCCTGTGTACAGCTTCAATTTCAGGCATGCCCGCATAGAAGCTCCCCAGTGCTGTATTGAAGAACGTTAAATATGTTGGAGCATTGTCAAGAAAACTGGAAAGGGAACCTGTTGCCCAGAAATAATGGGCAGGCTGTTTTACTGCATTAATTAAAAACGCTAAAGCACCATGTTCACCGGCTTTTAATATGGCAAGGGCTGGAATAATGGTCATAAAAATTCCTGCAAACAGGTAGGCAACTTCTTGAATGGGAAACCATGTAAATTCATTGTCTTTCCGTATTTGCTGAGAAGTTGTTTTAAGTGATAACAGTCCCATGATGATGAGTACAGCATCCCTGATAAGGTTTTCAATTGATTGATGCACACCTAATATGTTGACTTCACCCAATTTTACCAGGCCACTGAAAAGAACTCCACCAACTACACCGGCTAAGAAAATAAAATTGTGCCAGCCTTCTACTTTAAGCGCCTGTTTTTCACCATATTCTTCCTTGGATTTGTCTTCTTTACTATAGAAATAAGTGTCAATAATAAAATAAATCAACAATAGTATTATTACTGCAAACCCCCAGACAGTAAAAAGATGCGTTAATGTCCAGAAGAATGGCACTCCATGTAAAAACCCTAAAAATAGGGGTGGGTCACCAAGAGGTGTTAATGAACCGCCAATGTTACTTACCAGGAATATAAAGAATACAATAGTATGAACCTTATGTTTACGCCATGCGTTGGAGCGCAAAATTGGCCGTATTAACAGCATTGATGCACCGGTAGTCCCAATCCAGGAAGCAAGGAATGAGCCAATAACCAGTATGATGGAATTAACTAAAGGGGTGCCTTTTAATGTACCTCGTACCAGGATACCACCTGAAATGGTAAATAATGCCCATAATAAAATAATAAAAGGGATATAGTCGATGATGTAAATATGCAGAATTTCATGTGCAGCTATCCCTTTATAGTAAATAACAAAGGGGATTGCAAATACCAAAGCCCAGAATGCTGACACCTTTGGAAAATGATGATGCCAGAAATGAGGGGCAAATAAAGGAAAAAGCGCTATTGAGAGTAATATCCCTGCAAACGGTAGCACTGACCATAATGGCAATTCTGAGCCAATGTCATGCCCGCCATGTGGTGCTTGGGTGGATTCTGCTGTAACAGCAGGGTGTGCTGCTTTAGCGTAACCAGCACTTACATACACCAGTGGCATAGCCATTGCCACAATAAGAAGAGCTATCGTACAAAATACTTTTAACTTTTTCATGCCGATCTCCATTGACTGATATAGTATATATTAGTGTTGAAGCAATATTTTCAACCGATAATGGATTGTCAAATAAAATACAATATGATGAATTACAAAATAGGTTTTGTATTAGTAATTGATATTCATATAGTGTGGAATGTTCATTTTGTTACCAGGTTATATTGCTAACTGATACATCCGATGAGTTTTGAATGTCCTTGTATTTTCAAATACAAAAATCCTTCCTGCCGGAGAGTTATTGCGCATTGCTACAAAAAAATCACCATCAGAGTGGAAAAACAAAGGATGCTTTTTATCAATAAATATTTTCATTTCATTATAAAACCATGGAACCCATTGGCTGTTATTTTTGTAAATAATATGGGGGAGATAAATAAAATGGTATGCTTCTTTGCATTTAAAATTTTCAACAATTTTGATATCAATTGTCATGTGATATTGCCTTAATGTATTTTTAAACTATACACATTGCTTTTTTTTGAAGAGTGAAATTTGATAATATTACTATATCCCAGATAATAATGCAAGAAGAATATATAACTATTCAAATATAAATGGCATTTGCC
>JBBFLA010000020.1:0-58224 GCA_037481795.1 Spirochaetota bacterium
CTGTGATCTTAAATTTTTGCACTGCCTTTGTTATAGATATATGAAGCCAATTTTTCTCTTTCCCGGCGTAATACCTCTAATTCGGTCATATAATATTGTATATTATCCTGCTGATTCTTCTTAATTTTTTCTGCAAATTCATTAATTTTTTTGTCGATAGTATACAGCCGCATATTTAATATTATTTCTGAATAGGCAACTTTGGGATCCTCAAATGCAAACTGCTTTGAAAAACCCTGAGTAAGCAATTGTGCTTCCTGACCTTCAGGGAAAAAATCAAACATTTTATCCAGTGAAATAGGTTCATTTTTTTCATACAGGTCAATTAATGCCTGGTAGATATTTTTTGCCACTGTATCGGTAAACTGTGACAGAGAGCAATCCACAACTGCATGTTCAACCAGTTCAGGGTAATTACATAGCAAAAGTACCAGTTCACGCTGGCTTTTATCATAAAAATCTAAAGGCGTATTGCCAGTTACTATCGCCCTTACATTTGTTTTTTGCCCTTTTGCAAACCGCTCATAATCCGTGCGGATAGCCTGCTCTGGAACTTGAAACATGGTAGCCAGCTTTTTAAAGTAAAGCTGCCGCTGCACTTCAGAAGTTATATCCCGCAATACTGCAAAAAGTTGCTTTAATATATCAACCTGTTTTCCCTTGTTTTCTGCTATTACACGCTCAATTCTAAAATCAACAGGTTGTAATGCACTATCAATAATTGCCATAAACTCCCTAACGCCAAACTTTGCTACAAAATCAAACGGGTCAAGCTGGAGTAATTGTGCAATACGAATATTAATATTTAAACTCTGGGCAACATCAAGTGACCTGAGTGATGCCTTAATCCCTGCAGAGTCAGCATCAAATACAATAATTACCTCATTACATAAACGTGACAAAAGCTGCAATTGTTCCAGTGTTAACGCGGTACCTAATGGAGCAACCACGTTTTGTATACCCGCCTGATACACGCCAATAACATCCAGGTAACCTTCAACAACTATTGCCCTGCCAAGTTCAGATATGTGTTGCCGTGATTTATTCAGCCCGTAAAGAATATTCCGCTTTTGAAAAACAGGCGATTCTGGAGAATTCAGGTATTTGGGTTCACCCTGTTCAATTATTCTACCACCAAAGCCAATAATTTCATTTTTTTGGTCAAAAATAGGGAATATTACCCTGTTTCGGAATCTGTCATAGTAATGAGTGGTACTGTTTTTTACTACTTTATTAATATTGCCTGTTTTTACTGCAACATCAAGCGAAATATTCATATTTCTTAATATATCAGTAGCATAACGCCACTCGTCAGGGGCATACCCCAGCTCAAATTCATCAATGCTTTGCCTGGTTACTCCACGGTTCAAAAGATATTCCAGCGCATGCCTGTTTGCCGGTTCGTGTAATGCTTTGCGATAGCTCTGGGCAATGATTGCATTTATTTTTAAAAGTTTGCTGTATTCATCATCCCTGTATTTTACATCATCACGAACAGGTATGCCAACAAGTTCCCCTACAATCTTAACACTTTCAACAAAATCAACATGTTCAACCTTTGATATAAACGTAAAGACATTGCCGCCTTCATGACATCCAAAACAATAGAACATCTGTTTATCAGGTGATACCGTAAACGAAGGAGTCTTTTCTTTATGAAATGGGCATAGGCCCACAAAATTCTTACCCTTTTTGGCAAGGGTAGGAACATAGCGTTTAATTATATCTTCTATAGCAGCTTTCTGCCGTATATGTTCAATCGTATCTCGGGGGATAGCCATTTGATAGAAATATATATAGAATTTTACAGATTTTCAAGTTTATTCTGTACAATCTGCTTAACAATCTGCCCGTCTGCCTTGCCTTTCAGGTCTTTCATGACCTGCCCCATAACCTTGCCCATATCTTTTTTAGTAACAGTTCCCATGGAAGCAATAACAGTATCAACATGAGCAGCAATTTCAGCTTCGCTCATCTGTTGCGGCAGGTATTTCATGATTATCTCCAGTTCCTGCTTTTCTTTAGAAGCCAGGTCATCTCTGCCTGCTTTTTCATATTCAGTTATGGCTTCTTTGCGTTTTTTGGCACTGCGTGTTAACACCTCAATTATTTTTTCATCGGTTAATTCTTCAGTGCCCTTTGTTTTTTCATACATTATGTCAGACTTTAGCATACGAAGAGTGCTGCTTAACAGTTCGTTTTTGTTTTTAATTGCGTCTTTAAGGTCGGATTCAATTGTGGTAAGAATAGTCATACACATACCCCATAACAATAGGATTTTATGACGCGAAGAATAAAGCTAAAACGGAGAGTGTAACACTTATAGAATTATAATGTTGGTATGTCAACAAAAGTTTTAAAAAAGAATTTTATTTTGTATGCAACGGTACCATTAAAAAATGATGATGTGTAAAATCAAGTAACTATGATAATCACACCTGTTGATTTTTTAAAAGAATAATATTTTTCTTTAAAATTTTTAAATTTTTGTAAAATAGCAAAGCAACAATAGTACATCCCACACCGCTGCAAAAGAGCGTAAGGGGAACACCAATACGGTGGGCTATCATTCCTGCAAATAAATTTCCAATGGTAGCCATACCCATGAATGACATGGTATACAAACTCATAACCCTGCCACGCATAGAATCTTCCACCATTGACTGGATAAAGGTATTGGATGATGCCATCTGAATAATTAAACTAACGCCAATAATAAACATCAGAATCAATGAAACATACAAATTTCGTGAAAATGAAAACAGTATAAGCGCACATCCAAGCCAAAGTGAACCGGCTGCAATAGTATTTTCAAACCGTGTAGTGTGGCTTCGTGATGCTATAAACAGTGCACCAATAAGCGCACCCAATCCTGCCGTTCCTAAAAGAAAACCTAATGTATGCGAATCACCATGCAAAATTTCTACTGCAACAACTGGCATAAGCACCATATATGGCATTCCCAGTAAACTAACCAGAGCCAGCAGCAACAGCACCGTACGGATGGGATAATGGTTCTTTACATACCTGAAGCCTTCGTGAATATTTTCCTTTAAATTACCCGTACGGGATAAAGACGTATATGTAACATTTTTCATAAAAAGCAATGCAACAATAATCCCTGAAAACGTCGTTGTATTTATTAAAAAGCAAATACCTTCGCCAAACTGCGCCACCAGGAATCCAGCCAGTGGTGGTCCTATCAGGCGGGTACTGTTAAATACTACTGAATTGAGTGCAATGGCATTGCTTAAAAGTTCTTTCTCGGCAACCATGTCAAATACAAATGACTGTCGCACCGGCATATCAAAGGCATTGAAACACCCCTGCATGATATTAAGCACCAAAAGCCACACCGGTGTGATATACCCCAGTACTACCAACAATCCTAAAATAAGTGATTGCACACATAAAAGGATTTGTGTAATCATTAATATGTGATGTCGGTTATAGCGGTCAGCCACAACACCGGTAATGGGCGTAAACAAAAATATGGGAAGCTGTGCAGAAAATGCAAGTAACCCCAACCACATGGATGAAGCGGTCAAGCGGTACATCAGCCAGCTTGAAGCCAGCTGTTGAATCCAGGTCCCAATGAGGGAAATAAACTGGCCCATAAAAAACAACCTGAAATTATACACCCTCAATGCCCTGAATGGATTATCAGATATAAGTCTTGATTTTGTTGCTTCTTCTCTCATGGCTCACTATGTCCTTCAATACAGTAAAACACAAAACCACATCGTATATTTTTTGTGCGATAGTTACTGATAACAGGGTCTATTGCCGGTAAACATCATTTTTGCAAATGCTTAAACTCTTATTCTGATTACCACAGGTGACAGCGATTAACGCCACCAGTGGTTTTGCCATGAACTATCGCCAAACTAAATTTATGTATATTGTATTACATAACAACTATAAATCATACGTAAATAAAAATTTTATCACTGTTTTTTGGTATAACGAATATATATTTTAGTCGACAAATTAAGCAATAGTAGCACCATATACCACACACATATTATTTAACGAACAGAAAGGAACCACTATGAAAAAGATTGCCGTACTCGTTATATGCATTATCACCATAGTAGCTATTCTTATTGGATTTGAGATGTTTGGTAAAAGCGATACGCAGGTTACTGTTGAAGGGGTCAAACAGCTGCTGTCTGCACCTGAATTTTATAAAGGCATTTATCTCAATTCTCAATCGGGGCGCGATATTAATCTTTTAAAAAATTTTATTACAAAAGCAAAAGATGCGGGATTCAACGCAGTAGTCATTGATGTGCATAATGAATCCAATAATAAGTTTTTAATACCCAGGGAAAATATTGACTATGTAATATCGCAGGGCATTTACCCCATTGCCCGTGTGGTTATGTTCCCCGATGGTTTAAAAGTGTATCCCATCCCGGAGGAACTCATCAATGGGAGGCTTGATTTAGCAAAAAAAGCCTGTGAAATTGGCTTCAGAGAAATACAGTTTGATTACATACGATTTAATGATTATGGTATATTGAAACATGTACCATTGGAACAGCGTTTTAAAACTATTGAAGGCTTTTTGGCCCGCGCAAAATCTGAATTACAGCAATACAATGTAAAAGTTGCTTGCGACATATTTGGCCGTATACCACTCAATACCAATGATACTATTGGCCAGCGTATGGAAGGACTGGATCAGGTTGTTGATATTATATGCCCCATGGCATATCCTTCCCACTATACATGGAGTAAAAAATTAATGGCTGACCCGTATTACACAGTATTTATCACCGGGAAAAGAGCAAAAGAACGCACAAAGAATGCCCAGATTGTTATGTACATACAGGCGTTTAAAATACGGGTAGCAATGTCAGGCTTATCATTTCAGGAATACATGGCAAAACAAATACAGGCAGTTCATGACGCCGGTGTAAAGGGCTTTATCTGGTGGAATGCATCCCAACAATATGATGAACCATTTGCGGTTACCAGGCAGTTTTATTCCAACTTCAAAGAACAGAGTATATCAAAAGCGGATAATATCAAAAAAGAAGCAATTTAACACAAATAAAAATATTCTTGACTAATAATAAGGAATATAAATTTGCTTTCCATAGTTTTTTATATAAAACCTATATGTAACTAAAAATTTACAGGAGGATCGGGTTATATGACACATCACAACAAACTTTTTGGCCTGTCACCGGAAGCTGGTAGATGGGTGTTTGTAGTAACAAGCTTAATCATGTATTTATGTCTTGGAAGTGTATACGCATACAGCATTTTCTTGCCTGTAATCAAAGAAAGCTTTGGTATTACGGCTTCTGAAGGCAATCTCCCATTTATGATATTTCTTGCCGCATTTTCAATTCTTATGTTTTTTTCCGGCAGAATAATGGAAAAATATGGCCCAAAGAAAATAGCAATCTTTGGTGGCCTCATCGTTGGTTTGGGATGGGCTCTTTCATATTTTGCTGGTGAATCAAAGAATATCTTTGTACTGATTTTAACCTACGGTATTATAGCAGGTGGTGGCGTAGGTATTGTGTATGGATGCCCCATTAATATTGCCGGGAAATGGTTCCCCGATAAAAAAGGTTTAGCCACAGGACTTATGTTAGCAGGATTTGGCGGATCAGCGTTAATAACTGGAAAACTGGCTGGCACACTTATTCCTAAAGTTGGACTTTCAATGACTTTCCTTTACTTTGGTATTGGTTTTGCTGTCATTTTATTCCTTCTGGCATTACCTTTCAAAACACCTGAACCTGGATGGAAGCCACAGGGCTGGACACCACCCTCAGGAGCAGCTGCTGCCGTTGACTTTGATTCATCTGAGATGATGAAAACTACTACATTCTGGGGATTATTTTTAGCATATCTTATTGGCTGTTTATCAGGCTTAATGGCAATAGGAATATCAAAACCTGTTGGAAGTGAAATCATCAAAATAGATGGGGAAACAGCTACCACACTGGTAGGAATATTTGCAATATTCAATGCTGTGGGACGCCCGCTCTTTGGCTGGCTTACAGACAAAATTACACCAAAAGGTGCAGCAATACTCAATCTGCTCATAATTATAGTTGTTTCCATTATGATGTTACTGGCAAAAGAAGGTGATGTTATTCTTTACGTTGTAGCTTTCTGTGGATTTTGGCTGATATTAGGTGGATGGCTTGCAATTGCTCCTACCACTACAGCCTCTTTCTATGGCTTAAAGAACTATGCACGCAATTATGGTATTGTATTCTTTGCTTATGGTTTGGGTGCCATTATAGGTGGTATCATTTCCGGGCAGGCAAAGGATGTGTTTGGTTCTTATCAGGTTGCTTTCTGGCCAACACTGATTCTTGGTGTATTGGGGCTCATGATTGTCATGGCATTCCTTAAGCCACCAGTAAAAAAGGCAGCTTAAACACCATATATATAATTAATATAAAAGGGCACAAAATGTGCCCTTTTATATTTCCCGTATTATAAAAGCACTATCTCCTAATTGTTTATGTAAAAATTGTGCAACAGGAAGGCATTTCACTTTAAATATAAAAAACATTTTTAAGCCTTTCTTGGCTATCCCTTCTAATGGAGCATCTATCATGGTTTCAAAATTTCCCTGACCCTTAAGTATTACCATATCAGCCTGCGATAGTTCATATAAAAAGTCTTTGCCGCAACGCGTTAGATTAATTCCAGGTGTACAGTCACCAGTGGTAATTACTGGTACTACTTTATCCAGTCCAATAGAATGTGCATCCTCAATTGTTGCATCGTTTATTACAGGATTTCCTCGAACAACACAGATAATCTTTTCCACTGGAAGATGTTCCATAAGCAGTTTGTCGGCAACTATCTCCCCTGCATTATCAGCTATGTAAAGAATCTTATGTGAAGCTGAAATTGCTTGAATAAATTCATTGCAAAAATCATCTGAAACTTCTATATCATCCACAATATTTTTAAATTGCTCAGAAAAATTGCCACAATCCTGATTTCCAATGCCATAATCAATGCTATTTGCTGCCACAGCAATCCGCAAAGCCTGACGAATTGATTGTTTGCCTGAACATAATACTTGCAACTGTGGTAAGAATGCAAGCATCAAAGCATTGCTCTGTTTTTTTTCATCACAAAAAGGATCCTGAATTCCTGTTATCTGTGAAATTGTTTTATACAATTCATACGCACAATCAGGAGGAGTTGGAAAACTATCCATGCTAACACGCGTAAGCTCCTTCATTAAACGTAATGAACTATCATGGCTAAGATTTAGTTTTGATACAACGCGATAACTATGATTAACATGGCATGGGATACAATGAAAGGTTGGTTTCATAATTTACTTTGATTTATTCAGTGCAGTATAATACAGTATCATCAATGCCATCTGTTTCTTTAAGTCGTACTTTTACCTTATCACCTATTTTAGTTTGTATTTTCAAGCCACAATAATCTGGCTGAATAGGAAGTTCACGGTTACCACGGTCCACAAGTACTGCCAGGCGTATTATCTGTGGTCTGCCAAACGACATTAATGTTTCCAGCGCAGCTTTGATTGTTCTTCCGGTAAAAAGTACATCGTCAACCAGAATGATGATCTTTTTGGTAATATTGAATGTTATTGTAGTTTCTTTTATTGCTGGAAGCACACCACGTGTTGCCAGATCATCACGATAAAACGTAATATCAAGTGTGCCCATCTTGATTTCATTACCGCTATTTGTCTCAAGATGTTTCTTTATACGCTTTGCTATCTCTACTCCGCGTGTTTGTATGCCTACAAGTGCCACATTTGATACATCGCCAAATTCTTTGATAATACCTTTGCTTATACTATTAATTGCTTCTTCAATTTGCTTTGCAGCCATCAATACTTTTTCTTCACACACTACTGCACCTCCTGATGGTACTCCTGTACAGGTTTTACAGTAAATTGTCCAGCTTTTTTCATAGAAATAATACCCTGTACAGCAGCTTTAGCAGCTGCCAGCGTAGTGATAATAGGTACCCGATAACGCACCGCAGCCTGACGTATGGTGTAGGCATCCTCTTTTGGTCGCTTCCCCGTAGGAGTATTAATAATAAGGTCAACCTGCTTATTTTTTATAATGTCAACAACGTTGGGGCGTCCTTCACTGACCTTGAACACTCGCTCACAGGGAATACCATGATCATTGAGAAACGTTGCAGTACCCTCTGTGGCAATCAGCTTAAAACCTTCTTGATGCAGTAGCCGCATCTCCTCCAGCAGTTCCTCCTTTGACCTCTGGTTAATACTTAAAAAGATGGTACCTGATAGAGGCAACCTGTCACCTGCTCCCAATTCAGCCTTATAAAATGCTTCACCAAAATATGCGGCAATGCCCATCACCTCACCGGTTGACCTCATTTCGGGGGATAACAATGTATCAACACCAGGAAATTTATTGAAAGGCAATACCGCTTCTTTTACGTTAACATAGGGAATCTTTTTCATGTGGGTTAATCCAAAATCCTTAAGCTTTTTACCAAGCATGATCCAGACCGCTAACTTTGCAAGTGGTACTCCCGTTGCTTTGGAAACAAATGGTACTGTACGGGACGCACGGGGATTAACCTCCAGAACATATAAAATGCCATTTTTTATAGCAAACTGAATATTAATTAGTCCAATGACATTGAGTTCCTTTGCAAGCGCAGTGGTTGTTTCAACAATAGTCTGTATCATTGCAGGTTTAACGCTTACAGGTGGTAAACTGCACGCAGAATCGCCTGAATGTATCCCTGCAAGTTCAATATGTTCCATAATGCCACCTATATATACATCCGTACCATCACATAGCGCATCAACATCTATCTCTAAAGCATCTTCTAAAAATTTATCAATAAGAATTGGATGTTCAGGAGATAATTCCACAGCGCTGACTATATATTCTAAAAGGCTTTTTTCATCATAAATGATGGACATTGCCCTTCCGCCAAGCACATATGATGGGCGTACTAAAACGGGATACCCTATCCGTGTTGCCTGTGCAATTGCCTCTTCACGGGTAAACGCAATGCCATTTTCTGGTTGATTAAGTTTAAGCTTATTCACAACATCAGCAAAACGCTGTCTGTCTTCAGCTCTATCTATGGAATCAGGAGATGTCCCTAAAATTTTTACACCATTTGCTTCAAGCCGGCGTGCAAGCCGCAAGGGAGTTTGGCCGCCAAACTGTACTATAACGCCATCAGGTTTTTCATTGTTGTAAATATGCAAAATATCTTCTAATGTCAATGGCTCAAAGTATAATCTGTCCGAAGTATCATAATCGGTTGAAACAGTCTCAGGATTTGAGTTAACCATTATTGATTCTATACCAGCCTGGCGCAATGCAAACGAAGCATGGCAGCAGCAGTAGTCAAACTCAATACCCTGCCCAATACGGTTTGGGCCACCACCCAATATCATGACCTTGCGTTTTGTTGTATGCTTTGCTTCATCCTCATCATCATACGAAGAATAGTAATAAGGGGTGTATGCTTCAAATTCACCTCCGCAGGTGTCAACCAGCCTGTACCCAGGAACTATCGCACACTCAAATCTAAATTTCCTGATACTGTCTTCAAGTTCATTGAGCCGTTTTGAATAATCCTTCTGTGCATCAAGCCCCCGTGCGTACAATGCCATCAGTTCATCTTTATGGATTAAAAATGCAAGCTGACGGTCAGAGTAACCTAATTGTTTCATTTTGAGAATATTTTCTTTTTGCAAACCCTGTTTAGCCTGTGCAACAAATTCACGTTCTGCTTCAACCAGCTCTTTGAGTTGATTTAAAAACCATGTATCTATTGACGTTAATTCATGGATTTTTTCAACACTCCACTGAAGCTCTAAAGCTTTCTTTATATAAAACACCCTTTGTTCCCTTGGAATGCGCAAATTCTGTTCAATAATGTCATTTCTTTGCCGCTCAGGTATTGCATCAACAAGAGCATCAATTTTCAAATTGCCATCAGAACCAAATCCATACCGGTCAATTTCCAGTGAACGCAGCGCTTTCTGAAATGATTCCTTAAAAGTACGACCAATTGCCATTGCTTCTCCCACCGATTTCATCTGAGTGCCAAGCGTTGTATCAGCACCTTCAAACTTTTCAAATGCCCAGCGTGGAATCTTGGTAACCACATAATCAATGGTAGGCTCAAAACATGCAGGTGTTTCACGGGTAATATCGTTTGCAATTTCATCAAGGGTAAGACCAACAGCCAACTTTGCAGCTATCTTTGCAATGGGGAATCCCGTTGCTTTTGAAGCCAATGCAGAACTTCGGCTAACGCGGGGATTCATCTCAATAACCATTACCCTGCCATCTTTTGGATTTACCGCAAACTGAATATTGGAACCGCCTGTTTCTACACCAATCTCCCGTATTATCTTGATAGCCATATCCCTCAAATTTTGATATTCCTTATCGGTCAGGGTTTGCTGGGGGGCAATAGTTATAGAATCCCCGGTGTGAATACCCATTGGATCAAAATTTTCAATGGAACATATAATAACAACATTATCTTTGAGGTCACGCATTACCTCTAACTCAAACTCTTTCCACCCAATGACGGATTCTTCCAGTAACACCTGGCTTATTGGCGATTCATCCAATCCTTTACGCACAAGCTCAACAAAGTCTTCCTGATTATACACAATATTGCCACCTGTACCACCCAATGTAAAGGCGGGCCTGATAATAATGGGCAGTGGAATGGTTTCCAGTACCTTCAAAGCTTCATCAACTGAAGATGCCAGTGCCGAATTTGGCACACTAAGTCCAATATCAAGCATTGCCTTTTTAAAGAGATCCCGGTCTTCGGCTTTTTTTATGGCATCAATCTTTGCACCTATCAGTTCAACACCAAATTTTTGTAATATCCCGGTTTCATGAAGCTGAACTGCAATATTCAGGGCAGTTTGACCACCAACGGTAGGCAATAATGCATCTGGTCTTTCCTTTTCAATAATACGTGCTACAATATCATGAGTTATTGGCTCAATATAGGTTTTATCAGCCATATCAGGGTCGGTCATTATGGTTGCAGGGTTTGAATTTACCAGAACTATCTCATAACCTTCTTCACGCAACGCTTTACAGGCCTGTGAACCAGAATAATCAAATTCACACGCCTGCCCTATAACAATTGGTCCTGAACCAACTATCAGAATTTTTTTAATATCAGTGCGTCTGGGCATGTAAACATTCCTTTCTGTGAGGTTGTGTTAAAATACGTTATATCAAAATTTATCAAAATTTACTTAAAATACCATTAAAACTTCAAAACACTGAGTATTGTGCAAGTAAAAAATGAACATTTTTTATATTGAAATATAAAATGTTACAATGCGGTAACATATTTTAATCAGCAATAATTCCTTAAAAAATTTCATAATGAATATAGTGTACACCCCCGCCACCGAAGGTATCAGGGGTGTACACTATTATTTTATATTTTGTTCAAATTTCCATATTTAGGAATAACTATTGTTTTTTAATTATAATTATTCTACACTACTATAATCTAGGGATATTGATACAATTATCATTGTATGAAAAATAGCAGTAATCTTAAAAATTTACAAATTAAAAGTATACTATTGTTAAAATGCTGTTAATGCAGCACGCAGGAAGCTTGTGATAGGTGCCTGTTCACGGGTATCTTCAATAGTATCCTGTAATTGTTTGATTAAATCAGTTGCCTGTCCATGCATGGTATCCTCATTAATTATCTTGCCCAGTGTACCTTTTCCAGAATTAATTTTATCAGTTATATCACGCAAATTCTTAACAGTGGCATTAACATTTCCCCTATTATCAGCAATAAGACGCGAAAGCAGTGTAAAAGGGTCAGGCACTGATGTTCCAATTAGATTTTCCCTTGTGGTTATTACTGCATACTGTTTGCCATTTTCATCCATAGGTGTTCCTGGATTGATACTTACATACTTACCGGCCAGAGCAGTTTCATTCCGTACCATAATCTCATAATTTTCATACAGCGTAAAATGATTATATAACCGTAATTTTACAACAACATTATTATCAATTAATTCTACTGTATCAACATATCCCGACAGTACCCCATTAACCCGCACTTTATCATCCGCCGATAAACCTTCAACATCCTTAAACACAACTGTCATTGGGTAATATGTATGCGTTTCAAAGATTTCACCACTCATTATTATAGTAAAATAGCCCAACACCGTAAGAGCTATAATAACTATTATCCCTACCGCTATCTCCTGTTTCATATCACCCTCCAATAGTATAATAATTATAGGCACCTTTAAAAATACCGCTTTCATCATTACGGATGCAATAAAAATAAAGCGGTTTTATCCTATATAGTGTTCCCATAAGGGAACATCCGAAAAAAAGATTTTAGAAGTTCCCTTATAACACATCAATTGGTCCTTCTAATGAACCTGAAATAAACTGCCGTACAATTGGGTTATCAGTATTCCGTATTCCATCAGGCTCATCACATTGTATAATTTTTCCATCATACAGCATTGCAATCCTATCACCAATTGCATAAGCACTATCCATATCATGAGTTACAACAACCTGTGTTATTGTATAATCTTTTTTTAATTGATTTATAATAGTATTAATTAAACTGGACATCACTGGATCAAGCCCTGAAGTTGGCTCATCGTATAAAATAATTTGGGGATTACGTACCAAAACACGTGCTAAACTTGCACGCTTTTTCATCCCACCACTTATTTCCGCCGGCATCTTATCACGTGCTGATGTGAGTTGCAATAAATCCATCTTTTCTTCTATAATTCGTTTTATTTCATCTGGCGGATACAATTTATGCTCTAACAGGGGAAGGGCTATATTTTCCTCAACGGTCATCCAGTTAATCAATGCCCCCGACTGGAATACAAATCCAATTTTTTCCCGTAATCTATCTCTCTGGCTTTTGCTGATACCGTTCATTTGTTCACCATCAACTAAAATCTGTCCGCTATCAGGCTCTAACAATCCTGCAATATGCTTTAATGTTACTGTTTTACCTGTACCTGAACGCCCAATGATAACAAATGTTTCACCTTTTTCAATTTTGAAACTCAAGTTATTGAGAACCTTTGTTTCACTGAGTATTTTAGTTACATTTCTGAATTCAATCATAATCTACACATTTTGACGACTATAGAATTTCATTTTCCATAAAATAGAGCTGTAATATAGTATCCAACTATGAGTACCATTAAAAATGACGACACAACAGAATTGCGTGTTGCTTTCCCCACACCTAATGCTCCATTTGTTGCCCGCAATCCATTAGCACAGCTGATGGTAGAAACCATCATGCCAAAAACAAAAGCTTTCAAAAGCCCAACATAGGTAGCCTTGAAATGCAATGAATCAAGGACATGAGTATAGTACACATCAAAACTTACATCTAACTGAAAGTATGCAACAATGCCACCGCCAATGCTGCCCAATAAATTAGTATAAATTGTAGCAATAGGCAACATAATGGCAAGCGCTATAACTCGTGGCATGACTAAAAACTTAACAGGGCTTATTGCCATCATCTCAAGTGCATCTATCTCTTCTGAAACTGTCATAGTGCCAATTTCAGCAGCCATGGTTGAACCAACTGCAGCAATTAAAATAATTGCTGTGACAAATGGTGCCATCTCCCGTGTTAGCGTTGCTATAATAATATTGCCAACCAGAGCCTGCTGCTGATATGGCTTTAATTCTAATCCTGTTTGAAGAGCAAGTATCATCCCTGTAAAAAGCGCAACTATTGATACTACAATAAACGTTTTGACCCCTGCATAATACATCTGTTTTAAAATTTCACGGCGCTTTTCAAACGCAGCTTTAGAATAATATACAACTTCTAAAAAGAGCAGCATACAATATCCCATCATTGCAATAATATTCAGTGTATTTGTACCAATATCGCTTATAAAATTAATGACAGTATGTTTAATTTTTTCTATCATACTCCTGCCTTAAAAAAGCTTTGCTATATAAACTATCCCTTTTAAAAATTTTACATAACAATTCAAGCAACAAATATTAAAATCGTAATGAATATACCGTTGCGCCTGGTAATGTACTAACATACAAGAAGCTTGAATCCTGAAATATCGTACCACCTTCTGCATTCCGCACTAAAGACAGCTTTTTAATTCTGGCTTCGTATGCTTTTTTATCCTTAACATTTCTATACACAGGTATCCAACCAATACACAATTCCTGTACAGCATCATCATTAGTATAGCTAAAAAAAGATAAAAGTAATGATATATGGTTTAGCACACTACTTCTTTCGCTATATGATATAATAAATGGAATCTTCATTGCAAAATAATTATCATTCCATCGCTGAAAATATGTTCGTAATAACAGCCCAAAGCGTCTATCCCCATTTGACTGCTTGGAATACTCAATAATGCTGAAAAACGGTTGATACAATCGCTCATAGCCTTCTTCATCCCTGAAAGGAATTATTGAAAGAAATGCAAATGAGCTATCGCCTTTGTCATTATACTCATAATGAAACAATGGCCACAATTTATAAAAACGCCAGTGCTTCCCATACCGCTGGTGCTCATTGCTGTAATCTCTTTTAAAATACCAGAAAAGAATCCCATATATGGAATACTGAGATTCAAACCCGGTTGTTTGTTTTTCAAGTACAAAGTAAAGAGGCGTAATAAAAAAAGTGGTTTTATTCTTTTCAATATATTTACCATAGAATGGGAAATATATACGCTTATAAATAAATGGTTCATCGCAATCACGTATCTGAACAAATGGCCATGGAAAATTTATTTCAAGATTTCCATGTTTATCATTGTAACCCCATGAAAAGAAAGGCCACAGTAAAGAAGAGCTTTGTGCCTTGCCTGATTCAAGCCAGCGCCGTGCATACAACGGAACAAACAAGACAGTGTGCATGGTGTCATTGCCAATATATTCCTTACGCACATTATATAAAAGCCCGTATGAATAAGTATCATAAAACCCATTCTTTTTACTATGAGCATATAGTGGCATGATGCGTATATCATCACGAACAGGACTTTTACCCCACTGAATAAGCGGCCACAAAATCCCATGAGCATCATAATCTTTACTGGTATAGTGAACATAAACAGGTACCAGTGAAGCAACTAAATACACTGCAAGAACATAATACGATGATGTTGGATATAGAAAGAACAATGCAACACCCGGAAAAATATATGTTGTGATTGAATCAGTTGCAAGCTTACCTTTAATCATGCCACCAAATGGCCACACATGCAAATATCTATCTTTTTTATCTGTTGAAATGCCATACAAAAGAAATGGGAAAATACCAGTATCATTTTCGTAGTGATGTGGTCCCCAGTAATCAACGGATTCATAGAAGCCAAATGCGCCTTTTGCAGTATGCTGGCGTTGCGTGATATATTGCCAGTATAGTACTGGCATTAACGAAGCCGTAAATGAAGAATCATGGTAGATATTTTTCAGGTATACCGGCCTGTAAACTGTATATGTACTGGTAAAATACTCACCCTTTTCATACACAAACCAGAACCAGTCAAAATCATTACCAGCTAAAGCCCACGTGTTCATAGAAAAAACAACAAAAATACTAACTGATACAAGATGTAGTATTCTTCGTAATCCGCTATATTTCATGTATAATCTATGTAATGATACCCATTTCATTGTATTGTAGTTTTGGCCAGCAATCCTTCCTTATTCAATATTTAAAAAACAAATTCATGAAACACGTGTAGTGTGTACAGGCAATTATATATAAGTCAACTTAAATTAGTGTATTTACGTAACCTATTGCTATTTGAAATTCAATCAATTATTTTGTTACAGTATTCTGGGCGATAGTTACCGTGAATCTATTGCTAAAATATAATTGACATGTATAGAATAAAGAAATCATCATTATTCATTATAAATGATTAATGAAGATATAAACAGCGTTAATACATCCTGTTGCCCGATGGAGGTTGCCATGTTCTCAAAAAATATTCCAATTTACTTTTTTATAATCATAATGGTGACTTGTATGATTACTGTTATTTCATGTAAAAAGCAAAATACACTTGAAGGCTTAAAAACCGATACTTTAAAATGCATGACCATTAATGTATGGTCAGGGCTTGATTATCTTGGCACATTTAAAATGGGTGAATATGAAAGTCCGGATATTCGTGAAAAGCGATATCAGGCCTTTTTAAAAGAAATAGCCAGATACAATCCTGATATTATAGCTATTAATGAAGCAAACTTTCTGCCCGATTATGTTGAAAAACTTGCACAAGATATTAATTATGACTATATTTACCATGTTGGCGTTGCAGGTCTTAAGATTGGAAGATATGGCATTCCTGTAAACTTAAAAGAAGGTGATGCTATCCTTGCACGCAAAGGATTGCAACTAAAGGAGGTTGGACACAAACAACTTTCAGGTGGAGGGATTATTACCAATTATTTTTCATTCCACACTGAAGATGCCACACAGGTACTTTTGGGCAGGGTGATAGTTAACACTAAACCAGTGTATGTTGCTGTCACCCACTGGCACGCCTCACCTATGGATACACCACACAACAGGATGTTGCTAAAAGAATTACAGCAAAAATATGGTTACACAGATGCTGAATACAAGGATGCTATCAAAAAGCTTGAAGCGGATAATACATGGCGTAAAAATGAAGCAAAGCTTATGGCAGAATATTGCAAAGCGATAGTTCCTGAGCATGCACCACTCATTGTTATGGGTGACTTTAACACAACAGTTGACATGCCCGAAATGCAATATTTTTTACAGCAGGGATTCCATGACACTCATGTCCAACATAAAATTGCCAATGCTTACACATGGAATCCATTAAAAAATCTTAATATACAAAAATATTATACAGTTGATACCAATAAAAAATTTGAAACACTGTATACACACTTAAGCAAAATACATGAACTTGAGCCAAAGCGTATAGATTATATAATTGTTAATAAATCCATATCACCTGATGATGTAATACTTTCAAAAGTTTGCTGTGACACTATTTACGATGGCATACATTTATCAGACCACTTTGGCGTATATGCTGAAATAAGAATAAATCAGAATCGTGTTTTATGAAATAGCAAAATATTTTCTGTTGACATTACATTGATAAATCCATATAATGAGGCAAAATATGCAAAAATCATCAAGGAGGTTATTTACAGTATGAAGAAGTTTATATATGGATGTGTATTAATATTATTATGTTGCTCAATTGGCATTCTTTATGCACAGGATGAAAAAGCTAAAGAAGCACAGAAAGTTTTAGAACAAGAAAAACAGCTGAGTGACCAGGTATATCAAGAAATTATTATAGAAGATTTTGAAACAACAGAATATACCGATAAAAATATTAGTTTACGCGTGGTAAAGGACGAAAAGGCAGAAGTATCCATGCGAACAGTTTACCCTGCACCTGTGCAAAACTCAAAACGGTATCTGGGCGTAAAGGTTTTGGCAAAAAGTGGTTCAGTATTAACAATTATACCAGCTAAGCCTTTGATTATTGATAAATACTGCAAATACATAAACATGTGGGTATATGGAAAGAATTTTTCTGGTGAACTTTCAATCTTAGTTAAAGATGCAAATGGTAATATAAAACGTCTGGTACTGGGGAAATTAAACTTTTTAGGATGGCGTAAATTGTCAGTTCCCATTACTGATGAAATAGCACAGGAAGATAAATATCTGGCACAGAAAAGAAATATAGAAATTGTAAAAATACTTTACAATCCAAGCACCTTAGAACGCCTCCCTGCCTGGAATTACTTCTATATTGATGACATTACAGCCATTGTCCGAGAAAAATATGTAGACAGGCAAAGTGACGAGTGGTAAGAAATAAAGATACAGGGATGCAGTAAATCTACATCCCTGTTTATACATTAATTCTTATCTGATGGAACAGTGTAAATGGAATTTGTTCTCATTATAATGGCAATACTATGTGCTATTGGTGGTATTCTGGGTTCGGTATTTCCAATACTTCCCGGACCACCACTTAGCTTTTTTGCACTGATACTTCTTAATTTCAGTAGTTTTGCTCCTTTTAGTTTTACTTTTTTGCTGATTGCAGGAACTATTGCCGCAATACTGACTGTGCTGGATTATATTTTGCCATCATGGATAATTAACCGCTTTGGTGGCTCAAAAAAAGGTGTACTGGGTTCAATGATTGGGCTTATTGTGGGAAGCATTCTATTACCAATCATTGGTATTATTATTGGCCCTTTTATTGGCGCCTTTATTGGCGAGCTTATAGCTCAAAAAGATGCATGGATTGCCCTTAAAGCAGCCTGTATGACATTTGTTGGTTTTTTAATAAGCACCGGGCTGAAACTGGGATATACTATTACAATAGCATATTATATAGCAAAAGTATTAATGGGGCATCCCGCAACTCCTGATTACCCCATTATATAATATAATTACTTACCCTTAAAGTTAGCTTCGCGGCGCTCAATAAAAGCTTTGACCCCCTCCTGTGCATCTTCACTTTTCATAATAGGCAAAAGGTCGGGAAGTAACTGTGCCAGTGCAGCTTTTGCCCCTTCAACACGGCTCAATCGGGCAGATTTTAGTATGGCTCTGACCCCAAGTGGTGCCTGTTTTGCAATTACTTCGGCAAGTTCAATTGCACGCTCTAACTGTTTACCCGGCTCAACTATCTCCTGTACTAATCCCAGGCGGTATGCTTCCTGTGCATTCATCTCGTCGCCGGTGAGTAAATACCGCATGGCATTGCCCCAGCCTATCTCCTCAAAAAGCCTTACAGTGGCTCCACCCACCGGATAAATCCCGCGTTTTACTTCAATCTGAGCCAACCGTAAATTGCTTGCAGCAACTCGCACATCAGTTGCAAGCATAAGCTCCCATCCCACTGTAAAGCATATACCCTGCACTGCAGCAACAATTGGTTTTGATACACGATTATCCTCATCAATGCCAAATGGATCCTTACTGTCAGCAGGCAGTGTTGGATACTCACCCTTAGAAAACGGCTCAACCCACTGTACCAGGTCAAGCCCTCCAGTAAAATGATCACCATGCGCAAAAAGCACACCACAACGAAGGTCATTATCAGCATCAAGCGTGCCATATGCTTTTGCCAGGTCCCAGTACATATCTACATCAAACGCGTTGCGCTTTTCAGGGCGGTTGAGCCCAATCAGTAATATGTGTCCTTTCTTTTCTACAGTTATTTTTTGTGTCATTGAATACCCCCATTAACTTTTCATAATTTCATAGATAAAAAAAAACAATACTTCCATTTAAGAAGCAACTTTCACTACAATAAAACAGCTTAAAAACTATTAAGGATTTTAATTGGTCTTTTGTCAAACGTCTTAATTTGCATTTCAACACTTTCTCATATATTCTTTCTTCTTTGATGTCTCAATATCTTTTTGCCGTTGCAATGTAGCTTCATCTTGCGTGCCGCTTCGCATTGCTCTCGTGCCCAATCGCCTGCCCGGTCAGCTACCAATACTCTGCCTTACACCAGTTCTGAGATACCATACTTTCCCTGAAGGAATCACCTTTACTAATCTATTATTCTTTTATCTCAAAGGGGAACAGGGGCTTCAGGCGCCAGCCCCCGTTCCACTTTTGCATCCCCTTATCCCCGGCTTTGCGGCTTTCTTTTTTTGTCCCTCCTTGACAGGAGGGATTCCTTGCGCTCCTCATCACAAACGGCGGCTGCGGAACTCGCACCGATTTCATCGGTGCTCAAACAGTCCTCGCCGTCTCCCCGTTCTTTCCTGCGGTGCTCGGCAAAAAAACGCCGCATGTCGCTTCCTTGTTCCGTTGCCTTTATATCAACATGCCATAGCAACTAGTGCGTAAGCGTGTTAAATTATGCCATGTATAAGAATATAGACTATTCTATGCCTTTCCCCCAGTTCTGAGATAGCATCTTTTCCCTAACAAGAACTTCGGACGTCAGTCTATTTGCCACCAACTTGCTTAGCAGATTATTTATTCATTCATCTTGACCAACTTTGCAAGTATTTAAACAGCCATTAACAGATAGCCTGGTTCTTTGAAAACTGAATTTTCATTTGGTAACTCTTTAAAATATGAAGCAGTATCATCCTGGGTGATGCGTATGACTAAATATTGAAGATATCTTTAGGATTACCATTGTTTGCTATTCTTATATTCTTTTGCACATGCGTCAGAAATGGCATTATGGATAAAAGAGCATAGGTATATGATACACAATGCAGGTTTATTGCTATCAAAAGAACTATTATCAGGAAATATCCAAAGTGACTAAATGGCAATTAAGTTTTCAAAGAGCTAAAAAAATTCTAGAGTTTAAAGGAAAATATGAATGAGCATGCTATGATGAAGAACTTTTACGTTCAATAATAATAAGTGCGCAATAAATGGCAAACACAATTATGTCCAAAGGGATTTCCGCTGAAAGATGCATGTATAATGTCCTTGAAAACAAAGATGCACCAATAATACTGCCAACCTCCCTGTTGTTATGATACATCATAAAAGTATTTTTTATACGGAAGGGCTTAGCCTTTAACACAATCTCACCTTTATCCCAGCGTATTATAAATTCATCTTTAATGAAACTTTGTTTTGTTGCTGACGCTTTACATGTATTGCTACTGTCCTCTAAAATCCAATCTCCGTGTACAGCACCTTCCCGGTATACACGATACTCTTTATCGCCTATTATCACTATACCTTTATCTTTTAATGACAGGGAATGTTTTTTAATAACAGCAACAGGTGTATCATCACGTAAAACATTATACTCAGAAGCAAGTAGATTAACAGGAACTATCGCATACATTTTTTTGTACCTTTAAATTTTTTAAAGCTTGCTTATATAATCTATTTATTTACTTCTCTGTTGATAAAGTAATAGCATTTTAAAAAATACATGCATACACCATTACTCATTATCTATGACAGGTTCACCCGGTTCAGGAACAGTGTAATTGCTATCGCCTTCACGTGGATTTGTAGGATAATCAAAACCTTTGCCTGCTTCTTCACGTGCACCTTCATAATTACCTTTTTCAGCTTCTTTTTGTGCATTCTGCGAATCACGTTCAATTGCCTGTGCTTCGTCCCACGCCTTATTGTTACTCTGTGCATGGGTTACCGATGAAATAATTAAAAAAGCTAAACAGAAAACAGTTAAAAAAATCATAAAACACTTTTTCATTTTACTATTACCTCCTCGCTTTACAATTTAACATTGCATGAACGATCTGTTGAATTTTGGTCAACTAATAAAGTCAAATCTTGTATGATTTGATTTTCTTGTACTTATTTAAAAATAGTTTGTCAATCACTAAATAAACAGTGTATAGTATATACGCCGTATTACTCACAATAGTTTGGAACGGCAATACCTTTTGCTTTACCTTTACACATGTTATAAAAAAATATAGTTGATTTAATTTCGTTGTATTTTGTTACTATTACATAAAAATTTTTATCAGGTAACTATCGCAAAATATGAATGATACAAAATTGTGGATAGCATTGACTCAACTTGAAGGGATGGGAATTGCATCACTTAAAAAAATTTATGCAACGCTATCACACCTTCATCTTTCTTTATATGATATACTGGACCTTGAACCAAAGTCAATAGCTTTGGAAACCGGCCTGACGCAGGAATTAAGTCAATACATAGCAAAAATCCCAACGATACTTGATAAAGTTGAAAAGCAATACGAAGATTTAATTGACAAAAACATTGAACCAATCCTTTTTTTTGACAGCCGCTATCCAGAAAAAATACTGAAGCATGTTGATTATCCACCACCTGTGTTGTATTTCAGGGGCAATACGGATATTATTAGAACAAAAAAAGTTGCAATTTTATCCGACCACAATGCCAGTGAGCGGGGATATCACATTGCGTATCATGCCGCAGCTATTGCCGCTTTGCATTCCATCACTGTGGTAAGCGGTATGGCAAAAGGCCCTCAAACCATGGCACATCGTGGCGCTGTAGAATCAGGTGGCAACACCATTGCGGTCCTGCCTATGGGAATAAATACACTTATCATACCTGATGTATTGAAAGATACAGTTAATCTATCACAGTGGCTTTTTATATCGCCATTTAATCCTCATGATGAATATGCCCTGCACAATTCATATAAACGCAACAGCCTGATTGCGGCCATGGTTGATGCGCTCATCATCATTGAAACAGGAAACGATGCTGGAAGTTTTGAAGCTGCAAAAAGTGCGTATAAATACAATACACCCTTGTTTGTGGTTGAATATGCACAGTATCCCCAGAGTGCCTCAGGCAATCCTGTACTTATTAAAGAGTACAGGGCAACTCCATTACGTGGTCGCATACAAAACGATGTGCTGGTTCCTAACATGGATACCTGCATTGCAAAGATTAAATGGGGCGATAGTAACTGAGTATTAATTTATTGACAACCACCAGCTTATACCGATAATCAATAATAGAAGCGTCTTTTGAACGCATGGAATCATTTTGCCATTTTGCGCGCGGTTGAGCGACTTATAGTAAATGATATTTTCCTGTTAGCAAGTCAAACGCAAGTGAGTTACTTACTGACAGTGGTATTTTGAACCAGATACAAGTTAGTAAAAGAGGTAATCTTTTAAATAACTGGATTCTTCAGTTTTTTAGATTTTAGGATACCTGTTTATGAATGATAATAAAAGTATACAATTTATTATCCACACAGGTCAGGTTATTACAATTTATATAAGATAAAATCCTATCGTTGGAGGGTAACCACATGAAATACTATGAAGCCATAGAAAAATTTAAAACGTATAATATAGTTCTTCTGTGTGGCCTTTATGGTTCAGGAAAAACTGAATTTGCAAACATGTACTTTAAAAATTCAGGGTTATATCGCATATCACGGTTGGAGCTTAGAAAACTTATGTATGAAATGACCCATTTTGGCGAAGTATGGGCAGCAGAAAAATTTTCCGAAGAAGATGATGTGCTGGCTAAGCATGTTGAACGAAAGATTGCTGAACACTTTATTCAGAACAAGCGCAATGTATTAATTATTAATACATTCATGACAAAAAAATCTCGACAACGGTTTATTAATATTGCAAAGGAAAATAAAAAAACCATAGGCGCTATCTTTCTGGATACACCGCTAGAAAAATGTATTGAGCAGAGCAAACGGTTAAGTCTAACCATACCTGAATATGTTATCAGGCAATTATATAACAAAAAAGAATTGCCCAGTAAAATTGAAGGATTTAATGACGTACTTATTATTAATGATTTCACACTAAACCAGTAATACTACTCAATAGTATTCAGAAAATCCCTATAATTATCATTATTAATTTCTATTTCCAGGGAAAAACTTTTTGCAGGCTTGCCAAACAGAGCAATACACATAGCATCGATAAGTTTTATGTGATACTGTGCTTTGACAGGATCAACAACAGGAGTTGTTTTCCGCACTGACATTAAAAATTCCATGCTATAGAATTCCATAAGCCTATTAAATTCATACATATCCCACAACTGCTTTTGTAAACGCTGCTTATGCAATGACAATGCAGTATATATATCTGTTTCATCATACACAATGCTTGTATATAGCTTTATTGAATCATATATTAAC
This sequence comes from Spirochaetota bacterium, assembly GCA_037481795.1. Taxonomy (GTDB): domain Bacteria; phylum Spirochaetota; class UBA4802; order UBA4802; family UB4802; genus UBA4802. The sequence goes on from JBBFLA010000020.1 coordinate 23,691, forward strand.
GATTCTTCACTTTCCCCCACCATAGCATCTACAATTTTTTGCAGCATTTGTAAATCATGATTCTTTGTATATAAACGAATTGCTATGCGTGCTGCAATATACTTACTAAACAATTCCTCTTGTGAGAAAATAGCAATATTTTCTTTATGCAAATAAAGTTTTTGAATAAATGCACTGGAATATGATGTGTTACTACAATTAACACTTTTCCCTTCTATGTTAATCGAAATATAATGAATAGCTTTTTCAATGTTGCCTGCTATTGTTGCTATATCTTCTCCAGTTACACCAGATATTGGTATATATGGTTCAATAATTTTCCTGAAATGAACATCAGGTACTATAACAAGATCAATAATACCATTATCATCTGATATATGTTCAGCAAGTTCATGTGGATTAATCCCTAATGTTGATTCAACAAAATGCATCACTGTGCTATCTACAGTAAAAGGTTGCTGTAAGCGTTGCAGTATTAATTCATATATTTTTGTTAATTCATTTTCATTCATATATTCAACATCTGTTAAGAGTATATATGAAAAAATAACTACCAATCAAATTCAACACTATAATCAGATTAACATGCAGTATGAAAGATTAATTTAGTACTAAAGTGTTACAGTATCAAACGTTTTTGTTCCAATTGCACGCTAAATATATAAAAAATATACTATAAAAAATATATAAGATGAAAACGGCAAATTAAAATACAGTAAACATATATGACTAAAAACATTTTATCTGCCTAACTAATACACACCCACATCCACAGTGGCACATTTATACTGTATACAACTAAAATAAGAATTTTTTTACATACGTACATAAATTATTGACAAAATATAGCACGGTAAACTATATTTACTTCTGTAAACAATGTTTATTTTTTATTATAGCTGATCATCGTTTAGCAAATTATACTGATAATTCATACTGTTTTTTAGGAGGCATTATGGCACTTAATACTACTTACAACTTTGATGAATATTTAAAATGGCGTCAAAATGTTGACTACTATGCAGATGATCTATTTTTACAAAAGGTAACTCACTATTTTGCAAAAGGCGATTTTGAAACGATTGACTATGCTGCCCGTAAGCTTTCTAAATTAGCTTCTTACCGATGGCGAGACATAGCTGACATAATAGCACAACCACATAACAGAATTTTCATCCAACATTACGATGGGCATAATCATAGAATAGACCGCATTGTACGACCAAAAGAACTTGAAGAAATGGAAAAGGAAGTATTTGGCCAGGGCTTATTTTCATCAAAAACACTGCCGTGGGAACGCCTGGTAAAACTAATACTGATTTATCAAAACGGTGAGGCTGGCATTGCCTGTCCACTTGTTTGTACTGAAGGGCTTATCGCCCTTTTAGAGCAATTTCATGATCATCCAGAACTTAAAAAAATATTACTGCATTGCAAAGAAGGTATAGATGGTGATTTTGGTATAGGTGCGCAATACCTCTCAGAAATTCAGGGAGGATCAGATGTTGCTGCAAACGATCTTGAAGCAGTAGATAATGGTGACCACTGGCTTCTTTACGGTAAAAAATTCTTCTGCTCTGCAACACACGCAGATTATGTTGTTATCACGGCACGTCCAGGGGGATCTGAGCATGTTGGCCTTTTTGTCATGCCATCATGGATTGATAAGAAAAATGAGATACGCAATTGGTATACTATCGACAGGCTTAAATGGAAGCTGGGGACAACCGAACTTCCCACAGCAGAGATTACATTCAATGGAGCTATTGCCTATAAAGCCGGACCAATAGAACGAGGCATTGCCAATGTAGTGGGCATAGTCCTTACACACTCACGTCTAACAGTTGGGTTATCGGCGGCAGCTGCCATGATACGTGCTGCACGCGAAGCAACACAGTATGCGCAGTTTAGAGCCGCATTTGGATTCCCCATTAATCAATTCCCATTGCTCAAACAACAGCTAAATCAAATAAATCAGTATGCACAACGGACACTGACTGGTGCATTTAAAATCTACGAAATGTTTCAGTCATTACCTGGCGGATTAAAAGGCGGCCTTGTAACAGATGAAGATGTAGAAATCCAAAGAAAGCGTTTCCAGGTGCGCATTCTTATCATGCTTCAGAAGATAGTTGCTTCATGGGATGCAACTGATATTATACGAAAAGCAATTTCGGTATTTGGAGGGCATGGTGTTATGGAAGATTTTTCAAGCCTGCCACGACTTTTTCGTGATGGGATGATTAATGAATTGTGGGAAGGTCCCCGCAATGTGCTTTTAACACAAATATATCGAGACATTCAGCGCGCCTCATCATGGTACCCGGTACATGACTTTATTCATGACCTTCTTTATAATGCAAGTGAGAAATCAATTAATGAGATTACCTCACCAATTACAGAATGTTTACAGAGTAATTTTATTTACCCGGGACAGGAAAACGAACATCTTTGTATTATGTGGGAAAATGCATGCCATAATCTTTTGCATGAATTTCAAAACTGTGCGCTACACGAAGTTGAAGAAGCACAGTTGGTTTCATCTTTGCGAAAATAGCTGGTATAGAATATCGCCCAACCTGTTCATATGCTTTTGTATGTCTTTCTGGCTTCTGCCAGGATAATTGTGAAATGTAATCACAATGCCATTCATTGCAGCAAATAAACTATGAGCAAGCAGTCTTGCATGTTGCCTGTGTTCAAATAACTTTGTAAATTGATCCAGCAACTTGCGTTCTGCTTCATTAAGCTTTTCTACAAGATCATGGTTTAAATGTGCATCCAGCATAAAATGTGTCATCATCCTGAAATACTGATCATGTTTCATCAAAAATTTCAAGAATGTGGCGATAGTATCTTTCAAAGGATTTTTACTGCGGGAAATAACCAGTTCAAGGTCATTAATTATTTTTTCTGCACCCCGCAAGAAAGCTTCCACAAACAATGACTGCTGATCGGGAAAATATCGATAAATGGCACCTGCAGTTATACCTGCCTCTTTAGCTATATCGCGCATTGTAACCTGATTGAAAGGCTTGTATGCAAAAACCCTTTCAGCTGCTTCAACGATTATTCGTTTTTTACTTTCTTTTTCTGTTTCTTTTAATTGTTGAAATGATTGTGCATTTTTCATAGGAAGTATTTTTACTTTTGCATTTGATATGTCAAGATAATATTTAATTGTTGTATTGTAATAATCAAAATTGCGTGCAAAAATAAATATTGAAATACCGTATCCATTAATATCAAATTAACATTACACACTATGTTTAATATCTATACAGTAAAAATTGCAAATTAATTGACAAAAAATATATGCCATATCATAAAAATAAAAAATATAAAAACTTTGGGAGGAAACAATGGATTTTGAAACCACAACCTGCATATCACTGACAAATCTTGCTATATTAAATGAGTATGCTGAAAAATTATCATTACCTCTACGATCACTTATCCTCTATATGATTATGTATGCAGCTAAAAAAGAAAAATATAAAGCCATAGCTTTTAAACAAATCAAATACCGAAAGCGGGATAAGAATAATCCATGGAAGCGGGTACATTTAGTATTGTATCAGTCGGAGTATGAGTTTTTACTTGATATACGTAAACTATGGAAAATGTCGCTTGCCAGAGCTATCGAGTTTTGTGTGGATAATGTACTTTACGAATTTTTTGAATATTTTGAAAAGCGTTGGAAAGAAATTAATACCGATAACTATCCATATAATTTGCCAAGTTATTACGAAAACAGATCATATACATTCGATTTTCATAGGGAAAAAGGCATACACTGCCTCAAATTTTACTGGGGACCACCACCAAAATTGCTTAAAAGAAGCAGAACATATTAAAATCGCCAATTTTCTTGTTCAAATCACATTTATAGATATATTTACATTAAGAATTTCAGTTTCTTATTATTAAAATCTTTTATTCTTAACCTTGTGTATTTCAATAAGTACAATATAAGTATGCATTTGATTTTAGTTGCCTTTTTACTTACAATTTGAGATAATTCTTATACATAAATTTGATAGTAGTATGCAAACTTCTACAGTAAACATTGAATTACTTGCCCCTGCTGGTTCACCTGAGGCATTAGTAGCAGCACTTGATTCGGGAGCTGATGCGGTGTATGTAGGCCTCAAAGACTTTAATGCTCGCAAGCGCGCAAAAAATTTTACACATGATGAGTTCAAATACGCTGTTAATTACGTTCATCATCATCATCATCATAAAAAGATATATCTAACACTTAACACATTGCTGTTTGACCATGAGTTTGAAGAGGTCATCAAAATCCTTAATCTGGCGCAGGAGTATGCCGTTGATGCAATTATTGTACAGGACATAGGTTTAATGCATCTTATACGCACGTATTATCCTTCTCTCACCATTCATGCTTCAACACAAACATTTTGCCACAACAGTATGCATGCACAATTTCTTAAAAATTTGGGTGTGTCACGGATTATACTGCCCCGTGAACTATCGCTGCATGAGATTAAAATCATTCAACAAAAAGTCCCCTGTGAATATGAAGTGTTCATCCATGGAGCAATGTGTTTTTCATTTTCGGGATGCTGTCTTTTTTCTTCATACCTGTTTGGACAGTCGGGTAACAGAGGCCGTTGTTTACAACCGTGTCGTTACCCATTCACAATTGATGGTGAAACACGTTATCCTTTTTCAATGAAGGACCTGGCTCTGGGTCCATCCATTGCTGATTATATCAAAGCTGGAATTACAAATTTCAAAATTGAAGGTCGTTTAAAAAGTACCTGGTACATCACTGAGGTAGTTTCATATTACCGTAAATTAATTGACTCATTTATAGAAGGAAAACCGTTTCACAAAGAAGCGCCACAGTTGCGCAGTACAACTAAAGGGTATATGTGCGATAGTTCATATGATAAACTGGTTGACGCTAAAACTGTAGGTGTAGCAGGAACATATATTGGTACTGTAACTCAGGTAAAAAATAAATCCTGCATAATTTCCACCAGGCATCCATTGCAAAAAGGCTTACGTTTGCGAATTGTAGGTAACAGTGGGAAAAAGATTTACGAAGGCACTCTATTACACTATAAATATGATAAAAACAAACACTCTCTTGAATGGTATATTTCACTTAATAGCAAGCCACCGCTTTTTGTGTATATAATAGGTGAAAGCAAATCAGATAAAGCTTTAAAAAAATTAAAAGCTATTCCCTTTAAGCCATACCCAGTAGATATTCAAATTACAATTAATTCTGAGTTTAAAATTTCTGCTGGTATTAATACATTTACGGTGGATTATACGTATACTATCCCAATACAGAAAGCCATTAAACAGGAACTATCGCCCAATACTATTCAAAATATTTTTTCCCAAACAGCACATTTTCCTTTTACACCAACTGTTTCAACAACCATGAATGATACTATTTTTATTCCCCTTTCACAATTAAAACAGCTGCGGCGGCAATTCTATAGCATGCTATATAATGACTATATAAAACATAGTGAATGCATACATCAACAAAGAAAAAGTAATATTATTGACCACATTGAGATAATTAAAAAAAATAATACTACCATAAAACCAAATAACACTACGTACACATGGCAACACTTTGAAAAATTGCAAACTACACACGCAAACAATACCTTTATTGAATTACCTGTATTTGTCCCTGAAGATACACTGGATGATACTATAAAAAAAATTGAAACATACATGCACAATGGTTTTAAACATTTTATTATACCAACGTATGGCTGGCTTGAATTCTTTAAAGGGAAAGATGTTGTTCTGTGTGCTGGCGATTTTTGCTATTGCGTTAATTCTTTTACGTATGAAGTTTATAAAAATAATGCAGTATCATACTTTACCATTTCAGGGGATATGGATTCTCTGGATGTTACAACACGATATTATAATGGATTTATTCAGTTTCACAAACCAAAAATATACCTGGTTACACGGCTGCACATACCTGATGCAGTGTATACATTCAAACATAAACAGTATTGCCCGCAACACTATGCTCACTATGATATACTCATTAATTGCCAGTAGCACATTACTCATACTCTACTATCTGGGTTTTTTCCTTTAAATGGAGTGCTTCACTATCAACAATTTTAGCAATTTCTAAAAGATTTATTACAGCATTACTCAGGTCCTGAGTATAATCATTAATCATTGCAATAGATTTTGCAACTTCACCAAGTGCTATTATCTGTTCGGAAGCAGAATAATGTATTTCATCAGCATGCTGATGAGCTTCTTTTGTTCTGTCACTAATAATTTTATTATTTTCAATTTGCATCGACATATTCTTACTTATGTCTTGAATATCATTTGATACTTCATTTACATTATGTATGACAGTACTCATTGCTTTCACTGTTTCCTGAACAATTTTTATTCCTTTTTGTATCTGCGTTTCAGTTTCTTTAGTTAAATTGTAAATTTCTTTTAAGCTTTCGCCTGTTTGATCTGATAATTTTGAAATCTCATCTGCAACCACAGCAAATCCTCTTCCTGCTTCACCCGCACGTGCTGCCTCAATTGAAGCATTAAGAGCCAGCAAGCTTATCTGTTCGGCTATAGTATCAATAACATCTGCTACTGAATTCATCTGCTGAGATTTCACCCCAACTTCCTGCATTGTTATATTGAGTTCTTCAAGGGTTTTTTCATTGTTTCGTGATTGCTCTGCTGTGGTATATATTTTATTGGCTACTAAATCGATGGTTTGTCGTAGTTGGCCAAATAGTTCAGTAAAATCACTTGTCATGGAATCAAGTGTTTCAAGGTTTACTGTTTGATCCTTAACATGGTTACTTACTAACTCCATGCTGGCATTTACTTCTTCAATGGCTGAGGTAACCTCTTCAACCGATGCTGCCTGGCTCTGAGCCTGTTCGGATAATTTACCTGTCATGTTACGCATTTTAGCAGAAGCTTCTTTTAAATTTGTAGCTACCTGTTGAACAGCTATTATAAGCTCTTTTAATCTTTTATATTGTTCCTTATTTTTATCTGACTCAATTTGAATTTCGTTCATTGAATCTTTCATTATTTTTACAATCAAAAATGACAGCGCAAAACAAAAAACTATTGAAAGGCTACTATCTATTAAACCTGTAAATAGAATCTTTTTATCAATTATACCCTGCAAATTATTGAAATGATAAAAGATGATATTGCTCAAGAAAAACAGCACGGCAATCCCAGTAGTCCACAACCTGCTACAGAATAGTGATGCAAAAACAATCCCAGCTGGCATAATATATATCATTGAAGAATACCCTATTCCAGGTGAACCTATATATTGTAGATATGATCCCAACAAAATAGCTATTGAAGTAGCAAGCGATGTAACATTTGCCGAAAAATGATATTTGCCTTTTTGCAAAGTTACAATACTAATTAATGAACCCACAATTGGAGCAATACCAATAATGAATGGTCTTAAAAAATCACCCCGAATAATAAGAACCACAAATGGAACGGGTAGCACTAAACAAAATATAATTATGTTCATTATATATAACAGCACAGCTCTTCGCCGAATTAATGGATTATATGTGGCATATAAATCAGCAATACTTGTGACTTTCATAATGCCCCCTCACCAACAGTGTTTGTGACACAATACTATAAACTGGATGGACGGTCAACCAAAAATTTTGTTGACAAAAGCTATTTGACCATTTAAACTAAAATTACTTTTTGGTGGAGAAATTATATGCAATTTCCAAAACCAGTTATTTGTGTCAGCGCATGCCTTAATGGCCAAAATGTCAGGTATAATGGGCAAACAATTAATGATGATTTTGTCAGGCTACTTCTGAAATACTGCAAACCATTGAATGTGTGTCCGGAAGTTTCAATTGGTTTGGGTGTCCCACGAGACCGTATTCTGGTCTATTATGCTAATAATCAATACAGACTTTTTCAACCGGCCACACAAAAAGATGTAACAGATATGATGCAGCAATTTGCTACATCATTTCTTTCCACTCTTCAAGGTATCGATGGGTTTATATTAAAAGCAAAATCGCCATCATGTGGAGTATCAGGAACAAAAATTTACAAAGACAATATGGGAAGCATTTTTCACAGCAGGGGAAAAGGGCTGTTTGCAGCAGAAGTAATTAATAAATTTGGATATTTACCAGTTGAAGATGAAGGCAGACTACGCGACGAAGATATAAGAGAAAATTTCTTAATCAGGATCTTTACATTAGCTCTTTTCAGAGAAATGGTATCAAATAATCTTTCTATTCAAAATCTTTTACAATTTCATCAAGAGAATAAATATATTATGATGACATATAATCAACGAAAGCTCAGCCAGCTTGGAAGAATTGTTGCTGGATATAAAAAGGGTTCATTTGAAAAAACACTGAACGATTATAAAACAGTATTTTATACTGCATTCAGTAGGAAGCCTTCACAAAAACAGCATATCAATACTATATTACACATATTTGGATATTTTTCTGATAAACTCAATGCAAATGAAAAGAAACATTTTCTGCATTTACTTGATCAATACCGCGGACAGAAAATAAGCCGCACGGTTATCATAGAACTGCTGCGTAATTGGGCACACAGATTCAATGATACATACTTACTATCGCAAAAATATCTTAATCCATACCCTGAAGAATTAGCAGTTTGATAAATTTTCATTATTATATTTTAGTTGACTATCAACATTTATTATTATATATACACTAGCATATAAAAAAATAATATTATAAAATGGGGGTTGCCATGAATAATGATGTATATTCACAGAAGCCATGGCTTAAGCATTACGACAAGCATGTTGCACCAACTCTTACTTACGAAATGAAAAGCTTTTCGGAAAAATTTTCAGAAGTAGTTAAAAAATACCCAAACAAAACAGCACTCATTTATATGGGTACTCACATTACCTTCAAACAATTGGATGAGTTATCAAACAGACTGGCTAATTATCTATTAGGCATTGGCTTAAAGCCTGATGATGTTGTGGGTTTGCATTTACCTAATATTCCTGCACACTATATTGGAGTTGTTGCAGTACAAAAGGCAGGAGGCATAACTACCGGGCTAAGCCCTTTGCTAACACCATCCGAAATGGAACACCAGCTAAACGATTCACAGACAAAAGTAGTCATTACTCTTGATATTCTATTTGAAAAAATTGCTGAAGTTAGTAACTCAACACCGTTTACCCACGTTGTAGTAACTGAAATTGCTGACTTTTTGCCAGGTGTCAAACGTGTGTTAGGTAAACTGTTAAAAAAGATACCAACTGCACCAGTAAATCCTTTGAAAGGAAAAGAAGTAGTACGTTTCATGGATGTTATTAAACAATCCCCGCCAACTTTGGTGCTGGTAAAACGCAACTGGGAAGATATGATCTTCATGATGTATACCGGTGGCACCACTGGTCCTGCTAAAGGTGCCATACTCACTCAAAAAAGCTATATGTCAAATAGACATCAGGTTTTAACCTGGTTGGACTTACAACCAGAGGATATAGCACTTTCTGCTTTTCCACTTTTTCACATTGCAGGTTTGGCACTGGGTGGTTTTACCATGACTCAGGGCATAACTCAGATATGTGTTCCCAATCCACGCGATGCACATTTCCTTATTAATGCTTTGAAAACATATAAGCCAACTTTTGTTGTAAACGTACCCACTGTCTATTTTGAACTTCTTAAACAACCTGCATTTAAGGAACTTAACCTGAAAACTCATCTCAAGTGGTGTTTAAGTGCTGCAGCGCCTTTCCCTGCAGAATACATCAAATCTTTAGAAGAAATTATTGGTGAGGGAAATTTTATAGAATTATATGGAATGACTGAAATGTCGCCAGTCATGATATGCAATCCGCGATATGGAACTAAAAAAGCAAGTTCCATTGGCATGCCAATCTCTGATACTGAAGTTACATTAATTGATCCTGAAACTGGACAGCTTGCAAAGATTGGTGAAACTGGTGAAATAGTTATTAAAGGACCTCAATTGATGAAAGGCTATTTCAACAAGCCTGATGAAACAGCCAAAGCAGTTAAGGATGGATGTATACGGGCGATGTTGCAAAGATGGATGAAGACGGTTATTTCTATATTGTCGACAGGGTCAAGGATATGGTCATTGTATCTGGCTTTAAGGTATTCACCCGTGAACTTGACGAGGTACTTGCCCAGCATCCTGATGTTGAGATTGCAGCTTCCGTTGGCATACCCGATCCTGAGCGCCCCGGTTCAGAACGTGTGGGTTGTGCAATAGTATTGAAACCTGGCATTGAAAAAAGTGAACAGGAAAAGGAAAAAATACTTCAATACTTAAAGGAACATGTTGCCCCATACAAAGTACCAAAGCTCATTGTATTTATGGATCAGTTGCCCACTAGCGGTGTTGGCAAAATTCTCAAGCGGGAAATAAAGAAGATGCTTGTTGAAATGTAATTTTAATTATCAAGAATTGTTCTTACTGTAGATGCCAAACTGGCAAAAGAAACAGGCTTACTTAAATAATTAATGTCACTTGTTTTGATATTATGTTTCAGCAGAACTTCTGCCGAATATCCTGATGTAAATAATATTTTAATCTGAGGATATATTGCAGAAACAAGTTTTGCCAGGTCAACACCATTCATTTTTGGCATAATAACATCTGTAATAAGGAGATGTATTGTTCCAATATAATTTTTTACAATTTCCAATGCCTCAAACGGATCACCTGCTTCCAATACGGTGTACCCTAAAATCTCTAACATTCTTTTCATTATTTTAAGAATTGATACTTCATCTTCAACAATAAGAATTGTCTCGGTACCGCGAAACAGATTCTGTACTGCACTGTCATGGTACTGTGCAAATTCTCTTTTTTCTATGAATACAGGTAAATAGATTTTAAACGTTGTACCTTCTCCTTTTTTGCTTTGCACTTCAATGAATCCACCATGGTTTTTTACTATACCATATACCGTTGATAATCCCAGCCCGGTCCCTTTACCTACTTCTTTTGTGGTAAAAAAAGGATCAAATATCAATTTCAATGTTTCTTCATCCATGCCAATACCATTATCAGCCACCTGTATTAACGCATACTCACCTGGCAATACATTGTGCAGTAATGCGGCTTCATCTTCAATTAATACACTATGAGTGCTTATTATAATGGTTCCATGTTTGTCAATAGCATCACGGGCATTAACACTCATATTAACCAGTATCTGATCAAGGCTCACTTCATCAATATTAACCGGAAGTTCCCTTTTGGCAGGCTGCCACACAAGCCGGATGTTTTCACTAATAAGCCTTGTAAGCATTCCAACCATTGCATCAATAGCTGAATTGATATTTACTATAGAGGATTTTATCTCCTGTTTTCGTGCAAATGTCAGCAATTTCTTTGTTAGTTCTGCGGATCTCTGCGCCGCTTTTTTTATTTCTTCAATATCTGTACGTGCATCATTTTCCTGAGGTACATTTAATAATGCCAGTTCTGCATGCCCTGAAATAATATTGAGCATATTGTTAAACTCATGCGCTACACCGCCAGCAAGGGTACCAATTGATTCCATTTTTTGTGACTGCAACAGCTGTTCCTGCAATTTCCTTTTTTTCTCATCTATTTTCTTTCCTTCTGTTATATCCAATACCGATATTAATCCTGCTGGCTTCCCTTTATATAGTACTGTAGCACCATACAATAAAACCCATTTTGTCATACCGCTTTTAGTAATTACTCTGAATTCATATCCCACCGTTGCCATTTCACCTTTTTGCCTTTTTCTACCACGCTCAATTACAACAGCTTTATCATCAGGATGAACAACATCCCAGAAGTTCAAGGAACACAACTCCTGTTCTGAATATTCCAAAAGTGCTTATGCTGCAGGATTGGCATAGATCCATTTGTCATCCTGATACATCATAATAGTCATGGATGTTGATTCTGCCAGGATGCGGAAATTCTCTTCACTTTCTTTAAAGTTTTTTTCAATATGTTTTCTTTCGGTAATATCAAGGACTATTGCTACAAAATATTCTTCGCTGTCTATCTTTACTAACTGCACATGTACTTCAACATCATACGTACTTCCATCTTTTCGTCTATGCACTGTTTCAAAAACTAAACTATCTTCAGTATCTTCCCTTAGTGGTTTTAATAATAACTGGAATTGTTGTAGAGTAAATTTTGGTTTTATATCAACCGGAGTCATACGTTTTAATTCTTCAAGGCTATAGCCTAAATTATTTATTACTGCACAATTGGCATACGTAAACGTAAGCGTTTTAGCATCAAAGATATATATCTCATTAAGGGATTGTTCAACAATGAGTTTATAGCGTTGAATTTCCCTCAGCGTTCTTTTTTGTTCTGTTATATCCCGTGATATACCTGCTATGGCATTAGGCTTACCTTCTTCATCCCTTAAAAATGTAACATGAATGCTTAAATCAGCTAATGTTCCATCTTTTTTATATTCCTGTATTTCAATGATTCTGGTTCTGTTTTTATCAATCCCTGGTTTTTTTCATTTTCAAATTCTTTTTGCAGTTTGTTATACATATCCTGCAATACCTCAGGCGGATATTTTTCTTCAACCTTGCGCCGCAGGTACTCATCTACCTTAAATCCTAGTATTTGTTCCACTGTATGATTTATATATATTGTTTCAAATTTAAGATTAACTATCCACACAAGATCTGTAATGTTTTCAACTATAGCTTGCCATTTTTCTTCACTTTCACGTAAAGCTTTTTCAGACTGTTTTCGCGACGTAATATCGCGCACCACACCGACTATACAGGAGGTATTATTATACAGTATTGAATGAATGCTTACTTCAACAGGGATTATACCGCCATCTTTTGTAACATGCTCAGATTCAAAAACCAATGATCCGCTTTGTTTAAACTGTTCAATACGCTCAGGAATTAATCTGCGATAGTTAGGTGAATCAATTTCACTGATGTTTTTTTGTAACAATTCCTCTTTTGAATATCCTAACCGATCATATGCAGTTTTATTAGCATATAAGATGGTACCATCATAAGAAATGATAAAAACAGAATCATTTAAATAATCAAAAATATCAAAAGAATTTCCAAGAGGATGTGTGTTCATAATAATGCCATAAACAATGCATGATATAAACTTCTTTATATGTATACTTCCGTATATCTGTTATTTCAAGAAAAAATAATAGGATCTTTCATTCCATGTTCTCTGTGTAATTCATCATTTTTTATCCTGTTTTGTGTTTGCTTAATTTGCAGGTATTACAAGATTGTAATGATATCTCTTTTTCATTGTATCACATACTCTTCCACTGCATGATGCACAATCTCTTATCACCCACCAATAAAAAATTTTTTCCTTGCTCTAATGGCAATAGTGATTAACTTTCAATCAAGGGCAAAAAGCAGGAATACCTGCAATAAGGATGTACTATTTTCAAATATATTTTTTTAGTATCTCTCTAAACCTGGTATAATATTCTTCATCGTCACTTAACTCAATGAGGTTTCTGCCTTCACTGTCATATAATGCAACGGTTTGTGACACAGGCAACATGCCCCATACCGGCAACTGGCCTGTGTGACAGGAACTATCGCCCATTTTATTTATAATAACTCCGCAGTGCATGGTTTGTGTACGCTGCTGTGCCAGATTAAAAAGATTGTGCGCAATAGCTATGCTTCGTTTTGATGTATCGCTGACTATGATTAAATGCGTTACTGTTTCAAGCACGCGGCGATTAACCTGCTCAAGCCCCGCCTCACCGTCAATACATACATACTCATAATGCTCTGTGAGTTTGCCAATACAGTGACGAAGAAAAGCATTTATGCTGCAAAAACATCCTTCAGCCTCAGGTCGCCCAACGCTTAAAAAATCAAAACCTGCATGCTCCACCAGTCTTGCAAGAAGTTCATAGTTTGCCATTGCATAAAGTTGGTCACTGTTCTGTACTGCTCTGGTACCAACTGCCGTGTGTAATGTCATCCTGAGGTCATCAAGAGTTTTATCAGGTGTTATTCCAAGCGCCCACGAAAGGCCTCCCGCTGGATCAGCATCAATTGCAAGCACTCGTTTGTTGTTGTGGGCAAGGTATTTGATTGTCAAAGCACACAACGATGTTTTGCCTGCACCACCCTTTCCACAAAATGCAATGACCTTAGTTTTTTCAGCGTCCATGGCTATCATCCTTTTTCAAATAATGAGTTAATTGTAGTACACACTGCATTGTTATCGCAGGTATCGCAGTTTTTTATATCTTCACTGAGGCGCTTTTCAAATGCCTGTATAATAATTTTGTGTTTTTCAATGAGTGGAACAAGTATGGCAATGTCATCACTGTTTGATGTTATTGCAACAAATTCAACCGCCCTTACCCACGGCAATTGTTTATACCACGTATATAACCTGGAAAAAAATTGAATGATAGTATGTGTTTTCAAATAATCTTTATGAATCCTTAGCCATTCTTTATACTCAGAAGGCTGTATTCTTATCATAACACCTTCCATTGAGTGCCGTACCGGTACCAGTGTTAACTGCTGCAAAAAGCTATAATAGTTTTCCTCATCATCTATTACTGCATCTATCAGTGTTAACCTGCCCCACACTGATTGTCCCTGAAGCGTATCACTTCCAATTACCATTACCCTGCCATCAACTACATCATCATACATACAATGCAGCATGACTGAACCATAAGGTCCACCCAGCTCACATCCAATGTCTTCTTTAAATATCATTGCAGTATGTGTAACTTCAGACCATGGTGTATGCTCTTTTACATGATGTATTTTTACTTGTTTATTGTTTTGCACATACTCCAGCACATTTTTTATATCAGGATGCAACACGACTTTTTATCCTTTCTTGCGCAATTAATGCCGCACCTAACGCTCCCATTATCTGGCAATATTCATGTACCACCAGTTTTGTTTTAAGTACCCGTTCAAGTGCACCAACCATACCAGCATTGTGGGCAACACCACCAGTAAAAGCTATCTTTTCTTCAACTCCAATGCTCAGTGCAAGCGATGCCACTCGCGATGCCAGCGCTCTGTGCAATCCTTTAACAATACTACCCATATCTTCCCCACTGTTTAACAGGGAAATCACCTCCGTTTCAGCAAAAACCACACACTGATTTGACAGTGTAATCTCTTTTACACCCTTTGCATCAAGAGTAGCTAGTTCAGCAATAGGCACTTCCAGAACATCAGCTGTGATTTCTAAAAACCTTCCAGTACCCGAGGCACACTTATCATTATACACATACCTTTGAACATTGCCATAAGCATCAATGCGGCATACCTTGGCATCCTGTCCGCCAATATCAATAATGGTACGCACGTCTGGATTAATAAATTGAATGCCCTTTGCATGACACACAATCTCAGATTCAACAATGTCAGCAAAAGGAATATTTTTTTGCCCGTAACCGGTACCACACCACGATTCAATCTGTGACAGCTGTATACCTGAATTTTCCTGTACTGAAGAAAGCAACAGTTGGGCTGCATCCTTTGGGCTTCCTTCTACTGGAAGTAGTACCGTTGCAATTATATTGCTATCATCAAGTATAACAGCTTTTGCTGTTGTAGAACCAATATCACATCCGGCTACTATCATCATTTACCTCCTGCTTTTTGATATGCAAACAGCGCAGCACCTAATGCTCCGGTAAGCTGCGGATCAACATTTGTTATTTTTATAATGGTAACGCCCAAAAGATTTTCAAGTTCCTTTACCACTGCCGTATTTTTTGCAACGCCACCGGTTATACACACATCCCGCTTTATGCTTGCCTGATTTACCAGCACTCCCACTCTTTTTGCCATGGACTTACAAACACCCAGAGCAATGTTTTCCTTGCTTATGCCTTCGTTAAGATATTTTATGACATCAGCCTGCGCCCATACGGTACATGCTGAGGCTAATGTAATTGCTTCATTTCCTTTTTTAGCCATGTTCGATAGTTCCTGTAATTCAACCTTCAGCACCTTAGCCATCACTTCTAAAAAGCGGCCTGTTCCAGCTGCACACTTGTCGTTGGTGACAAAGCGATCAACCTCGCCCTGTGTATTCAACGAAATGACTTTGCAATCCTGCCCGCCAATATCAATAATAGTGCGCACATTGGGATAGAGGTAGAATGCACCTTTTGTATGGCACGATATCTCCGATATAGTATCGTTTGCAAAGGGAACACGTTTACGCCCGTATCCAGTGCCAACACAATATGCAATATTGTCCTGATTAACAGTTGCTATCGCACAAACTTGCTGTAGCGCTTCATAAGCACCATCTTCAGGTTTGGGCTTTGATTTAATGATTGATGAAGCTATTACCTTTTTGCCATCAAACAAAACCACCTTGGTTGTAAGCGAACCAATGTCACAGCCAGCAACAATCATATAAGCCTCCTTATGCGCAAAAATTCTTCAAAGCGGTCACGTGTTGCATCCCACGATTGCACGCGATCATCAAATGCATCGGCATACATGATGTGCGTGGGGAAACCTGCCTTTTCAGTATCCTGAGCAAGTAACTTCACCATGCCCCAGGTGTTTCGGCAGCCCGGTGTTCCGTTATATACTATAAAATCAGATTTATACATGCTTGCAAGCGCCAGCGTATCCTGTAACCACATATACGGTGAATCATACGGTCCACGAATGGATTTTATCATTGGCATACGTGAATTAATGGCCGCAATACTTGTAAGCATATCTTCAAGTGTTTGGGTTTTAATGGAATAGGCTGCTTCTTTCCAGTTGTTATGGACCACCGGCGGATTGCTATCATCCCAAAAATGGCTCAAAATATTTCCTGAATAGCCAATATTGAGTTCCTCAAGCATTTGCCACAACCGCAAGCTATGTGTATAATGGTCTATGTAGCAAAAAAATCCCCGTGATTTTTCTTTTGATGTATATATTCCCTGTTGATGCAGCTTAACGTTTTCCCTTCCTTCATTGACAAGCATCTCAAGCAAGCGTGTGTAAATAGGCATACCGGCAAACATGAAACGCCCTGCATAGATAAACAGGCAGGTGGTAACAGGTAATGGTAAAGGCTTGTAACACAGATATTGCTCAAGCTCGTTTATGAGTTCATCCTGCTTTTGTAGTTCCCTTAGTATTTCCCGTAATCTGTCATTATCCAGTCTTTTACCACTATGCTCTTCAAGAAACGCAATCAGTGCTTTGTAATCCTGCACATGATACTGTGTTACACGCTCTTCTACTAACCATGGTGGCATATTAAGTTGAAAGAATGGTATATCTTTATAGGCGGCAAAAAAGGCAAATGCATTTGCATTGGTATCGCACACGCCTGGTGAATCAGTAACAACCATGTCTATGGGCGTACCTATGTCAGCTAACAGTGCACCCATTGATCCCCGCTGTGATGAACATGATGTTTCTGTAAAACCAGCTTCATTGCAGTAATCTAAAAACTCACCGGTGCCCCGTTTGTATAAAAATGTCATCATAACTGTTAGTAATTCCAGCGTTACAGGAACAATATCCAGCGCATACAGTATTGCTGGTGAAAAGCAGAATGTGGTCATACACGTCTTTTTTCCACGATGGTGTGCATTCACAATGTTATCCAGGTATGTTGCTGTCATCTGTAAAAACAACTGCCCTGCCTTTGCTTTGAAAACTTCTTTAACAGGGTCCCGAAAATATGGTATATAGCGTAATGCAATATCATATTCCCGTTTTGTTCCCGAAAGAAGCCGTGAACCAGCTTCATACGTTCGCCATAACATCCAGTCAAAGTTATATTGTTTTAAGGCTTGACGCATATACTTTTCTCCTTTACAAAATAAGATTATGTATTCATGATCATTAAACGAATTAATTTAACTACGTGTATTTACAATTCTCCTTACATCTAAACGTTCTATAAAAGCATCTATGCGCATTCGCATGCGCTCATAATCAGCCATTGGACCATATTCGCGCTCAAGACGCAGACATGGTATTCCCATTTTCTCCAGGTCACGTTCAAGCAAGCCATTTTCAGCGCCATGCAGGTCGCAAAACCTGATATTCTGCAACACAACACCCTCCACCTGCGCCTTGTGTATGGCTCCCACCACTTTTTCAAGGCGCTGTTTATATCCACCATACATACGCGGGCAATGGCTGTGATTAAGGTAGCGCAGTGCCAGTGCATGCAGTGGCTCATCCTCCTCATCCACATAATCTATGTCAAGCCGTGGCCCATAACATAACGTATCAGCCACAACCACTGCTGTTTGGCTTTCAATTGTTTTTATAAAGTCTATATCATCATTGGCACTTCCAATAAGCATAAGCCTCCTACGATTCTCAAAGTCAGCACCATTATATTTAGATAACAGCGACTCTAACATACTATAAAACCTGTCACGGGGCATAGACAATCCAGCAACAAACACTGCAAAAGCATCGGCACCAGCAATGCGTGCAGGATAATGCATACGCAAGGCGTTAAGTTCTTCTAAACGCTTTCGCATTCTGTTGTAAAATGCAATTGACTCTTTCAATTTTTCATAAGAAAACAACAATGAAAAATGCTTTGTAACACTGTCAATAAACCGCTGTAATTCATCAACAAGCCACTTCACACTGTATTCAGTAATCTTGTGCGGTACAGTATAATGGAAGAAAAACGGTGGCACCACAGGCAAATTGAAATTGACAGCAGTTTTACGAATACACTCATCAATCCTGCGCATAGAATCACAGCCGGGCGTAACAATGATGCCATCAAGGAATGAATAATCACCATCAGCAAAGTGTTGTAACAAACACTTTGGGTGACTGCATATAAATGGACCAAATGCAGCATCAGCAACCGAAAGTGATGATACATTCAGCCCCTTTACTCGATATGGTATAATACCTAATGCATGTAAAATTTCCTCCGGGAAATAGGAACAGGTATAGCCAATACACAGCGCACCATGCTCTTTTGCCTTAACGATGTATTCATTATTAATTGATTGCGCTATGGTATAAAATTCTTCAAACATTGCCTGCCTCCACATCTTTTAATAATGCCCGTGCAAATGCTTTGCGTGCCTGTTGCATGGTTTCATCTTCTTCCTGTATAAGCTCTGTCCAGCATCTAAGCACAAAAGGGAAAATATGCATTAGCACAGGTTTTAGTGCAGTAAAACACTCACTGCCTGCCTGCGTAATAAAATCCTGAAATACACCTGTATCCAGCGCATGCGCAAAGCGGTTTATAATTGAATCAAACAACGGTTTATTGGTATTATGAAGTGAAACAATAAAACGCAGAAGATCATTACAAAAGAGCGCAAACTCTTCAACAGGGAAATCTGTTATATTGTCCTGTGCACGGTAATTGTTTAATAATGTGCGGGCCGTCTGAAAGTTATGCAGTTTACTTAGAATAATAAAATTAATGAGCGTATCCAGTACTTGATGTTCTTGAAGGCCTTCTAATACTCCACCAGTAATTTTATTTTTAAGCGATAGTAAATTGTAAAAAATCTGTTGCTTTGATTTGTCATCCAACTCTGCCAACACAGTATGAACAATGGTTTTGATAGATTGTTCAAATGGTGTCAAAGCAGATTCTTTTAAAAGCTCATCGCCCACATCAAACTTGCGTATAAGTTCAAACACCTGGTTGGCCGTACAACCTAATGCTTGAGAATCAATTTCTTTTATAAGGGAATTCACAACATCAGCCAGCAGATCAGGTGCCTGATTGTTCATTGGCTGCAAAACTTCATTGGCACAATGGATTGTGCAATTTGCCACAGAAGGGATACAGGCAAAAAGCGTTAAAATCTTGGCAGGGTACATCCATATATCGTTTGCTACCTTGCCTGCAACCTGAGGTACATGGGTACTTACTGCATCAGCATAGTGCTTCAATTCAGCCATATCGTGTACAATAATGGTGTGAAGCAAACTATCACCAAGTTCCTGCCACCAGGTTCCATCATCAAGGATTTCCTTTACGGTTTTATCGGTTGACGTTGCTCTGACAAAGGGCTTAATACAGAACAATACCACCTTTGCAACGGCTCTTTTACATATGCTACCTTTTGCCCACTGGGTAAAAAATTCTTTGATGGATTGATGCAGGAAATTTTTTCCTTCGCGTGTGGTAACAAGCTTCATCCATACGGAAGAAAGGTAAAGATTTTTCATTGGCAAAGCCTCCCATTATAATCATTCAGCTTTTACACAGTAACTATCGCACAAGCTTAATTTTTGTTCTTTTGTATTTACCAGCTCTTTGGTTTTCCAATCCCTTTTCTTTTTTAATGATATCAACTATGGAATCAACCGTGTCTGCATATGAATAGTGATGTGGTGTTAAGATTGAATGAAAAACCGAACCTAAAAAAATTAAAAACAGCTTTTCCGAAAATTCATACGGTATATCAAAAAGTTTAACCATAGCTTCTTTATACGTATGTGCAAATTCAAAAAATATCTGCTCGTTCTCATCTACACTGCTGTTACGCCACAGGTCAAACGCAAGCAACATAACCTTTTGATAATATTCTCCATACTCTTTCCAGAACTGGCGTGTGATTTCAATACGTTCATCCATATTATCATTATCGCGCACTCTGTTTAATGCATCCCCCACATTGGTGCGCATGACCCAATCAAAAAGGGCTTTTATGATTGCCTGCTTGTTGGGGAAATAGTGATACAGTGTCCCCGTTGATACACCTAGCACTTGTGCAATCTTACGCATGGTAACCTTGTCATAGCCATACCGTGCAAACACGGAAAAACATCCCGACAAAAGCTCATCACGGTAAGCATCGTGATTGACTACCTTTGGCATTCCCAACCCCATATCTATGTTAAAAATATTTTACTTTGATTTTGCTAAATGCTTTGCCAGGCGCTTACCCAAGCTGTATAATGTAAGTGCTGGCGGAAGCCCCCAGGCCTCTGGAATTACCGAACAGTCACACACATACAGGTGTTCCTTTTCGGTTTGCAAATTTTTATCAAGAAGATGGCCTATCTTTACCGTACCGCCTGGATGTGCGGCAACGTACCACGATTTATATATATGCTTTGCTCCTGCGTTCTTTAAAATATTTTTGGCCCGCTCATAGCCATGCATTAGTTTCTTTTTATCATCAAACGCAAGTCTCTTGCGCACACCTTCTTTATCAGTAAGATAGCCTCCCAATGAATCCTTTTCCTTAATCATAATTTGCAATGTGCGGCTGTGACTAAACAGCCTATCAAAGCGAAAAACTTCAGCTGTAAACGCCTGATACAGTAACTGCGGTATAGTCATATCGGTCATGACATAGCCATCTTCCACAAACTGATGCCCTGTTGCCATTGGAAATTCCCTGCCACCTTTTATATCTTTCACAGTACCCATCACGCAGATAAGCGGATCAAAGAAATAATCAAACCCTGCTCCTTTAATACCGCTATTGCGCAATATAATTGGCGAACCTATGCCCCCGGCTGCGATAATGATATCATTGCCATATACCTTTTGTTTTTTAAAGCCCTGTGTATATTCTACGCCAACTGCACGCTTGCCTTCAAACAGCACTTTTTCAACTTTTGCATTGACAATCAGTGTTGCCCCATTTTTTACTGCCTCTTCTGCCCACATCCGTGCATTAAACTTTGCCCCATATGGGCAGCCTAAATTACACTTATCACAGTTAGCCCTGCATTTATCCTGAAACACAAATTTGGGCAGCTTATCCCACTGATAGCCTAACTCTCGGGCACTTTGCATGATACGCTTTGCCATGGGGCCAATAAGTTCATCTTTAAGGGGGGCAATGGGTAGTTCCTTTTTACACTCTTCAATTTCTTTGGTAATATCAATGCCATATTTTTTAAGCATGGCAACAGGTGGTGGAAACGCCGTGGCGTAGTAAAATATTGAGCTACCACCCATCGTTATGCCGCGCACCATGGCAAGTCCGCCATACGTAAACAAAGTGCCCTTCCCCGGCATAAACATTGATGCTGCTTGCAGGTAAGTGCCTTTTATGGTGGGGTTAGAGCCTCGTTCTATCATCAGTACTTTTTTCTTTTTTTTCGATAGTTCCCGTGCAACCGTTGCCCCACCTGGCCCGGTACCAACTATAATTGCATCATATTCTAATGTATTCATAATAATGCGAACCTCCCATGAGTAATTTATTTATATCGAACATCCGTTATAAATAAAATTTTGTCAAGAATTTTTTTACTTCGATATCACTATCGCTGAGCCTGGGCGGCTGGATACGTAATGAACTATCATGGTACAATAAAACATTCTTAAACAGTTTACAGATGAAATCAGCAATTCTGGTAGTGAGTTTTAGCAATTAAAACCTCTACCACAATTAATATAAAAAGTTGTTGCAAAAAGCTATATTGGACATAAATCATTCTACAGTAAAAGGTCATTTATGACCAGGGTAACCAATCATATTTTAGTGGCTCAGAAACCGTACTAAGAAAATAATATTAGCAAAGTCATTCTGAGCTTTATCACAAATTTATTTCGTGATATGGTACAGATTTGAAATACAGCAATAGATTCCGAATCATGCTCGGAATAAAATTTTTGAACTGCTTCTATCACAAGGAGGGTATAATGAAACGCAAGCTTTTGATAAGTATTTGGCTGGTTATTACTCTATTAGTTTTTGTCTATGCACAAAATCCATCACGGCTTAAAGAGTCAGGTTTTAATAGTGCTTTTACTATTCCATTAGAAACGCCGTATGAACAGTATATTGAATTAATGACACATGTTATTGCAAATGCTCGCGTTGAAACAAAAAATAAAGATGCAATTGTGGCAATGAACAGCCCGTTTATTTTTAAACCAGCAGTAAAACCAGTTAATGGAATTTATCCAAAGGGCATATTGCTTATACATGGATTGTCAGATTCACCATATTTTCTACGTGCTGTGGGAAAATATTTTGCTGAAAAAGGGTTCCTTGTTTATGGCTTACTTTTACCAGGGCATGGGACAGTACCAGGCGACCTATTAAATGTGAAAAATGATGAATGGATAAAAGCTACTCACTATGGCATGGTACAGCTTAAAAAGAATGCAAACAATGTGTATATGGGTGGTTTTTCTATGGGGGCATTGTTATCAACTCATTATGTGCTTACAAATAAAAACCATGACGTAAAGGGATTATTTTTGTTTGCCCCCTGTTTTGCAATTTACTCAAAATTAGCATGGATGGCACCGGTGATAGGGACATTTAAGGATTGGGAAAGCATTGAAGATGATGTTGACTATACTAAATATCAGTCATTTACTTTTAATGGCGTTACTCAAACCTATAGGCTGGTTAAAAAGGTAGATAGTATATTTGAAAACGGCAATAAGATTAATGTACCGGTCTTTGTTGCACAGAGTATTGATGATCGCACAGTAAGTACAGAACGAACATTATTTGTTATGAAAAATTATGTAACTGGCAAAAAGATGTTTATTCTGTATACCACAGAGCCGGAAAAGGATTATGATGGAGAAGACAATTTTGTTATCACAGTAAATAGTTATCTGCCTCAAGAAAAGATTTTGAACATTCCGCATATCTGTATCACAATTCCACCGGATGATCCTCACTATGGTAAAAATGGTGATTATAGAAATTGTTTATATTATAAGCCAAATAGCCTTGAACGCCAGCAATGTTTAACTGATCCTGAAATATGGAAGGGCGAAAATACCAAAGAAAACATTGAAAAATATAAAGTAATCACACGGCTAACGTATAATCCCTATTTTAATGATATGTGTAAAAAAATGGGAGAATTTTTATCAGCAATTGAAAAATAACCATTATGGAGCAAAGCAATCCGTTGCATTGTTCCGTATTTATTGAAATTGAGGTTCAAAAGTATGAATACAAAGATTGCAATAATCACCGGTGCTGCAGGCGGCATAGGCAAGGCTATTACTGCTGAATTTATAAAGAAGAATATAACATGCGTGCTTGTTGATATTAATAAAAAAGCGCTTGCTGACCTGCAAAAACAGTATGGTGATACTGTTTATGGCCTGTACTGTGATATAACTGATATCAAATCAGTAAAGTCAATGGTTAATAAAGTAATAAAAAAGTATAAGGCTGTCGATATCCTTGTAAACAATGCAGGGAACATTGAACCAAATCTTTTTGAAAATGCTTCGTATAAGGAAATACTGCATCAGATTCAGGTTAATTTAATGGGGCCAATCAACTGTACGTATGAAGTATTGCCCCATTTAAAAAAAAGCAAAAATCCATCAATAGTAACTATCGCCTCACTTGCTGGAATAGTACCTGAAACCTATAGTTCAATATATACAGCCACAAAGTTTGCATTGCGTGGTTTATTTTTAACATTGCATATAGAATTAAAAAAGCACAATATACAGGTTGCAACCGTATTCCCTGATTCAGTTAATACTCCCATGCTACACTATGAAGCAACACACGGTGGTTCGCCCCTTACGTTTTTAAGTAAGCCACAAAAACCCGAAAATGTAGCAAAAGCCGTGGTCAGAGCACTAAAAACAAGAAAACCTGAAATAGTAGTGCCATCATCGCAAGGATTTATAACGCGTTTTATAATGGTATTTCCACGAGTGGTGGTAAAGTTGTGGCCATTACTGGAAACGATGGGAAGCAAAAATAAAAAAAGATTTCATAAAAGTATAAAATCGTAATCGGCAGAAATAAAAAACGTCCAATCATCTTAATTTTTTATAATTTTGTTATTCACGTGCTAAACTGAAAATAGCCTCATTAAATATTTTTGTCTTCTTCTGTTCTTTCATTTCTATAAGGATGTTTCGATATCTTCTAAATTATTGAGTATTTTAAATATACAATGCGAGGCAATTATGGATTATATAAAACTGTATCGGCGTTTTTACCTGGATATGCTTGTTCATGGCAATGCTCTTTCTGGTTTGATTGGTGCACCACTTACTGTCTTGTTTTTCATCTGGAAATCAGAGATCAGCCTTTCTAACATTCAGGTGGTTATTGTTCCTGGTATGATAGTTTTTGTGGTTGTAACGTTGATGACATACTACTGGTATCAATTATTATTTGCACCGTTCCGCTGGTATTTTACCGCAAAAGCAAAAGGAACATCTTTTTCCGAAAAACATGCGCTTATATTAAAGGAGCGCTTGAGCAGCGTGGTAGTTATGTTTTCACTTGGCCTTATTGCGCAGTGGGTCATT
The DNA here is from genome assembly GCA_037481795.1 of Spirochaetota bacterium. Lineage (GTDB taxonomy): Bacteria > Spirochaetota > UBA4802 > UBA4802 > UB4802 > UBA4802. The sequence goes on from JBBFLA010000020.1 coordinate 48,960, forward strand.
GGCCTTTCCATATTCAGTATTACCAGCGCTTTGTTGTATGGCATTAGTTTTGATCAGCTTTTGTATTTATGGTTTGGTGGAATTTTATCTATTGCCATTTCAATAATATTTGGTTCATATTTTATACCAAAAACTGTTAACAGGCTTTCACAGGAGGGAGTATTTGATGATGTCAGGGATGTTATCAGTGGAAAACCCGTAACAGTATTTGGTTCTCTTATTCCTATCCTTACAGGTTCGGCAAGCATTGTTAATGTTTTGCTTGTCATTATGCTGGTTACATTTGGCATAGTACTATCACATAGTTATATGCAGAAGATGTTTGCAAACAACATTGATACTATTGCTAAGCAAACAGGCCACAAGTTAGATAGGTTTCTTGAATATACAAAAAATGATTGCCGCTTCATTGCTACTTCCCCTGACAGAAATACTCTAAACCGTATTGTTACTCTTAGAAAAATATATACCGATTGTGCAATACTGGATAACGGAAATATTGTTCTTTCGGGCAAAGGCAAATATGATGGGGTTTTTGAAAAAGCTTTGGGTACATTGAAAACCTTTACTGATTCAACATGTTTTATCACAAAACCTGTTTTTGTGGAAAATGAAAAGAGAGCATATTTTGCTGCAGGCGATATAATAAATGGCAAGATATATGCTGCCCTCATTCCACTCGATTCTTTTGGAAAATTCATCCTGGAAAATGCAGTCATAGGTAAAACAGGATATATTTTTATAACCTATGATGATGGCGCGGGTCTGGTGCATCCGCATCAGGATATTACGAATGATTCTCTGTTGCAGCATGATTGGGGTAAAAAACTTTTACAAAATCAGAATGTTTTTATTTCGTATAATTTTTATAGCGATGATTCGTATGCTTATTGCACTAAAAGCAAATTGGGATTTTTGTTAGTTGCAAGCATTCCCAAAGCTGAGATGAATGAATACTCAAAACTTTTAGCACTTTTGTCGTTGGGTATTGGATTATTCTGGTGTGCTGTTGCAACTATAATACTGTATAGAAATATTAAGCGCCACTTAGAGCCATTGAAAGCCGCCCGTGAGGTGTTAAGCGGAGTTGCACAGGGTGATTTAACACAAAGCCTTGCCATTATTAAAGGTGATGAGGTTGGCATATTATCAGCAGCAGTAAATAGGCTTATTAGTGAATTGCGCGGGACGATAGCTCATATTATTCAGATAGCTGATGAATTAGCGTCCTCATCAACGCAGATGTCGCAGGCAATTACATCCTTTACTGATAATGTGCAGAGTGAAGCATCCACTGTTGAAGAAATATCGGCAACAATTGAACAGATATCCGCAGGAATGGAAAATGTTGCAAAACGTGCTGACAGCCAGAACAAGAGCTTAACATCCCTTATTAATTTATTGAAGAATCTGTCGCAAACCATTGAGACTGTTGCTGACACTATGAATGCCTCGGTCAAAGAGGTTGAACTTATTGCTGAGCGTTCACGCGAGGGCAGTCAGTCACTTAATCAGATGAATGCAACCATGCAGGTGCTGTCCAAAAGCTCTGATGATATGAAAAATATTGTAAAGATTATAAACGATATTTCTGAACAAATTAATCTATTATCACTCAACGCGGCAATAGAAGCAGCACGTGCCGGTGATTTTGGTAGGGGGTTTGCTGTTGTTGCAGATGAAATTTCAAAATTAGCTGAGCAGACAGCTATCAGTATAAAAGAAATAGATGGACTGATAAAGCAAAATAGCACTGAAATGGTAAAAGGCACTCAAAATATTACTCAGGCAATTCAAAATATAGGCTTTATTATTAATGGTGTCCGTGATATATCAACAAGGATTGAACAGGTTGCTTCTGATATGAAAGAGCAACTGGCAATCAACACAAAAGTACAGGGAATGATTGCCGAGGTACAGGTAGGTTCAGAAGAGATAAAGAATGCAACAGAAGAACAGCGGGTTGCTATAAATGAGATATCACAGTCAATAAGCACAATTAATGAACTATCGCAAAACAATGCAGGCGCTGCTGAAGAGATGTCCGCAAATGCATCAGGCGTTGAATCACTGGCAGTGAAATTAAAAGAAATGGTTTCTTTCTTTAAGATAGCATAAATTTTTTGATAAAAACGCAGGATGTGTTAAGTATATACTCTAAAAAGGGCAAATAGCTATTTGCCCTTTACATTTTTATTATACAGGAGCATTATAAAAGAAATGGGCTTATCATTGGGAATTACTGGTTACCCGCAGAGTGGCAAGAAAACTTTATTACAAATTTTAACAAAAAATTCATTTGATGCAAAAAAAGGGATTGGTGTTGCCACAATCCACGATGATCGCTTTACCACACTGGTGAAACACTACAACCCCAAAAAGACAGCACCAGCCACAATTAATATTTCACTCATTGGTGATGTGACGGATGAAACTATTAAAGAAGGAAGTATATTTGGCAATATTGCAACGATGGATGCGCTATGCTTTGTTGTGCGCGCTTTTAACGATGATTCTATATACCACGTTAAGGGCAGTGTGGATCCGCTGCGCGATTATGAAAAGCTTATCAGCGAATGTATGCTGCATGATATGATATTTGCAGAAAAGCGGATTGAACGTCTTAAGCAGGATAAAAAGAAAACAGCGCAACAAAAAGAAAAAGAAATTATTTTGCTGCAAACATTTATGCAACATCTGGAACAGGGCAATCTTTTACACGGGCTTAACCTTGCTGAAGATGATGGTGCAATAATAAAAAGCTACCCGTTTATCACATTGAAGAAAATAATCGTGGTCTTCAATACTGATGATAGCGGCAGTGCTATTTTAGATGCATTTAAAAGAGAATATGCAAACCATACTGTGCATGCCGTAGCTGTTCCTATAAAGCTTGAAAGTGAAATATCACTGATTGATGATGAAATAGAGCAAAAAGAATTTTATGCTTCCATGGGTGTGGAAAAACCCGCATTGCAAGTATTATGTGATGCTATGCTTGATGCTCTTGGATTGCAGTCATTTTTTACTGTTGGTCAAGATGAGGTAAAGCAATGGCTTATACCCAAAGGCATAACGGCACCAGTTGCAGCAGGCTATATTCACAGCGATATACAGCGCGGGTTTATCAGAGCTGAGCTTATGCATTACAATGATTTTATTGACGCAGGATCTGAGGAAGCCTTGAAAAAACAAGGGAAGTATCATCTGGTTGGAAAAGACTATTGCATGCAGGATGGTGATATTGTGTCCTTCAGGTTTAATGTGTAGTAATAATGGTCCTTTTTAAATAGTGTTGCTTAAAAGAATGACCATTACCAAAACAAAGTCATATTAATTTTTTGGCGATAGTTACTATGGATAAGCTTCTTGCTGGACTAACACAGGTACGGGAATCCTATCTTAAAAAGAAGAACATTAATGCAACGATAAAAAAGAAATTTTTATCCAGCATCTATACTTTTTATGACAGTAACTATCGCCACCTACCCTGGCGAAATACCGATAATCCCTACCATATACTTGTTTCGGAAGTGATGTTACAGCAAACACAGGTTAACCGCACTATTGAAAAATATTCTGCGTTTATCAAAAAATTTCCAACGGTGGAAGCACTGGCACAGGCACGTCTTCATGAGGTTCTGGCTGCATGGCAGGGATTGGGATATAATAGACGGGCAAAATATCTGTGGCAGGCCGCACAGATTATTGTGTCACAGTACAACGGCACGGTGCCAGATAGTCAACATGAATTGGAAAAACTTCCTGGTTTGGGAAAAGCAACCGCTGCTTCGGTTGCCATATTTGCATTTGGTAGGTCTGCACTGTATATTGAAACCAATGTGCGCACAGTATATATTTATAGCTTTTTTGCTGATAACGAAAAAGTATCTGATGTAATGATAGAGCCGTTATTGAAGGCAACTATGGATACTACCAATCCAAAAAAATTTTACAATGCACTTATGGATTGCGGTACATACATTAAGCAGTACTATAATTTTTCACGTAATAGCGTGCATTATAAAGTACAAACGCCATATAGCACTTCACTGCGAAAAGTGCGTGGCGATATTGTTAAGTATATTGTAAACAATGGTGCTGTTTCTAAAGATATACTTATACAGCAACTGAACTATTCTCCAGAAAAAATACAACAGGCACTTGATGCATTGTGTCATGAAAAGCTGATATGTGAGAGTAAAAGTATTTATACGATATCAAGGGAATAGTTGATAAAAAAATTATTGACAAAATACTTCTATTGTTGCATGACTAAAATGAGGGATTAGTTTAATTCCATATCTTTATTATACACATAGAGAGGTTTCTCATGATAAAACGACTTACTTTATTATTCTTGCTGGTGTTTGTTTTGTGTACATCAGTGCAGGTATTTGCTGTACCGGTTGCATACCGTTCGTGGACGTATTTAGATTTAACGGCGCTACTTTCGCCACAGTGGTCATGGACATTATTAACAAGCCACAGCTATGAGTATGAAAGAAAAAATGATCCAATTCAAAAAGAAGAAAAAAAGACATTCTTTTACGAAGTATTTACTGGCCCCGCCTATACCATGAAGTTTGACAATTTAACCGTCAAATTACCATTATGGTATTACTATCAAAGCTTCCCAACCAATGTTAATGGTAAGGATGAGCATTACTATGCTCATAATATTGAATTTTTGCCCATTATTGAATATAAAATTGGGAATTTGAAATTGTGGAACCGAGTAATATTCCATAATAAAGTCTATTCTACTTATCCAACTTATACAACAAGTTCACTTAAAAAAGGATATTCACTCCTTATCCGTGAGTACTTCAGAATTGAATACAGCATCACCGACCAATTTACTGTCATGATTGGTGATGAGATATTCCAGGGCATCATTGATGATGAGGAAACGAAAGATATAACAAATAAACCTCTCACACCGGGTTTTGAATATGGTGGCTTTTCACAAAACAGGGTTTATGTTGGATTTAGCTATAAGTTTACTCCAACCATAATCCTTACTCCAATGTACATGTATCAGACACAGTACTTTGAAACTGGTAACAAGTTAACTGAAAAAGACCACTACCTGTTTACAACCCTGACATTCCTCTTTAAGATGTATGAATAATTACATGGTAACAATAGATGTAATGAAAAATCCCACGGATTACACCGTGGGATTTTTTTATGCTTGCTTTTTTATTATCATATCCTGATCATGATAAGGCATAATACTACAAAAATATATTATGGCGGGAAATAATGAAATTTGAAACGTTACAGCAGCTTTTAGAATATGATGCATCATTACATACATTAATTGAACCAGATAGCCGCTTTGAAATGGTTTTTAACAGGCTCAAAGATTGTATTGAAACATACAAGCCGCATGTCATCGTTAAAATTGGGCTTGGGAATCCAAAATACATTGAAGCTATTATGCAACTTTCAAAAGCACTATGTGTGGTGGTTGAGCCTTCACTTCCACTGCTGCAATCGTTTTATGCTACCTTTGGCACACAAGAGTGGATGAATCGCCTGTATACAATTGCAGGAAATTTCAATGATTTCCCCATTGATTACTATAAGGCCGACATGGTTGTATGTATTGATTGCCTGGATCTGCTGGATACAGGGCGGGCAATTGATGAATTTAGACGTGCTTTACAGTTTGAAGGTGTTTTCTTTTTAGCGGGGTTTGTATTGCCCAATGAAGACTTGGAAGGAATATTTGATGAGATAGTTCATGCAATAAATCCTCTTCATACAGATTACTATCTGGAAGATGATTTAAAGACATTTTTAACACTCAATGAGTTTGGGCTGGCAAAATCACATACAGAAAAGATTGCCGTTAATCTTTTTTTGGTTTCAGAATATCTGAGAGCTGACACCACAGTTTTAAAGCAGTTAACAGAAGAACATAAAGAGTTGCTGCAAAAATTATATAACCTTCAGGATGATGGGACAGTGGCCCTGCCGTATATGATTTCTGCATATATACGGCAGAAGCCTTCATCTGATGAATCCATATAAACCACTATTATGCTTTATAGAACGCAGGATCATATCCTTCTTTGCCATTATATTTTTCGCTCTGCTGCTTCATATAGCCTAAGTATGCCATTTCGTTAACTTCCAGTCCACAAGCCTTTAAGGTTTTCACTACATCTTCAAAATCGGGTGGGCATCCCTTCACTTCAATCGGCTCTTTGATGTTGGGGTTGTTTTTATTTGCTTTGATTATACAGTTGCCAAGTAATATTGTTTTATCATAGCCAGGACGTGCCTGCATCTTTTTGCCGTTGAGTATTTCAACCTTTGGCAGTGGCTGTCCTTTAAATGCTGATAATACCAGAATATTGCACATATTGGCAATTGGTGAGCATCCGGAGCATAGAGTATCGTCATATTTTGGAAGAGCAACACCACTAACGCCCATCTTTGCAAAAACACCTGGACCAGTATTGTCTTGGGTCCATGCCCAATCCCACTTAAGTGGCTGTATATGTTCCTCTAATTTTTCACCTTTTACTTCGTAGTCTTGCAATGATAATGATTTTTTATGACGCTCAGCATATGTGACAAAGTGATTAATGTCGGTTGGATCGTATCCCATAATTTTGGCTCCAACCATATCTGCAGCAAGAATATCGGTTGATGCTATGATAATATCTTTTTTGTAGGCATTACCAAAGTGCAGTGCACCTTTTTCCAGTGCATAGATACCATCAATTATGGTTAACTTTGGTTTTACATAATCAGCAACAAATGGGAAACAGTATTCTAAATTAAGTTCAGGATGATGGCATAATTTTTTTGATGCTAATTTCAGACATCCTTTTAGATTTTTTAATCCTAAGGAAATCTTGGTTTGACCATGTGTTTTCAAAACAGGAAAATCTATCACAAAGTCGGATTCTAACGCTTCTTTTGCTATCATTAAATGTGTCTTATCATCAATAGCACATTTTTCTGCTCTGGATTCATTAAAATCAACAAGCGTTACACCATATTTAGAAGCAAGCTCATTATATCCTAATCCTTTGAATGCAGCCATAGTGCCAACACCTTTTTTAACTTCAACAGAACCTTCGCCAATGGTTATATCATTACACCCAAATTCTTTTAATAGTATAACAAGATCTTCAACAAGACGGGTTGTGGTAAACACACCATAAGGTGCTGGTGGAAAAAGTTCATCCCATGCAACTAAATTGGGCTTGATTAGCACTTTATCTGTAGCTTTTAAATCAGCAAAACCATTGCAAAGATCTATTGCCTGCTTTAGTGAATCAGGGCTTTTAGTATATCTTACTATTGATACAGTTTGCATAAAACCCTCCAGATATAATTTTGGGGTATACTATCAAAGCCACAAATGAAGACAACTATTTTTTCATGAAAGATTTATTTTGTTATCCGCACCTACAATAGTGCACATACTGAAAGCATTGAATTTGATGTAACATATTCTTTGTAAATTTTACTCAGAGACCTTTTTTATAAAGTGTTAGTGAACGCTTTATTTGCCAAAATAATTTTAAAATGATATTATTACTTTTGTAAATCTTTTTTTGACTTTGCTTTTTGTATTGCATCTAAGTAACAAATAATTGACATGTAAAATTTTATTCTATACAGTTATATAATACCATTGATAACTAGAACAGAGGGAGGTGTTTCATGAATTCGTATACAGAATATTTAACCTTCAATACACGGACAAAACGAGATTATATAAACATCACTGAGCAGGTTGAAGAGATAGTTAGAAAGAGTGGCATTAAAGAGGGATTGTGCCTTGTCAACGCAATGCATATAACAGCATCTGTGCATATAAATGATGATGAAAAGGGTTTAATCCATGATATAGATGATTTCTTAGAGCAACTGGCACCTCATCAGCCGCTATCGCGCTACCGCCACAACCGCACTGGTGAAGACAATGGTGATGCTCATATAAAAAGAAGTTTACTTGGCCGAGAGGTTGTTGTTGCTGTAACTAACGGGAAGCTTGATTTTGGCCCATGGGAACAGATTTTTTATGCAGAGTTTGATGGGCAACGACCAAAACGTGTACTGGTAAAAGTAATAGGTGAATAATGAAGCTTGTTGATGTACATTGTCATTTAGAAAGTGAGCACTATGCCGGTAAGCTTGACACTATTATAGAGAAAGCAAAAAGTGTGGGTGTATTGGCTCTGGTTACTTGCGCGATAGTACCTGAACAATGGGAACTATCGCATACTATCAGCAAAAATTATAAAGAAGTATACTTTGCACTTGGCGTCCATCCATGGTACATTGAAGAAAATTTTCAAAATCAATTTAATAAGCTTACTCTCATCAAAGACGATAAATACTGTGCTATTGGTGAGATTGGGCTTGATGCAAAAACAAACATTGACATGCAATTACAAAAAAGATTCTTTGAAGACCAGCTGTCAATTGCAAACGATTTGGGGAAACCAGTAATTGTTCATTGCAGAGGTGCATTCAATGAACTTGTTGCATCAGTAAAACGCATTGGTACACTTAAAGCGGGCGGGGTTATACATTCGTATTCAGGAAATGTGGAAATAACAAAACAGTTAATCCCATTTGGGTTTTATTTCTCTTTTGGAGGTGCAATAACTTTTCGTAATAGCAGGAAAAAAGTAGAAGTATTGAAGTATATTTATCCTGATTATGTATTGTTGGAAACCGATAGCCCTGATATTCCCCCTGTTGAAAAAAATGGGGAAATTAATGTGCCAGAAAATATAATTTATGTAGTCAAAGCTATGAGTGAGTTAATTGAAAAACCAGAAGATGAAATTGCCACTGTAACTACAGCTAATGCTAAAAGGTTGTTTAATTTAACAATATGACAAATTGGTTAAGACCAGACTATGCTCAACCATAATAATATTTGTGGTCATTAATGCTGGTTGAAGTACTTGTAATAATAATCTATGTGTTTATTGCTTTCAAAGATTGAAAATATCGATTGACAAAATTAATTAAAAAATTATATTATTTTAGAAACAAATATACAAATACTTTGGGAGGATAATGATGTATTTTGAAACCACAACCTGCATTTCTCTTAAGAACATTGCTACTCTTGAAGAATTTGCACAAAAATTAGGCATACCTCTTCGTACTATTATTGTGTACATGATTATGTATGCAGCCAAAAAAGAAAAAAGGAAATATATAGCATTTAAACGTATAGCATACCGTAAACGCAATACTGATAATCCCTGGAAACGGG
>JBBFLA010000021.1:0-56203 GCA_037481795.1 Spirochaetota bacterium
AGTACTCCTGATTTAAGCAATACTTGTTTAACTGACACAACAAGATGATTATATTCCATAGTCTTACAGGTGGTATCTGGAAATATAATAACAGCAAAACCCTGCCGTATCCGGGGCATCAAAGTCACCAAAATAGAACGAATTTGCCTTTTAATTCTATTCCGTTCAACTGCATTCCCGTAGTTTTTATTAACCACTATGGCAAAATGCGATTGTACTGAGTTGCTCAAATACCCTTCTGCCTGTAATGGTTGCATATATACTATCATCCTCATCCCTTTGCCATATACTCTTTTTCCGTTAGAAATGGCTTCTTTAAATCTTTTCAGCCCCTTTAATGAATATCTCCTTTTCACGGAATAATGATATTACCAAGAATTACTTAGAATTTCGCTTTTCATCAGAAACAGTTAATTTGTATCTACCCTTTTGTCTTCTCCTGCGCAATACTTCCTGGCCTGCTCTGGTACTCATTCGTGCCCTGAATCCGTGTGTCCGTAATCGTTTGATTACACTTGGTTGAAATGTCCTTTTCATCATCCCACCTCATTGTTAAGAATATTAGTTCAAAGTTGAAAAAATCGTATATGATACTGTAAAATATATAGAATTTTTAGCTATATTACATGTATTTTTTACAATAGCACAACTTTTATGTAATACACAACAAAAATGCTATTTTAAACGTATTGTGTTTTGTGTCAAGAATTTATTGAGGCTTTTTTGATGCTATCACCAGTATAGTGTCAGAAAAACACAATAGTTTTGCAACAGTATTATACATTTTTTTATATTTTTGGGCGATAGTTCCAAAACGTTCAGGGTGGTACCCTGAAGGAAAACATCGAACACAAGAAAATCCAATTTGATGAAAAAGTTTTTTAATACTCCATGGTGCCACATCGATACGATGATCCTGTGGATGAGATCTTACCCACTCGCGCCTGTGACAATAAAATAATGGCCCAAAATACGATGGCAGCGTACATGCAAAAACACCATTATCTTGAAGCATTTCATATATTTTGACAAACATAGCATACGGGTCATTAAAATGCTCCAGTACAAACCATGCGGTTATGACATCATACTTTTTTGCGGGAATAAAATCTTCAAATCCTGTAACATAAACCGGAATATTATATTTTTGCTTGCTATAGCTAGCAGCATATTCTGATATTTCCAGCCCTTCAACCTCACCAAACCCCACATCTCTGGCCGCCTTGCAAAAAAAACCTAAAGCACACCCAATATCAAGAAGGCTTTTTGCAGGAAGGTTATTCTTCAAATATTTTTTTATTATTGAAAGCCTGAAAAGGGATGCAGCATATATTGACTCAAAATCATCTTCATACGTCTTGCCATACTGTGCTTTATATTCCTGGCCAAAGTAATCAGTAGAGTATACTGCTGGTGCATGATTGGCATTATAAATTATTCTACACCTTGTACACAGTAACAGAACCTCTGAAATTTTTCTAAACTTTGATGAGGTGCAGATTGGGCATGTAGGTGTCATTATCTCATTGTTTCTTTTTCTTTTTAGCTGGCTCCACAACAATGGGCACACCTTTTATCCGTGCTTTATCAAGTGAAACTAACACCAGTTCTGCATATTGTTCTGGTATTTCAATAAACGAATAGGTAGAATGTATATCAATCTTACCAACGAGCTTCCCATCAATACCTGAACGCTTTGATATTTCCCTGATGAGGTCGCCGGGTGTTATTTTATGGTTTTTACCAATGTTAATAAAAATTCGTGCTTTGCCATCCTTTATATCTTCAAAGACAATAGTACCATCAGAAGTTTTTGTAAAATTTAATGCGGCAACTTCTGCTATATCAAGCTTTGAGATATCCCCAATAGATTCTTTCAGTAATGCAGCAGTTATCCGTTTTGTTGATCCAAACAACGGCAAATGTTTCCTCATTGCTTTTACAAGAGCAAAATATGGTGTAAGGTCTTCATGCAAGGCTGATTCCAGTATTTTTTCAATCTTTTTTAACTGATTCATGACAGCTCCACTCAATCCTCTCTACGTTGTAAATAATAGATTTTTTTACATTAATTAAGCAATTTATATATTGGCAAGCATATTTCTACAATTATTCTTTGCACTTATATCCAACATTTCGTATAGTTTCTATTATATTATTAAACTCATCCCCTAATTTAATTCTAAGCCTCCTTATATGAACGTCAACGGTACGAGTTCCCCCTATATACTCAACACCCCATATCTGGGAAAGTAACTCTTGACGTGTAAAAACTATACCTTTATTTTCCATTAGTAATTTGAGTAATTCAAATTCTTTGTATGTCAGCAATACTTTCTCATTGTTTACTGTTACTGAATACTTTTCAGGTTCTATGGTAATATTGCCAACTTTGATAACTGAATCTTTTAATTCAATTTCAGCCCCTATTAAACGATCAATCCGTGCTTTCAATTCACCTTTTCTGAAAGGGAACACAATAAAATCATCAAAAAACCAGTCTCTGTTTATTGATTCTAAATATCCTGTCCGTACAATAAGAATGACTGGTAATCGCTGAAAACGCTTGCGCAGCTTTGAAAGATAAAATTGTGCATCGCTTATGTCAATTTGTTCAGTATCAAATAGTACTATATCAAATCCTTCATCTTTAAGTGTATTAATAGTACCATGAACACTTACATCTAAAATCTGAAGCATTCTTACTTCTAGTGCCAATTCCTTGTTTTGAGTAATGAGTGCTGTTTTAATTTTCATTTTTTATTAACTAATGTTAAGAAAATATTCATATACCGTTCAGCTACATTTTCGGCAAAAAAGGTGGTAATCTTTTTTTTATTATTTACAGAACAATATTTATAAAGCTTTTTATCATTATAAAACTTCATAATACTTTCAGCACACCTTTCCACATCACCAACATTAATAAGCAATGCATTTTCCCCATGGATAAGAAAATCAACCTGTCCGCCATGGTTGGTAGCAACAATAGGCAATCCGCAGTACATGGCTTCCATAAACACAATGCCAAATCCTTCATGCATTGATGTAAGTACAAACAAATCAGATTGTGATAAATAGGCAAATTTTTCCTCATCGGCAACAAATCCCAGAAATCGCACTCTATCATGTAATGACAATTCTTTAACCAGTGACTGTAAGTATTCCCTTTCAGGGCCATCTCCCATAATGAGAAGTTTAACGGCAGGCTTATTAACAAGAGCTATCGCCCTGATAAGGACATCAATTGATTTACGCTTAATCAATCTTCCAATAGTTATACAGATAAAATCCTTTTCATGCAGCCCCAATTTTTTCCGTGATGTTTTTGGTATTACTGGCGGATGGAATGCTAATGGTATAATCTGAATTTCATTTTTTGGTGCATAGTATTCTATTGCGTTATTGCGTGTATTTGATGATTGAGCTACAATTACATCTGCCCTGTTAAGAAGGAAACGCACAACACTTTTAAAGAATCGATTTCGATGAGGTGATATTTTTTTACTGGGATCATAAATATCACCACCATGCAATGATAAAACATTTGGGATACCAAATAACTTTGAAATTGCATATCCCAAAGGGCCTGATGGCACAACAAAATGCGTATTGATAACATCAAACTTATATTTTAAGACAAGCGATAGTGCCCGTATAAATCCTGCAGGCAGGTAGCTAAACATTGAAATAAATGTTGCTGCATCCCTTGATTTTCTGAATAAAATCTTTACTCTGTGAACATGAATCCCATTAATATTTTCATAGGAGGGTAACCCTTTAAATGATGAAGTGATGACATGTACATTTGCTGTTTTCACCCACTCCAATGCCAGGTCATATGTTGCAACACCTCCCCCACCTCCTAATGGAGGAAATTCATAATTTATAATTAATATATTGATTTTTTTTTCTTTCATGTAAAATACCCCATTTCAAACAAAAAAATTACGTTTTTCTCACATTACAACATGCCTTTTATATTTCAAATACTATTTAATTACACATAGCTCAAACAATGGATTTCCTAACCAACCAATATAAGCTATAGAAGTATATTTCTTGATAATCATTTGATGTAAATTAAAAAATAATGTTTTGTTAAAAAATAATATTTGTCAAAATACATTATACTATGGTACTATACTATAAAAGTAAGGTGTAACAAAACGACATCATTATAGAATAAAAAGATTTTATTTTTATATTATTAAACAAAGGTGAAGAATTATGAAATTTTTTCAATTTTTAGGTGTTATTATCACCGTATCTACATTATTTGCCTGCTCAACTATCGATGTAGCATATACTAATAAACAGACACTACAAAAAAGAATGAAGCGGGTTGCAGTATTTCCTTTTGACATCAAAGGTGCTGGGTGGGGAGATGAATTTTCAGATGCTATCTCACATCAATTTTTTAAAAGCGGAAAAGTTACTACCATTGAACGCGACGCCATACAAAAAATTTTGCAGGAACAGCAGCTTTCCGCCTCCGGTTTAATTGACGATAAACAAGCTATAAAAATTGGTAAATTATTAGGTGCTGATGTTATCATTATTGGCCGTGGCTCTGCTTTACAGGCATACAGGAATAACAAGTTTGAACCCAACTGTATTGATACATTTACATTAAAAGCCATTAATACTGAAAATGGCGAAATTTTGCTAACAGTCCGCAAAGAACCAGGGAGAGCATGGGACTGGCGTTACAGGGCAAAATTTTGCTGTGGATTAACATTAATCTGGAATCTCAATGATATTTTGATAGAGAGCTCCCAATATGATGACATTGCAAAACAGGTAGTTAAGCAAATCCTTGATATTTTACAAGAAGACAATAAAAAATGAAATGGGAACGTAAAACGAATATTACGCTTTTAATTCTGGTGTGTGTTATAGCATTTTTTTCTTCTGCCTATTCTTCCGAATTTGATGAATTGGACAAGCCTCCTGAAGGCATACACAAAGATCAGTTAATCCTTACAGGCTCAGTTTCTATAGGCGTCCCGTACGGTGATCTTATCTCAGCAGAAGAAAAATTTACCAAAACCTCAACCTATACCTTTGAGAATGAAATAACTAAACTTATTTATCTATCACATTTAGCTTTTGGATTAACAATTTCAGGAGAATATCTTCCTATTGATTATATTGGTATACGGTCAAAAATACGGCGCAGTGTTATAGTACAGAATACAAATTTTGGCGCTGATTACCAATCCTGGAAAAAAACACTGTACAGCGATTATTCTGTTTATTTTGGCCCATCGTTTCATGTAACAAATAGAAAGCCATGGGACATCAGTCTATCGCCCATGCTTGGCTATGCATTTGCTACGTATAAACCAACTCCAATTGCCCGCATACTTATTGATGGGTATACACCGCCACCAACACAACAGTTTTCAAGTATTACCTATGGTGTTGATGTCATGCTCAGCATATTTTTCAGCGGTGGGCTTGTTGTCCAGATTGGTGGGGAATGGATACGTTCCAATATATTATTTTCATCAGTACCTGATGCTGTAAATCCACAAACAAACCAGATTTTTTATACAAAGAAAGATGCCACTATTGATTCTATTCTTCTTTGTGTTTCAGCAGGATATGCTTTCTATAATTAATCAATCTATTCCAATTTTTTTTTATTATTTGCCTCTATAATTATTTACTCACATCTTATTCTATTACAGCATTGCCTGTATTAACAAGCATTGAGACAACACGTACGGTTGTTAATTTATCCTTAGACTTCAACTTAACAGGTAACCGTAAAAATTGATGCATACATCCTCTTCGCCTGTGTTCTAAAGGGAAACTCCCATCATCAAATTGTTTCTTTATACATTGATTAAATGACCGTATCCTAAACGCTTCAGATGTATCACCTAAAAAAAGTGAAAACCGAATGGCATCAATGCTATCATAGTCCAAATAAAATGGGTATCCCAGCAATTCATGATTATATGCAACTCTACATCTGCAACCAGTTTCTGTAAATATGGCATCATCACGAAACATATAGGCAATAGCTCTTTGAAAACTATCATTGCTGTTATGGGTATTTGTTTTCATCAAGGCTTTTGCACACATAACAGTTGCAACCGCACAACTTGGTGCATCACTATGCTCTAATCTAAGTCCTTTTCCAGTTCGTTTAAAAAGTAAATATTTCAGTGAATCACCAACTGAACCTATTGGGCAATGCAGCCATCCACCATCATCCCTCTGATGCGCCAGAATCCAGGCTATACCTTTCTCCACTTCCTTCCCCTGATATCCGCTTTCCAGCAGATAATACACTAACTGTCCGGTAATACAGGCCGTTGAACAGAAGGGTTTCCAGTTTAAAGTAAATCCGCCATCATCCTGCTGGAATTTCAGTATTTCTTTAAGAATTGAGTACACCATATTATCACCGACATTACATCCACATTCCACAAATGATGAAAAAAACCACATAATCCCAATGCCTGGTGCATCAAAATACTCATATGATTTTTTATTTAGAGAATACAAGCTGATTAAATTTATGATTTGTTTGCTATCTATTTGTGCATTGTTCTCTTTTAAGGGAGGAATACTTTTCAATAAAAAAAATAATGACACCGTATCATCCGCTAAGCATTTGATAACATCACCATTTAAATATTTTGATTGAACTTTCACCTATTAGTTAGTTGCTTATTTTTTTAAACTGACAATCCGATTATAATTCTCCACAATGATGGAGTTATCCGGAGCAAGCTTTCTTGCCTTTTCAATGATTTCAACAGCTTTTTTCACATCACCAGCCTGAACATAACTCATAGCCAGATTATTGCAAATATACGCTGAAGAAGGTGCCAGTGCATATGCAGCTGAATATGCAGTCTGTGCCTGTGTAATCCTACCTAAAGCCATCAGTACATTACCCAATTCATTATATGCATAGTACATCTCTGGATCAAGTGATATAGCTTTTTCTAAATACTCTTTTGCCTGCCAGTACGAACCAATCCCTGAATAAGCCAATCCCAAAATATAATATGCAACAGGTACCTGCTTGATCTGCAATGCTTTACGGGCCCACGTCATTGCATCGGTATACCGCTTATAATCTATATATATAAAAGCAATGTCAATAAGAGGATTAATGGTATCTTTTTGAATTTCTGCACAACGCTTTAAATGGACAAGAGCTGATTCATAATTACCTTTCTTAGCATGAATATGACCGGCTAAATAACGAAGATTATAATTTGGTGAATTTGTCTCAAAATCTCTTGAAACATCCAGAACTGATGCTATTTCGGTTAATGCCTTATCGTATTTTCCTTGCTCAAACAGTTTCAAGGCTTTATCATAATCTGCATATAGCACCCTGGGGATTGTTAGTATGAAAGCAGCAATAATAAATAATTTAATTTTCACGTTTTATCCCCCATAAAATATAATATATTCACCCCACCCTTAAGCCTTTTTTTATTTAAACGTAAGCATAAGGGTGAGGCTGTAAATATTTTCATCATGTTTAAAAGCTATCTTTTACCCACTCACATTAAATAGCGTGATTAGAGCAAAAGATCATTGCACAACCATGCTTTTACCGGGGAAACCGTATTGCTGCTTGGGCAGCAGCCAGTCGGGCAATAGGTACTCTAAACGGTGAGCAACTCACATAATCAAGGCCTACTAAATGGCAAAACTCAACTGAACTTGGCTCGCCACCATGCTCACCACAAATACCCAGTTTAAGCTTTGGATTTACAGAGCGTCCTTTTTCATACGCCATTTTAATAAGCTGCCCCACACCATCCCTGTCTAAAATTCTAAATGGGTCATTTGGTAAAATTTTCTTATCAACATACTCTTTCAGGAATTTTCCTGCATCATCACGGCTGAAGCCAAATGTCATCTGTGTAAGGTCATTTGTCCCAAATGAAAAGAACTCAGCAACCTTTGCTATCTCATCAGCCGTTACTGCAGCTCGCGGTACTTCTATCATTGTGCCAACCATGTAATCAACTTTTACTCCCATTTCTTTCATGACAGTTTCAGCAGTTTTCACAATGATGTCCTTCTGCATCATGAGTTCCTTAACATGACCCACCAGTGGGACCATAACCTCCGGCTTAACATCCACACCTTCCTTTACCAGCTGGCAGGCTGCTTCAAATATTGCACGAGCCTGCATCTCTGTAATCTCAGGATAGGTAATACCCAATCGGCAACCCCTGTGCCCTAACATGGGGTTAAACTCATGGAGTTCTTCAACCTTAGCTTTAACATCTTCAACTGTTATTCCTAATTCTTTTGCCATCTCTTTCTGTGATTCCAGATCATGTGGCAAAAACTCATGTAATGGTGGATCAAGTAGCCTGATAGTTACTCCCAATCCTTCCATTGCCTTGAATATTCCATAAAAATCCTCTCTCTGCATGGGTAGCAATTTATCCAGTGCTTTCTTCCTTCCTTCATAGGTATCAGCAAGTATCATTTCCCTGACTGCCTTTATCCTGTCACCTTCAAAGAACATATGTTCTGTACGACACAGTCCTATCCCTTCAGCTCCAAAATTTCGAGCTACCTTTGCATCATTGGGAGTATCAGCATTGGTCCTCACTTTAAGTTTTCTGATTTCATCAGCCCACTGCATAATGGTCCCAAATTTACCTGTTACTTCCGGTTCAACAGTTGCTACCTTGCCAAGCATTACCTCGCCTGTTGAACCATCTATGGAGATATAATCTCCTTCTTTTAATTCAATATCATCAACTTTCATCTTCCGCTTTGCGTAATCTATCTCCAGCACTCCACAACCTGAGACACAGCATTTGCCCATTCCCCTGGCAACAACAGCAGCATGCGATGTCATACCACCACGCGCAGTAAGTATACCTTCAGCAGCGTTCATGCCTTTTAGATCCTCAGGAGATGTTTCAATTCTAACTAAAATTACCTTCTCACCACGTTCTTTCCATTCATGTGCATCATCAGCATTGAAAACAATTTTCCCTGTTGCAGCACCTGGTGAGGCAGGAAGCCCTTTTGCAATAACCTTGCGTTGTGCCTTTGGATCAAAGGTTGGATGAAGTAACTGGTCAAGGGATTGCGGATCCACTCTTAAAACAGCATCCTCTTTTGTTATCAGGCCTTCTTCAACCATATCAACAGCAATATTTATAGCAGCTCGTGCAGTTCGTTTGCCATTTCGTGTCTGGAGCATCCACAATTTTTTGTTTTGTATGGTAAACTCTATATCCTGCATGTCGCGATAATGTTTTTCAAGAGTCCTGTACACATCCACTAACTGCTTATATGCTTCAGGCATATATTCTTCCAGTGATGGATATTTTTGTTTACGTTCTTCCTCTGATACACCATTTTCCCTGGCCCACCGACGAGAACCTTCAAGTGTTATTTGTTGTGGTGTTCTTATTCCTGCAACCACATCTTCACCCTGAGCATTAATCAGGTATTCACCAAAAAATTCCTTTGCACCAGTGGCAGGATCTCTTGTAAATGCAACACCCGTGGCACAGTCATTGCCCATATTCCCAAATACCATTGCCTGAACATTTACTGCAGTTCCCCAGCTATCATCAATGTTATTCATCTTTCTGTACAGGATAGCACGCTCATTATTCCATGATCTGAAAACTGCCCCTATTGCTCCCCATAACTGCTCATAAGGGTCATCAGGGAATGATACATTGAGCTTATCTTTTATAATTTTCTTAAATCGCGCTACCAGTTCTTTTAAATCATCAACAGTAAGTTCAAGGTCATTTTTTACTTTTCTTTTTTCCTTAAGTTCGTCCATGATCACCTCAAAGGGATCATGCTCATCCTTGCTTTCGGGCTTCAATCCCAGTACAACGTCACCATACATCTGTATAAAGCGGCGGTATGAATCCCATGCAAACCGCTCATTCCCTGTTTTTGTTACAAGACCTTTTACCACATCTTCATTTATTCCTAAATTAAGAATTGTATCCATCATTCCTGGCATAGATGCCCGTGCACCAGATCTCACTGACACCAGTAAAGGATTAGAAGGGTCACCAAACTTAGTGCCCATAATTTCTTCCACCTTACGTAATGCAGTGATAACTTCCTCTTTTAGCCCATCAGGCATTTTCTGATTGTTTTTATAATATTCATTGCATACTTCTGTTGTAATTGTAAAGCCTGCAGGAACAGGAATGCCAATACGTGCCATTTCTGCTAAATTAGCACCTTTACCACCTAAAAGGTTCTTCATATCAGCAGTTCCCTCTGTAACGTTGCCACCAAACAGATACACACGCTTTGCCATTGTTATTCTCCCTTCTTCTTAAATTTATTTTATTGTTATCCTAAAAATGATAACCTATCTCATTTTCATAATAAATATAGAATAGCAGGCTATTTTTACCAGCATTACTTAACGGTTTAACACCCTTATATTACTACATTTCTGTTGTAAAGATTAATTTCAAATTATAATTATCATTTTAATAATTATATACTAGTGTTTTAGCAAATCATTTACAATTTTAACAAAACATGCATCTCTATCACTACAATTTTCACAACTATCTGACTCAAAAATACTCATATCACAATCTACAGTATTTGTTTCAACCATAATTTCTTTATATCGTATATACTGCACTTCATCATCTGTTAACGCTTGTTCACCCTGTTTGTATAATTTTTGTACGATAGTTTTTTGTAATTCAATCTCATTTTTGTCTACAACATGTTCAGCTGGAATGTTTGCCTTTTTCTTTTGCAAAGCAACAAACCCTTTTGTTTTATATCTGATAGCATGTTTACGGGTAATTATGAAATAGAGTATACCAGTGGCAAGCCCACCAAGATGTCCTATATGCGAGATGCTATCAAATCCACCTGAAAGCTCCAGAAACAGTTCCAGAGCGCCATACAATATCACCAGTGTCCGTGCTTTTACTGGTATAATAAAAAAAAGTAAAATTTCAACATCGGGGAATAAAATGCCAAAAGCAAGAAGAAGCCCAAAAACTGCTCCTGAGGCGCCAATAGTAGGTATATAATATCCCACACCACCTGATAGTAAAGCTATGATAAAAATTGCTAAGCCTGCCCCAACACCACAGGTTAAATAGTATATAAGGAATTTTTTACTCCCCCATAATCTTTCAACAGGCATACCAAAAATAAAAAGAGCATACATATTAAATATAATGTGTGCAAACCCTGAAGTACTGTGGAGAAACATATACGAAAATAGCTGCCATAGATAAAATTTATCAACTATCAAATAAGGAATTAAACCCAGATAATACGTAACAATATCTATAGGCAAAACATTATTAGCAACAGTATACGGGACAAGAGTATTACCCAACAAAAGTTGGATAAGAAAAACTATACCATTTATTATTATAAGAGTAACAGCCCAGTTTTTATACATGAACCAACCCTACCGTTTTGATTAAGCAATTTTATTGTTCATCCTCATACTGAGAACACATTCTTGAAACGCCAGGTTCAAAATTTCTGCAAACTGCTGGTCTTGTGTCATAAATGGTGCAACTATACTTACCTTCATCATCCATTATTAAAAACGGACATCGTTGAATTGAATGCCCATTACGAGAAGAAATTAAATGATCACCAGCCCAGATGCTTGCTTCGTTTTCAATAATATGTAAAATATCATACCGCCCTTCAGTACGCCAGCGTACAAAATCATCCTCCGTTGCATAGGCAATCATATCAACAAAGCAACATGCACCACATCGCTTGCACTCTTTTTTTTGCATAGTATTAAAACTATAATAATGTATTTATGACAAACCTTTCAACGCAAACTGGAATATAAATTCAATTAAATCATCTATAGTCATCCATTCCTCGGGAGAAAACCATAACCGTGTTCTCACAATCATTGAAGCAATAAGATTCAAAGCAATTTTCTCATCTACCTTTCTGAATAATCCCTTTTCAATCCCACGTTTAAGTATAGTATACCCTATACGATTATATTCATCACGTAAATCCAGGATAACTTTCCTTCTTTCAGGAGAAAGATTCCTGAGCTCTGTATCAAATAATAACTTTGAAGCTCTTTTTTCCCCTAAAGTAATTTTAACATGCGTTTCTATTAATAACCGTAATTGCTGCAGGGGATCTCCATCTTCCTTTTCCAGATATCTGATAGGATTGACAATCTCTTCCATTTCCTCCTTTAAAATTGAGAACAGTATTTCTTCTTTGCTTTCAAAAAAATTATAAATATTGGCAGGCCTGAAACCACATTCATGTGCAATATCCTTCATACTGGTTTCAGCATAGCCTTTTTCCCAGAAAAGTACCTGTGATTTTTGCATTATCAGTGTTTTCTGTTTGCTGTTCTCTCTTATTACAACGTCTGGCATTGGTATTATCTCCTCAACTAATAATAAATTACTTCCACTCTACTTTAAATAGTAAGGCATTGTGAATTAACCATTGCACTATATCACGATACTATATTCTCTGAATTTACCACAATAAAACACCATAATCGTAAATACAAGAAAAAAAACCTCGTACCAGACATACGAGGTTTTTATAAAAAGCAGGAGGTTCCTTATAGCTTTATTTTTATTCACCCTTAAATTCAGGTTTTCGTTTTTGTGCAAACGCCATCATGCCTTCCATACAATCTTTTGTAGTAAATAATTTTGCCAGTTCTTCTCGTTCCATCTTCAAATGCATTTCAGGCGACATTGATGGCCCAGCTGACAATACCTTCAAAATAGCTTTTACAGATAGCGGTGGCCTGGCAGCTAATTCTTCTGCAAATTTCAATACTTCACCCATAAAATCCTGTTCTTCAAAAACTTTATTTACCAGACCTATTTCAAGTGCTTCATCTGCTTCAAGTTGTTTTCCAAATAGCATTAATTCTAATGCCTTTGCTCTTCCAACCAAACGAGGTAGCCGTAATGTACCGCCATATCCAGGCATAATTCCTAAATTTGTCTCAGTTAAACCAATCCGTGCACCCTTTTTCATGAGCCGTATATGACAGGCCATTGCCAATTCACATCCACCACCAAGAGCATGCCCATTTAACGCAGCTATGACAGGTTTAGGATAATCTTCTATTTTATTCCATACATCCTGTCCTCGCTTTAAAAAATCAACTGCACTGAAATCTCCAAATCCTTGTGAAAGATCCGCTCCAGCACAGAAAATCTTATCTCCTGATCCTGTTATAACCAGCACACGAATATTTTTATCTATTTCAAGTGTATCTAAAAATTTTCGCATTGTTTCAAAAACATCATGGCTCAACTGATTGGCTTTTGGCTTGTTTATGGTTAAAATACCAACCATCCCTTTTTGTTCTAATAATACTGCATCTGACATATGACACCTCCTATCTCCCAATTGTTTTAAACGAACCATCTATAATTTCAGGTTCTGGTTTTAAAATGTCTAATTTAAAGCGCTGTGCCAGATAATTAAGGCAATCAGCTAATTGTTGTGGTTGAACTCCTGATGCCAGTGCAAACGGCCCAGCAAATGCATTCATCCCATATTTTACACCATCATCAATATCCTGAACACTTGCAGCAATACCTTCCTTATAAACCTTTACTGCTTCATTAACCTGAACTGCCATAAGATGAAGCGGGGTTATTTCTTCAGTATCCGGCATCTCAGGAATAATCGCTTTGCCATCCTTCCATTCATATATGCCTTTTCCGCTCTTCATTCCAAGTTTACCTTTTTCCAGGCATTCAAGTAAAAATTTTCCGGGTTTATACTGGGGCGATAGTGTCTGTGCATAATATTCCAGTGTATGGCAGAAAACATCCAGCCCAACAAAATCAGCTGTTTCAAAAGGAGCCATTTTAACACCCATTTTCTTCATTTTTCCATCTATTTGTGCGGGATGGATTTTTCCTTCATCTAAAATAGCGCTGAGTAATGCCTGGTTAGGTGCACTGATTCTGTTAACAATAAAACCTGGTCTATCTTTCAAAACTTTTACGGGGAATTTATCAATTTTCTTTGTTAATTCAAACAAAATATTAATAGTATTTTCAGACGTTTTTGCACCGTAAATTAACTCAACCAGTTTCATTCTGGTTACAGGGTTGAAAAAATGCATCCCAGCAAATCGTTCAGGATTTGTGACAGCGGTGGCTATTTCAGTAATGCTCATGGTAGATGTGTTTGTTGCCAGTATTGCATCAGAAGCACATGCAGCAGAAGCTTTTGCAAATACATCCTTCTTCAATTGTATATTTTCGGGGACAGCCTCAATGATTACCTGAGCATCTGATACTCCTTTTTGCAAATCTGTTGTTACACTTATTTTTCCAAGAACTTCATCAACAGTTCCCTGCAATTTCCCTTTTGATGCAAGGAAATCTAAACTTTCCTTTACTTTCTTGATAGCATTATCAAGGAATTCCTGTTTAATATCTATCATGGTAACCATTAACCCATTTTGAGCACATACCTGTGCTATTCCATGACCCATTGCTCCTGAACCTATAACTGCAATCTTCTTTACATCATTAATACTCTGCATAATTACCTCCATTTATAAAAATCATGATTATTTAAGTTCCTTACTTGACATTTCAAGTACATTGCGAGCAATAATCAAATGCTGTATCTGTCCGGTACCTTCAAAAATATCCATGATCTTGCTATCCCTCATCCATTTTTCTGCTAGAAATTGAGTTGAATACCCCACTGGCCCAAGCAATTCACTGCATCGCTGGGTTATCAAGGTTGCGTACCTACCCGCCTTAGCTTTTGCCATTGATGCTTCTAGGTTATTAAACTGGTTATTATCAGCCATCCAGGCAGCACGCCAGGTTAAAAGTCTCATAGCTTCAACATTAGCATCCATCAAATACCACTCACGCTCAACTGCAGAAACATTTGATAAATTTTTCTTATAATCAAACGTATATCCTTTCTTCTCATATTGTTCCCGGGTAAATTCAACAGCAGCACGTGCTATACCTGTTGCCATTGAAGCAACCAATGGTCTGGTATTATCAAAAGTTTTCATGACACCTTTGAATCCCTCAGTGGACATTTTCACTTCAGGATCACCCAATATGTTACTATAAGGAATTCTACAATCACTGAGTACAAATGTACCTGTATCAGAAGCCCTTATGCCTAATTTATGTTCTAAATGCTCTAGAGTAAAACCTGGTGTCCCTTTTTCCACAACAAATGATTTTATTCCAGATTTTCCAGCTTTTTTATCAACTGTTGCCCATACCACAACCACTTCACTTCTGTCTGCGCAGGTAACAAAAATCTTTTCTCCATTGAGTATCCAGTAATCACCATCACGAGTAGCGGTTGTTGTGATAGCTCCTGAATCAGAACCTGCACCCGGTTCCGTAATTGCCATAGCAGCCCACTTATTGCCAAAACGTTCTAACTGTTCATCATTAGCAACTGCCAAAATTGCTGCGTTCCCTAAACCAGCATTTGGGAATGACAATAAAAGAGCTGCATCTCCCCAACACATTTCTTCAATGGTTACTACCATCCCAAGGTTTGCTCCTCGTTTTGGCTTTTTTTCTTCATTTGAAACAGAAGATTCACCCTCTTTCTTTTTTTTAGGCCGGGCCATGACCTTTATCCCTCTGAACATATCAAGTTCCTTAGGATATTCATGCTCGGCTTCATCATATTTCCTTGAGATTGGACGCAAAACGCCTTCTGCCAGTTTATGCATGTTATCCTGTAATGTTTTTATATAATCAGGTGTTACTAACTGAATCATTGTTGCCCTCCTCACACTATTAAATAATTGCCATGGCTTCACTAATCGCAATACTACGTCCATTACGATAGTATCGCTCAACAGGATGATCTCTGATATACCCATGACCACCCAGAATCTGAACACCATAATCAGTAATTTTCATGGTCATTTCTCCAGCATAAATCTTTGCAAGGAATGACTCACGGTTTGCATCCATACCTAACTCAATAGCTGATGCAGCTTTCCATGTTAACAGTCTCATTGCATCAACTTCATAGGCCATTTCAGCTATCATAAAAGCTATTGATTGCCTGCTGGCTATGGGCTCACCAAACTGCTGGCGTTCTTTTGCATACTTCTTGGAGTACTCATACGAAGCACGTGAAATACCTGTTCCAATAGCAGCCATTGCAGTTCTTGTTCTCTGGATTAACCAATTAAATGCTGTTTCATCTCCTAATTTGTTACTTTCAGGAATTGTACAATTTTCCAACGTTACTTCAAAAGTTGGAAGTGCCCACCAACCGCAATTTTTTTCTCTTTCTCCAACAGATAATCCTTTTTCATCTTTATCTACAATAAACAGATGTGGATTGCCTTCATAATTTGCTACAACTATCATATACCGAGCTTCATCAGCAAGAGGAACAAAACACTTTTTGCCATTTATAACATACGAGTTTGCCTTTTTTTCAGCTTTTGTTTCACAATTCCATACATCAAAACCCACACTGAGCTCATTCAAAGCTAATGTTGCCGGAATAAACGACTCATTACAAAATTCAGGAAGGTACTTTCCTTTTTGTTCTTCGCTGCCCAAATTTACTACAGGAAGAACAAAAAGTGCAGGTAACATTGCATACACAGCAAAAGCCATGTCCCCATAGGCTAATTCTTCAAGTACAAGAGTATGCAACACAGGAGAACTCCCCATGCCATATCCTCCATACTCTTCAGGGATCATTGACTGGATTATACCCAATTCCCAGAATTTTTGGACTGCCTGTTTATCCAATAGTCTGTTTTCATCCCATTGGTGAATTGCATCTATCACATTAGCTTGAACAAGCTGTCGGACAGTATCCTGCATCATCTGCTGTTCTTCAGATAATGCAAAACTTATTTCTTCAACCATACGATAACCTCCTTAATAAAATAAGTACTGACATGTCAGTACTTATTTTATTACAAAAATTAGTCAACTATTTTTTATTAAAAATACCAAATCCAATAATTTTAGAGGCCTTATCAGATATAGCTTCTAAATCCCCAATTAATATGTTGTCATCCATTGTTATAGTCAGATAATAATGAGCTAATCTGAAGACTCCTCCAGCAATTAGATTAGCCATAAAATTTAGATCCACATCTTTACCAATATTATTGAATTTCACTGCAATATTCAGATCAGCAATAATCATATTAATTAATTTATTTTCAAAATGCTGAATTTTTTGCTCAAAATGATCTGGCAAGCCTAAACCGGCACGTAAGATTATATTTGCCCGGTCTCTATCTTCAAAGAAAAATCGGAATGCTTCATACAACCTTTTTTTAAGATATATATATGGAGATATTGTTTGTAAATCTTCTTTAATAGATAATTCATTAATATATTTCTCCCATTCAATCAAAAACCTTTCAAGTAATGAAATAAAAAGATGTTCTTTATTGGAGAAATATTGATAAACAGTTCCTCTCCCAATTTTTGCTGATTCAATAATATCTGAAATTTGTGTTGCATAATAGCCTTTTTCTGAAAATAACCTTTTTGCATGAAGTAATATTTTATCTCTTGTATCATCTGCCCTTGCCATCATTTCCTCCATTGATTTTTCCAAATCAATGACAAAGAGTTATAAAAAACAATTAAAATTAAAAAAAAATAATTTTTTTTTAAATTAATCTTGACAAATCAAAGTAATACTGACATGTCAGTATTACAAGCAAAATTTTTTATATTTGCAAAAATATTTTACACAATATTATTTTTTTAGGAGGATCACTATGGTTATTGCACCAAATACTTCAATTGATCAGTTTCTCACTGAAATTATGCCAAAAGTAGCAACAGAAATGCTTCAAAATTCCAATGCACCCAAAGAACTTGGTGGCACCGAAATCACCATGGTTGTTGAAGTCAACGGTAAATCATATGGATTCAAAGTTAAAGATGGTAAGGATATTGAAACATGTGGTGATATCACCAATGCTATGCTGAGATTAAAAATATCCGAAGCTGATTTAAAGAAAATGATTGAAACTAATAATCTTGATATGCTGTTAGGCATGCAAAAGGATCTGACAAGAGCTCGATACAATGCTCTGTCTTCTTTGAAAGGTAGTTTTATTGCTAAATTAAAAAATGACGATGGTTCTGAATTTACCATTGAAGCAATACTTAACGGTGCAACATCACCACAATCAATTTTCCGTATGACAACAAAAGACTCAGCTGCTTTAATGAAAAAGGAAACAAATCCTGTTAATCTTTTCATGTCAGGCGCTATGAAAATTGAAGGTGATATGAGTTTTGCAATGGCAACCCAACCCCTATTCACTTGATAGATTTACTTTACATCTCAACCACATTTTTTATGTGGTTGAGATGTTTTTTTATCGATCACATGGAGGATAACAATGGAAACTTTACCCTGGTACAAAGAATATAAAGTTTTAGGTATACCAAAAACATTTAAGCCTTATCCTGATAAACCTGTATATGACATTCTTGAAATAGCTGCAAAAAAATACAAAAAAAATGGACTTTTACAAAAAGATTATTTTATATCATACCCGCAACTTCTTGACTATGTAAACAGATTAGCTTCACGTCTTCAGTCTTTTGGATTAATTAAAAATGATATTATTGCAACTATTTTACCAACTTCTATAGAATTTATAATTGCTGATTACGCAATTTCAAAAGCAGGGCTCATCCATCTGCCATGCAGTTCACTTGAACCTGCTGAAGCTCTTGAACACAAATTTAAAGAAGGTAAACCTAAAGCTATAATTTGTACCAGCAATGATATTAAAATTGTCACCCGCTTGATTAAAAAGACCAATGTCAGAACCATCATTATAGCAAACACACGTACCAGCGATTCTTTCCCAACTATCGATACAGATAAAATTAAAATATCAGGTTCAACAGTATATGAGTTATACTCATTAATCCAGAATTCTTCAGGAAATATTAATCCAGTTCCCATTAATGTTGAAACTGATATCGAAACATTAATTTTTACAGGCGGTACCACAGGTATTCCAAAAGGCTGTATGCTCACACATAGAAACATATATGCTAACTGTATACAAAATCTCCATGCATTAGGTGCAGGAGGATTGACATTCAAGGGGGCAATTTCTGTTATATTGGGATTACCATTTTTCCATACCTACGGCCATTGCCTCATGCATACAATGATGCTTTTTGGATTTAATATCATCATCATCAACGATCCACGCGATACTAAATCAATGGTTGAAAATATAAAGAAGCACTATCCGGTTATGCAGATAGGTGTACCAGCTCAATTCATGAAATTAGCTAAAGAAGATCTCAGTGGTATAGGCATTATTGGTCTTTCAGGATCAGCTCCTTTATCTGAGTCAACACAGGAAGAATTTGAAAAACGTTCAAATAGTGGAATAATGGAAGGTTATGGTCTTTCAGAGATGTCTCCTGTGACACATCTTAATCCTTCAGTAATATACCGTATTTTAGGAGGGCGTTTTGGTGTCCGCTTAGTATCTCTCTTATCATCAATTCCTGGAAATAGTTATTTAACCAATCAGCTCTTTCGTTTGATAGGAACAAGAAATTTTGGCTGGATTTTTACTAAAATTATTGCATATCGAATGAAAAAAACAGGTCAAAAGCCTGGAAAGAAGTCTGTGGAAAAAAGAAGAACAATCGGTGTTCCATTTCCTGACACTGAAGTACGATTTCTTGATTTTGAAACTGGTAACATCCTCACAATTGATGATATGTTAGCTGGAAAAAGAGCAGAGATGCTTTTAAAAGGACCACAGCGTATGTTAGGATACTGGCCAAAACCAAATAGTGGCTGTGATGCTGACGGTTTCATTCATACTGGTGACATAGTACAGATAGACTCAAATGGTTATTTTTACATTGTTGATCGTTCCAAAGATATGATTAATGTCTCAGGTTTCAAAGTATATTCAAAAGAAATTGATGATATCGTTGGAGAACATCCACATGTTGAAGCAGCTGCAACTGTTGGTATACCAAATCCTGAAAAAGAAGGCAGTGAAGTAGTTGTTCTTTTTGTTCAGCTGTATCCACAATACAAAAATAAAACAAAAGCACAAGATATATTAAAATACCTTGAATCAAAAGTTGCAAAATATGCAGTTCCTAAATTTATACAAATAGTGGATGAACTTCCCCGAACGGCAGTTGAAAAAGTTGATAAGAAAATATTACGGCAAATGGCTATTGATCAGTTTATCCAATCAAAAAAGATAGTGAAAATCAAAACAAAATAATAATTTGAGAACAAGAGAGGTACCAATGAGAGAATGTGTATTCATTGATGGTGTAAGAACACCAAACGGCAGAGCTCATCGTGAAAAAGGCTGGTTCAGACACTTAAGGCCTGATGAGCTATTAACACCAGTGTACAATGCACTTTTCGAGCGAATCAGCAAAGTTGCTCCTGATATGGTTGATGCTGTTTTTGTTGGTTGTGCTAATCCATCAGGCATGCAGAATGATATCGGCAGGTTAGCATGGTTAGCATCGGGATTACCAGATTCAGTTCCCACCAATACTTTGACCAATCAATGCCCATCAGGCATGTCTGCAACCATGCATGCTGCACGGGCAATTATGACTGGTGAAGCAGATATTATAATTGCTGCTGGTGTAGAAGATATGGAAAAAGTACCAATGGGTTCCAATATGGATTTCCCTCCACGATTGTTAAAATACTATAATGGCGCGGATCTTTTAATGGGTGCAACGGCTGAAAAAGTTGCTGAGCAATATAACATTTCCCGAGAAGATATGGAAAACATGGCGGTATGGTCAAATAAAAAGGCATGGGAAGCAACAGTTGCTGGAAAATTTAAAAAGGAGATAGTTCCTATTAAAGGGCTGGATGATGACGGGAAAGAGTTTTTAGTAGATAGAGATCAGTGGGTACGCGATAAAGTGGACGTTGAAAAAATGAAAACCATGATGTCACCATTTAAGCCCAATGGAGTTGTAACGGCAGCAACATCTTCACCACTCACACAGGGTGCCTGTGCATTGCTTCTTATGAGCCGTGAAAAAGCAGATAAACTAGGCCTGCCTTACCGTTATAAATATTCCTATGGTGTATTAGCAGGATGTGATCCAACTGTAATGGGAATTGGACCAATTCCTGCTATAAAGAAACTCGTTGCACGAACTGGTTTAAATCTAGATGAAGTAGGAGCAATTGAACTGAATGAAGCGTTCGCAAGTCAGTCACTAGCATGTATACGAGAATTAAAACTTGATAATGATAATGCTCCATTTAAGCGTGTGAATGTTTGGGGTGGCGCTATCGCTTTAGGTCATCCATTAGGTGAATCAGGTTCTCGAATAATTATCACTCTGTTGAATGTGTTGGCAACTGAGTTTCCTGATGCTAAATATGGATTGGCTTCCCTATGCGGTGCTTTTGGCAATGCTGGAGCATTACTGGTTGAAAAAGTTAATTAATATTATTATTTTCTGAAAAATATCAATTCCCGCCGCTCAAGGCGGCGGGAATTAAATCATAATTTTACCTGATAATTCAATAACGAATAAAATTAATTGTAATTACAAATAAATTTCTTAATTTTAATCTCAAAAGGAGGTTTGTCATGAAAAGATTTTTAACTATCTCTCTAACAATTATTTTTGTAAGCATTTCAATCTTTGTTTTTTCACAACAATCAAATTGGAAATTAGTACATGAAAGTAAAGAAGATCAAGCTTCATTAAAAATTTTTACGCGTGATATTCCCGGCTCACCTTATAAAGAATTCAAAGGTGTAAGTTATTCTGATATTCCTTTTGATATTGCTCTTAAAGTTATTCAGGACTACAATAATTATAACAAATGGTATGGCATGTGTGATGCATTATATCCAATAAATGTCCGTAATCCAAAAGATCTTGATATGTATTTTATCCTTGACCTTCCTGTTGTAAAAGATCGTGACGTTATTGTTAAAGTTGAATGCGGCTGGGATGAGAAAAAAGGGACTGCCTCAGTAAACATGACATCAATAAATGATAGTACATATAAAAATGACAGCGGTTTAGTACGTATGACATCTTTAAAAGGGAGATGGGATATAATCAAAAAAGATGAGAATCATGTAGAAGTTATTTATCAGGTACATGCTGAATTAGGCGGATCTCTCCCATCATGGGTAGTCAATATTGCAGCAAAAGATCAACCTTTAAAAACTTTAAAAGGTGTTTATAAATACAGTAAAAAGATTCGAGATAAAAAATAGAAAGGAATACTAATTATCAAAAAAAAGAGGCATGATGATACATGCCTCTTTTTTTTGTTATGAATTATCTTGACATTACATACAATATAATTTTTTTCTATGTAGCAATAGTTATTTAAATTTTGCAACTTGACAGGATATCCCATGGTAATGGTTTTTATACTGATAGTAGGTATTTATGTAATCATCATTGGGCTGTTAGAGCTTGTCATGCCTGCCCTAATGTTACAATTATGGATTAAAATTTCTTCAAGCAGGTTTTATTATCTTTATGGAATTGTATTAATAGTAGCGGGATTTCCTTTAACTCAGGTCCCATCATCCAACCCTTTATCTACCCCACTTTTCATCGTTGGATTAGTAGTGGTCTTTTCTGGACCGTTCATTCTGATTTATCCCGAAAAGATAAAAAATATATTTTTTCAGGGACTTGAAGAACTGGGGCAATCAGGAAGTCGATTTGCATTGATTATTGATGCAATAGCTCGAATTGCCACTGGAATATTATGTATAGCTGCGTATTTACTCAGTTAAGATAATCTAAATAACAATATTAACCAATTTTCCAGGTACAACAATTACTTTTCTGACTGTTTTCCCCGCGATCATCTCTTTAATTCTGTCATCATCAAGTGCTACCTTTTCCATTTCCTCTTTTGTAATATCAGCAGGGACATTTCGTTTTGACCGTATTTTACCATTTATCTGGAACACAACTTCTATTTCATCCTTTGCGGTAAGCTCTTCTTTGAAAGCAGGCCATGGCTCATCCAGAATAAAATTCTTATGTCCCAGTACTTCCCATAATTCTTCTGCAAGATGTGGCACAAACGGTCCAAGCATTGGCAATAGTTTATCAAACAATTCGGATACTACCATTTTCCCGGCATCTGTTCGTATTATTTCTTCATTTACCTGATACAATGCATTTACCAATTCCATCATACGGGCAATTGCCGTATTAAACTGCATTCTGTTTTCAATATCATGTGTCACTGCTTTTACGGTTCTGTGGATTTCTCCTCTAAGATTTTTTAGAGCCGGATCTAATACAATAGTATCAAAATTATATTTAGTATAACAGTCACTATATTTTTGAACAATTCGCCAAACGCGGTTAACAAATCTATAGCAACCTTCAACCCCCTTATCCGACCAGTCCAGATCCTTTTCAGGAGGAGCAGCAAAAAGCATGAATAATCGTACAGTATCAGCACCATATTTGTCTATAATATCATCAGGATCCACAATATTACCTTTGGATTTGCTCATCTTTGCCCCATCTTTTATTACCATTCCCTGGGTCAGCAAACGAGTAAAAGGCTCCCGGTATTGCAAAATCCCCAGATCATTCAGGACCATGGTAAAAAAGCGTGCATACAGCAAATGCATACAGGCATGTTCTATTCCACCAATATACTGGTCAACTGGAGTCCAGTAATTGACCTCATCAAAATCAAAAATTTCCTTTGAATGAGGAGAAGTAAACTTTGCAAAATACCATGATGAATCAACAAAGGTGTCCATGGTATCTGTTTCACGCCTTGCTTTCCCACCACAGTGTGGACAGCTTGTTTCATAAAATTCTGGCATCATGGTAAGTGGTGAGCGAGAATCACCATGAAAATCAACATCCGTTGGCAATAGTACCGGCAAGGTATCATACGGTACAGGCTGTGCACCACACTTTTCACAATACACGATTGGTATTGGACAGCCCCAGTAGCGTTGTCGTGATATTAACCAGTCCTTTAGCCTATAATTTACTTTTTTGTAACCAATACCTTCTTTTTCAGCATAGTCTGATATGGCTTCTATGGCCTTCTTATTAGCCATACCTGTAAAGGGACCAGAATTCACACATATACCATCTTCAACATATGCATCTTTCATGGATGCAACATCAATTGGTGATGAAGGATTATCAATAACCAGCTTTATAGGAATTCCATATTTTTTAGCAAAAGCAAAGTCACGTGTATCATGTGCCGGGACAGCCATAATAGCACCTGTTCCATATTCCATGAGAACAAAATTACCAACATACAGGGGCACAATATCACCATTAAATGGATTTATGATTTTTATTCCTGTATCTATACCTTCTTTTTCCTTTTCTTCAGAAAGTCTGTCTACCAGAGACTGCTCTTTGATTCTTTTTATAAATTCCTTTACTTTTGAATCTTTAACTCGCTCCAGAAATGGATGTTCGGGAGCTATTACCATAAATGTTACACCATAAATGGTATCTGGACGCGTGGTAAAAATTGGGAAATCCTCACCGGTATCAGCAACCTTAAAATTTACAACCAATCCAGTTGAGCGGCCAATCCAGTTTCTCTGCATAACAATAACACGTTCAGGCCAACCTTCTTTCAAAATATCATGGCCAGCCAAAAGATCCTCAGCATAATCGGTTATTTTAAAAAACCATTGCTCAAGTTCACGCTGGGTTACCTGCGTTTCACACCGCCAGCACAATCCGTTTTCAACCTGTTCATTGGCAAGTACTGTATTGCACGTTGGGCACCAGTTAACCGGTGCTTTTCGCTTATAGGCCAATCCTTTCTGGTACATCTTGATAAAAACATATTGATTCCATTTATAATATTCAGGTGTATGAGTAGCTATCTCCCTTTCCCAATCATAAGAGTACCCTAACATCTTAAATTGCCTTTTCATATAAGCAATATTGTCATCCGTCCATTTTTTGGGAGGAATATTATGCTTAATAGCAGCATTTTCTGCTGGCAAGCCAAATGCATCCCATCCCATGGGATGGAACACATTAAAGCCCTGCATTCGTTTATAGCGAGCAACAACATCTCCAATTGAATAATTGCGCACATGACCCATGTGTATTCTACCAGATGGATAGGGAAACATTTCTAATATATAATACTTTTGTCTGTTTTTATCTTGTTTTGATAAAAAAACCTTTTCTTTTTCCCATCGGTCCTGCCACTTTTTTTCAATTTGCTTGGGTTTATATTCCTTCTCCTGCATACATCATCCTCCAATAATACATTTTACACCAGTTGCACCCAGTACATCAATGGTAACTATCACACTTATTAAAAAATACATATGCACATTATTCACATAGGTTTTATCGTCAAGTATTTTGTTACCAGGTTACTATCGCACATATATTATAAGCCCAAATGTCCATACTGCTTTTCTTCAATCTGCACTATTATTTTATTGTACATACTGATGATATCCCGATACAGGACAATAGCTGTAACTTTATTTTCTTTAACTACAGGTAAAAAATCGATTCCATATTCATCCATTCTTCTTAGCGCCTCTGCTGCGGAATCACTCTCGTTGCAGGGATTAACATGTAATACTATATCCTGACAGATCAGCAATTCCACCACATCACTGGAAAGGAGTGCCTGTCTAACTTCATTTAATGACAGTATGCCTGTATAGACACCATTATCATCAACCACAATAAGCCTTTCCACCTCAATCAGTTTATCCATTGCAAATTTGAGTGGTGCTTTTGCATTAATTATCTGAAAATTATTGCTTGCTATTGACTGGACAGTAACTGATTCAAGAACATTAATTCGGCTTTTACGAACATCAATGCCTTCTTCAAGCAACTCTAATTCATAAATGGTGCCTTTATTATAATAGGTAACAGTCAGGTGCGATATAACCGAAGCAAGCATAACAGGAAGAATGACTCTATAATCATTGGTCAATTCAAATACCATTAATATGGCAGTAATTGGTATTGAGTTTAAGCCTGCAAGCATACCACCCATGCCTATGAGTGCGTAGGCAACAGGATCAAGTGTTACTCCAAAAAAAGAAAGCATTAATGCAAACAAATAGCCAACCAGTATGCCTATACATAACGATGGAGCAAATAAACCGCCATAGGCACCTGTTTGAAAATACAGTGCTATAAATATAATTTTTAATACAAACAATATAAGCAAAATATTTACAGAAAATTCTTTTGCCAGGACTTTATTAATTAATTCATACCCTATGCCATAAATGTCTGTATAAAATATAACCGCAACCGCAAATAGCAGCGATAGTGGTAACAATATGGCTATGGTGTCTTGCTTTCTGATTTTTCTATAAATTTTTTTTATTATGTGTGATAGCTCCATAAATAAAAGCGCAACAATGCCACAGACTATTGCCAGTAGAATGAAATACAGAACTTCATGAGTATTAACCTGAAATTTGGGGATCTGTAATAATGCAACATTTCCCAAATATGCTTTTGAAACCATATCTGCAGATACAGATGCTATTACCAGAGCACTCAATGACTCATTTTTTAAATCATTGAGTAATATTACCTCTATCCCAAAAAAGACCCCTGCAATAGGGGCATTGAATATAGCAGAAATTGCAGCACCAGCTCCTGCAACGGTATAGGTAGTCATTTTACGGATATTCAAACGAAAAAGTGATGAAATATATGAACCAAACCCACCACCAATTTTAGCAGAAGGCCCTTCAGGACCCAGCGGTGCACCAGTACCCAATGTCACAGCAGAAGCTATCAAATGGAACAACGTTGTAAAAAGTGGTATTGGGATTTTTTGCAACAGGACAGATTTTATAACACTGGTAACTCCTCGTTCAGACGCCTGCTTAGGGAATAAGCGCGTTAAGCCTATAATCATCAACGCCCCAATAACAGGAACTATCGCCATAACAAATGATGGAATTTCAAGATAGCGTGAAAAATGTGAAGGATTGATTACAATACGCATCCACTCAATGAGGGTATGGAACCCCATAGCACCCAGGCCCGCAGCAGCTCCAATGATAAGCGAAATACCAATCTGTAATATGTATTCTTTCAGGTCATATCGGGTAGTGAAAAAATTTTTTATACTATCATAATAGTGCTGAAGGATATGGAGTATAGTATCCATGAGACAAAAATTACTTGGCAGTACGGAGTATTTCAATAATATCTTTACTGCTCTTAGCCTGAATCATTTCATTGCGTATTGTATCGTTTTTGAGAACCGACATTATTTTAGACAATAACTTCAAATATTCTTTATGTTGGCGTTCACCTGCAGCTACCAGTACCACCAGATGTACTGGATTTCCGTCAATGGAATTAAAATCAATGCCTTTTTTAGAAATACCTATAGCAAATGCAATTTTATGAACTGATTCCAGTTTAGCATGTGGAACGGCAATACCAAAACCAATACCTGTTGTCATTATTTCTTCGCGTTCCTTCAATGCATTGATGAATGCTTTGATATCGGAGCACACATCGGTGCCTTTGAATACGTCCGCAAGCTCTTCTATGGCCTTATATTTGTTCTTGGATTTTAAAAACTTAATAAACTTGGTATCAGTAAACTCCAGTAATGAACTCACAACTATCTCCTGATTGTATATTGTAAAGTATTCAATTCATGATATTAAAAACTAATTTTTTCTTACATACTTGATTATCGATTACGTAAGCTATCATGATAACCAATTTTCAATACTACCTAGTACAGTATTCTTTTATTTTTACAGACTTTTAGATATATTTTTAAAATATATTATGTCAATGATTTAATTAGAAAACTCAATTAAATTCTTACCTTTAATTTGTAAACAAAATAACAAATATTGTATACTACAGTCACTGAATACAGTTGAGGAATGCAAACATACATCAGCAAAAAATTTTATATTTCAGAGCAATTAGCAAAAAATTTTTATTGACTTAATACAATATTTATATGTTAAAATCTTAATGAACAACCAATCATAATATATTATAAAATATTATATATAAAAGAGGTAGAGGTATGGGATACACACATTATTCTCAGGTATTCTGGGATCAGGTTAACAAATACAGCAACAAAGTAGCAATGCGGTATAAACCAAAGGACAGTTGGGTAGAATTTACCTGGAATCAATTTGGTGATATGGTAAACAATACCAGCAAAGCATTAATTGAATGTGGTATTGGCGAACAGGAAACAGTAGGAATATTTTCACAAAATATGCCCCAATGGTCAATAGCTGACATTGGTTCTTTATGTATACGGGCAATCCCTGTTCCAATTTATGCAACTAACACTGCAAAACAGGCTGAATATATCATCAATCATGCAGAAATAAAAGTTTTATTTGTTGGTGATGCAGAACAATACTCCAAAGTCATGCAGATTCTCCCTGATAATAAATTTTTGCAGAAGGTTATAGTATTCAAAGAGACTGTTCCAATACAAAAATCAGATAAAATAATGTATTTCAGCGATTTTTTGAAAATTGGGCAACAGTCCACCAAAGATAATGAAGTCAAAGAAAGGATGAGCAGAGGAAAATTAGATGACCTTTTAACAATAATTTATACATCGGGCACCACCGGTGAACCTAAAGGTGTAATGCTAACTCACTCAAATGCCCTTTTTCAAAAAGAACAGCATGATTTGCGACTGATTGACCCAAATGAAAATGATATATCACTG
Organism: Spirochaetota bacterium; assembly: GCA_037481795.1. Lineage (GTDB taxonomy): Bacteria > Spirochaetota > UBA4802 > UBA4802 > UB4802 > UBA4802. Next base: position 28,735 of record JBBFLA010000021.1, read on the forward strand.
GCATTTTTGCCATTAAGCCATGTATTTGAACGTATATGGACATACTATGTGTTTGCAAAAGGTATGACCAATAATTACCTGGAGGACCCCGCAAAGATTGTTGAATTTATTCAGGAAGTTAAACCTACCATTATGTGTGCTGTTCCACGGTTCTATGAAAAGATTTATGCAACAGTCTTTAACAGATTAGAAAGCGCTCCTCCTGCAAAGCAAAAACTTTTCAAATGGGCAGTCAAAGTTGGTGCACAGCATAATAACCGAAAGAAAGACCAGCTTTTTATATCACCACTATTGCGCCTGAAATACAAAATAGCTGATACACTTGTCCTTAAAAAAATACGGGATGTTGTGGGTGGAAGAATAAAATTCTTCCCCTGTGCGGGAGCTCCCCTTTCACAGGAAATTGAAGAATTCTTCTATGCCTGCGGCATATTTATTTGCTATGGCTACGGGTTAACCGAGACCACAGCAACCGTAACCTGCCATGAACAGTATAATTTTAAATTTGGTGCAGTGGGTAAACCTCTTCCCAATGTTGAAGTCAAGATTGATCCCAACAATGGGGAGATTTTAGTACGTGGTGGTAATGTAATGAAAGGCTATTACAAAAAGCCAGAGGCAACTGCTGAAGTGCTTTCATCTGATGGATGGTTCAGAACCGGTGATGCTGGATTCTTTGAAGAAAATGGTGAACTCAGAATTACTGAGCGAATTAAAGACCTCATGAAAACATCAGGCGGGAAATACATCGCTCCTCAGATGATAGAAAGTACCATTGGTGCCGACCATTTTATTGAGCAGATAGCGGTCATTGGCGATCAGCGTAAGTATGTTACTGCACTGGTGGTACCTTCATTCCTGGCTCTGGAAGAATATGCAAAAGCCCATAATATATCCTATACCAGTAAAGAAGACCTTATCTCAAAACCAGAGATTATTGAATTTTACCGTCAGCGAATAGAAGAAGCACAGAAGGAATTTGCACGATTTGAAAAGATCAAAAAGTTTACCCTTCTTCCTCAAGAATTTACAGTTGAATCAGGTGAGATAACCCCAACATTAAAACTTAAACGCAAAGCTATTGCGGAAAAGTATAAAGATATCATTGAAGCAATGTATAAGGATGATAAGGGTGAATAATCAAAAAACGGCGCTTTTTAAAGCGCCGTTTTTTTTATCTACTGTTAAACCTTTGCCACCTGTTGCACGTTAGCTATCGCTAAAAATGCCTCATGAATAGCATCATTTATTTTTCCTATCTTTTTGCAATCACCAATCACCGTGTGCGAAATACCAGCTATCTGTAATTCATCCCCCAGTGGATTATACGGTTTTGAGCCCACTGCAATAACCACATTATCAAATTCCTGTGTTACAAATTCGTTATCCTTTGAAAAAACTACAGCTTTATCAGTAATCTCAGTTACCCTGGCAGATGTAATCACATTAACACCAAATTTTTCCAATTCCAATTTCATTATCCATTTTGTTGATCTGCCAACATCTTTACCAATAGAAGGAAGCATCTCAATAATGGTGACAGTACTGGTGCCCTGTGTTATTAATTCCTTCAATCTATCCACAGGTTCTGCTTCAAAAAACAACAAAAAATGCAGGGCTTCAGGGGACAACGTACCCTTATTTGCTATAAACAGTGCTGTTTCTATACCAACAGCACCTCCACCTATCACCGCAACATTACGTCCCAATTTAGGATTATCACGCAAAATGTCCCAGGCTGAATATACATGTGGTTTGTCCATGCCCTTGATGGGGGGCTTCAGCGGTTCTGCACCAGTAGCAATAATCACATAATCAGGTTTCTTTTTGTTGATAAGATTAATTGTTACCGCTGTATCAAAATGTACTGGAATTGAATATTCTTCTATCATTGATTTATAATACCGTATAATCTCCAGTAATTCCTGTTTATTGGGTGGAGCTGCAGCTATAAACAACTGACCACCAATTTCATGTCCTTTTTCATAAATTTCCACATCATGTCCTGCCTCTTTTGCACGTACTGCTGCTTCAAGCCCAGCAGGTCCAGCACCAACAACCATAATCTTTAATGGATGAGAAGTTTTTGCAATAGAGCGTTCAAACTCATACCCCGCACGCGCATTCAAAATACATCCTACCGGCATGCCACTGAACAATGTATCAGTACAACCCTGATTACAACCCACACAAGGCCGTATTAATTTTGCTTTTCCCTGCATAGCTTTCTTTGGCCAGTATGGATCAGCAATCAGTACTCTTCCCAGATTGACCATATCTGCCATGCTGTCGCGCAGTATTTTTTCAGCTTCATCAGGTGAGCTGATTCTGTTGGAAGCCATAACCGGCACGTTCACTGCTTTTTTAATAGTAGCAGCTAAATATGCATACCCTGCCCGCGGTAATTCCATAGGAAGCTGCGGAACCTTTGCTTCATGCCATCCACCAGTAACATTAATGATATCCACACCTGCTTCTTCATACACCCTGGCAAACAAAGGTGTTTCCCTGCTTGTGTTACTTCCTGGAACAAAATCATTCCCTGCCATCCGTATGCTGATTGGGAAATCCTTCCCAACTGCCTGTCGCACCTTTTCAATCACCTCTCTTGGGAAGCGCACCCTGTTTTCAAATGACCCGCCGTATTTGTCTGTTCGTTTATTTGTTAGGGGCGATAGAAACTGTGTTATGAGATACCCAGCAGAAGCAATAATCTCAACCCCATCAAAGCCAGCTTCCTTTACACGAAGTGCAGCATCAACGTATGCCTTCTGGACAATTTCTATATCCTCCAGTGTCATTTCTCTGGGTGTCTGTTTTGAGTATTTTGAATACACCGCTGAAGGAGCAATAGGCTGTACGCCATCAGTCATCATTGAATAGGAATAAGCCCCAGCATGGAACAGTTGTACAAACGTTCGCGCACCCTCATTTTTTATTATCTGTGCTAATCTTGCAAAATCAGGAATCCTGTCATCTGACGCCAGTGATAAGGCAATCCTGCCAGATCCTGCAATATCTATACCAACTGGCCCCACAGTAACAAGGCCTGCGCCACCTTTTGCTTTTTCTCTGAAATATTCATAGTACCGTTCATTCAAAGTACCATCGTATGAATATAATAACCCTAAAGCAGGGTAAGCAATCCTATTTTTGATTTCTAATTTATTAATGGTTATTGGTGTGAAAAGAAGTTGATACATAGAGCCTCCTAAACATAACACTGTTATGTTTAGATTTTATCACATTACCACTTTATATTACAACTTTTTTTACAGAATTAATAATAAAAATTTTTTACTATCATTTGCCAACATATCTGTCATTATGTGCTACTATATATTTTAAATAGATTTCCATAATCATATATGTAAATTTTAGTTTATATTTTTTTAAATCGGCATACCATACTTGAACATTGGAATTCATACAATGATTACACCTCATACAAAAGGCATTCTGTATGTACTTCTTTCTGCTGTAACTTTTTCTTTGTCAACGGTGTTTGCAAAATATATTACCACTACATCCCCCATTCATGGTATTGAGGTATCTTTTGTACGTTTTCTCATTGGCTTCATTATCTCTTCAGCGTATATTTTCATCCATAAAATGAGCATTCGCCCTAATAATATACCTCTAGTGCTCACCCGTGCTGTATCCAACACCGTAGCAGTAATACTTTTTTTTATTGGAGTTCAATATACAACGATTACCAATGCAAATATGCTCAATATGACCTATCCCGTTTTTGTATTTGTACTTGCTCCTTTACTTAATAAGGAACGCATTATAAAAATCAATATTTTGTATCTTGCCATAACACTGGCTGGAACCTATCTGGTGATACTGCCTCATTACAGTACCATCAATAGTGGTGATGTATATTCATTTCTTTCGGCAATCATTTCTGCTATTGCTGTGGTAGCTCTGCGTGAATCGCGAAAATATGATAGTACATCAATAATTTTATTCCATCTTATGAGCATTGGGCTTGTTATAAATGGCATTGCCATGATTCCTGTTTTTGCAATTCCTGATAGTGTTACATTTGTTTATATGCTGCTTTCGGGCTTAAGTGCATATTTAGGACAGGCTTTTTTTACTGCTGGATTTACGTTCATTGATGCAACAAGTGGTTCAATACTATCTTCAAGCAGGATATTTATTGCAGCATGCATGGGTATATTTTTTTTCAATGATTCATTTGCCACTAACATCATTATTGGCGGGTTGTTAATCACGGTGGCTCTTGTAGGTGTAAGTTTACAGGAACACAAAGATATACACTAATCTTCTATAAATCCCCGCATCATCATATCCACACTACCTGCCAGTGCTTCCAGGTCATAGCCACCCTCCAGGAATGCTATCATTCTGCCACCACTGAATTCATTTGCAACCTGTTTTAACAGGACAGTAAATTTATAGTATGACTCAGAGGTGAGCCCTATATATGATAAGGGGTCGGCATTGTGAGCATCAAAACCAGCCGAAATAAGGATAATATCAGGTTCAAATTTTGTTAATGCAGGAACTATCTGATTTTTAAACACATCTAAATATTCAGGTTCACCACTACCTGCAGGCATCGGGAAATTCAGTGTATATCCTTCGCCCTCACCTTTGCCCCGTTCACTTCGAGCACCGGTTCCAGGATAATGAGGATACTGATGTGTGCTGATATACATGACCGTTTTATCACGCTCAAAGGTGTGCTGCGTTCCATTACCATGGTGTACATCCCAATCAACTATCGCCACTTTTTTCAATCCATGCTCAACCTGTAAATATTTAGCAGCAATTGCAATATTATTAAATATACAAAAACCTGCAGCATAATCATACTCAGCATGATGACCGGGTGGGCGCACTGCACAAAAGCCGCGTATTGCTTCACCTGACATTATAGTATCACACATGTTGAGGCTGCCACCCACCGCAAATAGCGCAACTTCATATGATCGCTTGCATACTGCTGTATCCATTGAATCTAAATAATGTATACCGGATTCTATCTCTTGCTTTACGCGTTCAATGTATTCCGGAGAATGCACCAGTTCTATATACCGCTTAGCTCCAATTTTAGGTTCAACTTTAATCAGAGATTTATAATATGTCTGCTGACGTAATCGCTGATCTATAGCTGCCAGCCGTTCAGGCCTTTCCGGATGACCCCATCCTGTATCATGATCCATATATACTGGATCAAACAGGTATGCAGTAGGTACCATAAACACCCCGCATATTCAATATTAGTATTACAAAACCAAATAAAATGTTTTATAAAAAGTCAAGTACTTTAAAAATTGGGTAAATAGTTTACAGTGGGTACCTAACCCCTAACCGTATTACCAGCCCTGACATATCCAGTTCTAAATCGCCGCTTTTAAGAGGTAAACTGCGATATCCAGCTTCCATATAAAAATCAACCTTTGAATCAGCAGCAGGCTTTAACGATGCACCAAAAAACAACTCCCATGAAAGTCCACTAAAAAGTTTGGTAATGGAATCGGCATTATATGACTTGCCTGTATTTGAGTCAGTAAAATCAGGCTGTGAATAATGCAATATCATGAACGAATAGCCCAGTCCAATGGTTACAAAGGGTGTTACATATAGTTTATCCTTTAAATTTGGCAAGCGCACCTGTGCGTTGAACATCATGGGGATAAGATAAGCATTGGTATCTGCTTTTACATCTACATATATTGAGCCTTCTTGTTTAACACCAATCTTTCTGTCCCATTTTACCCAGTAAAATCCGGATTCCAAACCAGTAACAAAGTATGGATCAAGCAGCCAGTTGTAATGTAAAGAAATATCCAAACCATATTTTGCAGGATCATCGGCATACGATGTACCCAGGGTACCGTTTAACTCGGAATTGGCAGCAAATACCGTAGAATTTGAAATCATCATTATAATAATTAAACTAAAGATTAGAAATGATATCCTCTTCATATTTGAAGTTTCTCCTATTGTTTATTAAATATTTCTTTTTACCTTACCTACCGTGCCATTGTCTGTCAACACCAATTTAATTATAACGATAGTACAATTGCAATCATATTATTAAAAGCATATATCCCATGCATTAAACCATTACTCAAAGACTATCTGTAATTTTAAATATTATTTATTATCAATACATAAAAATTGTTGATTATTTACATGATTTAAATAAATTGTGTTATATCTTCTTTTAACTAACCAAACAATGGCGTAATATATTAATTATTAAAGGATTATAATTATGAAAAAATTAACAGTGTTTTCATTATTTCTTTTTATCATTTCATGTACTTCAGTAGACAAATCAGTGCATATAAAAGATAAACAGGCATTGCAAAAGCCTATACGCATAGCTGTTTTAACCTTTGTAGATGCCCCAAAATATCCTGGTTCAGGAGTCAGTGTTGCTGATGCATTGACCAATGAACTGGTACAGATATCAAATTGGGATCTGGTGGAACGTTCACAGATAGAGAAAATTTTAAAAGAAAAATCACTTGATATGACTGGATTAACCGACTCTCAGATTACCGATATTGGTAAATTAGCAAAAACTGACTATATCATAGTGGGAAGTGTTTCAGATTATTATTATGACCGGCAATATTATATTGTACCAAAAACGAAAATAGCATTTAATGCCCGTATTATTAATACACAAACAGGCAGCATTGTAGGCACTTTACGCTATAACCGTGAAACCAATAAAAATGCATGGTGCGGATGCTGTCTTTTAGGATGGTATTATCTGCCAGTGTTGTTGTTGACGGATCAGAATATTAATACAGATGTAAGCAAAGCTGCTCGGGATGTGGTAAGAGCTATACAAAAAGATATTAGCGGTAAAAAAGGTTGCTGCATATAATGCATCCCTTTTTTTACTGATAGCTGTCTATAATAGTTCCCAGTCCTTCAACACTGACATGTGAAATTACATTTGCTTTTACCAGTTTTTCACTTAATCCGGTACGTACTGCTGCCAGTCCCTTAAGCAAATTATTGAGCTGTTCTATACTCTGTTCTACTGCTGTTATGTGTTGTGCCATCATGACACCCTCCTTTGTGTCAAACATTAATTTCTATTTGCAATATCGACTCAATCTGCTATATTCTTAATACAATATTTTTGTAGAATTTTTTAAAATTATTTTCCCATCATATGTATTAACTTTATTTCGTAGTATGACGCAATTCTCTTTAATGGATGTTGTAAATGCTGGAAAGTAAACACAATCTAGAAAAAATTTGCAACATCATCCTTAAATCATTTTCCTAATAATACGGAGAGGTAAAAGACCGTCCTCTTAAAAACGGAAATACTTGATGAGTTTATCTAAAAACTGTTGCTATTACCTATTTAAGCAGGGAATAAAGGTAAAATGAAGACATTCTATCCTCATATGGAGGCTATTCATAATGAAAATCAGCAGAATATATTTACCAGTGTATATCTTTGTTATGCTTATGATTTTATCCGTATATTATGGATATGCTAATACTAACATTACAATCCATCTTGACAAGGAAGTACTGCATGTAAAACCAAATGCAAAAGCCTGTGCTATTGTACACATAGAGCTGCCTCCAAAAGGCTATATCTATGCCAACCCCAAAGGTGAAGGAACCGGGAAAGCAACAACAGCTTATGCAAATCCAACAAAACATATAGTACCAGGAAAAACGCGTTATCTTCCCGGAACATTTTATATTTCACCTCTTGACAAAAAACCAGTGTATATTTACAAAAAGCACACCTCACTGTGTATCCCATTTGCAATAAATACGGCAAAAGAAGGCTCATATTCTTTATCATTTACAATTGAGGCACTATATTGCAATGATGTATCCTGCACCCCCGTTCAAAAAACTCTTACCCAGATAATTAACGTTGATAAATCAGCACCTGAATTTGATACTTCAGTATGCACTACATATAAAGAGCCTGAAGCTATCATTCATACAGAAAACAAAAAAGATGCATCCGGTCATTTTAACGTTATTGATGCAGGTAGTAGCACAACACTGAGCTTGTTTCATGCAATCATTTTTGGAATTCTTGCAGGTTTTCTACTCAACTTTATGCCCTGTGTGCTTCCTGTAATTAGCCTGAAAATTTTAAGTTTTATATCATATGGCAACAACAAACCAGGCCAGGTAAGGATGATGGGATTGCTGTTTACCGCAGGGATACTAACATCTTTTTTAGCACTAGCTTCACTTGCAGCATTTGCCGGATATAACTGGGGAGAGCTTTTTCAACATAAAACTTTTATTATTATCATGGCAGCCATAATTTTTGCACTTGCATTATCGTTTTTTGGTGTGTATACATTCAATATTCCACAGCTTCCGCAATTGCAAAGTGCCAATATCTACTTAGATTCCTATTTCAAAGGCATAGTTGCCACACTTCTTGCTACTCCCTGCAGCGGTCCATTTTTGGGAGCTACACTGGCATGGTCATTAATGCAGCATCCTGTAATAATTTTCATGGTTTTTATTAATATTGGCCTTGGCATGTCACTTCCATACCTGCTTTTATCATTTTATCCGTCTCTTATCAGATTCATCCCCAAACCCGGTGAATGGATGATAACATTTGAGCAATTCATGGGATTTTTAATGGTTGCCACTACCATCTACCTTATTTCATTACTTGATGCAAGCACATTGACGGCAACTATCTGGTTTTTATTCCTTGTATCCATTGGGTTATGGCAATGGGGTCGGTTTGGGAATATAACAAAACCATCCATCCAGCGAATAATTTCTTTTGTTGTGCTTGTGTTACTTGTTGTTTTTGGAAGCATGCTATTTTCTACCAAAAAGACGTCAAGAAATGAAATACCCTACAAGCCTTATGACTGGGAGGAGATAGTTCATAACAATACATCACAGGTTGCAATGGTCATTTTTACTGCTGAGTGGTGCCCCAACTGCAAATTTGTTGAGGCTACCGCATTATCATCTTCTAAGGTTATTGAATTTATATATAAGAATAATATCGCCGTGTACAAAGCCGATATCACCACAAAGAATCCGCAAGCAGAGGACTTACTCTTACAACTTGGTTCACGATCGATACCGTTTGTAGCTATCTTTCCTTCAGGAGGTAATTTTTCACAGCCTGTTATACTGCGTGATATTTACACAGCAAAAGATTTATTGAAGGCTTTGCAAAAAGCCCTGGAATTGAGTAAACCATCAGAGGTTCCTCAACTTATGACTATTCCTTAAAGGTATACCAATGCAATCACTCAAATATTACCATGAACTAATACAAAAAGTTGATGCATTTACTGACTCTGTCGTTTCAAAGTACGGCAGTCAATTGCATTGCAGAGAGGGCTGCAGCAGTTGTTGTATACTGGAAAGTGTAATGCCAGTTGAACTTGTTTCAATACTACAGTGGTTTGCAAAACAACCTGAATCAATACGATCTATAATTAAACAGGGAGATACTCATTCCTGTATATTTTTGCATAACAACAGCTGCATTATCTATCCCATACGGCCTGTAATTTGCAGAACCCATGGCTACCCTGTCTTAATACAAAACAGTGTTGATATCTGCCCATTAAATAATACCGTAAGCTTTGAGCCTCAGTATATTCTTAATTTGGAGAACTGTAACACAATGCTTGCAGCCATTAATATTTTATTTATTAAGGAAGTGGATATTCCTGTGTTACAGACAGAACGCATTAACCTACGTGTTTTTTTTCAAAGCCCTGAAACCGATATCCTTTCTATAGTGCATACCCTCAAATGATACAGATGGTATAGCATCATATACTTTATGGTAGGCTTCTTCTAAACTGTCAGCAATTGCCGTAATATTCAGCACTCTTCCCCCACTGGTAAGTAACTGCCCATCCCGTTTGGTTCCTGCATGAAAAACAAGAATATCCTCCGGCAGACGTTCCAATCCTGTAATAGGCAAACCTGTTGTATATGAACCTGGATAGCCGCCTGAAGCAAGTACCACAGTAATGGCATGCTTATTCATGAACGAAAGATTTATACCGGAAAGTTTTCCATCAATAGCTGCCTTTATGAAATCACCCAATTTACCGCTCAAAAGCGGTAACAGAACCTGTGTTTCAGGATCACCAAAGCGAACATTGAATTCCAGTACTTTAATATCATTGCCTTTAATAATAAGGCCGGCATACAATATCCCAACAAAAGGGATGCCCTCATTTTTCATACCCAGAATCACCGGTTGAAGAATTTCCCTGTGTACCCTTTCCAGTATTCTGCTGGTAACTACCGGAGCAGGGGCATATGCACCCATACCTCCTGTGTTGGGACCTTCATCATTATCATATACCCGCTTATGGTCCTGGGCAGCAATAAAAGGCAACACTGTTGTACCGTCACTGATCCCCAGTACAGATGCTTCTTCACCATCACAAAAATCCTCAACAAAAACTTTTGTGTTATCTTTGACCATCTCATGAATAAACTGCAGTGCAGTCTCCCTATCTCTAAAAACCCCTACGCCCTTACCTGCAGCAAGCCCATCTAACTTTATTACAACCGGAAAAACCGATGAAGATTCAATATAGCCTGTCAGTGATTCTTTGTCTTTAAATTCCCTGAAATGAGCTGTAGGTACATTATATTTTTGCATGATATATTTTGCAAAAAGCTTGCTTCCTTCAAGCTGTGCAGCCTGAGCTGTTGGACCAAATACTGTAATGCCTCTATTCTGTAAAAAATCAACTACCCCATCAACAAGAGGGGCTTCAGGTCCAATTATTACAATATCAATATTTTTTTGTTTACAGATAGTATACAATGATTCAAAATCATTCACCGCAACCTGAATTCTGAACCTTTCATCAATACCACCATTACCAGGTGCAACATATACCTCACTGGCACTTCCATCATGTATTAACTTCCATGCAATGGCATGTTCACGCCCGCCAGATCCTACTACTAAATATCTCATTGATTCCTCCTGTTATATGCTGGTATTGTTGTAAACAAGAGATATAATTTTTCAATCATTTTATGTATACACCTTTCATGCGTACAATATTTTTTATTTACTATAAGAATAATTCTTGAACTTACAGTATGTACAGTATATGAGATAACAACACTCTTGTATAAGGAGGTTTGCTATGCGCCTGAGTAATGAAGCAAAGGTTGGGCTACTGGTTATGACAAGCTTTACGCTTTTTATTGTACTGGTTGGGCTATTAACAAAATTTAACATTTCACAAAAAGGGTACCGGTTACATGTATATTTTGGATTCTTAAACGACCTTCGTGTTGGTGCCCCTGTCAAAATTGGTGGTGGCATAAAGATTGGATATGTTGATGAGATCCGTCAGACAGGTGAAAAAACTGATGTTATACTATGGATAGATAAGGGATACCGGTTATCAAAAGCAGCAACGTTTTCAATCTTTACATCAGGCATGATTGGGGAAAAATATATAAATGTTGTCATCCCTCCAATGAGTGAGGATGTTGGTTTTCTCAATGACGGTGATATCAAGTATGGTATTGACCCTGCAAGCTTTGATCAGATGATGCAGACATTTCAGAGCTTTATGCAGGATAAAAGCGGTGCCCAAATCCTTGCTGAGATATTCCAGAATTCAAATAAATTTGTAGCAAACTTAAATAAAATGGTTGATGAAAACCGCTATGATGTTCGACAGTCAGTTGGTACCGCACGTGCCGCTATTGTAACTTTTTCCCAGCAATTGCAGCAATTTATGAACCAGATGAATGTTATTTCCAAAAATATGGCATATATCTCTGAAAAAAACCGCGAAGATATTACCATTACATTACAAAATCTTTCCGAACTCACATCAAGCATGAATAAAATTGCATACCGTCTTGAAAAAGGCCGTGGAACAATGGGTAAGCTCCTGTATGATGAAGAAATTTATACTAATATACGTGATGCATCAATTTCAGCAAAAGAACTCTTTTCAAGGCTTGAAAAAGATCCTTCATTACTACTCTTTAAGCAAAAAAAATAACTATGTCTAAGAAACCAAAAACAATATATGTCTGTAATGAATGTGGGGCAACTTTCCAGAAATGGTTAGGGAAATGCCCGGAATGCAGTGCCTGGAATACCATAGTTGAAGAAATACAGGATACACCTGTTTTTCAAAATCAAATAGCTTTTGAAAATTCCATCCATCCCCTTTCACAGGTACTGTCGGAATCTATTCAGCGTATTCCAACCTGTATTGGCGAATTTGATCTTGTATGTGGTGGAGGCTTGGTTCCCGGTTCTATTATCCTTCTTGGTGGTGAACCAGGTATTGGAAAATCTACACTGGCCTTACAGGTGGCTCAACATTGCTTTACCCTCTATTGCTCAGGAGAAGAAACCCTACAGCAGATACACTTACGCTCACGCCGCCTTAATATCAAACCTGATTCAATACATCTATCTAAAGTTACCGATATTGACCATATTGAAGCACTCATACGTACCAACACTCCCCAGCTGGTAATAATAGACTCTATCCAGACTCTGTATTCCAAAGAGATAACATCACCCGTTGGTTCAGTAAGCCAGATTCGCTATACCGCGTCACGGCTTGCTGATATTGCAAAGCAAACGCAAACATGCATACTGTTAATCGGACATATTACCAAGGATGGCTCCATTGCAGGTCCAAAAATACTGGAGCATATTGTTGATACAGTACTCTACTTTGAAGGAGACTTTACCCGTGACTATCGCATATTACGTGCCTTTAAAAACCGTTTTGGCTCAATTAATGAGATAGCATTATTTACCATGACAGCCACTGGATTAACAGAAGTAAAGGATAAGAATATACTATTTGTTCAATCCCATGATACAAGCTTCCCCGGAAGCGTTATCAGCGCCACCATTGAGGGAACGCGAACCATACTCTTTGAAGCACAATCGCTGGTTACCGCAACAAGCTTTTCTAACCCCCGCAGAATGGCAGATGGTTTTGATGTTAACAGGCTTAACCTGCTTGTAGCGGTCATTGAAAAGCACGCCAGGATTTCATTAAGCTCCTTTGACATATTTATTAATGTTGCAGGCGGATTTACCATCGATGATACATCATGCGACCTGGCCATTGCCGCCGCTATTATATCAAGCTTAAAAAATATAGTTATTCCGCATTCAACCGGCATCATTGGCGAATTATCTCTTTCCGGGCAGGTGCGCTCCGCAAGCCACTCATTACGCAGGCTATCTGAATTTGTAAACTCAGGGATAACCACCATTATTTTACCCCGTAATAATGTATCTGAGGTTTCAAATACTGGCTTTGCAGGAACACTAATACCCTTAACTACTATCGCAGAGCTTCCACAAATTTTACAACATCTTTGATTTTTACGTTGATTATTGCAACATTGTATACAATACTGAATCAAATAATTGAAATATAGCCTGCTCCATGCTATATCTAATATAACACCACAACACTATAGATACTATAATTCATTGACGCATAGAGGTACCACATGAAACCAAAAGACGGCTATTCAGCTGAAGAGCTTTTAAATTCCACTCAAGGGCTATCCTACAATGATTTTATTATCTTACCGGGTTATATTGACTTTAACCCCGACGATGTTGATTTAGAAACACAATTCACTCGCAATATTAAACTAAAACGCCCTCTGGTATCCAGCCCCATGGACACTGTGACTGAATCTAAAATGGCTATCAGTTTGGCATTATTAGGAGGTATCGGGATCATCCATTACAACAATACCATTGAGGAACAGGTAGCTCAGGTACGAAAAGTTAAACGATTTGAAAATGGATTTATTACAGACCCGGTTGTATTATCTCCTGAACATACTATCGCCCATATTGATGAAATTAAGGAAAAATTTGGCTTTTCAGGCATACCCATCACTGTTGATGGCAAATTAGGTTCTAAACTGGTAGGCATTGTTACCAACAGGGATATCGATTTTGAAACTGATAGATCAAAAAAAATAAAAGATGTAATGACCACCGATCTGGTCACTGCAAAGGTTGGTATTACACTGGCACAGGCAAATGAGTTACTTAAAAAATCCAAAAAGGGCAAATTGCCGATAGTTGATGATGAAGGAAGACTTGTTGCCCTGATGAGTCGTAATGACCTTGTTACCAACAGAGAATATCCATTTGCATCAAAGGATGCCAACAAGCAGCTTATGGTTGGGGCAGCCATTTCCACCAAGGATGAATCAAAAGAGCGATTGCAGGAACTTGTGCAAGCTGGCGTCAATGTTGTGGTAATAGATGCTGCACAGGGTAACTCCATCTACCAGATAGAAATGATCAAATATATTAAAAAGAAATATCCTGAACTTGACGTCATTGCAGGTAATGTTGTAACCATTGAGCAATGTGAAAACCTTATTAAGGCGGGAGCAGATGCATTGCGCATAGGAATGGGTCCGGGCTCAATCTGTACCACACAGGTTACCATGGCTGTTGGCCGTGCACAATCAACTGCGGTGTATCGCTGTAGCAAATTTGCAAAACAATATAATATACCAACAATTGCAGATGGCGGTATTGCCACAATAGGGCATATAGCCAAGGCCCTTGCAATTGGGGCATCAACTGCAATGATGGGCTCCATGTTTGCCGGTACCGAAGAGGCACCTGGTGAATATTTTTATGAAAATGGTGTGCGCCTCAAACGCTATCGCGGCATGGCATCACTAGAAGCAATGGAAAAAGGCGGTTCCAAGCGATATTTTGCTGAAGACTCTAAGATTTTAGTTGCACAGGGAGTATCCGGTGCAGTAGTTGATAAAGGCTCAATGTTTGACTATGTTCCATATCTTGTGCAGGGTTTGAAACACGCATTTCAGGATATGGGTGTGCGTACTATTAAAGAGCTTCACGAAAAGCTCTATAAAGAAGAGCTTCGTTTTGAATTGCGTTCGCTATCAGCTCAAATTGAAGGTGGTGTGCATACCATTTATTCGTATAAAGAACCCAAGTATCTGTAGCACCTACATCACTGATGCAATAATCCGTATGATGTCTTTAGGCGTGTGGGCTATTGCTTCAGGATGATGCTGCAAAAGCAACGTAACAGGTCTGTAACCCCAGCTTACGCCAATACTGTACATGCCGCATGTATGAGCCATCTCAATATCCGTAGCTGAATCACCAATCATGGCAATCCGTGATGGTTCTATTCCCATGGTGCGAGCAATGAGCAGTGCACCATACGGGTCAGGTTTACGGGGTATGGAATCCTGCAATCCTAAAATTTCGCTGAATGCAATATCTGGAAAATAGTACTTAACCATTGCTATCGTAAACTCTTGTGATTTATTTGAAAAAACGGAAATTGTAATTTTATTGTGCGATAGTTCCTTTAAAAGGTCATGCACACCGGGATATGGTTTTGTTTCCCTGTTCCAGTTTTTTGCATACTCATCTTTTAATTCAGTAGCAAGTTTAGTAATCTCTTCTTCTGTACAATTTTCCCCAACCGCACGCTGGACGAGCATTGTCATCCCATCGCCAATAAACTGCTTATACGCCTCTACCGAATGTGTGCGATACCCATATCGTGTCAGGACATTGTTCATGCTGTATGCCAAATCAGCAATAGTATCCAGAAGTGTCCCATCCAGGTCAAATATGATACCGTTAATCCCCATGTGCAATTATATGCGCTCCGAAGATTTAAGCCACTTTTTAAATTTATACTGCTCAACTTTGGCATAACACCACAGGGAAAACGGTAGGATCCTGTTTATAATCATCATACACCTGAATATTTTTGAAGGGAAAACAGACCGTTTATTTTTCAGTATCCCTTTGACAACTTCTTGCGCAACTTTTTGGGGTGTTTGCGTGGGGAACGGTACAGGTGTTCCTTTACCTGCTGTTTTAAAAAATTCAGTTCTGGTTGCTATTGGATAGACTACTAAAAGGTGAAAGTTTTTATCCTTTTCAAAATTAAATGAATACGCAAACCCGTCAAGAGCGGCTTTGGTAGCTGAATACAATGCATATCCCGGTAGCGGTAGTTTTGCCATTGCAGAAGCAGTAAATACCATACAGGCTTCTTTCCCTTTATTTATCTCCATCATCTTCTCAAGAAAATAAATTGGAGCAATATAATTTACCAAAACTATATTGTGGATATGATTGTAGTCAGCTTTTTGCAATTTTTCATAGTAGGCAAAACCGGCATTTGCAATACAGATATCAATCTTACCCATAAAGGCAAGTGCTTTCTTAAACAACATGTCGATATCTTTCTGATTTCTTACATCACAGCGAATAGCTTTTATATTTTTATTTTGTGCGATAGCCCCTGGATTAAGATCTCCAACTACAATTTTTGTATTGAATTTTGCTAATTCTTCCAGCAAAGCTTTCCCTATCCCAGATGAAGCACCTGTCAATACGATGCATGTATTGTTAATATCCATCCTGCACCTCTCTATCATATATTTGAATTTAGAATTACAATTATAATAGGACTTTAATATTGCAAGAAGAATTCATTGGTTCATAAAGCCATTACATTTTTGCTACTTGACAATTTTTATACAGCCATTACAATCTTTGCAAAAAATTCGGGAGTGCCATGGTTAAGCCACTGAAAACTATTGAAAAACTTAAAAATGGCCAGGCTGTCACCATAGTTGCTCTGGGTGATTCATTAACCTATGGATGGATGGTTGATAAGGGATATATTGATTATTTCCATGATTTTCTAAAATCACATTACCCAAATGCATTAATTACCATAATTAATAAAGGTATACCAGGAGATACAGCTGATGGTGGATTACACCGTGTTTCGCATGATGTCATTTCGTATAATCCTGATTGCGTGCTCATACAGTTTGCACTGAATGATTACGCATGCGGGTATTCACCACATGTATTTGGTAACTACATACGGGCAATCATTAATGCTATACAGGCACAATTGCCTTCTGATATTGTACTGGTAACTTCTGTATGGTTTGGAGATTTCCCTGAAGCAAAAAACGCGTATAAATTATATGATACAATAGTATCTATTGCTGATGAGTATAAGCTTCCTGTGTCAAAGACACATGAATACTGGAAAAACGCTGTTAATAAGGGCACACCATTACAGGAACTTGTACAGTTTGATGGCGTACACCCAACCGAAGAAGGCTACTATCTAATGTCATGTGCATTACAGGATTTGTTCAGCTGAAGGGATATACTATTTCACCATTGCAGATAGTATATTCAACCATACCAAAAAGCTCTCTTCCCATAAATGGCGTATTCTTACATCGCGAAATAATAAAATCTTCGCTAACTATAATTTTTTTATCAGGATTAATAACGGTAATATCAGCAACCGCACCTTCTTTAATATACCCTCTATCAATACCAAGAATCTTACAGGGATTTGTGGTAACCTTTTCAAATGCCTGTATAAAGCTAAAACCGTTCTCTTTAATTAGCACGGTAATAATTAATGGCACAGCAGTTTCAAGCCCAATAATACCAAACGGTGCAAATGCTATCTCCTGCATCTTTTCATTGGGAAGATGAGGTGCATGGTCTGTAGCAATTACTTCTATTAAGCCATTCCGCAACCCTTCAATAATTGCCTTTCTGTCTTCTTCTGTACGTAATGGTGGGTTCATTTTTGCCATGGAAAGATGTTCCGCTATGGCATCATCGGTCAGTGAAAAATAATGCGGGGCTGTCTCACAGGTTACCTGTATAGTATTCCGTTTAGCCATAGCAATAATATCCAGTGAACCTCTGGATGAAACATGAGCTACATGCAATCTGCCTTTTGTTAGACGGGTAAGCAACACATCACGTGCAATCATAATCTCTTCAGCTTCACGGGGGATTCCTTTTAAACCCAAAAAGATTGAATTGTTCCCTTCGTTCATTATCCCACCACCAGATAATGTTATATCCTCTGCATGCGTTATGATAGGGACATTAAACATCCGGGAATACTCTAATGCACGCCTCATGGTGGTTGAGTTCATAACGGGTTTACCATCATCACTGAATGCTATTGCACCACCTTCAACCAGCTCACCCATCT
This sequence comes from Spirochaetota bacterium, assembly GCA_037481795.1. Classification (GTDB taxonomy): domain Bacteria; phylum Spirochaetota; class UBA4802; order UBA4802; family UB4802; genus UBA4802. The sequence goes on from JBBFLA010000021.1 coordinate 46,812, forward strand.
CAGTAAGCTCTTCACCCATTGAACCTTTTGTTATAGCTGCAACAGGATACACATTAATTGGTCCAGATTCTGCCTGCTTTTTTATGTATCGTACAAGCGCCTGATTATCAATCACAGGATTTGTATTAGGCATGGTGCATACACTGGTATACCCTGATTTAGCTGCAACTCTGGAGCCCCCTATAATAGTTTCAACATCCTCACGGCCTGGCTCTCTGAAATGTACATGCATATCCACCAGCCCGGGAACCACAATACAATCTTTTGCATTAATAAGCTGTGCATCATCCTTTTTAATATTCTTATCTATTTTAGCTATTTTGCCATCTGTAATAAGAATATCAAATTCTTCATCAGTTTTAGTAGTAGGGTCAATTAATCTGCCATATTTAATTAACAATTTCATTACTCAACCTCTTTCTCATCCAGTGGGGTTCCGCCTGCCAGAAGATAAAAAATTGCCATTCTCACTGCTACCCCATTGGTAACCTGCTCATTTATTATTGAATGAGAACTATCGGCCACTTCATCATCTATTTCAATACCCCGGTTAATTGGTCCAGGATGCATCACAATCACATCTTTCTTACATCGTTTAAGGCGTTCATTGGTTAATGCAAAGCGCTTATGGTATTCCCGTATTGAAGGGAAAAATGACCCCTGCTGGCGTTCACGTTGTATTCGTAACATGTTAATGACATCAAGCTTTGGAAGTATCTCATCAAATTCATAATAAATATCAACACCATACATCCTGAATTCATCAGGAACCAGCGTTGGGGGACCAATCAGGCTAACCTTTGCCCCCAATCGCTTAAAAATCTCAATATCTGAACGAGCAACACGTGAATGAAGAATATCACCCACTATACCAATGTGCAAACCTTTGATATTGCCCACTATTTCCATTAATGAATATACATCAAGCAGAGCCTGTGTTGGATGAGCATGGTTGCCATCCCCTGCATTAATAACCGATGATTTTATATTGCGAGATAAAAAATGCGGCGCTAATGACGCCGCATGACGCATAACAATAAAATCTGCTTTATACGCTTCCAGCGTATGGACAGTATCAATCAAAGATTCTCCTTTGACCACGCTTGATGTTTGCACCGCAATATTAATTAAATCTGCTGAAAGTCGTTTTGCTGCAAGCTCAAAACTTATACGCGTGCGAGTTGAAGGTTCATAGAATAAAAGGCAAACAGTCTTACCTCGTAAAACCGGGACTGTTTTAATTGATCGTGTAAAAAGGGATTTAAAATATTTTGCAGAATTACATATTAATAAAATTTCTTCGGTAGTTAATGATTGTATATCCAGTAAATCTTTTCTTTGTAAACCACTCATATCCTGTGTTACCTTTTAGTTGTTATATATAATCCAAAATAGCATGAATATTTTCAATAATTTTTTTAAATATATTTTTGATTGAATTATTATGTTTGTACTGCACAGTAGTAATCTTAGTGTTTATTCTAAAGAAGGAGAATATATGAGCCAGTACACTGCCTTTTATGACCTTGATCATACCATACTTGCATCAAGTTCAGGTACACTTATCGTCAGAGACCTTTACAAAAGAGGTATGGTATCATTATTACATCTTATCTATGGCATGATACTTTCACTGTTCTATAAATCAGGCATTATTAATACCCAATCATTAATAACAAATTGGGTTAGAAGATTAAAAGGAATAGAAGCTAAAATCATAGAACAGTATTCTGAAATTTTTTTTGAAGAGACACTAAAACATTACATTTATCCCCAGGCTCTTGAATCAATGTATATGCATAAAGCTAAGGGAGCATCCATTGTATTACTTTCTGCTTCACTGGACTTTATATGTAAACCAATAGTAAAGCATCTTCACTTTGATGATGTTCTGTGTACTGAACTGGAAGTAAAAAATGGTTACTACACCGGTTCAATAAAAGGCAATTACTGTTACGGGATAGAAAAACTAAATCGGGCCATACAGTTTTGCACAGATCATAATATCGATATCAAATCTGCCTATTACTATGCTGATTCTGTTGCCGATATCCCGGTTCTGGAAGCGGTTGGATTCCCTCAATGCGTCAATCCTCATTCTGCTTTACGGAAACTAGCTCATATAAAAGGTTGGCCTGTGCACAGGTGGTGATTTAATGCTTGAATCTCTGAACAATGGGTATACGCCTTCCAACACCAAAAGCCTTGGTAGTTACTTTTAATCCAACGGGTGCCTGTTTTCGTTTATATTCATTTCTGTCGATAGTTCGCAAAACAGGATAAACTATATCAGGATCAAAGCCATCGGTAATAATCTGTTCTGCACTCATTTTCAATTCCACATATCGTTCAATAATCTGGTCTAGTATCTCATAGGGAGGAAGTGAATCCTGATCTTTCTGATTTTCACGTAATTCTGCAGAGGGTGCTTTTTCAAGTATTGATCTGGGTATTATCTCTTTATCTCTGTTAATATAATAGGACAGTGCATAAACCAGTGTCTTAGGCACATCAGAAAGCACCGCAAGTCCTCCTGCCATGTCACCGTATAAGGTACAGTAGCCCATGGATAATTCTGATTTATTTCCTGTGGTAAGTAACAGCATACCAAATTTATTACTGAATGCCATCAGTATATTCCCACGTATTCGTGCCTGTATATTCTCCTCTGCAATATCAAATGGTAAGTCTTTAAAGTAGGGACCCAATTCACGTATATAAGTGTCAAAAAGATTCTTTATTGGAATAGTATGGATGTCTATTCCTAAATTGTTTGCCAATTCCACCGAATCATCAACACTTCCCTTTGAAGAAAATATCGATGGCATGGTAATCCCCAATACATTCTTGGGCCCTAAAGCTTTAACGGCCAGGCATGCTGTCAGTGCCGAGTCAATTCCACCACTTAACCCTAACACAACCTTTTTAAATCCTGATTTATATACATAATCCCGTATTCCTAAAATAAGTGCTTTCTCAATGTCAGCAATGAAATCCTCTTCACAGCTTATGTTCATATATTCTTTTTCTGTATCAAATACTATGCAATCTTCCTGAAAATCTTTAGCTTTGAGAATAAAATTCCCCTTTTTATCGATAACAAAACTGTTCCCATCAAATATCAGACTATCATTGCCTCCAACCTGATTGACATAGATTACGGGCACTTTATATTTTTTTGCTACGTGCTGGATTTTAGTCCATTTTATAGAATTTTTCCCCTTTACATACGGAGAAGCTGAGATATTTACCAGTATATCAGCACCTTTTTTAATACAGTTTTCAATAGGGTCAATAGCATAGTGCCTGAACTCCATAAACATATCCTTGCTCAGGCTCATGTCATTCCATATATCCTCACATATGGTGACACCAATATTAATTCCTTTAAAGGTAATGATTTCCTGAGATGGAGCAGGTGAAAAGTATCGTAATTCATCAAATACATCATAGGTGGGAAGTAAGGTCTTATAATGCTTTGACTGTAATTTCCCATCATACATAAAAGCTGCAGCATTATACAGCATAGGAGGATTTTCATAATTATAATCCACATATCCACAAATAATACCGCAATCTCTGCTTAAAGGAACTATCGCCTCTAATGCCCTAAGATTATCATTAATGAGTTTTTTATGCTCCAATAAATCCATAGGAGGGTACCCAATTGTTGCCATCTCAGGGAAAATAACTAAATCTGCACCCTTTTCTTTTGCAAGACTAACAAACTGAGTAATCTTATTACAATTTCCCTCAATATCTGCAATGATTGGATTAACTTGAGCTATCGCAATCTTCATACTAATTACCCTTTCAATGTGACCCTTTGTAAATAACAACCCTAATATTGTCGTATGTTTCTAGCAATAATATGCTGAATGGTGTTGCTTAAAATCATTTTCAAAACTAGATCCTGCTCCTGGGTGTAAATAACAAACAATTTCTGTAATGAACTTGAATCACATATTCTTTTTAATGAGAAAATAATTGCTGTTTTGACATACAGTTCCTTTTCTTTTGGGTAGTGCTCAAGCAACGGAATCACTACTTTATAACCTTTAAACTGTGATAAAGCCGCTGCTGCCTCAGCGCGCATTCTAAAATCTTCATCATCTAATGAGTCTATAATCAGCGATACTGTGCGTTCATCACGTATTACTCCCAGGGCATATACTGCATAAATGCGCAAGCTCCTGTTTTCTTCGTTTTGCACAATATGCTGTAATCCCCGGATATCACCTGCATTTTTAGCTTTTATAAGTGCTTTTATTATCTTTCGCTTTATATAGACTTCACGTTCAGCTAACAACTGCCGTGATAAATATATAGTACTTTCTTTAGATAGAAACGTTGACAGAGCATCAACTGCAGCATCCCTCACAAGATCAGAGTAATCTGATAATGCACGGACAAAAATATAATACGCTGCCCTATCTTGCAATGCTGATAAAACATTTATTGCTTTTACCCGTACTTCCTCATTTTCATCACCTGTGGCAATTGAGCGCACATATGGCAAAGAAGCACTGATTTCATTATGGACAACACAATCAAGTGCAAAATACCGCACCGATTTATTGGTATCCTGTAGAAGTCTGACAATAATTTCGTAAAACCTGTTGTCATAGAGATGGTAGAGTGCTTCCAGTGCATATATTCTGTGGATTACTTCATCACTTCTGGCTAACCGTATAATAAACGGATACATTCTATCATCACCATTCTTTTTTAGCGCCAGTATGACTGATTCCCTTACTGCAAAAAATGGCGATGATAAAAATTCAATTATCACCGGCAATACTTTTTTATCATGTATATCAGCAAGTATTTCAATAACCATTTGCTGTACTGTTATTGAATGCACTGAATACAATATATCCTTAAAAAATTCTATATTGGTTCTGACTTTACTTTTTTTTAGTATCTGTAATGCCTGCATCTTTTGATCGTTATCTTTCCCTGTAACAATTAACTCTTTCAATTTCATGATGCACTCATCAGAGATTTCAACATGACTACCATCAACATCATTCAAAAGTACCCTTATACAGTCATTACTTGCAAAACTAAATGTATAAGCAATAAACACAAAAGCTATTATAATACCTATTTTTTTCATGAAAATGACACCATCATTGTATAGTCAGGTTACAGTAAAATAGTGCAGAATTATAATCAATAAAAAAACCCGACCCCAAGGGCCGGGATATAAAGGACACACTATATCAAAAGTCCTATTTCAATACACCACTAAAATAATGGGTTACCAGTGAATTAATAACCTCTTTGTCTGTGACATCCTTTTTCTCCTTATAAAACTGGTATACCAGGAACATTACCGAGCCAATAAGCATAATTGCAGTAATTTCTGCATTGAGCGTTTTCTTGTAGAGGCCTTTTTTCTTTATCTCTTCTATATCCCGTGAAACAATATTAATCAAATGTTTTAAAAACTGGTCAACACGTTCAATTACCTCTTCGTCTATGCCAACGATATCTTTAAATATGAGCTTTATTACTATTGGCTCACTGAGAATAACTTTGATACATTCAGTTATTCTATCCGTATTAAATTTGATTATATCCTTCTGGGATGGGTTGTCTTTTAAAAGGTCCCTGAGATCATCAGGGTCAAGAATATCATCAATACTTTCTTCAATAGATTCCAGAATTGCATAAAGGATTTCTCTTTTATTACCAAAATACTGATATACTGTACCACGGGCAATATTCAATTCTTCACACACCTGCCCTATATGGGTGCTCTGGAAACCCTTTTCTATAAACATCTTTTTAGCGATATCTACAATCTGTTGTCGCCGTTTTTGTCCTTTTGCTGGCATTTGTATACCCCTTTAAATAAATTCTATTTTATTTCACCTTTTACACGAAGCAACTCTTCTTTGATTGGTTGCAAAGCTTCCTGAAGCTCTTTAATCATTCTTTCAGCTTTTTCCTGCAATTCCTTACTCATATACCTATATTCCTTTATTTGAAATAATCATATTGTACTTACTATACATATCGTTAACATTTTCATTATTTTATATAAAAAAAGATTTTTTGTTACAAACGTTATACATAGCATACTTTTTTGCGTCAACAACTTTTTATAATTTTAATATTGTTATAATTCAACACTTTATAGTAATAAGAACACTTTACAGTACCTTTTATAATCTATATCCCATATAACACAGGAAGTATCTTCTATATTAAGAATAAAATTTAGTGTAGAAATATCTTCTTTAGCTAATATTCAACAATTCATCAATATGCTTGCGTATTTCACTATTATCCGGCTTTAAGGAAAGTGCTTTTTTCAGAAATTTTTTTGCCAGATTATATTCACCTCTTTTATAATAAACATACCCCAACGTATCGTTATATGCCGCATTGTTGGGAAAACGGGTTACTGCCTTTTTAGCCAGTTCCATAGCCTTACTCAGATTCCCATCCGGGATATTTGCCAGAATATACGCTATACCATTGCAGGCATTCATATTATCAGGATTTTGTTCAAGTATACTTTCATACAACTGCAATGCCTGGCCATACTTACCCTTTTTCTCAAGTGCAAATGCCTTCATCTGGATAATAGCATCATCCTGATCATTTTGTTGCTGCAATTCATCTAAAGCCCTGTCATAATCCCCTTTCTGCACCAATGCAAATATATACACCTTCCTGACCTGCCGTATATTAATAAATGTCATTGGCAATGACATACACCGCTTCAGGTAATCAATAGCGCTTTCATAATCCTGCAAATGAATACAGACAATTGCTAAATTGTACAAAACAACAGGATTTTCTGCATCCATTAATTCAAGCTTATGCAATGTATCTTTAGCCTGAGCATAATCCTTTTTGTGATTAAGCAGATGCGTGGCATGATCAAACAATGCCTTAATCTGTTTGTGTATGTCTAATTCTTCCATATATGATTCGTTATCTCTCTTGTTTTCAACCTATCTATAAAATCATAATCCGTACAATCTATAGTTAAAGGTGTTACTACAATATATCCATTTCGTAACTCAGTTACATCACTGCCAGTTTTTTCTTCATTTTCAATTGTACCATCCAATTCCATGTCATAATTATTATTTTTGCTCTGTATAATGCGATATGAATCACGATAAAACCGTTTTCCCAAACTTGTATACTGCACCCCTTTAATTGCAGTTCGTGGCAGGTCAGGATAGTTTATATTCAAAAAGAGTGGTTCTTTACTATGAAGGGGAAAATCTTTTAACAGTTCCAGTAAAAATAATGAGGCATCGTAAAAATAATCTGACTCTTCATAGCTGTCAATTGACAAAGCTATGCCGCTTACACCAAAAATATATGCTGTCCTGGCACCTGCAACCGTCCCTGAAAAATATATATCATCACCCAGATTAGGACCGTGATTAATACCTGATATCACAAGATCAACTGGCGGAATAAGCCCCCCATGTAATCCTATATTAACACAATCAGCAGTAAACCCATCAACAGCAAAGGTAAATTCATCTATCTGTTCAACCTTTATTGATTTACGTATCTGTATTGCGTTAGAACATCCGCTTCGTTCTTTATCAGGAGCTATCGCATATACCGAATAATTATCCTCTAAGACTTTTTTTAAAATCTGCAACCCCTTGGCATGAATGCCATCATCATTTGTTATCAGAATATTCATACTGTTCTCTTAATTAAATATTTTCTTTACTGCTATCATACCCATGTGCTATATAATAGAGTAGATATCACCCGTGCACGTGTAAAATTATGCCAGTATACGAATATAAATGCAATAAATGCAATTATATCTACAGTGAGCTAAAAAAGATGGGAGATAGTAACTGTCCACCCTGCCCGCAGTGTCAATCGCATGACACAGAAAAAATTATTTCACTTGTCAGTACTATTCGTGGTAAATCATCTTGTTCAGGTTGTTCCGGGAAAAACTGCGCTCACTGCAAATGATACCTTACTTTAAAAAAAGATCACAAATTGAAGCAATGTTACCGCAATGTATCAACCATTTTGAAATATTTTTTATTAATAATTGTAAGAATGATAGCACCACAACAAACTGTACAGGTGATTGTAGGAATTAAATAATAGATTTTACCGGTAAAACTTATACAAAAAAAGAAAAGAGCAAAAAATTCTTTCTTGGTGAAATATTTCATACTGAGAGCAAACCTAACCAGGAAATCATCCGCTGGCAATTTTTGTAAAAACTCCTTATCGTATGCAACCAGTGATCCTGATTCACTGAATTTTCGCAAATACCAAACGATCATACCAATAAACCAGAACAAACCCACAAAAAGCAACATTACTATTATACTGGCTGCAAGTGTTGAGGTATTCTTAAAATATAATACTGATACTGCAATTAAGAATAAAAGCAGTGTTCCATTATCCCCAATCGTATCAAGCCATCCGCCAATTTTTGAAACTTTAAATGTAAATTTAGCAACTTCACCATCCACGCCATCAAATACTGATGCCAGTTGAAACAAAAAACCCCCTAAAACTACCTGCCAGTATGACTCCTGTAACACAAAATATGCACTTAAAAAACCTACTACCATATTAACAATAGTAAGTATATTAGGATGTATCCTTGTTTTGGCCAGTTGCAAACTAATAGGAATGGAAATGCGTTTATTAATATTTTTTGCAATATATCCGCCAGTATTATCTATTATGTATTTCACAACCAGCAATTCGGCCTTCTTTATATCTTCATCAGAGGAAATTATAAATTGTTTATCATTTAAGACAGGTTCAAATAACCCCTTCTTTTGTTTAAAGTAATCATCAAAATTTTCAAAATAGTGAGGCTGTACAAACAGGTTTGATGGCACATATAAAGACCCTTTTTCAGGGACATCACCCGGTAAGCACTGCTGTACATGAATCTTTCTTTTTTTTATATGAGGCAATATCGTATGTTCATAAAATAGTTTTTCCTGTTCGTCTAACATAATATATATTTGTTGAATCCCAACTTTTTGAAGTGTATAAATAAGCCGTTCAAGAATATATAAACCACAGACTTTTTTAGTAGTATATCTTTGAAGACTATAAATATATGCCTTTTGTATCATACCATTACCCTTTCAAATAATTCTTACCCGGTTTTACTGCGTCATTAATTTTTACAGTAATTATCTCTTAAAACCCTTTTTTGCATAATTTCGTCAAGATGTTTTTACATGACATTAATATAACATTTTACTTGACTTTAATACTTCAGATATTGTATAATTACTATTACCATGTAAGTATATCATCTCAATGTTTTTTATAAAGGAGGAATGATAAAAAAGTCAAAATAGTTGCGGTGGAACGATGATCTGTTCATAAATGTACTCATGAACAGGAAGGTT
>JBBFLA010000022.1:0-49871 GCA_037481795.1 Spirochaetota bacterium
CTCTTTACAGTTCTATCCTGTCTCTTATATTATGTCTCTTTATTTTTTACTGAAATTGCAACCTTTTTTTAGTATTTGTTCAGAGGTCTCAATTATAATAGTATCTATTTGTAATCGTGCAAAGAGCTCTTTACGTTTATGAAGAATTATGTATCTTTATACAAAACACATAAAGTGTTTGAATTCCTTAAGAGCTTACAGTATTCTTACACAAAACTTGTTGCCAGAGGTAGTATATGCATGTTTTAGATAATGATCTGAGCCTTGTTGAGTTGGAACCTGGAAAATTTAAAGGTACTATTTCTAAAAACTGGCTTGTGGGGGGAATCCCCAATGGCGGCTATCTCATTGCATTGTTGGGGAATGCAATGGCTATGCAAAGCGACAAACGGTCAACACCTATAGTAACGGCAAATTATATATCCCGTTCTAAACCAGGTGATTGTGAAATTCACATTGAATGTTTTGCACAGTCTGCACAGTTTAATCGTTATCAGGCAAGCCTTTATCAGGAAGGCAAAGAAAAAATACGCTGCTGGGGCACCTTTGCAAATGAAAAGAATGAATGTGATATTGAAAAATATGAAACACCAGTTCCCCCGGTGGCACCGTTACAGGAATGCATTCCTATTCCTGAAATACCAGATTACACATTATCTTCGCATGTTGACATCAGACTTGATCCCTATTCAGCAGGATGGATGCAGGGGAAACTTCGTGATGAGTCTATACAAAAAGGATGGATTACATTCAGACAGGAAAGAGAATATGACATACCTGCATTGCTGTTAATGTCGGATGTTATACCACCTGCAGTATTTGTAAGCTTAGGTCTGGTTGCCTGGGTGCCCACCATTGAATTGACAATTAATATCAGGAATATGCCACAATCAAAGTGGTTGCGGTTTTACACGCGTACCAGATTTATAACCTGTGGACTTCTTGAAACGGATGGCGAAACCTGGGATGAGGATAGGTTAGTATTAATATCGCGGCAGATAGCACAGGTACGTATTCAGAAATAAATTTTTTTCATGGCAAAAGTTGTTACTATGAGCTATCGTACATGGTATGACATAGTGGCGATAGTTACTGGTCACAGTTCACTGCCTACACTATTTAAAGGAAGGTTCTATATGAAAAAAATTATACTGACAACCATGATGTTTATTACAAGCATTACAGTAGTTTTTTCCCAAACAATCAAACCTGAAATTAGTAAAGTTATTGTATATTATGACAGTGCACTGGTTAAAAAAGAAGCAAAGGTAAATCTGCATAAAGGTGAAAATTTGATAAACATAGAGGGACTACCCGCCTCATTAGTTAATGAATCAGTTCAGGTTGTTGTTAAAGGTGCTATATTGCACAATGTTTCTGTCCAAACAACCTATCTTAAAAGAGGCGATGCCCAGCGCATTAACACCCTCAAAGAAAGACTTGAATTAATTAATACCGAGATTAATGCAAAACAAAATGAGATACAGTCATTGAACACGGTCCTTGAATATATAAAAAAAGGCAGCTTGTCGCCATTTGCTGTTACCATGACTGCAGCGCAGATGCAATCGATACTGCAATTAATTGAACAGTATAGTAATCAGAGCTATAAAAGAATAGCTACGATACAGCAGTCACTGCAAAAACATAAAGAGGAAAAGGAGCGACTGGAAAAAGAGCTGTCGCTTCTTAATGTAGATGAGGCCACAAAATCATTACAGCTGGTTGTTGTGCATACTGGTCAGGATAGTGCAATAATCATGATCCAGTATATTACCGGGAATGCAGGATGGAATATGGAATATGATGCCCGTGCAAATACTGAAGCACAGACAGTAGAAGTGACATGCAATGCCCGTGTGTATCAAAAGACTGGCGAAGACTGGAAGGATGTTTCTTTGGAGCTATCGACCTCAAAACCTTTTGTTGCAAAACAGAAGCCCACGCTGAATCCATGGTATTTAGATATTTACCAGCCATCATATTATTATAAAAAATCAGCAAAAAGCATGGAACTCAGAAGCCAGGATGTTGCGGAAGCACCACAGGAGTCTGAAGAAATGCCCACAATGCAGGAAGAGCGTATTGCATTCTCATTTCAGGTAAAGGGGGAAAAAACCATCCCATCCGATGGCAATGTATATAAAATACCTGTAGCAAAGGCAACAACGGATTGTACAATGCGCTACGCAACTGTTCCCCGAGTTTTACCGTATGTTATGCTTGAAGGCGAATTCCCCAATCCTTTTGAATTCCCCATGCAGGGTGGGAACATGAATGTATACCTGGATGGAAAATTTGTAAATTCGTTTTCCCTTAATAAACTTTATGTGCCAAAGGATTCAATAACAGTAGCACTGGGTGTTGATGAAAGCCTTTCCGTTGAACGAAAGCTATCAAGCAAAAATACCGAATATAAAGGTCTGGTGAGTAAAACAAAGCGTATAGAATATGTATATTCTATACAACTTGCCAATGGGAAAAAGCGTGATGTTACTGTTACAGTCCAGGATGCAATTCCTGTTTCGCAGAATGAAAAGATAACTGTTACCCTTATTAACAAAAACAGCATTGGTTCTGACATTGATAACGAAGGAAAAGCAACATGGCAGGTACAGCTTTCCCCCAATCAAAAAAAAGAATTAACAGTACACTTTGCTGTAGAATACCCTGAGTCCGTGCAGGTTACTGGTCTGGAGTAATGGCACTTGAAAAAACATCAAAAGCTTCTATTATCCATTGTTGACAAGTTTGCTGATAAACGCATTGACCCACCGTGCATGCATGCAGGCAATTGTGGCGGCTGTGCACTACAGCATTTTGATTACACTACACAGCTGGCAATAAAAAAAGACTATTGTAATGCTCTGCTTAATACTGTGGCTGGTGTTGATGCCATAGAGCCTTCTATGCCACTGGGGTATAGAAACCGCATGGATTATGTTACGGCTTTTGGGAAAATAGGATTGCGAAGAAGGGGGAGTTTTAAACATGTTGTTGATCTGTATGATTGCCTTCTTTTGCAGGATAAAAGCAGGAGTATATTTGCCAGTTTACGGGAAAAACTCTCAGGTGTGCAGGATTATGATTATCTGGTTCATAAAGGGTACCTGCGCTATGTGGTATTACGGCAGGGATTTAATACAGGGCAGGTAATGGTAAATTTTGTAGTTGCACAGCAAGAGAACAATCTTGAAGTAGTCATTAATGCTATATATAATGATGTTGATTCCATTTCGCTTATTTTAAGTGATGGACTGGCAGATCTAAGTTACGGGAAAGTATTTGAGGATATAAAACAGGGATATATTGAAGAATCGCTGAATGGCATACTCTACAGAATAACACCCAATTCATTCTTTCAGGCAAATACATGTATGACACAGATAATATACAGGGAAATTGCCAGGCACGTATATGGCAATGTGCTTGATATGTACTGTGGTGTGGGGAGCATAAGCCTTTATGTTGCTGAACAGGCGGAATCTGTTACGGCTGTTGAAACAAACCATGAAGCTATTACGGTAGCTGCTCATAATGCTTCACTCAATGGAATTAACAATGTATCGTTTGTGCATGGTGATGCGCTTGAGTATGTAAGAGGGAATACAATGAAGTATGATGTAGCAATAGTTGATCCACCGCGAACAGGCCTTGGCCCTAAAGTTGTGGATAAATTGTTGCAAGCAGACCTAAAAAGGATTGTGTATATGTCATGCAATCCTGTTACCTTTGCACAGGATGCAGCAATGCTTGTTGACAGGTATGCACTTGTATGGTGCAAGGCATATGATATGTTTCCCCAGACACCACACATAGAATTGCTTGCAGTATTTGAGCGAAAGTAACCATGAATTACAGCACCTCACCAAAAGCCATACAGCGCCGAATTGCTCAGCATGTAATTCACAAGCCTCATACTTTTTTTGCAGTGATACAGCCAGGGTTTGAAGAAACAGCCGTAAAAGAGCTAAACCTTCTGGGTATACAGAGGTGCACTGTTACAAAAGGCGGAGTTGCATTCAGAGGAACGCTAAAGCACTGTTACATAGCAAATTATTATTCAAGGGTTGCAACGCGTATACTCATGCGGTTGTGCCATTTCAGGGCATATCATTTTAATGAAATCTATCGCACACTTAAAGAATTCCCCTGGGAGCTATATGTACAGGGACAAACAATTGATGTTGCGGTCAGTGTACATAGTTCAAAACTGCATCATACTGAAAGAATAGGCCAGGAAGTAACAAAAGCAATAGAAAAGCGTTTGTCAATGTTTGGTATACCATGCAATACCACCGGTGAAGTGCAAAAGGTATTTGTGCGCTTTGACCATGACGAGTGCATGGTAAGTTTGGATTCAAGTGGTGAACCGTTATACAAGCGGGGATATAAGCAGTATATCAGTGAGGCACCTCTTCGTGAAACAATAGCTGCAGCACTATTATATGAATGCAATGTGCATGACTACGATACCATCATTGACCCCATGTGCGGCAGCGGTACATTTCCCCTTGAGGCATGGTGCATACTCCATGACATTCCATCCGGAGCTAACCGTACCTTTGCTTTTATGCACTGGCCATCGTTCCGTAAGCATGTATTCACCAGCATTATACGTAAAGAACCAGGTTTACACAGGGATATAACAATTATAGCTGGTGACAGTAACCCGGACATGGTAGCTATCACACAGCAAAACAGCATGAAAGCATGTGCCCATCTACATACGTATACCGGAGATTTTTTAAAAGAAAGAATGAAAGCTATCAGTGAAAAGGTTTTGTGCACTGTCAATCCACCCTATGGCAGGCGAATTCATGTTGATAATACTGTAAAGCTATATAAACGCCTTGCCAATATTTTTAAAGAATGGTATCCTGAGTGGGATCTTTGCGTGTTAATCCCTTCAAAAATTAAACACGTATTTACAATTCATGCTGATAGGGAAATACATTTTAGCCATGGAGGGCTGTCCGTTAGTGCTTTGATTGTGCACAGGGGGCGATAGTACCTGTAAAATTTTTACAGTAAACAACACCACGTCTGCTATTATGACACACTTTAGTTTACGTGCGTTTGAAAAAAAGGATGTTGCTTGTGTGCATTACAGCAAAAAGCGATTGTCAGTAATTTACGAATATAGCTTTCCACGATTGAATAGCGATTGTAATGGTAGCCACATATAGGTGTTGATGGCATTATACATTAAAGCTACTTTACTTTTTACAAAGCGAATATAATCCATGGTTGATACTATCTTATCTGCTATCGTTACTATCCATGATTCAGGATAGCGGGGTGGAAGTGGTGTAAGGGGCCACATATGTCGCAGTATACTGTCTTTTTCCTTTGGACCAAGCACAAAATGTTTTGAAGCATTGTTGAGTGCAATGCGCGGATGCCTGAATCCGTGAAGTCTGGGGCCGCCCGTGCGCCAGTTGTACATGAAGAAATCATGCAACAATGCCCCGCGTGTTGTGGCAACATGGTCAAGTTTTAAAGCTAGTGCCAATCTATACGCTAACCATGCTACTTCCAGTGTGTGGTGATAGCATGTTGTTGTTCCATGATGTATGTAACGCTGCAGGGATTGAAAATCATTATTGTGAAGTATATCCTGTACAAATGGAAGAGAGAACAACCGTTTATTTTCCATACATTCTCCTGTATGCTGACATTAGTTGCGCTTTTTGTTAATATTACGAATGGTGCCAATGAGTGCAGTATATCTCTTTTTGAGCAATCTAATAATTTTATTTGTTTCAATGGGTTTTATAATAGAAAATTTTTTTCTGTATGAAAGAGCCGTATCCATAAAACCGCGCAATGAAAGGAGGGCATCATTTTGGAATTTAATAAATCCTAACCTATACTGGGTGGGATTAAATACAGGCAATCGGGCATGGAGTAATTTTTGTACAATAGTATGGGTTACCATAAAATCGGCAATCATGAGTATTATACCAAAGCTTATTACAGTATTTATGAAAACCGTATTCAATGAGGAAACAAAATAACCATACAGCGGCAGAATAGCAAATTCAAATGCTAACGCTAAAATACCCCATATAACCGAAAAAGGCAGACATACATGCCCCTGAATAGTGAGGGGTTCATCGGTGTAATCCCAGTATCGCCTGCCAGTCACTGTATACAGGATAGCACCGGTAATGTATTCAAGCAGGCTTAATGATATGAAATAAATGATAAATTTGTATAATACGGGAATATGTGTGGTGGTATACGCAATTGAGGTGATAATCAGAGCGCCTGTGCCATAGATAGGAAGATATGGCCCTCGTAAAAATCCAGGATTTACAAAACGTTTATTGGTCAGTGAACGATACATAACCTCTAAAATCCAACCTGCAACTGAAAAAACAATGAATTCAAACAGCATCACATTAAGCTGTGCCATTATGTCCCTCCTTTGCTCTAGTTTTAAAGAATGTCTCTGAAATAAAATTGATGCTGTCATTCAGTGAGTCTATTGAAAAAGGGATGTTTTTAATGGATGTTTCTATGCCTTTGAGCAATAACAGCAGTGTATGAATTATCTGGTTACTATCGCCGCTTTGTAATAAACCTTTCACTTTTGCCTGCTGTACTATTTTTTGTAGCAGATGTTCTTCCTTCTGGCTGAGTTCTTCTTTTAATTGGTTATCCTGGAGCGCGGGGTCGTTAAAGAAAGGGGTAGTGGTAAAAAGGCGTATATGCTCCTGGATTAATGATTTGATTGCATCTACGGGATTTTTGGCTGTTTCAGCAGTATTCAATAAACCCGATTCAAATTGCTGTATTTTTTGTTTAATTAAAGCCTTAAGCAAACCTTCCTTGTTGCCAAAATAATTATATATTGTGGCTTTTGCAACCCTGGCATCGCGGGCTATGTCATCAACCGCTGTTTTTTTTATGCCAAAACGGTTAAACATTGCTTCGGCTGTGGTTAAAATCTGTTGTTGTTTTCGTTTAGTCATACTATTTTATACTTTTATACTATTTTAGTATAAAAATACTATAATTTATTCTCAGTGACAATAAAAATTTTTGGCAGTATGTAATTTTTTTTAATTCTGTGCGATAGGTATCGGTAAAATCCTTGTGCCTTAAGCGGGGTCAGAGCCTTAAAACTTAAAACATTAATAACCTTATATCCTATAAATGGGGTCAGAGCCATTTTCCCAGAAAATCTGAATCTGTGTTTTTAAGTGAACTCTCTGTGAGAAAATACTGGGTTTCACGCAGAGAACGAAAATGGGGCCAGAGCATAATTTTTTTAGGGGATCAGCAATATGTGTATTCTTGTGCCTCCTTTCATTGTGTATAGCATTAACTATTATAAATATATCAATGATGATGAGGAATTAATAGTTATCATGGCAATAATATTCACAAAAATATGCTATTCGTTGTCTTGATTATTGTTAAAATACAGTCATTTTGTTCAGATTTAAAAAATGCTTGTATTTTTTCAAGTGCTTATTCAAATGGTCATAACCGTAGTATGATTATAAAAAATAATTTTAGTATAATTAAAATAGTTAAATAAGGTTAAAATGTCAGTAATTAAACGAGCATTGATAAGTTTATCAGATAAATCAAAAATAGTACCATTTGCTTCCAGGCTAAAAGTATTTGGAGTTGATATTTTATCTACCGGGGGCACGGCAAAACTATTACGAGATTCTGGTGTTAGTGTTACTGAGGTTTCGGACTACACTGGTTTTCCTGAAATGATGGATGGCAGGGTCAAAACACTCCATCCAAAGATACATGGGGCTCTTTTAGGTTTGCGTGATAATCCTGAGCATGTAGCTGCAATGCAACAACATGGGATCATTCCCATTGATATGGTAGTTATTAACTTATATCCATTCAAGCAGACTGTAGCAAAAGGATGTACACTGGAAGAAGCAATAGAAAATATAGATATTGGTGGGCCAGCCATGTTGCGCTCATCAGCAAAAAATTATAAATATGTAACGGTTATTGTTGACCCGTCTGATTATGAAGCAGTGCTCAAAGAAATGGAAGAAAATGACGGTGCTGTATCAGAAAAAACAAATTTCAGGCTGGCAATTAAAGTTTTTGAATTGACATCAGGCTATGATTCAATGATAGCTGCATACTTGAAAGAACAATACAGGAATGCGTAGGGGTTAAGCCGCATTATAGCGGTGCCCATAATGTGCATATTACAATATAAACATCGGAGGTAATAGATGGCAGAAGTTACATTAAAAGAGATTTACCCGGTTCCTGAAAAATTCCGCAAAAAAGCGTACATAAAGAGCCGGGAAGAGTATGAAAAGATGTGGAAAGAATCACTGGCAGATCCAGAAGGTTTCTGGGGAAAAATTGCCGAAGAGTATGTTACCTGGTTCAAGAAATGGGACAAGGTAATGGATTGTAACTATGGTACCACCGCAAAAGATTTATGGGTTCGATGGTTCGTTAATGCAAAGGTTAATGTTTCATACAACTGCCTTGACCGACATTTAGAAAAACGAGGCAATCAGATTGCATTAATATGGGAAGGCAACGAACCAACCGAAGACAAGAAGTTTACCTACAAAGAACTCCATGAGCAGGTATGTAAGTTTGCTAATGTATTAAAAGCAAATGGAGTAAAAAAAGGCGATCGCGTTACATTCTTCCTCCCTATGATCCCTGAGCTTGCTATTGGTATCCTGGCATGTACACGAATTGGTGCAGTACATTCAGTAGTATTTGGTGGATTCTCAGCAGAAGCTCTTCGCGACCGAATTCAGGACTGTAAATCAGAAGTTGTTGTATCATGCGATGGTACTTTCCGTGGTGCAAAGGCTGTTCCACAGAAAGAAAATGCTGACAAAGCCATAGCAGAATGTCCAACTGTTCGCCTGCACATCGTTGTAAAACGGGTTGGTGATAAGATTCAGGTTAACTGGAATGACAAAATTGATAAGTGGTATGAAGAAGAAATGGCAAAGGTTGATGCCAATTGCCCAGCTGAACAGATGGATGCAGAAGATCCACTGTTTATCCTGTATACATCCGGTTCTACAGGTAAGCCAAAAGGTGTTATGCACACAACCGGTGGTTATTTAACATACGTTGCATTTACCCATAAGATGGTTTTTGATTATCATGATGGCGATATCTACTGGTGTACTGCAGACATTGGCTGGGTAACAGGTCACTCATACATTGTGTATGGTCCACTTGCTAATGGTGCAACAACTATTATGTTTGAAGGCGTTCCAACATATCCAGATTTTGGGCGTTTCTGGGCAATCGTTGAAAAATACAAAGTTAATATTTTCTACACAGCCCCAACAGCTATCCGTGCGCTGGCAAAAGAAGGTGACAGCTGGGTTGACAAACATGACATTTCATCTATTCAGTTATTAGGTTCAGTTGGTGAACCTTTGAATCCAGAAGCATGGAACTGGTATTACAATAAAATAGGTAGGGGTGAGTGTCCAATAGTTGATACATGGTGGCAGACAGAAACCGGCGGTATTTTAATTACCCCGCTTCCTGGTGCTATTGATATTAAGCCAGCTATGGCAACGGTACCATTCTTTGGCGTTGAGCCTTGTATTGTTGATGACAATGGTACTGAACTAGAAGGCGTGTGCTCAGGTAACCTGTGTATTAAGAGATCATGGCCAGGCCAGATGCGAGGAGTATACGGAGATCCAGAAAGATTCTTCAACACATACTTTACACAGTTCCCTGGCAAGTACTTTACCGGTGACGGCTGTAAGCGCGATAAAGACGGCTACTACCAGATAACAGGACGTGTTGATGATGTTATCAACGTATCTGGTCACCGTATGGGTACTGCAGAAATAGAATCAGCTCTTGTTGCTCATCCAAAAGTTGCTGAGTCTGCAGTTGTTGGCTATCCTCATGAAATTAAGGGTCAGTCAATCTACGCATTCGTAACGTTGAAGACTGGTGTAGAGAAATCTGATGAACTTAAGAAAGAGCTTGTAGCCCATGTTCGTAAGGAGATTGGGCCTATTGCAACTCCTGAAATGATTCAGTGGGCAGATGCTCTTCCAAAAACCCGTTCGGGCAAGATTATGCGTCGAATCTTAAAGAAGATTGCAGCTGGCGAGTTTGACAAATCAGGAATGGGTGATACTTCAACACTGGCAGATCCTACTGTTGTTGATACTCTCATCAATGATGCAAAGAAACTGCAGGGCAAATAAGAAACAATGTAAATATTTATTAATACAAAGGGCTGGCATTTCGCCAGCCCTTTGTATTATGAACAGCAAAAAAACTATTAGAATTCAATACCTTTACGTGCAGGAACACCTTTCGTATAGTAGTGTTTTATTTCTTTCATTTCGGTTATAAGATCACAGTACGGATATAATTTTTTAGGGAGATATCTACCGGTTAGTATGAGTTCACTTGTAGGTAGCTTTGTTTGGATTAGGGCAATAATTTCTTTGTTGGTAAGCAATTTAAAGTGGAGTGCAGTAAGTATTTCATCACAGATAATTATCTCATAAGAACTATCGCCACAGATTTCCATGCAGTGATTGTATGCTTTGTGTGCCAATGTTTTATATTCAGTATCATTGTTGCCAGGAATATAAAAGTTTTTACTACCGTATGTTACAATTGTTATTAAATCGTTAAATCGCTTGAGTGCTATCTGTTCACCGGACTTTTGCCCCTTTAAAAATTGAATTATAATTGAATGCTTGCCCCAGCCGGCCGCTCTAATAGCAAGCCCAATGGCTGCAGTTGTCTTACCTTTGCCATTGCCGGTGTAACATTGCACAAAACCTTTCATGGTTATACCTTTTTCTTTAGAGTGAGCATCATGATGCCTGATACCAGTACCATACATGAAAGTATCACAAATGATACTTCAAATGAATTGGTAATATGTTTAATAATGCCTATAAGATATGGGCCAATATACCCGCCAATATTTCCGGATGAATTGATAAGGCCAATAGCACCAGCAGCAGCTGCACCGGAAAGAAATGTAGTTGGATATGACCACCATACACCAAACGGACCAAAAACACCAATAGCTGCCAGACATACAAATACCATATTTACAGAAGGGTCTTTTATGAAAACACCAACGCCAAGCCCAATAGCAGCAATGCCAAGTGGAACTGCACCATGCAGGCGCTTTTCACCAGTTTTTGACGATGAGTGGCCAATATACACCATGACAATAAGCGATAACGTCATGGGAATAGCAAGAAGAAGCCCAATGGCTATATTTGACCAGCCAGATAATTCTTTGATGACAGTTGGCATCCAGTAATTGAAACCCCAGAAGCCGGTTATCCATAAAAAATAGATGAGTGCTAGTTTCAATACTTCTTTATCTTTAAGTGCCTGCCACACTGTGTAATGCTGGGCTTTTTGTGTTTGTTCATGCGATAGCTCATTTGATAAATACTTCTTTTCGGCATATGTAAGCCAACTAACCTGCTGTGGGTCGTTTGAAAGTATAAAGTAGAGAAGTATTCCAAATACTAGTGCTGGTATTGCTTCAAATATAAATAAAAGTTGCCAGCCTTTAAGGCCAAAAGCTGATATATCCAGTACAAACCCCGCAAGAGGAGAACCAATAATTGCTGAAATCTGAAGTGATGTAAGCATAAGGGCAATAGCTTTAGGGCGCTCGTGTGGTGTAAACCATCGTGGTATTATGCTTGCATATAATACGGGGTAAAAGCTTGCCTCGGCACTGCCCAGTAAAAAGCGCAGCAAATAAAAATGCCATGGTTTGGTGATAAATGCCATGAAAAATGAAACTATACCCCAGGTAATCATGATGCGCATTAGCCACCCTTTGGGATTCCACTTTTCAGCAATGATAGCTCCAGGAATTTCAAAGAGTATATATCCCACAAAAAAAATGCCGGCGCCCATGCCAAAAATTTCGGCAGTAAACCCTAAATCCTTATTCATGGTAAGTGCTGCATAAGCTATATTGACTCTGTCAAGATATGCAATGATTGAGCCAATAAAAAGCGGGAGCAATACATGAAGATAGCGCTTTCTGTTTAATGTTGCAATGTTAATGGTATTCATAACAGGGCTGCCTTAATTCATAAATAAAATTTCAGTCATATTCCAAACCATAAAGAAGAAGGAATACTTATTAATAAAAAATAATCCTTCTGAATATTCGCTAATAGTGGTTTATATGTAATATAAAAATGCAAATGTTTTTATAAAAAAATTCAGTATTTATACCTTAATTTTTTCAAGCAGTAAATGTTATATTACCCCGCCGCTAAAGGAGACGGGAGTGTATATCACATTTTTTTAGCAAGGTCCATGCGGATATGACAAGTAGGATAAACGATTATCTAACCTAACTTCCACAGTGTGAAAGGTCTAAATGTACCGTAAGTTGTTCAACTAAAATATACGGATAAATGAAGGGTGTGAGCTATACTAAATATAATGAAAAATTTGGATATTATAATTTGTACCAATAGGCTTGTTGTTATTTTATAGCAATTTATTGCCACTAAAGTATTATTATTGTTGATGTTGCTGGTTACATTGTATACTATAAGTACTGAGAGCCTTTGAATAACACTTTGTGAGGTTCCTATGAAAACAAACTATACAGCCCGCCAGGTCCTGGAAATAAAATCAAGCGGAACATATATTATAATATTTATTATAATAGCTGTTATTGCTCATATATTCCAGATATTGGGGAAAGTTGATATTCTGGAAATTTTGCGGTTATCGTTTATCAGTGCCATTTGTGTTTTGCTGGCATATGTCATCAATAAAAGAAAAAAATTACTAAAAGCAACTGGCGTTTTTGAATGGATTTTGGGATTTATCAGTGTCAATATACCATTAGCAGCCAAATTTGCCTATGCACAAAAGTATGACTGGACATTTGCTCTTGAGTCATATAATAGCTCAGTTCTTATGGTTATATTACTGGTTATGCTGCAACTATATTTCAACCGGCGGCTTATGGCCTTTTATACTGGCTATACTGTAGTAACATGGACTGCATTTTTATTTGTGGCAATAGCTCATGGAGCAGATATACACTGGGATGCAACACTTGATGGCAAGCCGGTTCACGGTTTTATAATATTTCGCGAGATCTTCTTCATCATGATTACTGCGGTATTTGGTATATTAGCTTCACGAAATATAAAAGTTGTACAGCAGTATGACGACCGCTCCACCAGACAATTATCTATTATTCAGCAGCAATCGGATGTCCAGCGACAGCTCAACGAAACAATAAAAGAAAAGGTAGCAGATTTACTGGAACAGGTAAAACAGCAGGATATTCTCACTGTAAAATTTAACGAAAAGATGCAGAATCAGGCTTCAACTTTTGAAGAGATATCGGCAACACTGGAAGAATTGCTGGGCTCAGCGGAAAGCATTGCACGCATTTCCGAAGAGCAGGTGGGCGGCAATGAGATGATGGAAACCATTGTCAGTGAGTTCAAAGTCATAAAAAACGAAACACGGCAAAATTTAGATAAAACAATTCAGGAAGTTGAACATGTTGTTGCGCGTACAGGAAATGCTAATGAAAGAATCAAAGAGGTAGAGGCAACCATCAATCAGATACGGGAGCAAAGCCAGAAAATAGGTGATACTATAAACGTAATAGTTGATATAGCAGATAAGATAAATTTACTGTCACTTAACGCCAGCATTGAGGCTGCGCGTGCTGGAGAATATGGTAGAGGTTTTGCAGTAGTTGCGGATGAAATTGGCAAATTGGCTTTTCAAACATCTGAAAGTATAAAAGATATTGAAAATGTGCTGATACAAAGCACAAAAACTACTGAAACTGGCGTTGAAGTTATCAGGACAACCGCTGAGATGTTAAAAGATCTAATTGCCCGTATGGCCGAAAGCTCCTCAAAGATTAAAATACTGCAGGATAGTGTAACTGTTGAAGAAAAGTATATAAAAAATATCATTGACCAGATGGAAAAGAACGTTGAACTGGCAAAAAATATTGGTGCCGGTACTGAAGAACAAAAAGCAGCAATTGAAGCAAGCGCAAAGGCAATTGAACATATGAATGAAGTTGTTTCCCAGATGGTTGATGAAATCCAGCAGCTTGCACATACTTCCCAAAGTATTGTAAACAATGCAACAGCGCTTTTGGAAAAATCGCATGGCGATAGTTCATTGGATTAATATCTAACGTATTTTAAAAACTATTACATAATGCAACAAGACGATACTACATATTGCATATTTTGTGACTTTGATGGTACTATAACTACCGTTGAGACATTTGTGGGAATGTGCAAAACCTTTGCTCCGGGTTTATTTGATGAAATTGGTAAAAAGATGTGGAATAAAGAGCTTACAATCAGAGAGGGTGTGCGACAGTTGCTTGAATCTTTGCCCTCTTCACTATATTCAGACATGCTTGCATATATTGATGATAAAGAAATACGGCCAGGATTTGAGGAGTTTGTGGAATACTGCAATAACAGATCTATCCCTGTTGTTATTATATCAGGCGGATTGTACGATAGCGTGGTGCGGAAATTAGGCAATATGAAAAATAACATTACCGCAATCTATGCGGCAAAGATTGATACAAGCGGTGAGTATCTCAAGGTGTTTTCTGATTATGAGCATGAAGGCGAGCTTGTTGCAAAGGCTAAAATTATGAGTAACTATCGCCACACATGCAAAATAGCCATAGGTGATGGTCCTACCGATATTGAGATGGCAAAATATGCTGATATAGTGTTTGCCCGTGGCCTTTTGAAAAAGTTTTTACCAGAAGATAAAGAATACTATGAATGGGATGATTTTTTTGATGTTATGGATACTCTTTCTTGTTTGATGATGTATAAGAAATAAAATACAATCTTATCTTTTTATTTAAACTATTATTGTGCCTGTTTATCAATAATTACCATGAAACATTTTTCATACTTTTTGTTTCAGACTTTCTGTTACTTTTATTCTGGGATTCTTTTTGTCTTATTGAATATTTTTATGTCCCAATTGAATATCAAAGATTTATTAGAGGGGCTGTTTGGTATATACGCATTGTTCATGCAGTTCTATATATATCTTTTTACAAAGAATTAGATAACAGTATCATTAAAAGATTAATACCAATACTTGTATTGATGTTTGCTTTACCTTCACAGATAGCAATAAATTACTATATAAAGTTCATTGAGCTTAATAAACATTACTATCTTTCCAAAGAAGTTTACAGTTACTATGCATGTCAATCATTCAAATATTTTATTTTGTTAAAGATTGCATGGTTATCTTTTGTAATGTATTTGTATCCGGGTAAGTTAAAATTAAAAAATCCTGATATAGTTTTAAAAATAAATTCCCTTGGAAAAAGTTTTTTAAGATATACTAAAAAAATGTTATTTTTAATATTTATGGTTATTGTGTGCAGCCCTATTCTGGCAGGTATAGTATTGATACTGGAATGGATTGTAAATATGTTTGGTAGTTAAAGTACATAGTTTAAAATAAAAAATTATTTGACTAAAATGTATAAATAGTATTTTAAATTATCCAGTCATTTGATTTAAATAGTAAAAAAATGAAGGAGGTTAAGCATGCGTAAAAGTGTAATAGTTGTTATAGCATTGCTGGTTGCTGTTTGCATGATGTCAGATGTTTTTTCAATCACTATCGGCGGTAAAGAACTAATTAAAAAAGGTACTGGCAAACGAACTAAGGGTATATTGGGATCGGTGTATATTGCTACATTGTATGTGCCTGAGAGCTTAAAGGCTGCGGATGCAAAAGCAATTATTGAAGCTGATGAACCAATGGCGGTAGTATTGGTTATTGATTCCGTGCTACTCAACAAAGAACGATTTCTTGAAGCAACCAATGAAGGATTTGCACAGGCGGCTTCAAGTGGGTATGCTACAGCCAAAAAAGATGCATTCCTGAAGTTGTTTGATACTGTTGAATTTAAAAAGGGTGATGTTATTCAGCTTGGCTATGATCCAAAAGCTGGCGTAACTGCTGTATTTACTCCAGTTGCAACCAAGAAAGCTACAACATTGGGTTCAGTAGCCGGTCTTGATCTTAAAAAAGCATTATTTGCTATTTGGCTTGGACCAAAGCCAGTACAGGAAAGCCTGAAAAAGGCACTGTTAGGTTTGTAATTGAATGGAAAGTGCATGTAAACTCTGTTGACTTAAAGGAGCAGGGTTTACATGCATAATGTTATTTCTTCATAACTTCAATAAATCTATCCAATCTTCCCTTTTCCTGCGCTACTTTGATTCCCATATCTGTTACTGTAGCTGGTATAGTGGGTGCTGATGTTCTTTCAATTAATGTAATTGCATTTGAACTGCAGACGCTTGCACAAAGGCCGCATCCTATACATTGTGATGCAACTACTGAGGCAATACCATTGAACATGGTTATAGCATTCATTGGGCATCGGCCATTTACACATGCCTCACAGCCGGAGCAATTGTTTATATCAATTTTAGCTTCAAAGCGGCTTGTACTGAATGCATTGATATTTCCTGCCTGAGTCCTTCCTCTGAGCACAGTACAGCAACAAGGGCAGCAATTGCAAATAACTGTGGCACGGTCTTTGCTGTTATTGCTGGTATGAACCAGGCCAGCTTTTTCACTTTTCATTAACGCATTGATTGTTTGGTCAACGCTTGCTTTCCAGGCATATCCACGGTCAACAAGGAATTCAGCAGCGCCATCAAATATCATGCAAACATCAAGCGGTTTATCACATTTATGGACACTTACGCGGCATGCACAGTTGGTAAGTGCAATATATTGAGCTTTTTCAATAAGTTTCCGCGCTTCTTCAAAGGGATGAATAACAATGCCAGGTTCTAAAGCAGTATCAATGGGCAATACTCGCATTAGCGGTGTGGGGTTGCCACTGAATGAGTTGCCCAATGCTTCATGATGGTACGTTTCCCACAGCTGGGCAAGCTTTTTATGCGTTTCTGTTGTCATACCTTTCATAAAAGGAAATTCAAATAATCCCGGGATGGTTGGCACAAGTCCATAGAGCACCTCATTATCTTTTTTTGCAGTGTAAATGATGGCTTTATTTGCCATTTGTTCCAGTATCTGGTGGACTGATTCCATGTCCATATGCGAAGCTGATGCGATATCTTTAACACTTTTACCTTTAAAACTCATATGAGTTGCTAGTTGAGCTTCCTGTGGGGCAAACAATATGTGTAAAATCTCCATAAATGTTTTGGTTTTTGGGGCTGTGGATGGGTGTGAATCAAGTATCTGCTGTAATGTATCATAACTATCCATAGAGAACCTCCTTTAAATATATAAATGGCAAATCTGAATCCTGACTTTCGCAGGAACAGACTTGTTTTAAGCATATAATGCCAGAAAAAGATTATGAAATAAATTCAGAATAACATGTGCTAATTACTATTTCAATTCGTTATGGGGACCTTCAGCAGATATATGAATATCTCCTTAAGTGATTGATTAAATGCTACTTAATATTTGCAATAACCTTCTCCAGAAGTATAAAAAGATGTTGTTGCTCATGCTCAGATAAATTATGAAAGAGCTTTTTATTCATTTTTTCAGAGATAGTTTTAAAAGATTTTTTTAAGGCCAGAGATTTTTCTGTAGGAGCAATTAAATAACTCCGTTTATCGTGTGGATTGACAATGCGTTTAAAATAGCCATGTTTTTCCATATGTTTAACAATAAGAGTGATTGTTGATTTATCTTTATAGGTATATGTCGATATGTCCTTTAATGAGATTGGCCCTTTAAAGGTTACGATAACAAATACGTCGCCAAATGAAGGTGGTATATCTGTAATTGAAACTTTTTTCAGCTCTTCAGTTAAAAATGTATGTGCCAGGTGCCTGATACGTGATAAAGAATATATAAAATTCTGGCTGGTGATTTTCATATAGTTTGGTATTAAACTAAATTAGTTTAATAGTAAACTAATTATATAATTATAAAAGTCAATGAAAATATTTTATCTGACAAAGAAAAATGGAACTAAATGCTTTGAATAAAGGTCTAATAATCAAAATTTGAAAAGCTACTAAACGTAAAGGGGGATGTGTATGAAAAAAGTTTTTATGTATGCTCTGGCTCTGACACTTGTTACTACTGTTGTATTTGCACAAGGGCCAAAAGGGAAAGGGCAATGTTGTGATATGCCAATGAAGAAGGGGCCAATCTTTGGTGATATAGAGCGGCTGAAGCAGGAATTGGGGTTGTCAGATGCTCAGGTGGATAAGATTGTTGAAATTAATAATCTGTATGAAAAGCGCATGCTTGACATACGAGAAAAATTAGCTCCCAAGATGATTCAGTTGAAAAAGCTTTTGCTTGAAGATGAAGTTGACATTAATGCAGTGCGAGCTAAACTGAAAGAGATAGGTGATTTGCGGATTGAGCTTCATATACTGAGAATACAGCATGTTATGGATATTGAAAAACAGCTTAACAAAGACCAGCTAAAGAAGCTAAAAGCGTATAAGCAGAAGGAAATGCATAGAATGGGAAAAATGCGCCCACACGGTCCAATGGGATTTGATGAACCAATGATGTAAACGCTGAGGCTCTAAACATGAATGAAAAAGAGTTTGCAATAATCGTTGGCAAAACAAAGGCAGCTGTGCTGCAGGCTGTGCACAGGCACCTTGCAGCACAGTTTTATGAGGCAATTGATGATGTGGTCCAGGAAACGTATATACGGGCTTACCGAAGTCTTGTTGCGGGGAAATTCAAGGAAAAGTCATCACTTGAGACGTGGCTGTATCGCATAGCAGCAAATGAGGCAAAACGTATGAACAAGAAGCTAATGCGGCAGGAGCAAAAATTTCAAAGGCTTTCACATAGCATGGATTATAATCCACCTGAGATTCAATATGATGAGCTATCGCTTATGCCTGTTATTGAAAAGCTCCCTGAAAAGTATAAAGATGTTATAAAACTTAAAGCCCTGGGCAATGATGAAACACAGATTGCAGGTAAGCTGGGTATCCCAAAGGGTACGGTAAAATCGCGCTTATCCAGAGGCAAACTGATTCTTTATAAGTTGTTACAGGAGGAAGTATGAATACTAACCATTTTGATATAGCAATCAATGAGCGATTGCACAATAGTACGTGGGATGAA
The DNA here is from genome assembly GCA_037481795.1 of Spirochaetota bacterium. Lineage (GTDB taxonomy): Bacteria > Spirochaetota > UBA4802 > UBA4802 > UB4802 > UBA4802. The sequence continues at coordinate 19,144 of JBBFLA010000022.1, forward strand.
AAAATTGCTTCAGCGGTGATTGCAAGGGTTAAAAAAAGGAATAGATTGTATATTACACTTGGATCTATTGCTGCACTTGTACTGCTTGTGGTGGGGGTTTTTGTGGGTCAGGGGGATCAGTATCCGGCTAATACCACGTATAGTTTTATCCATGCACAGGCAAATGGTGTATTTAAGAATGTTTTTCCCGAGGCACAATCTACTGATCTGACATACAGCTATATTGATGAGCATGTAACAAACATCATTGATACGGCATTGCTGGAGCGATAGCTTTAAAAAGTAACCGGTTCATCACACCACTTGAGTTTTTCCCAGCTAAACCATTGATACGGATGAAACGATATTTTGTACTCCATAACCTTGCAGCCGGGGACATAGTAGCCCAGATAAAGATACGGCAGACCTTTTTGCCGGGCTAATTCAATGGCATACAGTATGCTGTAAATCCCCGGACTGAGCTTTGCAAAATCTGAATGATAGATACAGTAAATAGAACTTAATGCTTCATGTGTTTCATCAATGTAGTCTATGGCAAACAGTTGTGACCCCTGATAGTATTCTATCTGATAGGTGTTTGCACATACATCAAGTACATTTGATAGTAAAAATTGCAGCGATGGTAGCTCTTTAAAACGGGATATGGAATGGTCTTCATATATGCTGTAAATTTCCCGTGTAAGGGTTAGTTCATTGATGCGGGCAAGCGTGTTTGCATTTTTGCGTAGCGTTCTACGATGACTTTTTGTGGGTTTAAAATCAAATGTTTTAATCCTCACAGGTATGCAGAGCATACATGATGTGCACGATGGCTGAAAAAAGGTGTAGCCAAAATGTCGCCATCCCTGTGCCAGGAGCGTGTTGTGTTCTTGGGGTGTGAGTTTATACAGTACGGAATAGCGGTATGTCTTGGTTTTATTATAAAGATAGGGACATTCTTCGGGATTGGCTATAAATGATTCTAATGAAATTTCCATGGATATAATACAATTACGAAAATATTAAAATTGTCAATAATTTAAGGAAGGTTTTATATAAAGATTGCCTCATCATTCCGATAGATGCAAATTCTTTGCAATTATTTTTTATGCTTAATCCTGCTTTTCAGGAAGTGCTTTATATAACACAAGATACCCAATAATCCCTGACAGCAGTGAACCTGTCAGAATCCCAATGCGTTCATCAAATAAAAGATTGTTGCCAGTTTCTTCAAAAGCCAGCGATCCAATAAAAAGACTCATGGTGAAACCTATGCCGCATAATAATGCAGTGCCATACAGCATCTTCCAGTTGGTTTGGGATGGCAGTGATGCTATACCAAGTTTCCATCCTACGTAGCAAAAAATAAATATGCCGGTCTGTTTGCCAATAAAAAGACCTGCCGCAATTCCCATAGGCACTCCATGCAGGATATGTTGTGCTGTTATCCCGCTAAAATCAATTCCGGTATTGGCAAATGCAAATAGTGGTAGTATAATAAAAGCTACAGCATGATGTACATCATGCTCAAATTCTCTCAGTGGTGAAGTTCCATCTTCTGATGCTAATGGAATGCATAATGCCAGTATAACACCTGCTAGTGTTGCATGGACACCTGATTTCAGCATTGCTGTCCACATTACTATTCCTATAATTACATATATGCTTTTTGAGGTGATGCCTTTTTTGTTGATGAACAATAATACGGGAATACACAGAAGCGATACAGAAAGTGCGGTAAAAGAAAGGTTTGCAGTATAAAAAAATGCAATGATAATGATAGCCCCCAGATCATCAAAGATGGCAAGCGAAGTTAAAAATATCTTGATGCTTAATGGTACACGGTTACCAAGTAATGAAAGAATACCTAAGGAGAATGCAATATCGGTGGCTGCGGGTATTGCCCAACCTTTTAATGCTTGTGGGTCACTATAATTAAATAATGCATAAATACAAGCAGGGATGAGCATTCCTCCAGCTGCGCCAATAGCTGGCATTGCTATTTTTTTTATGTTGGATAGTTCCCCTTCAATAAGTTCTCTTTTAAGTTCAAGGCCAATCATGAAGAAGAATATTGCCATGAGACCATCGTTAATCCAGAGCAAAAGAGGTTTATTAATTGCAAAGGTTCCAATTGACACTACAAGACGAAGTTCAAGCATCATGGTATAGAAAAGCTTTAGAGGAGAATTGGCAATAATCATAGCCAGTATGGTGGCAATTATCATCAAAATTCCACTTGCAGATTCCATTGCCAAAAACCGGTGAATGAAGGAGTTGCTGGTTGTTTTCATAAAACATGTGCTCCTGTAGTATGAATTTTATAACCTGCCGGAAATAGAGTTTACATTATCTTGCTAATAGTGGCAAGTGCTACATTATTTTTAAAATAATTTTTATTAAACACAAACGGGTTTGTACATAGATATTTTATCGGTGAAAATCAGATACAGGTGAAACAGTATAGAAGTACAATAAAAGAGTATTCATTTATCTGGATTTTGCCGAGATATTTTAATAAGGTAGTAAAATTTTATTTTGTAATAATTAAAATATATTGACAATTATGCATTGTGTGATTAATTGTAATTCAAAATTGGTGTATTTACTAGTATGATAACTGCTATGATTTCACGAAACCTTTACAACGCAGCTAACCTTTTAGGACTACTACTATTGGGGAAAACCGCAACAGGGGTTTCGTGAGAGGTATTGGTATAGTGAAATTTTATGCCGCCACGGAAACCCCGTGGCGGTTTTATTTTATAGGCACTGGAGGTATAGAGGGATGAATTCCCAACGATTACTAAAAAAAGTAGTACCATGTAATTATTGCTGTTAATTTTGATATCAACTACAGGTATAGGAGAAAGGATATGACAGTAACAAAATCAAAACAAAATAAAGTATTTATATTTGATACAACATTGCGTGATGGTGAACAGGCACCGGGTTTTAGCATGAATATTGATGAAAAAATTCATTTTGCCGATCAGCTTGTAAAGTTAGGCGTTGATGTCATTGAAGCAGGCTTCCCCATATCATCGCCAGGAGATTTTGAAGCGGTAAAACGCATATCAGAAAGAGTAAAAGGGGTTCAGGTGGCAGGGCTTGCCCGGGCTAACTTCAAAGACATTGATGTGGCGTGGGATGCATTGAAATATGCTGAAAATCCGCGCATTCATACCTTTATTTCAAGCTCAGATATTCATATTCAGTACCAGTTTAAAAAGACCCGCCAGGAAGTACTGACAATAGCTGTTGATGCAGTAAAGCATGCTGCAAAATACACCTCAAATGTTGAATTTTCCCCAATGGATGCAACCCGAAGTGACTGGGAATATGTAGCGCAGATGGTGGAAGCAGTTATTAAAGCTGGTGCCACAACAGTGAACATTCCTGATACAGTGGGGTATACAATCCCATCAGAGTTTCATGAGTTTATAAAATTCCTTTTCAATACCGTTCCAAATATTGACAAGGCAATTATATCAGTGCATTGCCACAATGACTTAGGGCTTGCTACAGCAAATGCGCTGGCTGCTATAGAAGCTGGTGCACGGCAGGTGGAGTGTACTGTTAACGGTATTGGTGAGCGTGCAGGCAATACTGCCATGGAAGAACTGGTAATGGCGTTGAAAACGCGTGGTGAAAAATTTCAGGTGTATACTGATGTCAATACCAGGCAAATTATGTCAACATCCAAGCTTTTAACACATATCACCGGTGTGGGAGTTCAGCCAAATAAGGCAATTGTTGGTGCCAATGCATTTGCCCATGAATCAGGTATACACCAGGATGGAGTACTTAAAAATGCAATGACCTACGAAATAATGAAACCTGAAGATGTGGGCATTACCAAATCAACACTGGTGCTGGGAAAGCACTCGGGACGTCATGCAGTTATTGCACGGTTGAACAGTTTAGGATATAACCTCACTGATGAAGAGTTAGAACGTTTCTTCAAGCTCTTCAAGGTACTTGCTGATAAAAAGAAACAGATATTTGATGAAGACTTAGAAGTACTGGTAGGCGAAGCAGTGTACAAGATGAAAGGGCGATACAAAGTTACCAATGTACAGATTTCAACCGGTATGTATTCGCCACCAATGACGCTGGTAACCATAAAAGACCGCTTCAATGATGGTACTGAAACGTTTGATGTGGCTCATGGCAATGGCGGTGTTGATGCAGGCATTAATGCCGTTAAAAAGATAACCGGTACATCAGCCAAGATTGAGTCCTTCAATTTAGTTGCTATCACTGGCGGATCAGATGCATTGTGTGAGGTAACGGTAACGGTAGTTGAAGAAATAAATGGGCGACAGCTCAAAGTATTTGGTAATGGTGTCAATATTGACATTTCGGTGGCAGGTATCCTTTCATTTGTTGATGCGTTAAATAAGCTTGAATATATAAAGCAGCGCAACCATATTGGAGAAAAGATTGAGGCAAAGTTGTAGGATACACCATTGTTTTTGCCAGTAACAAAAGAAGAAGCTTTAAAACGAGGCTGGAGCAACGTTGATATTATTCTGGTGACGGGTGATGCCTATGTTGATCACCCGTCATTTGGAGTTGCAGTTATTGGGCGTGTTTTAGAAAAAGCAGGATTTTCAGTTGGTATTATTACGATGCCAAACTTTTTAGATCCATCATCCATTGAGGTGTTTGGCCGACCTAATCTTTTTTTTGGCGTAACCAGCGGTAATATCGATTCAATGCTTTCACGCTTTACGGCATTTAAAAAAATACGTAACGATGATCCCTATATGCCCGGTGGAAAAGGTGGTAGTAAGCCATCCAATGCGGTTATTACCTACTGTAATCTTATAAAACAGCGATTTAAGGATGTCCCTATAGTCATTGGTGGTATTGAAGCATCAATGCGAAGATTACTCCATTATGATTTTGTTCAGGATAAACTGCGCCGAAGCATTCTGCTGGATAGCCGCGCTGATATCCTTGTGTATGGCATGGGTGAATATCCGGTTGTGGAGATAGCACGGCGCCTGTCAGGGGGTCAGAGCCTGGAAGGGATTCCTGGCACAGTAACTATCGCCAAACAAAAACCCAATGATGCTGTTGAACTGCCACCAGAAGAAGATGCAATGGCAAATATGGAATCATTGCTATCTATGTACAAAATTTTTTACCGCAATTTCAGCACAAAAGTAATAGCGCAGAAAAGTGGTGGCAGGTACATTATCCATACGCCACCCCCTGCTTTAACTCAGAAAGAGCTTGATGCATACTATGAACTGCCGTATGAGCGAAAACCTCATCCAATCTACAATGACACCATACCAGCGTATGAAATGATTAAGTATTCTATCAATGCGCATCGTGGATGCGCGGGAGGGTGCTCGTTTTGTTCACTTACGCTGCATCAAGGCAAGATGATTGTGTCGCGTTCAAGACAATCAGTGCTAAATGAGATATCTGAAGTGTCAGAGCACAAAGTACATATCACCGATATTGGCGGACCATCGGCAAATATGTATGGGTTTACGTGTGCTATTGGCGGATGTAATCGCGAAAGTTGTGTATTTCCTGATGTATGCAAACACTTACGGTTGGAAACACATAGATGGCTTGGTTTGCTGGAGGATGCTCTGACCCTACCCAATGTAAAAAAAGTTTCGGTTGGTTCAGGTATACGGTATGATTTGTTTATGCAGGAGAACAATGCTAAAGAAAATCTGGAATTACTTGTAAAAAATTTTGTCAGTGGTCAGCTTAAGATTGCTCCTGAACATACAGATGCAGCAGTGCTCAGAGCAATGCGCAAAGTAAGTGCTGTTTCACTTAAAGAATTTGTAGGTACTTTTAATGCCGCATGCAAACGCCTGGGCAGGGAGTATTACCTGGTGCCCTATTTGATGACATGCCATCCTGGAAGTACCAATAGCTCTGTGCACAGAATGCGAAGGGATATTGAACATATATTTGGCTATGTGCCGTATCAGTGCCAGGCATTTATACCATTGCCAATGACACTGTCGTCAATACAGTATTACACAGGCTCTGACCCCTTAACAGGAGAGAAATTTTTTGTGGAAAAGAAAGCACAGTTACGCAAAAAGCAGCATATGATTTTAACAACAAGGTTAAAGAATCAGTATATCAGTTGACATTTTATTACCGTAAACTATAATATGACATAATCAGGACATTCCAGAGTAACTATCGCACATAAAAATTATTTGATGTTTTTTTATATTTCTTTTTTATTTTTTTGCAGTATAAGCGTTATATATTGGTATAAACCACACAATGAGGTAACAATCATGAGCGATCAGAAAGAACTCAATCAAAAATCTCAGGCGCTGGAATCCGCTATTTTGCAGATAGAAAAGCAGTTTGGCAAAGGCTCTATTATGCGGCTTGGCGATGAGCACGCAAAGATGAAAGTGCCAGCCATTTCAACAGGCTCACTTGAGCTTGACATTGCGCTGGGTATTGGTGGAATACCTCGGGGGCGTATCACTGAAATCTATGGACCTGAATCATCTGGCAAAACCACACTGACCCTGCATGTAATTGCCGAGGCACAGAAGGCGGGTGGCATTGCTGCATTTGTGGATGCTGAGCATGCACTGGATCCGGTATATGCAAAAAAATTGGGCGTTAATACCGATGAGCTTTTAGTATCGCAGCCGGATACTGGTGAGGAGGCACTGGAAATCACGGAATCTTTGGTGCGTTCGGGTGCTATAGATATTGTTGTCATTGACTCGGTTGCTGCACTGGTCCCGCGTGCCGAAATTGAAGGTGAGATGGGCGATGCACATATGGGGCTTCAGGCACGGCTTATGAGCCAGGCACTGAGAAAGCTTACCGGTGTCATATCAAAATCCAAAACAAGCGTCATATTTATTAACCAGATTCGTCACAAGATTGGTGTTATGTTTGGTTCGCCTGAAACAACCACCGGCGGTAATGCTCTGAAGTTTTATGCATCGGTGCGGCTTGATATACGCAAGGTTGATACGTTAAAAGTGGGAGAGGATGCTGTTGGCAACCGGGTGCGTGTTAAGGTTGTTAAAAACAAGGTTGCTCCACCATTCAGGCAGGCTGAATTTGATATTATGTACGACAGTGGCATATCACGCACTGCAGGTATTTTAGATCTGGGTGTAAAATATAATATTGTGCAGAAAGCTGGGACGTGGTATTCATACAAAGATGAGCGCATTGGTCAGGGGCGTGAAAATGCAAAAAGCTTTTTAGAACAGCATCCTGATATTGCTAAAGAGATAGAGGAAAAGATTAAAGAGCAGGCTGGTTTGCTTGAAAAAGAAGAAGCAAAAGCGTAACGAAGTAACCTGATGCCGCGAAGAAGTTTAAAGGATATACAATCACAGCCGGATGACAGAAATTTGCCAATCAACAAGGTTGGTGTTAAGGACATTACCTATCCGGTTGTGGTGCTTGATCGTGCTGACGGGTTGCAACATACCGTTGCGCGCATCAATATGTATGTGGATTTGCCTGAACATTTCCGTGGCACACATATGTCCCGTTTTGTTGAGGTGCTTAACCGATACCAGGGTGGCATAAGCACAAAAAATATCCGTGATATCCTGGAAGATTTAAAGAAAGAGCTCAATGCAAAGACATCCCATGTGAATATTGAATTCCCATACTTTATAACGAAAGCAGCACCAGTCAGCGGCCAAAAATCTAAAATGGATTATATATGTACGCTGCAGGGTGATTCATCAGTTGATTATTACACGTTGCAGGTCAAGGTGCCGCTACTGTCAGTATGCCCATGTTCCAAAGAGATAAGCCAGTATGGGGCACACAATCAGCGCAGCGTTGTCAGTGTTTCGGTACGTGCACGGGAGATACTATGGATTGAGGAGCTTATTGAGCTGGTTGAAGAATGCGGTTCAAGTCAGATATATGCACTTCTTAAACGTGAGGATGAAAAATACATTACCGAGAAGTCGTATGAAAATCCGGTATTTGTTGAAGATATTGTACGCAATGTGGCCATAAAATTGCTGGCACATCCAAAAGTGCTGTGGTTTGTGGTTGAAACTGAAAGCATGGAGTCAATACATAATCATTCTGCTTATGCGCAGATAGAAATGGATAAATCAAAAATAAAATGAAGCTTAGCTTAATACTGCGGTATATCCAGATCAGTATCGTAGAGCTTTCGTGGTAAAATTAAAAATAGCATGAGCATGGTTATACTTAAAATGACCAGTATGGTCATCCCCACAATAATAATCATCTGATTTTTTAATTCATTTATACGCTTCAATGATACACCAATCCTGAAAGCGCCAAAATGCTCACCTTTAACAAACACGGGTGCTGAAATATCCCACATAATTTCACCGGTATCACGGTTATACAGCTGTTTTAATGTCCCTGGGCCAATAAACCGTGATGCTTTAAGCCCTACCATGTCATTAAATATTCGTTTGGATCGGCTGTATTTCAGGTTATAAACAGGGTCAGATGTTTCTGGTTTTGCATATTTGCTGTTGTGAGTGGGTAAATACCCATTTATATCAACAAGTGCTGCAAATTCCAGATCTTCATCTTTTAAAAATTCATCTTCAATTTTTTGAATGTAGCGGTCAAATATGGCGTCATATTTGGTTCTAAACTTCTGTGGATTTGTATTTGGTATGGGGATATAATTTCGGTCAAAAACCTGTTCTTTGGTAAGGATGCGCATATCAATCATCATTTCAATAATCTCACTCATGACGCGTGCACCAACCAGTGCTTCAATGCGGCATTTTTCAAAAAGCTGCTTTTCAAAGTTAGCAAATGTACTTGATATGATGAAATAGGCACCAACGCACAGTAACAGGCAAAGACTTAAAATAATTAAAATTTTATTTTTCAGTGTCATGGATAGCCTCAGGATTATCAGGATTATACATATACCAGCAATAAAGCATACATGCAAATTCACATCATTGTCAATTATTTTATGTTGTTATTTTTATTTAATAACGTATCTTTAAAATAAAATTAATATGGGCGATAGTTACTGGTAAAAAAACTCATTGCTGAGATGCAGAAATCCAGACTGTTGCAATAATACAAGAAAAAAATCTGGATAATGAAAACAAGGAGAATACAATAATCAAACTAGAAACAAAGTGCTCTCAATAATACCGATAAAATATATAAAAGATATATAATAATGTTTGACATCTTTTTATTTTTTGTGAGTATATAGTGTGGAGGATGATAGGATGCTATGAAGAAGATTATTATCATTGTACTGGTGTTTCTATGCACCGCTGCCTATGCGCGGACAACGATTAGTGTTGATCCAGATGGTGGCGTAACAGTACCAGATGATTCAACAGATTCCATTGAAAAGCAATTACAGGACATTACTGATAAAAACGGTACCTTTATTGCAAACTCTTTTGCCCTGGCCAATATGCTGGGATATCCCATAGGGAAATCATCCATTGGTCATTTCCCGCATATGGAAGCTGGGATTGCCCTTGGTGTTGCACTGACCAATGCTAAATATTTTGATGATAAAGCAGAGGATGGTACCTTCCCGGGCGTTATGGCAAATCCGGTAGTACACGCAGGCTTTGGACTGGCAGGAAATTTTGATATCATTGGCAAGCTTTTTTATTTCAGAAAAAGCATTTATGACCCTGATATTAATACTGATACTGCTACATTACAGGATTTTAATTTTATTTCATTTGGCGCAAAGCTACGGTACAACTACCTTAAAGAAGCAACCATACTACCATTCTTGCTTTCATTTGGAGGTCTTACCTTCAGTATTGGCGGCGATATCATGATGGGCAATGTGGATATAACGGGGGAATATGATGCTGATTTTGAAGATATAACAGTCACCTATGGCGTTAATGATTATCCGTTGACAGCAAGCTTGGATAGCAATTATGGAGCCACCGTAAGCTGGACGGTGTTTACACTCAGCGCACAGGCAATTGCCTACATTGATGTCATGTATCTTTTTAGCTTTTATACTGGATTTGGCGTAGCTACTAACTTAGGCTTTTTCAGCACCGATTTCAATGGCGATGGACAATTGACAACAGATGATGCTGGATATACTACAGTTAAGCCAGATGGACTAATTGGCACCATGGAATTTGAATCGGTCAATAGCTATATGCCAAATTATATTATTCCCACCTTCATCTTTGGTGTTGAAATAAACCTTTTTGTTATCAAACTTACCGCTGACACTATGGTAAACCTTTATAACCGAAGCGATGTAACATTGCAGGCAGGTGTGCGTGTACAACTATAGCACACTTTTTATTATAATTTTACCTACATAATTTTATGGTTGGTATGGATGGTTCACTGTGCTTTATAAATATTCATTTGTGCGCTTATTGTGCACATGTTGTTACTATTGTTCGGCAATATATATTTGTTAATTTTTGTTGCGTAAGTTACGCCATCTTCAGCAATTCCGGGGGTGGTCCCCAGTAAAATTGACAACACGGAATGCCTTCTTCTAAATAAAATGAAAATGTATAGCCACTAAAGCGATAGTTATCGGTATTATCTTCACTATCTAAGGCAGCAAGATAATCATACAGATAATTCTCAACACAATAAGCTATAACCTTTGCCAGTGACATCTTACAGACTTTCCGCACATCCATCACAAACTCATACTCATTCTCATATAAATACAGATGCACACGCTTCCACGTTTGATACCGCTTTCTGTATCTCAATCGTGAATAGCTTTTTACTGGTATATGTTTATAAGACAGAACATAGTTTATGAAATTAATAATAAACGTATGAAGCGATAGTTTACGGATAGCGGCATGGTGTTTTAAAAGTATTAGGTGTTCTAACGAAATGCAGGTAGTGGTCTCTATATTCATATGTATCCTCCAAAGTATTTGCACAATAGTTTACAAATATGGTGAAATAAATTTCAACAATAAATTCCCACTTTCAGGAATTTTAGAATGAGGTTTTATATATTAATATTTGGATGTAGAATGTGATATTTTTTAAAATTTCACATTCTACACTACAAAAATGAAGTTAAAAAAATTATGAAAAAGCTATAGAATTATTGTTGACAATTCTATATAATTTACTGAATATTCAGTAAATTATATAGAATGTTAATGTTATATGAAGACAAACAACAAAAGGCAGAATGCAACTTTGCGAAAGCCGCAGATCATTAAAGCATTTTACGAAACTATTATTGAAGAAGGATTTGAAGGAGCATCACTTGCAAAGGTTGCAAAACGATGTGGTTTGAATCAGACGTTGATACTTCACTATTTCAAAAACAAGGAAAACCTGACAATAGCATGTGTAGATAGAGCTATCGAAGAATATTCTCAACTCTTGCAGCGTTATATCCCCAATACAAAAGATCCTGAAAAACGTTTGCTCAATTTGCTGAATGCATTATGGAGTCGCGAATATTACGAAGCAATACATATAGCATCTTCATTTGCGGTGATTGATATTAGTTTCAGAAATAAAAAGGTAAAACAAAGGCTGGAAAGGTTGTATCATATTTTCAAGCGATTCCTTGTTCATGAACTATCGGAACTACAAAATCAAAATGTAATAAAAGTAAATAACATAGAAAAAACTGCTGAAGTAATTATAGCAATGGTTGAAGGATCACGCCATTTCAGCCACTTTTTCATCAATGAGGAAAAGAGGGATGAGTTCCACAGGTCAATGGTAAAGGCTGCTTGTTCCATATTGAAAAATTCTTAAGGAGGAAATTTGCATGAGCACAACATCCATAAAAACAATCTGTTTTGAATGCCATTGCCGATGCGGAGTAATTCTTGAAGTAAACGGTGGTAAAATTACCGGGATAAAGGGCGATAAGGATCACCCTTTCAGCCATGGGTATACCTGTCCAAAAGGTAGAGCATCTATGGAGATAGTGTACCATCCTGATAGAATTGTAAGCCCACTGGTAAAGGTTGGGGGAAAAGAAAGCAAACGTTTTGAAAAAATTTCATGGGATAAAGCTATTGAAATAATTGCCCAACGATTACTTGATTGTAAAGAAAAATGGGGTGCTGAATCGGTAGTATTTGGTTCGGGAACCACACGGGGGATGGCACCATATCTCAATAGATTTTTAGCTTGCTTTGGGTCACCAAACTTTATGGCACCATCAAATATGAGCGGAGGACCCATAGTTTTGGGCGGTGCTGTTACTGCTGGCTTTTCACTGGTAGATCCTGACTATGCACAGAGTAAATGCATGCTCCTGTGGGCTCACAATCCAGAAGCATCCTGGCCTGGATTATATTTGTACGATATCAATCAGGGATTAAAGAATGGTGCAAAGCTTATTGTGGTGGATCCACGTAAAACTAATTTCGCAAAAAAAGCTGACCTGTGGTTGCAAATACGTCCTGGAACTGATGTGGCACTATTGCTTACAATGATGCATGTTATTATTAACTATAAACTGTATGATAAAGAATTTGTGGAAAAATGGACCAATGGATTTGATACATTGGTTGAACATGTTAAGGATTTTACTCCAGAAAGATGCGAATCAATTACCTGGATACCTGCTGATAAAATTATTGCAGCTGCAACTATGTTTGCAACAACAAAACCTTCCTGTATTGGGCCTGGAATGGGAGGGGTTTGCCAGGCTAACGATGCGTTTGATCTAACAAGAGGATTAACCATATTAAGCGCCATAACGGGAAATCTTGAAGTGCCAGGTGGTAATCTTAATTGTACACCGCCAACCGGGAAAAGAAGCTGCTATGGCCCTGATTTTGATGCAGCACGTAATCTTCCAAAAGACATTGGAAAAAAGAAATTAGGTGTTGATAAATATCCATTATTGATGCAAATACCATGCCCTCCTCAGGTTGTATGGCCTGCAATTGTTGAGGGGAAACCATATCCTGTAAAAGCTTTAGGCCTTTTTGCAAATAACAGTGTATGTGCATACCCTAACTCTGGATTTGTGCGGGAAGCACTGGTGAAGCTTGATTTTTTATTTGCTGTTGACTATTTTCATACACCTACAACACAACTGGCCGATGTTATCCTGCCACCTGCTCACTGGAGTGAACGTGATGATATTGAAGACCTGTTAATGAAAAACCATGTATTCTGCCAGCAAAAAGCTGTTGATCCAATCCCAGAGTGCAGGGATGAAAAACAGATACTTGTTGATCTTGCGGCAAAAATGAATTTGTCAGGATACTGGAGATCAGTTGAAGAAATGCTAAATTACAGGCTTGAACCAATAGGCATGACATTTGCAGAGTTTAAAAAAATTGGAGTGTATGCAACACCAATAGAATATAAACGCTATGAAAAAAAGGGAACGTTTAAAACACCTTCTGGGAAAGTAGAAATTTATGCAGGATTTCTAACAATGTGGAATCTTTCTCCACTCCCAGTATTTCGCGAGCCTGATGAGGGGCCAGTTGGTTCACCAGATTTGTATAAGGAATATCCATTAATCCTTACCACAGGTGGAAGAATTCTGGAATACTATCATTCTTCACATAGGAACATCCCTTCGTTACGTAAAAAACATCCTGACCCTGAATTGCAAATTCATCCTGATACAGCAAAAGAAATGAATATTACTAATGGTGAGTGGGTATATGTCGCTACCCCAAGAGGAAAAGTTGAAATTAAAGTGCAATATTTTGAAGGGATAGATCCCCGAGTTGTGCATGCACCGCATGGATTCTGGTATGGAATTGAAGATGGATGGAAACGTATAAATATAAATATGATAACTAATGATAAACCATTATGTCCTGCCAGTGCTTCAGTTCCAATAAAGGCGTTATTGTGCAGGATTGAAAAAATGGCATAATGCAGGAGCGCAAATCATGAAAGCAGTAATGCTAACAGGACCTAAGAACCTGGAATATATGGATGTTGATATGCCAGTGGAAGATGGCTATCATGTTATTATAAAAGTACATGCATGCGGTATATGTGGTTCGGATATCCATTACTGGGAAATAGGTATGGGAATGAATGGTAAAAGAAACCTTATTCTGGGACATGAATTTTGTGGGTCTGTATATTTGCCTGGCAATAGAAGTGATTTGCAAGCTGGTGATAGGGTTACTGCATTACCTATTGATCCTTGCGGTCAATGTTATTCATGCCGTATGGGTGCTCATAACATTTGCTCAATGGCCCATAAACGGAATATTATTGGCAATACTGTTCATGGAGCGTATGCTGAATATGTAAGTGTTAGACCTGATATGGTACAGAAGTTACCGGATACTGTAAGCAATAAAGAAGCTTCTTTAATTGAACCAGCAGCAGTTGCACTTCATGCTGTAACTATGGGCAGAGTCCAAAAAGATGACATAGTTTTGATTATAGGTGGTGGTCCAATTGGATTATTGAGTGCATTATGGGCAAAGGCTATAGGTGTTGCTTGTATTGTTATTGTGGAGATAGATATCTATAGGAAATCATTTGCCTCTTCATTGCAGGGAATTACCGCAGTTGTTGATGGAAATGATCCTGATATACGAAAGAAATTAAAATCAATTTCAGATGGTGGATTTACCGTTGCCATTGAAACATCAGCAACGGATGCTGGCATACATACTGCTAGTATGGCGTTAACACCTAAAGGGAGGCTGGTCCTGGCAGGTATTAATTTTAACAATCAACTGGTTTCAACGTTATTGTTGATTGCAAAAGAAATAACTCAGATTGGGTCCATGGGATATACTATATCTGAATTTGATGCGGTTATCGACTCTCTTAAAAGCAAAGTGCTGGACATAGCACCTTTAGTAACCCATACAGTTATGCTTGAAGAGTTGCCGTATATAATGACAAAACTTTACAATAAATCTTTTAATGCAATAAAGATTTTAGTTACGCCGTAAAAGTATTTACCACGAAAATGGTTGAGAAACCAAAGTAGGAATGTTTTCTCTTGGCTGTATTACAAATCTGAAAAAGTAGTTTGTGTTTAATGGAGGATTATACCAGCGGGTTTCGTATACTGCCATACCTTCTTTTGTAATTATACTAGTAAATATCACCGCTATATCATAACCTGTATCATCTACAGGGATACCATTCTGAGTAAATATCGTAAATGTAGCATTGGTGCCAGAGCTATATTCAATTGCAACAAGAGGCTTATGGAATTCCAATCTGTCAGGTGGGATATCTTCCCATCTGAATGATACATACGGTTCGTCAATACCAGGATTGACTATATACTGTGGCTGTGTTACTGCTTTTCGTACACATACTGCAGGCAAAGGATATTTTTTCAAAAAAGAATTACTCTTTAAAGAATAAATTTTTACCCAGTTACTATCGCCCATATAAGTATTCATAGTTTTTGTTAGCTCTGCATACTGTAATGCCAGGTAAGGCTGTGTGTTGGGTCCATACAGTGTATGGCCGCCTTCATAATGTTGCTTGGAATATTCTTCTGGTGTGGTGCAGTAGCCAGTATATCCATTGGCGCAGCTTATAACTACAGGGGTGAGTGCGTGAAAAGATTGTGCTGCAGCATTGGCAATGCGATTGCCTGATTCAAAAGTTACTTCAAATGGTACTGGAAGTAGTAGTATATTGTTAATCTTTATGACCTGAAATGTAAGGTTATGGGGGAAATCATTTTTAGACAGGATTAAGGATTGCAATGGACCGCCTGTAATAATTTTTTGCTTTTGGCAACCTATGGGCATACAGCTTTTTGAACCTTCTTTGAATAGTGGCATGCTGCTTACAATAGGTGTTGGTCCGCCATCGCTTGCGCCTGCAAGTAATGTATTACCAACTTTTGGTGTGCATAATGATACTGTGCCAATTGTTGGCTCCTTATATACATCAATTTCTTGTAAAATACTTTTGATGCTGGTAGGCACTACAAATTGGCTTTGCAATTCTCTATACAGTATAATTGCTTGTTGCCCAAGAAGAACTCCCAATCGTCTTGCTTCTTCAAATCCCTGCCTGCCTTTTGGTATGTTGGGTGCGCAATCAGCATGTGTACCATTACATACAGCATGTACAAATCCACTAATTCCCTGTCGTTGTATTTCCCATTCCAGTTCACGCTCAATGTAGGCAAATACATCACCGCTGTATAAGGTGTTGGTGCTGGGTATTGCGGTGCCATGAATAGAGTACACAGTGAACGCAGCCAGTGGTTTTTGCTTCCCTTCATCAATGATATCCACCCGTAGCATGTGCATAATTGGGTTTACTGCCTTCAAAGGATTGTCTGTGGAAACGTTTGAATTGGCTGTGAATGCATTGAGGCTTCGATTACGTGTGAATCCGTAAAGCTGCTTTGCACCATAAGCTACTTTTGCAGGTTTACGGGCTGAATATGCCTTTAGTATTGCGGTTGCAATCTGATTGCTTAAAAAATTAAAATATTCTTGATCAAATCCTGATGCGTTGGAAGCAAATCTGTTATAAAAATTGCTCTCAAAATAATTCCCGGGGCCAGAATGTGTATGAGTCCCAGCCATCATAATGCCTTCATATGTAAGATCAGTGGTTTTACTTACAAGCTGGGCAATTTTTTTCTGAACAAGGCTTGAACCTGAAAGTAAATCGCACTGTACAAGCGCTAGTGCGCTGTTACCTGATTTTAGATAGATCACACGAGCATATAGCCGTGTACGAAATCCTTGAGCAAAGTGTGCATTAGAAGAATAACCAGCAAGCGGCATCCCGGGAGGAGGTGTGATGTCAATTTTATAAGCACCTGCAAGCAGCACCGGTGAATCCGTTGGGATAGGATGCTCATAGGCTATATGTACTTCTTGTATTGAACTGCAGTGCAAAAGAAATATGAATGATACCAAGCACAACAGTGGAATAATATATTGACGCATAGTGGTCCTTATAGATATATAAAATGAGCGTTCGCTCACTATTTCATGAATGATCTATTTAGTCAAATCTTTTTTTAATTTTCTTTACCATATCAGCATACATTTTTAATTTAAGATAGTCTACATAAGTAATTGGTCTTTAGTGTAGTTGTATTTCTTTTGGATCAACACCTAAATATTTATAAATAATACCATGCTTGTACCCATATGAAAGAAGTGATGTATAAAAATTTGGAAAATGTCGTTTCAACCACCACACTGCTTTAGCATCCGGCTGTGTAATGATATATAGCTTTCGTTTGGTAATTGATGTATAAATGTGCTTTGCAACATCATCAACTGTTGCATATGTTTTTTCAAAAAATTTTTGTGCAAGTATCTCCTGCCGCTTATCGGTGCAGGTAAAGCTATCCATAAGATTAGTTTTAAAAAAGCTGGGACAAGCAACGGACACATGGATATTATATGGCGATAGTTCCTGATATAAAGTTTCAGACAGGGAGATAGCTGCTGCTTTTGTCATATTATAGCATGCCATCTCAGGCATTGATGCAAAACCGGTAAATGAAGCAATATTGACGATATACCCATACCCTTGCGATTTGAATACCGGGATAAATGTTTTGCACATTATAATAATGCTTTTTGTATTGATACTATATATCCAGTCCCAGGTCTTCATAGGTATTTTTTCAAAAAAACCTGCTGCTGCAACACCCGCATTATTTATCAAAATATCAATGCCACCATATTTTTTTTGAATTGCAGTACATAGACTAATGCTATCTTTTTCTTTGGTAACATCGCATTTAAATGGTAGAGCTTTTCCACCATATTTATTCACTAATTGTGCTGTTTCGGTGGCTCTATTACTATTAATGTCAGCTACTATTATATTCCATTTACGTTTGGCAAATTCTATTGCCAGAGCCCTACCTAAACCGCTACCAGCTCCGGTAATAAGAACTCGCTTAAGCGGATATGATGTTTCTAATTTCATGCAAACCTCCATATAAAGTTATATATTATTTTTTTTTATTTTTTTCAAGTATGCGAATCTTTGCCGTACATGAAGAAACACATAAACCGCACCCAGGCAAGAAAAAATTCAAGACAGCGGAATTCAAGGTATTGTCCAAAATAACCACCTAACAGGGAATCACAATAAAACAATGCCATTTTGAAATACCTTATCACTGCCTGCGCCTTTTTAATTCTTTGATGTAGGATGTATACCAGTATTTGTGTGAATTGTGGACCCATAGAGGGCTTACATTTTTAAATTCTGGGTGTTTATCAAGAAAATGTTCAATGAAGGGGTCACTGTTCAATTTCTTTAATTACAACTTCAACTTTGCCTTTTAAAAGCTGTTCAAATTTTTTTGCATCGGCGGTAGTTCCTACAATAGCTCCATAGTGCATGGGAATTGCCACTTTTGGTTTTATAGCCATTGCTGCCTGAGCGGCTTCCTCAGCGGTCATCACATATGTGCCAGATACCGGTAGCAATGCGATATCGATATTGTGAAGCGAATTCATCTCGGGTATGTAATCGGTATCACCGGCTAAGTAGATTCTGGTGTTGTTTACTGTGATAATGTATCCTATCCAACCCTTATCTTTGGTATGAAATTGTTTATTGGTATTGTATGCGGGAACAGCCTGGATGGTAATACCTTTAAGAGATAATGTTTGGCCTGTTTTTATTGTTTTTACTGTACCTGTAAGCTTACTTACGCAATCAGTAGGTCCTACGATAACAGTATCTTTGGTTTGGATCTTTTTAATATCATCAGGTGATAGGTGGTCAAAATGCTCATGGGTAATCAGTATAATATCTGCAGTATCCTGCTTTTTAATATTGTATGGGTCAGTGTAGATGGTAACATTACTAACAATTTTAAAGCAATCATGTCCTAACCAATGAATTGCATTTATCATGGTGTGTATCTCCTTAAAGGATTTTGCACTACCCGTGATTGCAAGACATAAACAGATGCAAAGAACTGTAACTACTATAAGTAGCATTAATATTAATCTTTTCATATGGACCTCCAAATATGAGTAGAATGTTAACAATATCGTTCCACACAAGATTTTAAAACCCACTGCTATCACTTTCTACGTTTGCAATATTCTTGTAGTGATTGCGGTATAGATTTAAAATCCCAATGCTGTCGTTATAAACTTGACTCTGGTTACCAGTGCCATTATTGCTAATGTATTTTGAAATCCCAATACCCTCTCGTCAAAACTGTCCCACAAACCTGATACTGTTAATTCAAAGTTGATTAGGAGTCCCCCCTAAGCCATTTGATATGCTACAAATAAATTCAACCAAGAGTTAGGGGTAACTTTTTAACTAAAATATTACAGCAATATCGTGCAAAATAATGAATTAAACATTTAAAGTACAATTCAAAAAATATCTATATAAAACAAAAAAATCAAACTAAAAACAGTAATAATTCCTGAAAAAATTTCATAATGAATATAGTGTACACCCCTGCCACCGAAGGCGGCGGAGGTGTACACTATTTTATATTTTGTTCAAATTTCCATATTTTAGGAATAATTATTGAACTAAAAATATTATTCCCCAATACAAAAAAATATTGCTATTATTAAGAGCTAAAGTGTATCATGTTGTATTGTAATGATTCCAATTATGGGGGACTTTATGAAATTATCCCAGTATTTTCTATCCCGGTATACTGAACGTTCTTATATAAATCAGGAAAAAGCAAAAGCGTTATATTATTTCCTTATGACATTTATTGTACTTATTCCTATTGCAATGGGGGCATTTAATATTGTTCAATATCAGGGGATATTCGGCACAGCAAATGTAATAATGGTGACATTGCTTGTAACAGTAATTATAGGCTTGATATTGCTAAAGAAAGGGCTGTACGATGCAAGTGCCAACCTATTGGTAACGATTGCTGCACTATCCATTGTGGGGTCTATGTTTTATAATGGTTTTCAGGTCAAAAATACAGACCATCTCTCATTCACATTTTATATGCCAGTAATCATTATAGTTACTGCATTGTTCAGCAGAATACGCTGGGTTGTTGGCATCAGTGTTCTTTTCATTATAAGTACGATAGTGTGCACAGTGTTAATGAGCAGCATATTGTCAGATATTTACCTGAGAGTATTGAAGGAGCTATCGGTTGACTATATCTTTTCAATAGTTTTATCATTTATATTGTGTTTGCTTATAGTTCGTTTAAATGCAAGAAATATAGCGCAGCTGGAAAAAGAATCATCAGAAAACCTCAAACAGCGAGATGTGATAAAGAATTTATTACTATCGGTACAGGATTTGACTCGACAGCTTACAAAACTAGCTGAAGAAAGTTCAGAGTCATCAGAGGTGTTTTCAAACAGTGCTCAGTCACAGGCGGCTTCAGCAGAAGAAATAACATCAACGGTGGAAGAGATGACCGCTGGTGTGGAAAGTATAAGCGATTCAGTTACCAGGCAGTTTGATATGATTACCCGTCTTATTGATCGCATCAATGAGCTATCGGGTTTTATTGAAAACATGGGAAAACGTGTGACTGGAGCATCAGCAAAAGCTGAAGATGTTTCAAAGCAGGGAGCAGTTGTGGAAGGATCACTCAATACCATGAATGCCAGTATGAGGAGCATCCTAAAAAGCTCACAGGATATGAACAATATCATAGAAATTATTAATGATATAGCTGACCAAATAAATTTGCTTTCACTTAATGCTGCAATAGAAGCAGCTCGTGCTGGGGACGCAGGACGTGGATTTGCAGTTGTTGCCGATGAAATATCAAAATTGGCGGACAGGACAACTACCAGTATCAAGGAGATAGCTCAGCTTATTACCATAAATGTAAAGGAAATACAGAGTGGATTTGCAAATATAGAAACAATGACCGATAGCATACGGAATATGGTTGGTGCAGTAGCAACCATTTCAACAGAGATGAAAGAATTATACACTTCAATGCAGGAGCAGCTTACAAATAATGAGCAGGTACGCAGTGATGCCCAAACCTTAAAGAATTTTTCTGATAGCATTCTTGCTGCAATAGAAGAGCAAAAGACAGCTGCCACTGAAATAGCTAAGTCTATTGCAGCAGTCAATGATACTGCACAGAGTAATGCAGCAGGCTCAATTAAATTATCTGAAAATGCTGTTGAATTATTGAAACTTGCCCGAGGACTGGAATCTGAAATCACTAATGTTTAACTTTAATGAAAGCTGAATGGGGCATATATCAATATCCACTTTTGGTACACAGGTTACATGCTATCCAAAAGCACATCTATCAGAAAATTGTAGATCTTGATGTGTTCCTTGCTACCAGTGATGAGCCAATTCCATTTGAAAAGATCAATCATATACGCTTTAGCAACATAAAACCTGGCTATAAGTGGGGGAAAGCATATACCTGCGCCTGGTTTCATTTTAAAGGCAAAATTCCACAGCAGTACAGGCAATCCCATATTGTGTGTTGTGTTGATATCGGTGGAGAAGGGCTGGTAATCAATGTATATGGTGAGCCAGTAAGTGCAATCAACAGCCGGATTACATTTATGGATTACCTGCAGCCAACCTGGGATATGCGTGTGGTTGAAGTTGATGAACAAGCAAAACAAAGCGGGACGATTGATGTATGGATTGATGCTGGATTTAATGGGAAGATAATTCAGCCATTTGGGAGTGCCCGTTTTAAGTATGCATTTCTTGCACTTTGTCGTGATGATGTTCAAGATTTTTATTTTGACTACCTGACGCTTGTATTTGCCTATTGTGCCTGTGATGATAAGCATAGAAAAAAAAGCATCAAGCTGTTGCTTGATACATCCTATGCTGCAACAAAAAATTATTTACCGCAGCATGTTGCCGAAGCTAAGAAAATTATTTCAGAGATGTATGCTCTTGAACATAAGCCCCATGAACTATTCCTTACTGCAGTGGGTCAGGGGCATCTGGATTTAGCGTGGCTGTGGCCAGTGAGAGAATCAAAGCGTAAAGCTGTGCGTACACTTACCAATGCACTTCAGAATAGCATGCAATACCCTGAATGTGTGTTTGGTGCAAGCCAGCCGCAGATGTTTGAATGGATAAAGCAAAATCAGCCTAAACTTTATGATTCAATAAAAAAAGCAGTAAATGCTGGTGCAATTGAATTGCAGGGTGGTATGTGGGTTGAGTGTGACACTAATCTTCCCTGTGGTGAATCACTTGTGCGTCAGATTTACTACGGGAAAAAGTTTTTTAAAGAAGAATTCAATTGTGATGTAATAACCTGCTGGCTTCCTGATGCATTTGGATTTAACGGTAATCTTCCACAGATATTGAAAAAATCAGGTATTGACTATTTCTGCACCATCAAGCTTGCATGGAATGAAATCAATAAATTTCCTTACACAACATTTACTTGGGTTGGCATTGATGGCAGCAGTGTAATAGCTCACATGCCACCCGAAGGTGACTACACAAGTGGGGCAACACCGCTGTGTGCAAAAGTTGTAATAGAAAATTTCAAAGAAAAAGATATATTAGATAGTGCTCTTATGATTTATGGCAACGGCGATGGCGGCGGTGGCCCCACTCAAACACATATTGAGCTAATCAAGCGGCAGCAAAAACTGCAATGGTTGCCAAAGGTGCAGTTTGGCAAATCTATAGATTATTTTAAACGGCTGGATGCTGATAAACATAAGCTGCATGCCTACCATGGTGAACTATACTTGGAAAAACATCAGGGTACCTATACTACTCAGGCACGCAGTAAGTATTATAACCGCTTGTTAGAGGGCATGCTTCATAATTGCGAGTTTGTTGCAACATGTGCCTACCTTAAAGGATTTGCGTATCCTCATAAATTTTTTGAGGATGTGTGGAAAGAAGTGTTGTTGTATCAATTCCATGACATTCTGCCTGGCTCAAGTGTTAAAAGGGTGTATGATGAGAGCATAGAACGCTACAAGATTATTGAGCAACAATTGCACACAATGATGACCAACCTGCTTGATTATCTCTCACAAGCTGATGATGGCATAACGTGTATCAATACTACACCATTTGCCCGTACAGAATACAGTAAGGGCGATAGTTCATGGTATTGGTGCCAGATGGAAGGATATTCGAGTGCACGCATGAAACCTGTTGATATCCATTTAACGGTCACAGGTGGCGATAATTACATTGAAAATGAACTGTTGCGAGTTGAATTTGCAAAAGAAGGTCATATCATTTCTGTATTTGATAAAATACATAGAAAAGAGATTTGCAAAGATTATCTTAATAAACTTGTGCTGTACACTGACAGATTCAGATTTTACAATGCCTGGGATATAGACAGTAACTATCTCAAAAAAAGAAAAACAGAACTGAAGCTTGTAGATTATGAAACACATACTGATGGTCCCAAAGTTTTCAGGCGAAATTACTATCGGCATGGCAGGACAAGCCTTACTCAGGATATTATTCTGTATGAGGGAAGGCCTTATATTGAATTTTCTACTGAGTGTGATTACCATGAAACGTTTAAGATGCTGAGAGCTGATTTTGCCCCATCAGTGTACAGCCATACCGTTACCTGTGATATTCAGTTTAGTAATATTGCTCGAAGCACCAAAAATACTACATCAATTGAGAAAGCACAATTTGAAATTTGTGCGCATAAATGGGTTGATGTCTCAGATAATGATTATGGAGTGTCATTAATCAATGATTGCAAATATGGGCACAGGGTTAAGGATGGCATTATCAGCCTGAATTTGTTGCGCTCGCCTGTATATCCCGACCCTAAAGCAGATAGAGGCAGGCACACATTCAGATATGCCCTGTATCCGCATAAGGGAAGACTGAAAGATGCTGAAACCATACCGCTGGGTTATCACTTCAATTATCCACCAATTGTAGTAAAAAAACAGGTGGAAATAAAACCAATAATTATTGTGAATAATAAGGGAATTGTAGTTGAAACCATTAAGAAAGCTGAAAATGAAGATGCTATTGTTATCAGGATGTATGAATGTTTTGGTAATGATATATCTACAATATTTAATACTGGCTTTACATATAAAGAGGCGTATGAAGCCAATTTACTTGAAACTATTGTCAGAAAAATAGAAGGGAATACTGTGCATTTTACGGGATTTGAAATTAAAACACTTTTGTTCAGGTTATAGTAAATTAACTTTGTTCACTTGAAATACAATAAAGTTATGTTGTTATTGCAGCTCTTCGTTCAACCAGTGTTTTGAGTATGCCTTCAAGTTTTTGATCAGTTAAAGGATAAAAAATAAACGGCATGGTGCCAATGAGGCAACTTATTGCTGGCAAGATAGTTATTGAGAAGAAAGCGCCGTTTTGAATTTCAGGTGTAACAACCACACCTTTTGAATAGCCAATAGCCACTACCACCATACCAAATGCCATTGTTGCAAGTGCACCCATAAGCTTTGATATAAATGTAAGCCCTGCAAAGCTTACTCCTTCATTGCGCTCACCAGTTTTATATTCATAGTAATCAACGCAGTCAGCTATCATGGCTGTTTGTACCACAATAAAAAATCCAGTAAAAAAACCTGAAACAAACAGCATAAAAATAAAAATCCACAGGTTGCTATAGCCAATATAGTACATTGTTACATACACTAACGCTGCAACAATACTGGAAGCTATCATTAAAGTTTTTTTTGACATATATTGTAAAACAAATGGAGTAATGAGGTTTGATATAATTATTGCAGCAATAAGTGCGCCGCCAAGCAGGGTAAATATCTTTTCATCCCCAAATACTATCGCCGCCACCACAGCACCGCCAACCTGGACAATACTACGTCCAAAATTTAATGCACTGCCAATCAATACTAAGAGGAACGGTTTATTGGTAACTATGGCTCTAATCATTTGCTTTATGGTTTGCTTTTGCTGTGGAAGGGGTACCTTTTCTTCTGTGTTAAAAAATGCTAAAGTAAAAAGTCCCATACCAAGTACTGATATAATGATAGCAGTGTGTGTCCAGCCTGCAGCAGTAGTTTTTTCAGCAAAGCTTAACCAATGCGCCAAAAGCGGGCTTGCAATAATTGTGATTGCTAATGCTATGGCCTGCAATGTCCGCGCAAGGGCAATAAGGCTTACCCGGTCAGGTATGGTAACAGTAATAGAACCTGCCAGTCCCCAGTAGGGAACATCAGCAATGGTGTATATCATCCCCCATAAAACATAGACAATACCAAAATAGATTAGTTTATATGTTTCTGTAGTTTGGGGAATAGAAAAAAGCAAAATTGTCAGTAGCGCAATGGGGAAAGAAGTGAATAAAATATACGGTCGCAATTTGCCCCATCGGGTACGAGTATGGTCAACAATCATGCCCATGATAAAATCATTAATAGCATCCCATATCTTGGCTCCGGTTATAATTGCAGTGAGTGCAGCAATGCCTGATAAGCTAAAACCAACTGCTTCATACAGATACACCAGCATGAAGGTTACTGTAAATGTGATGACCATATTTTGTCCAAATCCAGCTATAGCAAAAGAATATTTTTCTTTGTTTGAAAGTTGTGTGGGTGAAGGCATGGTATTATTCCTCTTAAATAAGATTTATATTACAATGACCTTATGAAGGATTCCCAATTTTATTAGGATCATGAAGAATCTATAAGTGAAATTTTTCCCTCTATTGCATCGAGATCTGAATATTATTAAAAATCTTTACCTGATTTTAATAATATCATAACAATAGTCAATTTATTTATGGTAAATCAAATCAGGAATTGCTCATCAGCCTTTTAGTTTTCAGCTTTATAAGTATATTGTTATGATTTTATTTATGTGAAATTCTTGACATTACTGTAATAATTTATCTAATAATTAACCATGAAATCAAAAACAATAGTTGTTACCGGTGGCAACGCTGGAATTGGTAAAGCAATTGCTGTTTTACTAGCAGGTCAGAAACATCAGGTAGTAATAATTTCACGCAACCCTGACAAAGGCAGGAAAGCACTTGATGAAATAAAACATGTGTCAGGCAACAATAGAGTTAAGCTTATTGTTGGTGATCTTGGATCTATAAATTCAGTAAAAACAATAGCTGAAAAAATAATACATCAATTCCCGGATGTTTCGGTGTTAATCAATAACGCTGGAATATGGCCACAGAAGCTTGAGATAAATCCTGATGGGCTTGAGATGGCTTTTATGGTAAATCACATGGCACCACTTATTCTGAGTATAATGCTGTTTAAGCAGCTTAAAAAAAATAAACCATCACGAATAGTCAATGTCAATGCAGGGTTGTATGTTTTTGGCAGGGTCGATGTTGAAAAAACCCCTTATGGGGAAGATTTTGGAAGGTTTTCAACGTATATGAATACAAAGTTATGCAATATCTATTTTACACAGAAGTTTTCACAATTAATTGAAAATAGTGGCGTAACAATAAATGCAGTACATCCAGGCGTTATACGGACAAATTTAGGCGATAGCTCTGGTGTATGGGGCTCATTGCTGCGATTGTTCAAACGCACTTTTGCAGAACCTGAGTATGGTGCTCAGGCACCTGTCTGGCTTGCTACAAGTACAGAGGTTGAAAATATTAATGGAAAATATTTTGAAAGGTTCATTCAGAAACCGTATGCAAAAAATGCTATGGAAACCTCAGTGCGTGAAAAACTATGGGATTTTAGCTTACAGCTGGCATCACTAAAGTTTAAATAGAGAATAGATTGCAATCCTGACTCTTAAGTTTATAAAGTTTTTTTATTTTTAAAGTACAATACTTTTTCAATATGTGCAACTGTATTGCCAGCGATATCCTTCCACTCTATGGTGTACGTTCTTTCAATTGATTCTTTGTGGTGTAGTTCATGCTGTATTGTATCAAACTCATTATCAGGAATCTTTATTTTTGCAATAAGGGATGTACGTGCTGGTTTAATGAAGCGAATAGTTGATGACTTGTCCCACAGTATGTATTTGTTTTTAAATTTCCTTAAAAATAAGGTAAAGTGTACACCATCAATTGCACTGTAGATATGTCCTCCATAAATGGTGCCAACAAAATTTTTTGTGTTCCATTTATGCGGCAGCTTTATATGCACCTCTGTTTCGTCAGGGGATATGTAGATTACCCTTCCGCCGGTTCTTCTATAAAAGGGGATTGAATTAAAAAATAATTTCAAGATTAAAGGTTTTATTGAGGGGAACATGCAGTAACCTCCGTATAATATTAACATTACTCCAGGGTATTGATTGTTGTTAAAATTTTTTGTAATACATCCATTGCAATGTTTTCCTGTTTTTTTGGGATAGTGGCAATTATTTCTTTTATAACAGTATCCATTATGGTAAGGATGGGTTTCCTAACATCTATGCCTTTTTGGGTAAGCTGAATGTTGGTGGCTCTGCGGTCTTTGGGGTCATTAACTCGAATAACAAGGCCATCCTTTTCCATGCGGTCAATAAGGCCTGTCATGCTGGAAGGTTCCAATCCTGCAAGTTTTCCTAGATCATTAATCTTAATGCCTTCATCTTTCCCAAATTTTCCAAGCATGGTTCCCATGCCATCATCTATCCATAACCATAAAAGAATACCAATATATGCCGGTTTAACAAAATCATATCCTGATTCAACCAGACGTTTTTTTAATAGTGACGTCAGCCCTATCGATACGCGGGTTATAAGGTAGTACAGGCAATCATTTGGATGGAGTGATTCCATAGCAATCCTTTTACAATATGCTATTACGTATACAAATAATACGCATACGTAATAAAATCAAGAATATTTTAAAAAAAAGATTATAACTATATCTATATTAATAGTATTCTCATAGTATTATTTGATATTTTGTCTTGATATTCTTTTATAGTATAGTACAATAGTAATATATAATTTAGATTGCAATGTATGTGTTATACATTAATGAGAAATAGGTAACCTTGAATATGCTGGAAAAAAAAACAAAAGCTGTGCAATAATCTAAAGAAGCGCGGATTATTGTGGTCGTATAATAATAACCATGTAACAGATTTAACCGATGATATACTTTTAGAGCATGTGATGAAATACGGTGATGTTGATGATATATAGCCTGCGAAATATATGGCAAAGAAACATTAAAAAAAGTGTGGGAAAAATCAATAAAAGCTTTCGTAGGTTTGAGTCACATTCACTACCAAATATTCTTGACAAAACATATTTTAGCTATCAAGTTGTTAGTATAAACAAAAAGGGCGATTAGCTCAGCAGGTTAGAGCGCCTGCCTCACATGCAGGAGGTCACTGGTTCGAATCCGGTATCGCCCACATCCAGCAAGAAATGCAGCAAGGTCATTATCTTTCATAGTATATATACGGATGGTGACTGCTTTACAGTAACTATCGCCCACTGCAATACCACATATAAACTTCCCTACCAAAAAGTTTGTTAAAAGCAATTTGTTGGTATTTGTAAATGTATCATACAGCAATGCCTGTGTAAGCGATAGTTTTTGTGATTTGGCAATTGCCTCTTTAAGAGTCCATACATGTAAAAAGCGCCTTGTTTTTCCCCATGGCAGGTGATTAATAAATTTTTGCTCACATGGTGCAAAATAGCGCTTAATAATAGTGTTGCGATACGCTACATGACGCCTGCAGGGTTCAATATCAATGCCGTGCGGTGTATGAAACAAAGATACTGCAACAGCGCCATGTGTATGTGACAGCGATATATAGAATCTCTGATTGTTGTGTGAAGCAGTTCGTGTGGTAGTGTTGTAATTTAGTATATCAAAGCCTGCAAGTTTCCCTAATGCTTTCAATGAACACCTGGATATTAAAAATTCAGACTTTTTGATCTCAGATTGCAATGAATTACACTTGTGTTTTTCGGTATCTGAAAGTAATGAAAAAAGATATTCTTTGTCTTGTGGTGATATGGTGGTGTAGTGAATACACAGAAAATGTAGTAAAGGATTATTCATAAAAATAATATATTAATGTACAACTGTGTTGACAGTGTGAAGACAATAGGTACAAATTGCAAGGCATTTATAGGCTGAAGAAAGTAATAAAAAGATTTTCTCGCAGAGAACGCTGAGAAAAGGATAGAAAAGAGAAATTTTCCAAGTCTCATGAGACTCTGTGTTCGCTCAGCGGACTCTGCGTGAGGAAAAAACATACGGTATTGGTTATGCATAAAACCACAGGTGTGATTGGCAAATGGTAAGTGTACATTTTCCATTAAACTTATAGTCTGGACAAAAGAAGGTGTGTAAATGGTCTTTAAAAATATCTTGAAAAAGAAAGCCATGCATGCCATTCTGTAAGCTAAAGAAACATTGCATTCCATTTCCATAATTCAATAACAAATGGTGTAAATATATGCGTAAAACTAAAATAGTGTGTACCATTGGGCCAACAAGTGAAACAAAAGAAATGATTATTAAACTTGTCAAAGCTGGCATGAATGTAGCGCGGCTCAATATGTCGCACTCTACACAGGAATTACATGCACAGCGCATTGCTATCATCCGCCAAGTGTCAAAAGAGTTGAATGTTCCCATTGGCATATTGGCTGACCTTCAGGGGCCAAAAATTAGAATTGGCACTTTGAAAGAAAAGGTAATATTGGAACCAGGGCAACAGTTTATACTTACCACCCGAAGCGTTCCGGGCAATGGGGTGGCAGTTAGCGTTTCATTGAAAGAACTTCCTGAATCAGTAAACAAAGGGCAGACCATACTGATTGATGATGGGTTGCTTGAACTGCGCGTTGACCAGGTTGATAATACCGATATCTATACTACCGTCATACGGGGTGGTGAGCTAAAAGACAACAAGGGGATTAATCTTCCCAATGCTTCAATAAAGACCAGTTCTATAACACAAAAGGACATACGTGATTTAGAATTTGCTATAAAGCAGGATGTTGACATGATAGCCCTGTCATTTGTGCGCAGTGCTCATGATGTAATACAGCTTAGAAGCATTATGGAAGAATTTGGTGGGACATTGCCTATCATTTCAAAGATTGAAAAGCATGAAGCGGTTGCCAATATTGATGAAATTATAGCTTCTTCGCAGGGGATTATGGTGGCCAGGGGTGACTTAGGTATAGAAATCCCCATTGAGCAGGTTCCGATAGTACAAAAGATGATTATTGAAAAATGTAACCAGCAGGCTATACCGGTGATTACTGCAACACAGATGCTTGATTCTATGATACGTAATCCCATACCAACACGTGCAGAGGCAACCGATGTGGCCAATGCTGTATTTGATGGAACTGATGCACTCATGCTTTCGGGGGAAACAGCATTTGGGCAGTATCCGGTAGAAGCAGTGCAGACCATGGCACGAATTGCCGAATATGCTGAAAAAACTTTCATATATAAAGCAGCAATAGCAGAAAAAAAGATATATACAAAATCCACTATTACGGATGCTATTGCACTTTCAGCACATGAATCAGCAAAAACCTTGGGTGCTGATTCCATCCTTACTGCCACACAGTCAGGATATACTGCGCGTAAGATTTCAAAGTACAAGCCGCAGATACCGGTTATAGCTGTAACTACCAATCCCAGGGTGGTCAATCAGTTAGCGTTATCGTATGGGGTTATTCCACTGCACATAAAACAGTGCAACGATATTAACGAACTGGTTGATGAAGCAATAGCAATAGGCAGGGGAAACAATCTTATTCATGAAGGCGATCTGATTGTAATTACAGCAGGGATTCTTGCGGGTGTAACCGGTGGAACAAATGTGATGCGGATATATGTGGTAGCGCAGGAGATAGCACGAGGCACAGGATTTGGCGAAGGAGTGGTTCGTGGTATCATAGGGACAGCCCAATCCGTAGAACTATCGCCCAATACTGTTAT
>JBBFLA010000023.1:0-47562 GCA_037481795.1 Spirochaetota bacterium
ATCCTGTTTGCTCCCCACGCTTTCGCGCCTTAGCGTCAGTTTTGGACCAGAGAGCCGCCTTCGCCACTGGTGTTCCTCCCGATATCTACGCATTTCACCGCTACACCGGGAATTCCGCTCTCCTCTTCCAAACTCAAGAGAACCAGTATCAAGTGCAGTTCATGGGTTGAGCCCATGGATTTCACACCTGACTTAGTCCCCCGCCTACACGCCCTTTACGCCCAATAAATCCGAACAACGCTAGCCCCATACGTATTACCGCGGCTGCTGGCACGTAGTTAGCCGGGGCTTTAGGCAGGTACCGTCATCGCTATGGATATTAGCCATAACTTATTCTTCCCTGCTTACCGGAGTTTACGACCCGAAGGCCTTCATCCTCCACGCGGCGTCGCTGCGTCAGGCTTTCGCCCATTGCGCAAGATTCTTAACTGCTGCCTCCCGTAGGAGTCTGGGCCGTGTCTCAGTCCCAATGTGGCCGTTCACCCTCTCAGGCCGGCTACCCATCGTAGCCTTGGTAGGCCATTACCCTACCAACTAGCTAATGGGCCGCGGACTCATCCTCAGGCGATAGGCCTTGCGGTCCCCACCTTTAATGGCTGGAACTTGCGTTCCTACCATCTTATTCGGTATTAGCTCCAGTTTCCCGGAGTTATCCCCAACCTGAGGGTAGATTATCCACGTGTTACTCACCCGTTCGCCACTCTCACCCTAATGCAAGCATCAGGGATCCCGTGCGACTTGCATGTTTAAGACGCGCCGCCAGCGTTCGTTCTGAGCCAGAATCAAACTCTCCATTATAGAATATAATAAAGAGTTTACATTCTAAAATTAAATTATTATAGGTTTCAAAACCTATTTTCTACAAAGATGAAACCATTCACCCGTGAGATACTACTCAGTTTTCAAAGAACCATGTTTTTGGATAAAAAATCCCACTCATGTGGGAGAGTTGCTTAAAGTGTTCTGAAAGCTTTTCTTTAAATATACTCGCTTTATTTTAGTTCGTCAAGTTTTTCTTACAAACTTTTCGATTTTTTTTAAAGCTTTCTTTAAGAAATTTTTTATACGATGGTTAAAAAGAACACGTCAGCTTCTATCGTTAAGCGATATGTACATATAGTTAAACACTATTGTACTGTCAAGCTTTTTTGAAAAAAAATTCTTTAAAATAAAAGAATTTTTTTATTTACTACACATCCTCACTTCAATGTCAACAGGATGTACTCTTTTGAAGTAACGTATTGTGACCATACAAAATTAACTATATAATTGTCAATAAAAATTATAAAAAATATCAGTATTTATTCCTCACAAAATTCAATCTATTACACCATATTTTATTTTTATTTCTGCTAATTCCTTCTTCAACATGGGCAATATCTTCCTGGCTTTTTGAGTACCAATGATATTATTCATCTCTCTTGGATCTTCCAATAAATCATATAGTTCAGGTTCTCTACAAGCCTGCCATTCTATGTACTTATAGCGTTCTGTACGCAGAGTCTTGTTAGGGGGCACCCTCCCTCCAAAAGGGAAATCTTTAAAAAGTTCATACATAAAGGATTTTCTTCCCGGTGATACCGGACTTTTCACAATTGGGATAAAACTTTCACCCTGCATCCAATCCGGAATGCTGATATCAGCTAAATGTAATAAACTTGGTGCCAGATCAATATTCAAAATTATTTGCTCCCTTTTACCAGGTTTTTTAACAATTCCGCGATAGAAAAAAATAAACGGTATCCTGATTGATTCCTCATAAGGCCAATGTTTTGCATAAAGACGATGTTCGCCCCACATATACCCATTATCGCCAGCATATACTATTACCGTATTTTCTAAGATACCCATTTTATTTAATTGCTGAATAATTCGACCAATTTGCTCATCAACAGACACCAGGCATTCACAGTATCGTCTGTATATATCATGCATTGAACCCATTGACCCTTCCAGCCAGTTATTTCCACTCCATGTGTTCCACTTATCTGATTCTGGTGCCAGAAAATCAATTTTTTCATTTTTATATAATCCCTTAAGATGCCGAGGAGGTTTCCAATCATGATGAACTGCTTTATGCGATAGATACAAACAAAATGGATTTTCCCTTGGTTGGGCAATGAATTCAAGAGCATAATCTGTTAATTCTTCAGTAATATATTCCTTATGATTGGAGACTGGTTTATAATTCACAAAAAGGGGACAATTATAATAATCACCCTGCCCATCTTTTCTTGTAAATGAAATAAAAAGATCAACACCCCGTAAATGAGGTAAACCTTTTCCAGGCATATGCCATTTCCCAATAAAAGCTGTGTCATATCCACCTTTTTTTAACAGTTCCAAAAATGTTACATTTTCAGCTTTCCATGGTGAAAAATTATTTATAACACCATGCCGTGATGCATATTGCCCTGTTAAAAAACTTGCTCTACTAGGGCTGCACAATGAAGTAGTAACAAATGCATTCTTAAAAAGTATCCCATTATTTGCCAGGTAATCCAGATTTGGTGTTTTTAAAAATGGGTGCCCAAGACAGCCTAACATGTCATACCGGTGATCGTCAGTTAAGATAAAAATAATATTTGGTTTTTTAGTCGCTGATTGAGCATATAATTCTTTTAAATATGTAAAACCTGAAATCATAGCTAATGATGATGCCATCCACGATAAGGCAGTACGCCGGGTAATATAGCATGAATTTTCATAATCTTTTTTACGGTTCATATATTTACCTGCTTTTCACTTTAAAAAGTGTCCGGAATAATGGTGAACCACCATATATGCCCACTCTTGACCTCTTATTAATCCAAAATAAATACCTGCAATTCCAACTATTAAAAGCACAACAATTGCAGGATGGAAAATCTTTACCGAACTATTTCCTTTTCTATAATCAATAAACCGGCATATAAGTTCAGAAACTGATAACTCAAATAAAGTAACACACACTATCCCAAATGTCCAGGGTAAAAAGAAAAAATATATCATTTCAATAGTGGAAAACTGGCATGAAACAGATGATGCCATCCTTAAAAGCCAGATAACTGGATTTGCAAACGCTACAATAAAACGTTCCAAAAAAGAAGCACCCCTGAAATAAGCTATAGGAGGTCCAACAAAACCAAAAAACCATATTGAAGCAAACATTATAAAACCAGAAATATCTTTAACAACTGTTCTTAACAAACCTGGGTTAAGATCAGTTGAGCCATGATATATTAAGCTTGATACAACCATGATACCAGTAACTATGATAAGTGAAACAACAAAGCGCTGGAATATATTTCTATAATATTTCATACCAGCGAACCTCCAATGGATTTATAGCTATAGTAATGATATATATATTTTTTTTATAAGTCAATAGAATATTCTATGCTATAAATTTTTCTCACTATTGAGTCAATCCTATGAACTATCGCACATAGTATAATTTTTTTGAAATATGTTTGCCATACTATTACAATTATTAATGAATGTCTATACTACAAGTAGATAAAGAGTCCATATCATGATTAGTTTTGACTTAGAATGTAATAACGGGCATAAATTTGAAGGATATTTTAAGGATTACAGTGCCTTTAATGATCAAATGAAGGCAGGCTTTGTTGAATGTCCGGTGTGCAATTCGCGTGAAATAAAAAGACTTTATACCGGATGCTCCATTCAGGCAAAGAGCTCAGTACTTGAAAAAAAACAACCAAACTTTTTTGAAATGGCCCGTATGATTGAGTCATACATCAAAGATCATTTTGAAAATGTTGGCGATAGGTTCCCCGAGGTTGCCCGTGCAATATACTATGGTATTGAAGAAGAGCGCAATATCTATGGCAATGCATCAAAAGATGATATGAAAGAGTTGATTGACGAGGGAATTCCTGTTTTACCTTTGCCCAAAATTGATGATATTGAAAATTGACGGCATCTACCTTCGCATATTGAAAAGAGAAAATATACATAAACCAATATATACAACCGATATGACAATATTGATATAGTACCCGTACGCTAATTCATACGGCTTTGCCCTGGTAATAAGATTACCTACAGGTAGATATACCATCCACGCTCCATAGTAAACAATGATGATAAGCCTTGCTATTAATAACCAGGGTTTTTGTACTATGGATGAAATTACCATTATTATAATAATACCAATAAAATAGACAGCCAGTGGGTTATTAACATAATACCAGCTTTCAAATATATAAAACCGTGCAATAGGCAAAATAGGTATGATAACTGAAACAATTGAAAGCAAAATTATTATTTTTTCCTGTATTTCCAACTCCCGAAAAATTCCAACACAATATTCCAGCAATCGCATCAAAATATCAGCTGCCCAATTTATAAACTTCATGATATGCGATAGTAGCTTTGCAATAACATCTAAAATAATATCCAGCATAGTAACATTCCTTTTTGTGATATTATCCTGTAAATCTTAATCACTTCCTATTATAAAAAAATCAATTGACTTAAATACCAATGTGCCCTTAGGTTGACTGTAATAAAGCATATGCAATGGGGCTGTAGCTCAGTTGGGAGAGCGCTAGAATCGCACTCTAGAGGCCGTCGGTTCGAATCCGATCAGCTCCAATTGTGTTACACTACTGTTTTTGGGTTTCTTTCACTGGTTTTATCAAAAAAAGCTCATTCCTCTTACTAAGATTAATATCATTAAATGAATCTTTAACTATAAACTCATGATAATAATGGGAAGCTGAATCGATAGTTATGCTCGTTGATAGTGAAGCCCGGTGAATTATGGTATCCATATAGAAACAACATGCTGTTACAGTATCAACACTGAAGTTTTTTTGCTCAGAAAGCGAGCGGTATATAGTAGCATCACAACCATCAAAGGCTATTGTTTTCTTCTTCACCATTACATTTTTAACCAGTGAACCTGAATCAAGATGATGTATTGTTGCGCTGTGGACTTTGCCCCACTTCCATTCATCAATATATGGGCCAATTGTATAATTGAAAGGTTTCAGTGAATGTAAAAATGCCCTGTCAAAAATTATATCCCGTGATTCTGTCTTTTCCAGAGTTGCTATATCATCAAAATAGATTGATTTATCTTCTTTAAAAAGCCTTTGAAACTCCGGTTCAAAAATCGTATAGTGTGTAAGTATATTCTCTACAGCATAAGGTAACTCATCTGCAAATGTTTCCCGTATCATTGTAGCAATAATAGCATTAAAGAGCGTGGGAGCCACCTCATTGCTTTTCATGGTTAAATCCCAATCCCTAAAATAAACTTTTGCTAACTTAGCAGACGTAATGGGCATCTTATCAAGCAAATTATTTATAATAACCAGATATTCCTTAGCATCAGGGTATGTGACGCTATACAATATTTTTTCAATATCCTTATACTGCATTTCATTGTGGTGTGACAGTTCATGGTACAGTGAGGACAATCTCCCTGTATTGGTATACACCATAACACGCTTTAAAGTGGGTGATGGGTTTTCAACAAATTCACTTCCAGCAATACACATGTCAGATTGTTTTATTTCAAATATATCAAGAGCATTTTTTGCCTGAAATGCCTTCTCTGGGCTTACCAATACAGCTTCATTATCTGGCATGGCACTTCCGGCAACAATTTGATACGCTCTGGTATTATCCTGTATAACAAATATACGCGGCTGGCCTTTATATTTCTGAACTATCTGTATTGCATCTTGTATTGAATTTGCAAATGCAATATCAAACATTGATTCAATATACCCTTTTGCAGGTGATACATACGATATTGCTACGATTGCATCTTTGAGATTATGTTCAAAGGCATCAGATATAACCGGGCCACTATCGGTAAACCGTGATATGCACTGGGATGAATCAGGCTGACATTGTAATTCTTTATACCCTACGGCACTATTATAGAATAGCACATTATTGCGTATTTGTGTTTGATATTTGCAAAACACCTGACTGTCAGCAAATAATGAGAATGAAGCATAGCGCAGTGTATCAGTTTTTGCTGCAACAACATACGGCAGTCCTGCAAACGTATACCCTTCAATACCTTTGCCACCAATCTGAAAATTCACAGGATATATCAGAGGATATAGGGAAACACTGTGCTCATAACTTGAACACAATGTAGCAGCATCAGAGTACATCATCCGTGAGGGGATGGCAACAGCATACCCTCTTGTATAGGATCCATATAGCCCAAAAATTGACGCAATAAGCTGTTGCAGTTGTTTTATCTCTTTGACAACAGTATAATCCTGCTTTCTGTAGCTATGGACAATTTTTTTATTGGCTAATTCACGATAAAACAGTGGAAAATCCTTATCCTCAATGGGAAAGAAAAGCTCACTATTTGTAACAAACGCATTACAAAATTCTAAAAAAAGGGAAATACAAACAATATCGTTAATATTCCACTGTGTTTTATTTTTGCTGGCATGGCCCATTTTAAATTTATAGGTATTAATACCATCTACATACTTTTGCAAAGACTGTATGTACTGCGGCGATAGTTCCGACAATAAAGCCTTTGCTTTTAATGGCAACCCTGCAGCTTTAACCAGCCTGTCTATTCTTTCGTATTGAGACAAACCATTCTGAGCACTTGTAGCAGTTGCAAGACTTTGTAAAAACTCCATTTGCGCAAGCCTATCCTGTGCATGAACAATGCCTAATGCAAATACTGCATCATCGCGGTTTTCTGCTACAATCAGCGGATAGCCTTTATCAAGCCTATAAATTGCTACAGGAAAAGTAACACCTTGGGTTATGGTATCCTGATACGAAACAGGTAAAAAATAAAACCGGTAGATACCAATTGCCAGTAGTATAACTGCAACACCACCTGCAATAAGTAAAAGAGTTTTTCTGGTCATAGGTATAACCACCCATTAAAATTCAAATGCAAGTGCCCCTAATCTACTTTCCACCTCTTTTAAAATACGCTGCTCATCATTCTGGTCCTTTGCCTCAAACGTAGCTGAAAAGCGGACAAAACTACCCACATCATCCCATGGCACAGAGGATATCAGGCACTCTTTTATTAAATATTGCGAAAAACTTTCTGCATTGTCAAAAACAATTCCACTTTTTGTTTTCTTTGGTGCCTGCACATACAGATAGAATGTACCTCCTGGCATGTACGCATCAAAACCCAAACGCTGTAAGGTTGTAACAAGTGATGACAATCTTCTTTTATACTTTTCTTTTATTTTTTCAGTTAGCTCAGGATGTTCTAAGGCAGTTATTGCAGCTTTCTGAATGGCCTTGAATTGTCCTGAATCATAGTTATCCTTTACATTTGCAAATGCTTTTACTACAAGAGGGTTTCCCGCAACAAAAGCCATTCGCCAGCCTGTCATATTAAAAGCTTTTGATAGTGAATGTATTTCAACCCCAACTTCCTTTGCACCGGGAATGCTTAAAAATGATAGTGGCTTCCCATTATAGGTCAATGCTGCATACGCAGCATCCTGTACCACTACTATCTTATTTTTAAGTGCAAATTCAATGACTGTTTTATAAAAATCTTCAGTGGCTACTGCTCCCGTTGGGTTATTGGGGTAATTTATAACAAGAACTTTTGCTTTTTTTACAATATCTGCAGGGATTGAATCTAAATCCGGCAAAAAATTATTTTGTTTTAGCAGTGGTATATTATATACTTTTCCGCCATACCATTCTGTATGTGTGCCAAAAACAGGATAGCCGGGAACAGTCATCAAACATACGTCACCCGGATTAATAAATGCTGAAGGCAACATGGCCAGTGCGGGCTTTGAACCTATTGAGTGATTGACCTCAGTTTCAGGGTCTATCCCCTCAACACCAAATACTTCTTTTAAATATTTAGCTGCGGCATATTTAAATTCTGGAATGCCATTATCAGCATATCCCCGGTTTTCATGTTTGTAGGCTTCCTTACAAAGAGTTTCAATTACTATATCAAATGCTTTTTCATCAGGTTCGCCAACTCCTAAATCAATGAGCTCTTTCCCCGGATTATTCTTGAGAGCTTCACGCTTAGCCATTTTAATTTTTTCAAATTTATAGATTTTTTCAACTTTTCCAAATTGGCTACCACCTATCCGCTCTGCGAATAACTCCTGAATATACGACTCCATAGATATATCTCCTTACAAACAGTATAGTATAGTTATTTTGCTATAGAAATATTAGATTCTACCAACTCCACAGCATATTTATTGCCTGGAAGTTTTAAAAATCTGCTGAAACGGCCAATAACGTATATTGTATCACCCAATTTTAACCGGGCAACTGACGAAAAATCTTCTTCATTGCGCCAGTTTCTTGTATAGATATAGCAATCTATAGGCCCCAAGCTGTGTTCAACAGTTGCTATCACACTAAATGTATAATCAATGTTTATGGAATTACCAATTTGTTTTACAATAGCCTTATTTATCTTCACCCGTTTTCTTTCTAGCTGTTTTAACAGTAGAAATCCTTTAGCAGGGTTTTCAGCTGCATCAATTTGAGCTTTTATTGCAATTACTTCATCAAAAGAATATGACGGAATCCAGAACTTCATTGATGTGCAGCCCGTAATAAGTATTAATGCCATAATAATGTATTTGTTCATGTTCATCATAAACTCCTCTGAAAATAGAATGACAATACGGACTTACAAAACAATTCACTATAACAGGTTGTCAAGAATAATACGCAAAACAGTATTTTGTCAAATAAGTTATTGGTTTTTTACGATACGTTGAAGGATGTATTTAAGAAGGGAATGAATAAGCTATTGTTATCACTTTTTCTTTTTTTGTGATTTGGTAGTAGTATCTGTTATTGCTGTATAGCTATCTAAAATTTTGTACATCTCCCAGAATGAAAAGAACAGGGTTAAAAGAATTGGCCCAATAATTATTCCCGGTAATCCAAATGTCTGTAAACTTCCCAATAACAGGAAGAATAGTATGAGAGGATGAAACTTTAGCTTTTCGCCAAAAACCACTGGTTTCAACACGTTTTCAAGCAAAAGATACCATCCCAAACACCACAGGGCTATAATCAGGGCTTTGACGGGGCTACCTATCGCCAGTAAATATAATGACGCTGGTAACCATACAAAACTTGTGCCAATAACGGGTATAAGTGAAAAAATAGCTGCAATACTCCCCCACAGTACCGGCGTTGAAAGACCCACAATCACAAATCCAATACCCACTAACAACCCCTGTAAAATCATTATCATGAAATTGCCAGCTAAAAGAATTCGCACCACCACTTTCAGAGTATCAACCATATCACGCTCTATGTCATTGGGGAACGGTAATATTGTATAAATGCTTTTTTCAAATCGCTCACTATCTTTGAAAAGAAAGAAGAGTATGAGTAACATGAAGAAAAAGTTTATGGAAAACCGTATTGAAAATGTGAGTAACCCTGTCAGGTTAGAAAAAAGTGTCAACGACATATCCTGCATGTAGCGTACAATGCGCTGAAAAAGCTCATCCTGTGTTATATTAAAGTATTTCAGAGTTTCTTTCAAAAGCTTGCTGTGCATAATGTATTGCTTGAAAACTTTTGGATCAAATTGTAACTGTAAAAAATTATAGAATTCCATAACCTGATCACTGAGGCTGATAAGCAGAATAAACGTAGGAATGAGTATGGCAACAATAATGAGCCCTACCATTGCAAAGCTTGCAAGCACTTTACTTTTTACATATTGTAATATCCAGGTATAGAGAGGCTTTAATCCAATATAAAATATGATGGCAAACAAAAACGGCCAGAAATAATACCGGTAAATATATGCAATACCGGCAATAAGTCCAAGGAATATCACCCAGAATATTGCTGTTAACCTTTTACTCTGAACCACAATCTTGTATGAATCCCGTGGGATCATGCTTTACAAATCCTTCTTTAAAAAAAAGGTATGCGATAGTTCCTGAAATTAAAATGTATCGGCCTGCAAGTAGCAGACCGATACCAGCTGATACATCAGCTAACCTACAATACTACTTCGTGAGATAATGTGATAAATCCGTTGCAATTCGGTTAATGGCATGTTCTAAATATGCCTCATCGGATATTTTCTTCCGATATTCCAGGATTTTTGGTGATACTTCTTTAACAATTTTCTTCTTTATCTCACGATCCTCCTTGTTCATGAGACGTTTCATATCGTTACCCCTTTTCTTGGTCACCTGTCCCTCCTTGAACAGGTTAGCTGACCTTATATAAACAATCGGTTGAATTGTAATTTTATATAACATTTTTTTAGCTATATCCACGCGGTTGTCTGCAGGGATTTTTACCTCAGGAATAACATTTAGTGCCATATAACACTTTGGAAAAAATACTACCGTAAGGGATATAAAGTATTCGATTCTTAAAAAATGTCATCTTAAAGTGATACAATATCTAAAGAATTATGTGCTAACGAATTTAGCTTATTCGTTCCTGTTGGCTCGTAACGAAAGATATCATATATGTGCAAAGTAGAAAAACATATTTGATTTGACGGTATTCAAATATATCTCGCAATTGAATTAAACTGTACATCAAAGAATGGTATTATATACAATAAAAAGCAGTTGTGTTGACTTAAAATTATCAAGAAATGACTATTGGCAATATGAATTCTATTATAACCAAATTTATCATATTTCAGCTATGCATCTGGATACCTATTATTGCAGGAGCATATTTTACAGGTAAAAAACATTTTGATGTACAAACATTATCAAAACGTCTGATTACCATAAACCTTATAAGCCTGGAATCTTTTATTGTACTGTGGACAATATGGGGCCTTGACCTGACTTTTGACCTTATTGTGCTACCCCTTGCAGGTGTTGTTCTGGTTGGTATTGGGCTTGTAGCTGGCATAGTGGCAAGTACCCTGGCTCAATTTAAAGGTATACAAAAACATACTTTTATAATCAGCTCATCCCTTGCAAACCATGGTTTTACCATGGGTGGGTTTTTGTGCTATCTGTTTTTAGGGGAAAAGGGCCTTGCACTGTCATTTATCTTTATTATTTACTTTATGCCCTATGTGATAATGGTTATATTTTCATATGCACGACATGTTGGCATCCGCACTCCATTTTCCCTGATGAGCTATATTCTTACACCTCAGAATATGCCACTGTATGCAGTATTTGCAGCACTTCTTCTTCATTATTTTGACATCAAACGTCCCCACATTACTATACCCCTTGATGTCATGCTTGCACTCTCGTTAACCATTTATTATTTTTCAATGGGCATCTATTTTAAATTCAAGGATATCAAGGGCTTCTGGAAAGCACATATAATGCTTGCTTCAATAAAATTTATTATTGTGCCACTAGTCATGTATTTTTTACTATTGTTACCACAACTATCACATGACATCAAAATCGTAGTGCAACTACAATCTTTTATGCCTGCAGCAATTTATTCTGTTATTACATCCATATTATTTAATTTAGATAAGGAAATGGCAACCAGTATGTTTGTTGTCAATACGATTGTTTTTTCAGTATGTATTATGCCATTGCTTTTTTTCATTTTTTAATATAGTGTCGTTTTGTATACACAATGCTATTTACTGTTTAAATATCCTAAAGGCATTACAATCAAAGGAATATCTGTATCATTTAATTTTAATGCTTTTCTGCAACCCGTTTCATTAACCCCAGCCACCAAACAGGTTCCAATATGCAATGCAGCAGAAATAAGATACACATTTTGTGCTATACATCCAGCTGTTAAGTTAGCCAAACGGATCTTCTCTTCTTTTGCGCCAACGTAGAATGGGAAAGCATTCACATCAGCAACTATTACAACTACACACCTACTTTTACCCACCCACCCTTGTGTTGAAGCCATACTGGTAGCAACATTACTTTGAATAAATTGTAGTAAATTTTTTTCAGGAATATATTTATATGACTTTTCATTATAGATAACATATATTTTTATATAATCCTTGCCATATGCAGTGGGCACCGTATGCTTTCCATCCTGCCTGTTTATTCCATATGCTGCCCATAATAGTGTTGAAAGATGCTGCTGTGAAATTATTTGATTTGTATAGTTTCGCTCAGTTTTTCTGTTTTTCATAGCTTTTACAATATCAAGAGCAACGGTTTCAAATGGTTTATCAAGAATAATTGAGTTATCCGCAAAAGCGATAGTTCCTGATATTATTATCAGTTGCAATAAACATGATATCCACATTGTCTTCATAAATGTACCCTAAAAAATATTATGATATTTTTATACCGTTTTTAAGAGATACTTGACATATCTACGCTATTTCCATTTTATTTTCAGTTCAATTCCAATGTATCAATAATTCTATCATTATCATAAATAAATTGTCAATTTCAATTTTCAATCTTGTTAATGTATCAAATAGTGAGAAAATAATACAATACTTTGGAGGGTACATATGAATATAGAAACAACTACCTGTATTACGTTAGAACGTTTAGAACTTTTAAAAAAAATATGCCAATTCCCAAAAACTATCGCTTCATACTTTCATTATAAATTTCATAAACTATGTACTGTCATATAAACGAATTCCAGTAAAAAATTATTCACGGTTACAGCATAGGAAACAATATCAAGCTTGGATGTGCGCATCTGTATTTGTATGAAAATGAGTATGAGTTTATGATGGATGTGCACAAAGTATGTAAGATGTCGTTGACAAAGATTATTGCCTATTGTGCTAAAATTTATTTGGCTCTAATTATTTATCATTATCCACAATAATTTTTTTTGCATTAATCGTTAGACTTAACAGTATTAATTTATCTAATGATAAGACGAATGTAACAATGAACTATAAATTTTACGATATTTTACCAGGCAAAATACTATGTATAATATTATTTATATTATGTATACCAGTTCTGCTAGTACAAAATAGCTATTGTGCTGCAATCTCCAAAAAAGGATTCTTTGACCTAAGAAATTATCAATGGGATAATGGCCCGATTGCACTGGATGGTGAATGGGAATTCTATTATGATAAGTTTTATCTTCCCAAAAATTTTATTAAGCAATCAAAAAACATAACAAAACAATATATTACAGTACCTTCATCATGGGCTGGAGTTAGAATCAATGGTAAAAAACTGTCAGAATCGGGTTTTGCAACATATCGAATTAGAATTTTACTTGGGAAACATATCTCCAATTCACTTTCATTACTAATCCCAAAGATTGATAGTTCATATTCACTCTATATCAATAATACCTTATTAACTACAGTTGGTAAAGTAGGATATAACCATTACCAAAGTATCCCATTATGGAAACAGGTAATAGTTGACATCCCCAAAAATATAAATGATTATATCGACATTGTCTTACACATTTCTAACTATTACTATTCCAAGGCGGGTATAACCAATTCAATTTTTATAGGCACCAAAGAATCCATTTTAAAATATTATATTCATAGTCTTATCATTAAGTTTTTTATTTTTGGTACCCTTTTAATCATATCACTGTATCATTTGGCATTATATATATTCAAGAAATATGACAAACAATCGCTCTATTTTGGAATATTTAGCTTTTTAATGGCTTTATTATCTATTATTTTTGGTGAATTCCACATTATGGTA
Organism: Spirochaetota bacterium; assembly: GCA_037481795.1. Classification (GTDB taxonomy): domain Bacteria; phylum Spirochaetota; class UBA4802; order UBA4802; family UB4802; genus UBA4802. The sequence continues at coordinate 13,605 of JBBFLA010000023.1, forward strand.
CTTTTTCCTCATTTACCATGGAATGTACTGGTAAGGATTACGTATTTAACAATGTCATTAGGATTAACATTTTTTGGGCTTTTCATTGAGAATTTATACCCTGACGACATTAACCAGAAACTATTTAAAAGCTTTTTTATCATTGGAATTGTTTATACACTTCTCATTTTTATTTCACCCGTGTTTTATTTTGCAAAACTGTTATCATTATTTTTGGTGATAATGTTAATATATGGATTTTTAGTATTATTTATTTTTATACGAGCAGTAAAAAATAAGCGCTCATATGCTATTTATTTCTTATCTGCTTTTTTCATATTTGCTTTAGCTATTTTAAACGATATGTTACACTTTCTTCATTTTATACATACCACCTATATGGTGCCCTACGGGTTTGTTATATTTATAGTCTTCCAGTCTTTTATTCTGGCGCATCAAAATTCAAGGCTTTACAGCAAACTGGAAAAACTTTTTAGTGAAAAAATAAAACTGGAAAATATTGCTGCAACATTCCAAAATCTTGCATACATTGACCCACTCACTGAATTACCCAACAGAAGGAGATTTGAAGAATATCTTCATACAGAGTGGCATAGAGCAATCCGTAATCAAACACCACTTTCAATTTTAATGATAGATATTGATTATTTTAAAAAATATAATGATAAATTTGGCCATATCATTGGTGATATGGTGCTAAAAAAAGTTGCAGAAACTATTAAAAGTTGTATTCATAGACCAGCAGATATGTGTGCACGGTATGGAGGTGAAGAATTTATTGTTATACTCCCCGAAACCGAAATTATAGGCGCCTACAGAATTGCAGAGCGAATCAGAAAAAAAATATTGGACCTGAAATTGCCAGCTGCAATCACCACATCATCAAAATTTGTATCAGTAAGTATAGGTTGTACAATCGAATATCCAAATCTTGGTAAACACTGGGACGATATAATTGATAAAGCTGATAAAAAGTTATATCGGGCAAAAAAATTTGGAAGGAACCGAACAGAAAAATAAAATGTCAAAGGATTAGTATTGGCTCTATAACCTAAAATAAATACTGTCTTGAGTCATTCCCTTTCAACAAATAGATGATGATTTACAACCTGCATGAGCGAATATATGGCATCTTCATATTGCACCAGTTGTTGGTCTTTATCTCTATTATGGATAACTGCATTGAGCATATTTTTAAGTAACAATAAATCTGACCTACGTTTTATTTTCTTGGCCTGTACAAGCTCTTTTAAATAATCAAACTTATAATTACGAAGCTGTACCCGTAAAAAAAATTCTATGCCATATATCTGAAAAATCCTTTCTAATGGATAACTTTTGCTTTTATCAATAAATTCTTTATACTGAGGCGCATCTACAACTCTCTTTTTTCTTCTGTCTTTAACTGATGAGAGGCCTTGACTATCATCTTTTCCTTTCTGGGATTGTTTTCTTTCTAACTGCAAATCAATATTGGAAATGCTTATCTCGTAGGCTAAACGTTTGGCCTTCCACTCTTCGGTAAATTCATCATAATGCTTTTCCATATACCGTTCAAGCTCTTCAAGCATTATAGACAGATTGGCAACCTTGCCAATATCAGTATTATTGAGGTTACGCAGCATTGGAAATATTTCCTTAACTATCTGATGCACCATGAGCCGTTTATGGAATTCGTTTTCATACTGTATAATAAGTTCACTTTGATAAAATGATTTTAATTTTCGTATTATCACAAGATCTGCAACAACATATCCCTCCACACGAGCAATATCTCTTACTTTATCTTCTGCAATTATTTCAATCGAAAATATCTTATGGGAATTTATTAATATCTGAATTATTCGTTTTATAAGATCTATTGAAAGGCCATAATAACCCGCAACATACTTTACAAATTCATCCGAATACGGTACACCTTTAAATCCACCGGCAGCATTACGTTTACGTATTTCATTATAAATATCATCAAAAATTGTTAAGCTCATTTCACAACCTTTTATTCATCAAAATAAAGACCCAGAAAATATAGCCATCATACATAATAAAAAAATAAAAGCGTTTTTTATATTTTTTTTTCAGCAATAATTCCTTAAAAAATTTCATAATGAATATAGTGTACACCCCCGCCGCCGAAGGCGGTGGGGGTGTACACTATTTTATATTTTATTCAAATTTCCACATTTAGGAATAATTAGCAATTTTTTTTTGTGATAATAAAAAAATGTGATTTTTTTTATTGACAGATGTTGACGTGATTAACCAATTGTAGTATAGTTTTAACTGAATGGGGTGTTAGCTCAGCTTGGTTAGAGTGCCTGCCTGTCACGCAGGAGGTCGCGAGTTCAAGTCTCGTACACCCCGCAAAAATAAAAGCCGCTTATGAGCGGCTTTTTTTTATCCACCAATTTTTGACATAGAATGCATTGCCATGCCTGAACAATTGAACGCAGTATCATCACATTGCATTAATGAATGTCCTTCTTTTTTATGCAATACGGCATTGGCTATAACTTCAGTAATAGTAGTATTCAATTGTCCCCTGAGTATCTTTTTTAAATTATATTCAGTTGTATCATGCAGGCAGGCCCTGAGCATACCATCCGCTGTTACCCGCAAGCGATTGCATTTCCCACAAAACCTGTGTGACACTGCAGGTATAATCCCAATATTGATGACTGCACTTTTATCCCAGCGGGGCAAAAATCTGTACATTGCAGCAACATGTGTATCGCTTTTTGTCTTACGCTGCAAGGTTCCTAACAATTCCAATTTTTTAATTAAAGTATCCGCACTGACAAATGGTACCGGGTTATCACTTAACGGCATGCGTTCAATAAAGCGAATTGCATGAATTTTAGTTGCAAAACGCAGTAGTTCTTCCAGTTCATTAAGCGTTGATTCCATTATTACAGAATTGATTTTACATTCAACTCCCTCTAACGCTGTTATTTTTTGTATGCCATGTATAACTTTGTTTATAGCATTTACACCAGTAATTTTTGTAAATGTATCAGGATTAAGAGAATCAAGACTCACATTAACCTTTTGAATGTTGAATTCTTGAATTTTATCAACATATTGTTCAAGTAATATACCATTAGTAGTTATACATATTTCTAAATCTTTGTGATTGCTACGTACCTGTTTTACAATATCAAAAAAGCCTTTTCTAAGCAGCGGCTCACCACCTGTAAAACGCACCTTTTTAATCCCAAGTGAAACAAATATATCAACAAGCTGCACTATCTCTTCATTACGCAAAATCTCCTCATGCGGTAACCATTTGATATCTGAAGGCATACAATACATACATCGCAAGTTGCAATGGTCCGTTACAGAAATACGCACATAATCTATAGTTCTGCCAAAGCTATCAACGAGCATTTACCACCTCATGGTACAAGCAGCCCACAGTGTTCCATTTTCATCAGTTGTGAAAGAAAACTTATTAAAGCCTATGTATGTTGGCTGCCTGCTTTCATTTAACTCCTGAACATGATACCACGTAAAAAGCCACGATGTAATATATATAGCAGCATTTGCTATAATACTCAAGGTAAAATAATGGGCTGCCCTGTCATAAGCATACCCAAATTCTTTTACTGTTTTATAGCCACCTTCCGGATCCTTAAAAAGCAAATCATGTTCTGGATCAATTATTTCATTTGCCCTTTTAGCCGAACGATACAGTGAGCCACGATAGTGCCAGTAATTGTAATAGTAATACATGGCATACACACCTGAAATTTTTAACCCAGCAAACACCGCAGCATATTCATAGTGTCCCGTATAGATATGGCCACCGCCTGGAATTACATCATATGCCAGTGCTTTCCATAAAGAGAGTGGCTCATCCGTTTTTACAAAAGTAAACGGTTGCTCAGCAAATGATGCATGTACATAAAAAATAAAAAAAATAATTAATAATACTGTGCGATAGTTCATAGTATCAATCCATTGCTAATTAACAATCATCGCTGGTATACTGCACTATGGTATTACCCATAGTGAGCGCCACTACACATAATAGGATGTTATGGAATTACATCATTTAGTACTTCCGTATGATCACTTTCCCTGCCACCATCATGGGATGTCATCCACAGATACACCGGTCCATGATATGAAGAGGAAATTTGTATAGTAACAACCTTTGGATCAAGACCAGGTTCAAAATCAGTTTCGGCAACATAACCAACATAATAGCGCACATCATAATATAACGTTGGGTCAGAAAAATTTGCAGGATCTGTTCCTGATATATACACCAAATAATACAGATTTTCATTTGTTCCTGTATCTGGATCATACGTTGCACCAGTATCCGTCTCAAATTGAAGTGTTATTATATGGTTAGCTATTGACATTGATAAATTCACTGGCGGTGTGGGTTTTTGGCCACCTTTGACCTTTGCAAGATCATTGTAATATTCCTCATCTACCGGCTCATGCAGGCAACCGGTTGCAAATACTATCGCCCAAAAAATTAATATGCATTTATTTTTTAAGTTCATGCAGGTACAGGTAATTTTTCCTAAAATATGGATCTTGCGGCTGTAATACTGCCGCTTTATAAATATACTCATAGCCTTTATCAAAGTCACCTTGAAGGATAAGCGCCACACCATAATTATTAAGTACCGCTGGCTCACTGGTAGAAAGCGTAGTTTGTAACAGCGTCAGAGCACCTTCCACATCACCTTGTAATAAATGGCTAACAGCGTCATTGTTGGCACGCGCACTGTCACTGTTATTGTGTATGTATGCAACATAGGCAGTAAAATTTACCTGCACGGATATTGCCTGACTATCGTTATGTGGTACTGTTACAGTCCTCACACATCGTATTGTTTCATACTGGTAACCACAGGCGCCAAAATAAAAAACTACACTACAGTGTAATACAATCCTCAATAGCCTGTGCCACATTACACATTACCTTTTCATTGAAATGTTTTGCCATAATCTGCACACCTATAGGAAGGCCTTGTGCATCCTTTGCAACAGGCACCGACATCGCAGGTATACCTGCTAAGTTAGCCTGTATGGTAAGTATGTCCGCCATATATAGTGACAGCGGATCAGAAATCTTTTCGCCAATGCCAAATGCTGTTGTGGTTGTCACCGGGGCAACAATGCAGTCGCACTGACTGAATGCTTTGGTAAAATCATCTATGATAAGGCGCCTGCCTTTCAATGCCTTAAGATAGTAGGCGTCATAGTAGCCCGAACTTAAGGCAAATGTCCCTAAGATAATTCGTCGCTTGACCTCTTTGCCAAAACCTTCCTGGCGCGTCTTAACGTACAGGTCTTTGAGCTTCTGTATATTTTTTGAGCGATAGCCGTAGCGCACACCGTCATACCGTGCTAAATTTGAAGAAGCCTCAGCAGTTGCTATGAGATAGTAAATGGGAACAGCATAGTCAGTGTATTGCAACGAAATCTCTTCTATGACTGCTCCCTGTGATTCTAATTTTTTTAACACATCTTTGACTGCGGTTACTATCGCCGCATCTACGCCGTTAAAATATTCCTGAGGGACCCCAATACGCAATCCTTTAATATTCCCGGCGATAGTTTCTGAACTAAAATCCACTGGTTTATCAATAGAAGTTGCATCACGCACATCCACTCCTGCAATGACTGCAAGCACACTGGCTGCATCTTTTACTGTGTGGGCAAAGGTACCAATCTGATCAAGCGACGATGCATACGCCACCAGCCCATATCGTGACACCCGTCCATAGGTTGGTTTTATTCCCACCACACCACAGAAAGAAGCCGGCTGGCGTATGGAACCGCCGGTATCAGAACCAAGTGCTACCGGCGCAATATCTGCTGCTACTGCTGCTGCAGAACCACCACTGCTACCACCGGGAACCTTTGTTGTGTCAACAGGATTTTTGGTTGGGCCAAAAAACGATGTTTCGGTGGTTGAGCCCATGGCAAATTCATCTAAATTGGTTTTTCCTAAAAGAATAAATCCAGCATCAAGCAGCTTTTGATACGCAGTGGCATTATATGGTGGTATAAAATTTTGCAAAATTCCTGAAGCGCAGGTAGTCAGTACCCCTTTTGTGCATATATTGTCTTTAATTGCAATGGGAATGCCATCAAATTTTGATTTTGGCTTTCCTTCTTTTCGGCGTCTGTCTGATTCTTTTGCCTGCTGTAAGGCTGTGTCATGTGTTACAGTAATATATGCATTTACATCTTTGTGTTTATCAATTGCCTTGAGGTACTGTGTTACTATTTCTAACGATGTGGTTTCCCCCCGTTCAAACATCTGGACTAACTGACTAACGGTTTTTACTGCCATAGAGTGACTCCTGTTAAAAATGGGATTAGCAAATACATTGATTGTATACTCACAATAATGTCAAATTAATTTATTATATGTGGATTGTAACTATTACCACATTCAAACAACTAAAAAAATACTAATACACATGTATATACTTCAATAGCAGAGCAATGACGTATACTGCATATTACATGGTACTGGTAGATTTATTATTATCCGTAAATATGATATGGCACTGATAATTATTTGACTAAAATTACCCCACGATATATATTAGTTTAAATAATTATCTTAAAATGTAAAACCTATACAATTGAACTTAAAACTTAAACTTTGAACTTTATAATTAAGAACAGGTTCCATTATGAAAAAACACTTTGTACTGTATGTATTAGTTTTTATACTGTTTTTTGGCTGCTATAAAAAATCAGTTGTCCTTAATCCTAACGATATTCATTATATTATCAGCACCTTTTTAAACGAACACGTACTGTACCATGAATTTGATGATACCATCTCACAGCGTACATTGAACAACCTTCTTTCAGCCATTGACCCCGGCAAATATTATTTTTACAAAAGCGATGTTGATGGATTTACCAAACGGTATGATACCTTAATTGATGATTTAGCCAAAAAAGAAGATTTTGCGTTTCTTGATGATATTTTTGGAACATACAAAAAGCGTGTTGATGAAGTTAATCATATTATTGATGGATTACTCATGCAGCACTACACTTTCACCGAAGATGAAACCATCAACTTAGATAGCGATAAAATACCCTATGCAAAGGACAAAAATGAACTTAAAGAGCGATGGCGCAAAAATATCAAGCTACAACTTTTAAACTACCAAACTTCAGAGAGCTTAAACGAAGACCAGGCAAAAGAAAAATTAAAACGTAAGTTTTACCTTAACAACAAGCGTATTCAGGATTTTGATAAGGCAAAGCAGTTTTCAGTTTTCCTTAACGCATTTTCCATGGCACTTGACCCTCACACCAACTATCTGACACAGGAAGAACATGAAGATTTCATGATTTCCAATAATCTAAAACTTGAAGGCATTGGCGTTCAACTACGCTCAGAAGATGGCTATACCATTGTTGACCGCATTATCCCGGGCGGAGCGGCTGACAAACTTCCAAAAGAGCTCCAATTGCAACCCAATGACCGTATTGTTGCTGTTGCACAGGGCAATGATGAACCTGTGGACGTTGTGGACATGGAACTGCGCGATGTGGTTAAGATGATACGTGGCAAAAAAGGCACACTGGTCAAGCTTACAATCATACGTATTAATCCTGACAGCAAAGAACAAAAGCGAATGATTGTACCCATTGTGCGTGAGGAAATTAACTTAGAAGACAGCGCTGTAAAATCGGAAGTGTTTCAACCTGACAATGGTCCTGCCATTGGCTACATTAAAATACCTTCATTCTATGTGGATATGTCGCAGCAGGGATTTGGAGAAGGTAGAAGCTCAACCGCTGATACCCTCATGCAGATTAATAGCCTGATGAAGAAAAATGTTGCATGTATAGTAGTTGACCTGCGAGGCAATCCTGGCGGTGCATTGAGCGAGGCATTAAAACTGGCCGGCATTTTTATTGACGCTGGCCCGGTTATGCAGGTGTACGATAGTTCCGGGAATATTCAGCCATTAGATGATCCAATCCCGGGAGTATACTACAGCGGGCCACTTGTTGTGCTCATTGATAAATTTAGTGCCAGTGCATCAGAGATATTTGCAGGGGCCATTCGTGATTACCGCCGTGGACTTATCATTGGCACCGATGCAACCTTTGGTAAAGGAACCGTGCAATCATATAAGGAACTGTACCAGAAAAAAGGTGCCATCAAGATTACCAATGCCATCTTTTACCAGCCCTCCGGTACATCAAATCAACTGAATGGGATAAAACCTGATATCACCGTCCCCGATATCACAACAATATGGGACATTGGTGAAAATAAACTTAAATATGCATTACAGTGGAAACAGATTCCCCCCGCGGCTTATACTCCATACCGAAACTACCTTACTGCTGATGTGATTGCGCATCTGAAAGCTAAATCTGACAATCGGTTGCAAAATGATACACAGTATGCAAAACTTTTACAGGAGATCAAAGATTTAAAGCAAAAACTGCAGTCAAAGGAAATCAATCTCAAAGATGAAAGCAGTATTGAACAGCGCAAGAAGGACCTTGAAAGCTCAATTAAAAAAGGGAAAAAAGATAAGCTTATTGATCTTGAAAGTGATTTATTTTTGCAGGAAGCATTTCGTATTACCGCTGATTACCTGAAAGCTTTGCACTAAATTTTACAGGTCAACGGTTATATCAAAATGATGTCTGGCTTTTAACGCGGTAATATACTGAGTAAACTGCTCTACAATAGCATCTGCCCCTAGTATTACCGCATCCGTACCCTGCAATAAACACTGCTCATATAGATATTGTAGGTGCTCATTACGTGACTTCAGAAAAGACTGTATAAAAATAACAAGCTTTATATCATAGTTGGGCAACGCTTTGTATATAAGCTCACAGCGTTCATGCACCGTGCGCATACCAGGGCACCATGATTTAAATGAGTAAGCATACAACAGTTCGTAGTACAGATTAGGTGAGGACGTATGGCATGAAATGTCAAACTGGCGCCTTCCATTACAGCTGTCATCCTCAGCAATAGTTACACCACAGTGATGAATTTGATCAAGTATCTCCCAGTCCCTGTAATCAAAATAGATGAGCGCTGTTTTCCGTGATTCATCACCTGATTCAAATAATTGAACTGTATTGTAAAGTTTTTGTAATAGCTGCAAGCTCTGTTCTGGTTCAAGAGTAAATGCTGCATCACACAGTAATTGCAGTTCCCTTTGTGTAAATGCACCTGCATACATGGTGGTCAGCGCCCGCATTATTTTCCGTATTTCTTCATATATCAAAACTACCTGCTGAAGATTATCGTCATTGGGATATTCCTGCTCTACTCCCAAAGGCTGCAACAGTGAATACAGTATTGTGTGAAGGTTAATCGCTGCATCTTCAGCAAAGCCTTCATAACGCGGGATGGTATGTACCACCAATTGCTGTAACACCTCATGGGGTATAATATTGCAATACTGTGGTACAATGAGTACATCGGCAAGGCAGCAATACTCCACTGCCTTTTTATACAGTAAGCTTTCGGGATTGCGTAATGCTGTCATTACCCATAGCGGTAATTTACTCACTACAAATCCGTGTGCAGCAAACACTTCATATGGCACAATGTCGCACTGGGTAAAAATAATCTTTTTGCCACTTTGCTTTAATTCCACTATCCGGGCAAAAAGGTTATCAAGCTTCTGCTGTATTATTTCAATCACTGTTGACTTGTCCATAGTTACTATCGCCTCTTAAAAAACCACATTATTTTTATAATAATTTTCTTGTCAAAAGAATAATTTTGTTGCGATAGTTCATTATAGTAGTATTCAGGCTAAAAATTTAACTTTACATTCTGGAGAAGCAAATATGAAAGCGCGCCGTACAAATAAACCATATCTTTCAATTATATTGCCTGTTTACAATGAAGAAGAAAATATTGTTCCACAGTACCAGCATATTGTTGAATCTATGAAAAAAACATCATACACCTATGAGATAATTTTTGTTGATGATGGCAGCACTGATAATTCCTTCAAGCTTCTTGAATCTATTGCAAAAAAAGACAAACATGTGCATGTGGTACAGTTCAGGCGAAATTTTGGCCAGACAGCAGCCATGGCAGCAGGTATTGATTATTCAAAAGGTGATATTATCATCTTTATGGATTCCGATTTGCAGAACGATGCCAGTGACATTCCCTTACTGGTAGAGAAGATTGAGGAAGGCTATGATGTGGTCAGCGGCTGGCGCAAAAACCGTCAGGACAAACTTATATCACGGAAAATCCCTTCACGTATTGCTAACTGGCTTATAGCAAAAGTAACCGGGGTGTACCTGCACGATTTAGGATGTTCACTCAAAGCCTACCGTGGTGAAATAATACGGCAGGTCAATTTGTATGGTGAGATGCACCGGTTCATACCGGTTCATGCATCATGGATTGGCGCATCTATTGTTGAGGTGCCCGTACATCACCATCCACGTAAATTTGGAAAATCAAAATATGGCATAAAGCGCACGTTTAAGGTATTGATTGATCTGGCCACTGTTAAGTTCATGGGTTCATATTCCACCAAGCCAAACTATATATTTGGTGGTATTGGTTTAGTGTTACTATTCTGTAGCTTTGTAAGCGGTATTACAGTTATTGCCATGAAATTGTTTTTACACCATTCTATGATACGCAATCCCTTATTGCTCTTAACGGTTATGCTCATTATACTGGCAATAATGTTTATATTGCTGGGTATATTAGCAGAAATTATGATTAGAATTTATCATGAATCACAGAAATTGCCTCCATATCGGGTAAAACGGTATATATAAAAAAACGGCGGGTTTTATGCCCGCCGTTTTTAGTCTATTAGTACATTCCTCCTGGAGGCATTCCACCAGGCATTCCTGCTTTTTCTTCTTCCTTCTTTTCGGTGATAAGCACTTCAGTTGTTGCCAGCATGCCAGCTACCGATGCTGCATTCTGTAATGCTGAACGCACAACCTTTGCCGGGTCAATAATACCGGCTTTCATAAGGTCTTCCCATTCCATTGTTGCAGCATTGAATCCAACACCCTGTTTTTCCTGTTTTGCCTTTTCAACAATAACCGACCCTTCCACACCTGCATTGAATGCAATCATCTTCATGGGCTCTTCCATAGCTTTTGCAACAATTCGTGCACCTATCTTTTCATCACCTTCCAGTTTCTTTTCTAATTCAGCAACGGCTTTCTGAGCATACAGCAATGTCAAACCACCACCAGGTACTATACCTTCTTCTACTGCTGCACGGGTTGCTGACAATGCATCCTCTACTCGGGCTTTCTTTTCTTTCAATTCAACTTCGGTTGCTGCACCAACGTTGATAACTGCAACACCGCCAGCTAATTTAGCCAATCGCTCCTGTAATTTTTCACGGTCATAGTCTGATGTGGTTTCTTCAATTTGTTTCTTAATAACTTTGATACGTGCCTGTACATCAGCCTGGCTGCCAGCACCTTCAATTATTGTAGTATTTTCTTTGTCAACAATAACCTTTTTTGCACGACCCAGCATGTCAAGTGTAGCATTTTCAAGCTTAAGGCCTAAATCCTCAGAAATCACCTGACCTTTGGTGAGGATTGCAATATCCTCAAGCATTGCTTTTCTGCGATCGCCAAAACCCGGGGCCTTCACTGCAACACACTGGATAACCTTCCGTAATGTGTTAACAACAATAGTAGCCAGGGCTTCGCCTTCAACATCTTCTGCAATGATGAGCAATGGTCTTCCTGCCTGAGCAACTTTTTCAAGGATTGGAAGCAGGTCTTTCATAGTTGAGATTTTCTTTTCGTTGATGAGGATAAATGCATCCTCAAGTACTGCTTCCATATTTTCTGGATCGGTTACCATGTAGGGAGAAATGTAACCGCGGTCAAACTGCATACCTTCAACAACTTCCAGGTGAGTTTCAATGGACTTGGCTTCTTCAACAGTGATAACACCGTCTTTGCCAACCTTATCCATTGCCTCAGCAATCAGTTCCCCAATTTCCATATCATTGTTAGCGGAAATAGCTGCTACCTGAGCTATCTCTTTTTTGTCTTTTATTTCACGTGCTGTATCGCCAATAAACTTTACTGCTGCTTCAACTGCTTTGTCAATGCCACGTTTAAGGCTCATTGGATTTGCGCCAGCAGTTACATTTTTTAATGATTCATGATAGATAGCAGCAGCTAAAATGGTTGCAGTGGTTGTTCCATCACCGGCAACATCATTGGTCTTGGTGGCAACTTCCTTAACAAGCTGAGCACCCATATTTTCAAATGGGTCTTCAAGCTCAATTTCTTTTGCTACTGTGACACCGTCTTTAGTAATAGTTGGCGAGCCAAACTTCTTGTCAATAACAACATTTCTACCACGGGGACCAAGTGTTACCTTCACTGCATCTGATAACTTAATTACACCCTGATAGATTGATCGCCGTGCTTCATCATTATACTGTAAAATCTTTGCCATGTTCTTCACCTTCCTTTTCTACAATGTAATTTTTACTCAAAAATAGCCAGAATATCATTTTCGCGAACAATCAAATACTCCTTGCCACCATACTTAACTTCTGTTCCGGCATATTTGCCAAACAGTACAGTATCACCAACCTTAACATCTAATGGAATCCATTTGCCATCCTCATAGCGGCCTTTGCCAACAGCAAGAACCTTACCCTGCTGAGGTTTTTCTTTTGCCGTATCGGGGATGTAAAGGCTTCCCTGCTTTGGAAGTTCTTCTTCCATCACTTCAATCAGAACTCGATCTCCTAATGGTTTTATTCCCACGGTACTCCTCCTTAACCTTGATTTTAATTTTAATATGATAATTGTAATCAAAAAATACTGAATAGTGATTCTTTTTTAAGACAATTGTACTGAGAAAATAAGAAGTGTTGATAATAATTGTTAGCACTCTTTTTGGTGAGTGCTAACAATTATTAATATAGCAAAAAAATTTTTTATAACAATTTTAATTATAAGGAATTATTATGGATTATTGATTTTTATAAACTTTTATTGAAAAATATGATACTAAACTATCAGAAATAAAAAAAATATTGCTTTAAATAAAAAAATTTTTCATGAATAAATTGTACAGAATTTAGTAACTATTTCTGAAAACGGACTATTTATTGCCCTACAAAATCGCTTTTACCGCCATGCTTTTCAACAAGCCGTATATCGCCAATGACCATCTGTTTATCTACAGCTTTGCACATGTCATAGATAGTGAGGCACGCAACACTGACAGCAGTTAAGGCTTCCATCTCCACACCGGTTTTGCCATCACATCGTACCGTTGCTTCTATGCTGACCCGCGAATTACTGTTATCACATACTATGGCAATATCAACATGGGTTATCATAAGCGGATGACACATGGGGATAAGTTCATGGGTCTTTTTTGCAGCAAGTATACCCGCAACTCTGGCTACATCAAAAGGATTGCCTTTAGGAATAAGGTTTTTCTGGATTTTTTCAATGGTTTCTTTCTGCATGTACACGCAGCCGGCTGCGCGGGCAACTCGAGTAGTAACCTCCTTGCCCCCAACATCAACCATTACCGGTTTTCCATCTGTATAGTGGGAAAATTCAGACACGGTGTATTTAATACCTGTAATCCTGAATTACCTGTATAATAAAACTCAATATCCCTGACAGTATGTACAGGGCAATAATTGCCAGTATAACCCACTGCTTAAATAGTACTATAAGGGCAATAAAAACAATAATGAATAGAAATAACTTAATGCCCGTAATTTTTTCAAGAAGGTATGACTGTGGCTTGGAATACCTTACTGTTGAAACCATAAGTAGCGCAACAACTACAAAGCTAATAATAAATACTATTTTAGGAATATGTATATTCAAAAAGCATAACGGAACCAGTGCAACAATAATACCCGCAATTGGCGACGGTAAACCATCAAAGGCATTGGGAACATGCGTAACATTAAACCGTGCCAGACGGTATGCTGCACATACAGGAAATATTGCGGCAATAAAAACACCAGCATCAATTGACTGCCCAAAAGCCTGTACCCATGTACCCTGTAAATAACCCTTATATGCTAAAAAGCCAGGCGCTACACCAAAGGTTACACAATCCGCCAGTGAATCCAGTTCCTTACCCAGCTCACTTGCCACCCCCAGCATACGCGCAACCTGACCATCCAGGCCATCCAGAAGCGCGGCAGCTAAAATCAAAATGCCAGCTATTGTCAGATGATGCGGAATATTCATGCTTGCAAAAATTATTGAGATAAAACCCAAGGTAAGATTACCTAATGTTAACGTATTTGGAATCCATGCAACACTCATATCACACCTGTGCACTATAGTAATTTTCAAAACCAGACAATGTTGCTATTATATGGTTATTTGCCTGCCTGTCAATGAAAAAACAGCTTTCACGACAAACAATGCTTGAAGTATGCAGCTAATTCATTATGATCCTGCATTATGACATCAGCTTCTGTAAGAAAACCTGCGTCCAGTGTGGTACGTATAGCAATACAGAATAAGCCAGCAGCTTTTGCAGCTTTTATACCCATGGGTGCATTTTCCACCACAATGACATGTTCAGGATTTACCTGTAACTTTTTAACTGCTTCTATATATGGGTCAGGATTGGGTTTTCCTTTTTTAACATCATCAACACTGATGATTACATCAACATATTGCATAAGTTCCGGAGGGATAAGCTCAAAAACAAGATAGCGGAATGACCCTGTCACAATCCCAATCTTTTTCCCTTTTGACTTTAACAGGGGAAAAATAGAAAACATTTGCGAATACACTTCAATCTGATAGTTTGAAAATAATTTTAATTTTTTCTTTTGTAAATCTTTCAGTATATGTTCAGGTGGCATGACAAACCCTTTATCAAAGAAAATATCGGCTATTGACTCAAGCCCCGTCATGCCTTCACGCTTAAAAATATCAGTTTTATCCAGATGAACACCATGTTCCTTAAATACATCAATCCAGCACTGTGCATGTGCATGCATGGAATCAGCAACTACACCATCCATATCAAAGCACACGGCTTTGCAGTGTAGCACTATTGTATTGTTGTGGCGATAGTTCATGGTATTAAATCACAGGCAATTATTTCTTCAATGCTAGGAAAGCCTTCACCATCTTCTTTTTTACACGATGTCGCCTGAATGCATACGAAATGAGTGTATCTATAAGTTTGGGGTATGATACTCCAGAATATTCCCACAGCTTTGGATACATGCTTATGCTGGTAAACCCGGGCAATGTATTGACTTCATTAAAGTAGATTGTCCCATCATGCTTATCCACAAAAAAATCCACGCGCGCCATTCCCTGGCATTCAAGCATTGTATACACAGAACATGCTGCCTGTCGTAACTTCAGTGCCAGTGCATCAGGAATGTTTGCTGGTATGGCAAGCTTTGCACCATCTTTGTCAACATATTTGGCCTCATACGAATAGTACTCATGCTGCGGGATAACCTCACCCACTGCTGAAGCAAGCGGTTTTTCATTGCCCATAACTGCAACCTCAAACTCACGGCAGTCAACAGCTTTTTCCACTATAACCTTTGAGTCAAAGGCAAAAGCTTTCTGTAAGGCTTTTTGCAGGTCAGATACTGCTACCACCTTTGATATACCAACAGATGAACCAGCATTGGCAGGTTTTACAAACACAGGTATCATGTCAGCAATCTTTTGCAGCAGTGTATCAGATGATTTTATATCATCAGTTCTAACTGTTTCAAAAGGAACTATCGCCACCAAACCTGAATTTTGTACCACCCGCTTGGCAATATCCTTATCCATACCCACAGCCGATCCCAACACACCCGGGCCAACGTATGGTACATCAACCATGTCAAGCAACCCCTGCAAGGTGCCATCCTCGCCGTACGTGCCATGTACCAGTGGAAAGACAACATCTATGTTTACAGTTTTTCCGGTTTTTTTATTATAAAGTTCTAACGTATCAGTGGCACTGTGCATATTAATAAGCCACGTGCCTGTTTCTTTGAGCGATAGTACCTGACCAAATGCCGGATGTGTTTGTATATTAATACCATCCTGAACATACCACTGACCCTGGCGCGTAATACCAATGCATACCACAGTGTATTTTTTTGATGCAACCAGTGCCACCGAAGCTGCTGAACAGCGCGAAACGTCATGCTCGCCGCTTTTGCCACCATAGATAATGCCCAGGCAAAGTTTTCTGCGTGCGGCTTTTTTTACGGGACTATCGCCCCCACTCTTTTTATTCATTGCTTTCAATAAATTCCTTGTGAATGGCCTTAACTGCTAATTCGGTGTACATTGCATCAATAACACATGAAATGCCTATTTCAGATGTTGAAATCATCTCAATGTTTATATTATGCTTTGACAGTACGTCAAACATGCGGCCTGCAACACCCCATGAAGATAGCATGCCAACGCCAACTGCCGAAACTATGGCAATATTTTCTTTATAATCAATGCCTGATGCACCTAACGTTTTTTTCAGTGATTCGCAAATTTTTAATGCTTTGTCCAGATCACTCTTTAACACTGTAAAGGATATGGATGCTTTGCCATCCTTACCTGTTGACTGAACAATCATATTAACATAGACTTTCTGCTTCCCTAATTCACCAAACAGCAGTGAAGCAACACCCGGCCTGTCGGGTATATCACGAATGGTTATCTTAGCTTCATCATCTTTTGATGTTACGCCGCTTATTACAAATTTTTCCATCATCTCCTCCCGTGGCATTACTATTGTTCCTTCATTATCGTTAAAACTTGATCTGACATGCAATCTGATATTATACTTTTTAGCAAACTCAACCGACCGTGAGTGCAATACACCAGCACCTAACCGTGCAAGCTCTAACATTTCTTCATAGCTAATTTCTTTAAGCTTTTTGGTACCAGGTACAATACGCGGATCTGCAGTAAAAACACCATCAACATCAGTATAGATTTCACAATCACGAGTACCTAACACCGTGGCAAGTGCAACTGCGGAAGTATCCGAACCGCCTCTTCCCAGTGTGGTAATATTTTCTTCCTGGTCAATACCCTGAAATCCAGCAACAATTACCACTTTGTTTTCCTCTAAGGACTTCTGTATCCTGTCAGTAGCTATGCTTTGAATACGGGCATTTGAAAAGTTGCCATCAGTAATTACTTTTACCTGTGAACCAGTATATGATATGGCATTGATACCAATTTCATGCAGTGCCATGGCAAGCAGGGCAATGGAAACCTGTTCACCGGTGGAAAGTAGCATATCCATTTCACGCTTGTCGGGATTTTTGGTAATCTGTTTAGCCAGGTCAATAAGCTGGTCGGTGGTTTTCCCCATAGCCGAAACAACCACAACAACCGAATAACCATTTTCAACATACCGTTTTATACGTGAAGCTACAGCCTTAATACGTTCAACAGTACCAACCGATGTCCCGCCATATTTCTGAACAATGAGTTTCATGGGCATTTAACCTTTCTATTAAGGATTTACATACTCAGTGCGCTATATAAAGAGTGCCTGTACAATTGCAACTAAAATTATATCAATTATTTGAAAATAATGTAAAATTTTTATGGGCGATAGTTACTGTTAAAAAGATTATATCGTAACATTGTTACTAAAAATAAATATTATCGTAACAATGTTTTTTTTGTTGACAATATACTGTTTGTGTCATATTTTAACCATATGCATTGCTTTCGTTAAGTCAGGCAGTTACGAATTCCGCTTTGCATCCAGTATTAAAAATCTGGAGAAAGTTTTTCAGCAAAGGAGGGAAAAAACGGCCAATCTTGTAGCAATGCACATCAAAAATAAAAGGAAGAATGAAATGATATGAAAATTGATTCGTCGTTTGTGGGAACGCCGCTTAAGGATTACACTACAACCGTAACCTGGCGCGCGGCAATGAATTATGCAGCAGCTGTTGATGATGCCAATCCTTTTTACTTTGATGATGATGGGGGAAAAACTGTTATTGCACCACCCATGTTTGCCGTAGCGCTGACATGGCCAATCTCGGAGCGTATCTGGGAGTACATTGATGACAAAAACTTCCCTGTTGATATCATAAAGACACAGGTTCATTACACCGAACACCTTGCATTTCACAACCCGGTGCGCGCTGGCGATACGCTTACAATAAAGGGGCGCATTGCAGCCATAATGCCGCATCGAGCAGGGACGGTAGTGGTTATCCGCTTTGACGCTATAGATCAGTATGATAAGGCTGTCTTCACTGAGCATATTGGTGGCATGATGCGTGGTGTGGAGTGTATTGGCAAACCC
Source organism: Spirochaetota bacterium (assembly GCA_037481795.1). Lineage (GTDB taxonomy): Bacteria > Spirochaetota > UBA4802 > UBA4802 > UB4802 > UBA4802. The sequence continues at coordinate 31,900 of JBBFLA010000023.1, forward strand.
CGTGGTCAGGAAGATTTGCCTTGTGTTCCAACAGCTAGCAGTAATGGAAGTATAAAATGGGAGAAAGTTATACACATTGATCGTATGCGGCCATATATCTATGATGGGTGTACCAACATACATTTTCCAATCCACACGTCTGTTGGCTTTGCCCGAATGGTTGGGCTACCAGATATCATTCTCCAGGGGACAGCAACGCTTGCATTTGCTGCACGAGAACTCACTGATAATGAGGCTGAGAGTAATCCACAACGTTTGAAGGAGCTTTCCTGTAGATTTACGGGCATGGTAGTGCCACCTGCAGACATTCGGGTACTGCTTTTACAACGGGAAGATCATGACAGTGGAGCTAATCTTTTTTTTGAAGTTCACAGTACAGAAGGGCGCGTTTTATCAAATGGCTTTGCACGCTTGCGCAACTAAATGTGAAAAAATTTAATCCTGGAAGCAAAAAAAATATTGAGATTTTTTTTGAGGTGGAAAAAGTGAGCTCTTATGAAAAGAGTTATGAAAAAAAATCTACGCCGAAAGCAAGTACGTAAGCCCCCTTCACCTTTACCTGAAAAACTCAAACAGCGGCTTTATCCAGCAGTTCTTGAACTCTTTGCTGAAAATGACTTCCATAACGTTAATATCCGCGAAATATACCGGAAATCCGGCATCAGCCCAAGCACCATCTACCGGTATTTCAAATCAAAAGAAGATTTGCTTTTTAGCATTCTGGATGAGAAGATTTCCGAGATTGGAGTACTGGTACGTGAACATATCAAGGGCATTGAAAGCACAAGGGAAATCCTTAGAAAAATATTCTGGGTAACAATGGACTACTATGACCGCAATCCTGGCGTTGCTGTCACGGCTTTCATTACCGTTCCCATGCGTACCTGGATGAAAGAGCAATCCTACCGCCGGGATGATGCTTCGGCTATTATTGAAGAAGTAGTCAAACGAGCCCGTGAGCGCGGTGATATTGACCCGTCTATACGAGAATCACAGATCCTTGATTTGTATTACATGTATTGCTACCGGCAGATACATTTGTGGTATTTCAATGGCATGACAACCAGGCTGGTTGACCGCATTCCTGCTTTTTTTGATATTCTGTGGAAAACACTAAGCCCGCCCCAGCATAACTTATAAAAATGGATGATACGATATGATTATTGTATGATTGTTATTTTTTACAAAAATTATTTAATTGACTTTTACACAGGTTTTAGTCATTCACTTCATTTCATAGAAAGAAGATTGATTCCGATAACTATCGCACATACTATAAGGTTTTGCAATGAAACAATGGCTTTTTAAACATAGTATTTATTACATGCTGGCAATAATTATCGTTCCAGTAACTATCGCACAATCATATCCAAAAATTAGTGCATATATGCCGTATTATGCTCTATATATTGAATCAGGGCAAAACAAAATTACCCGTTACATAATTATACGAAGATTTAAACATAATTCCATACAGGCTTACCTATATATAAATCCATATTCATTGCGCACTGGCATACTTAAAAACCCTAAAGGCATCATACAGCAAGTTTCTTTTCAGAATATTATTCAACAATGTGCTGATACACCATATGCGCAATTGTATCAAAAAGCATTGCAAAAATCGAAACGTATGTTTAACGCAGGCATAACCCATGTTGATACACATGGGATGATTTTAAGCTTTGACCTGTGTCCATCAAAACACTCCATTGACACTGATTTCATTGAACAGTTGATTGCTCTGAACAAAATTTCCCCATTACCAGTTACAATATGTATCAGCGGAAAATGGATGCTCACACATCCAGAAGATCTTCAATGGTTACAGAGTTTAGCTTCTGCTCACAAGCTTGATATCACCTGGGCAAATCACAGCTTTACTCATTTTTATTCGCGGAAACTGCCTGTGCGGAAAAACTTTATGCTGAAAGAAGATACCAGTGTTGCACGCGAAGTGTTCCAGAACGAGATCTGCATGCTGGAACACGATATTATTCCTTCAATTTTTTTTAGATTCCCTGGACTTATCTCCAATCAAAAAATTTATGAAAAGGTAGTGGGATATGGGCTTATTCCCTTAGGTTCAGATGCATGGCTTGCAAAAGGCAAAAAGCCTGTGACTGGCAGTATTATTCTGGTACATCCTAATGGCAATGAAAAGAAAGGTACAGTGATTTTACTGCAACTTGCCCGTTCAGGGGCAATTAATATAACGAATATTGTATCATTAACAGCAGCATATACAAATAGCTCACAAACAGCTTCAATACACAATAAACAGATTAAGCTGTAATACTGTAAACCCTGCTAACAAAAACTTTTGCCACTATATGTTTCTATTGTTTATCACCGATTCAAGCTTCTTTTCAAATGAGTTCAGTATATCCACAACGGGATATATGTCGGATAGCATTATATGAAACAGTGAAATGCCTTCAAGAAAAGCTATGGTTGCAACTGACAGCGCTGTTGCATTTTTTTTAGTTGTTTCCTTTCCTATGATGGCAACAAGTTGCTCAATCCATTCTCTATATACATACTGTAGTTTAACACGTACTTTTTTATGATACAGGGCTATTTCCCACACTTCTATAAATATTTTTGCCAATTCTTCATTTAATGTAATTTTATTCTTTGCATAATCCAGTGCCATAGACAGCGCTTCGTTGAAACTCATACCTTTAAGCTTTTGCTTTTGTGCCCATTTTTGGAAATCATCTAAATGCAATGCAACAATCCAGTCTAAAAAATACAGTAATATTTCTTCCTTATCTTTAAAATAATAGTGCAGCATCCCGTGGTTAAGTTTGGCTTCTTTAGCTATATCCTTTATTGTGGTCCGTGCAAACGGCTTTCGTAACAGGCATCGATATAGCGCCTGTGCTATTTCTTCTCTGCGTGTGTCTTTTAAAACGCGCCTACCCATAACTCCAGGATTTCCATTTCATATTTTTTTATTCACTATCACAGAGTGTACACGAAAAAGCCAGCAGCAGGAGTGTACACTTTTTTGATAATACACTATTGTTCAAAAATAATTATCTACCAGTCAATATTAATTTATTGACAAAATAAATATTTTATGTTAGTCAACTAACTAATATATATAATAAAAGGAGGTTCGTATGGCTTTATGGAAAGACACGCTCACCAATAATGATAAAAAACTCATCTTTACACTGTTTTCACGGCACATTTCTAAAGGACAAACCAAAACGATGCGTGCTGCACATCTGGATTTTATTGAAACACGTCGTCAAGGCATTGGCTTTACCGATGGGCTATTTGGACGAAGGGTAATTGACTGTTTCACCTCAGCGGGTTGTTTTAACGTTGGTCGGGGAAACCCTGAAATTGTCAATGCCTTAAGGAAAGCCCTGCAAACATATGACATTGGCACAAACCTTTTACAATCAAACGTTAAAAAAACATTTATAAAAAAATTAGCTTCAATTGCTCCGGGTGATTGTAATCGCGTAATTTTTGCTTCAGGTGGAGGCGATGCAATTGACTGTTCAATAAAGCTAGCCCGCGGTGCAACGGGTAGAAAGAAAATCATTGCCATGAAAAAAGCATACCATGGCCACACCGGGTATTCACTCTCAGCCAATGGCAAGGAGTACTATCGCCACCTTTTTGAACCTCTTGAACCCAATTTTGTCTTTGTACAGTTTGGCGATCTGGAAGCAATACGACAGATTGCCGGCGTTGATACCGCAGCCATCATCCTTGAACCTGTTCAGGGCGAAGGTGGTATCTTTGTTGGTGATGACTATTATTTAAAGGAACTCAGGAAAATCTGTAATGAATATGGCATCATGCTCATCTTTGATGAAATACAGACAGGATTTGGACGTACCGGCAAGCTTTTTGCAAGCCAGCATTCAGGGGTGGTACCCGATATTATGACACTGGCAAAATCAATAAGTGGCGGCCTTTTCCCCAATGCTGTGGTGATGTATCGCAACATTCCGCTTCTAACACAGTATGTCAAAAGCAATCCTGAATTTCATCAGTCAATAACCGGTGGAAGCGATATTGGATGTGCCATTGGCATTGCAGTGATTGACTATTTTGTAAAAAACCGCCTGTGGGAAAACGCAGAATTAATGGGTAAAATCATTATGGAAGGGCTCACTTCCATTCAGCATGAAAATCCTGATATTATAAAAGAAATTCGCGGCAGGGGACTAATGATTGGAGTTGAATATACTCATGAGTATATGGGTGCACTCATGGCCGATTCACTGGCCCGTCATGGCATCTTTGCTGTGTACTCAGGCAATCAGCCGCAGGTCATGCGCTTCATGGTTCCTATCACCATAAACGAACAGGAAGTAAAAAAGATGTTACAAATTATTCGCAAAGCGATAGTTACCATGAAAATGTACATGCCGCTTACCAAACCATTATCAAAGATTCCTTTGCTTAAAAAACTGTTAGATGATATCCATGTGCAGATAGCTGTGTTTGATATTATACGCTACTTTGAGGATATCTCTGGCATAACAAAAAGAAATTACAGTAAGGAGGCGTAACATGAATTTGCAATCATTATATACAATTGTTGAAGGGAAACGCAATAGTGAATTTTTCTTGGATACAAAAGGCAAGCGCTATATTGACTGCTACTGTGGTGCTGGCATATTCAACTTAGGTCGACATGTTCAGGAACTATCGAACACATTACAGGAACAGGCAGATAAAAGTGATCAGGGCAATTTTGTTTTAATATCACAGGAAAAGGCGCTTTTAGCTTCAAAGCTTATTTCATTTATTCCAGCCAGACTCAACGGTGTATTCTTTTCAGCAGGTCGTGGTGAGGCAATGGACTTTGCCTGTAAACTGGCTCGTGGGTTTACCGGACGTACACAGCTTGTAACTGTTGATGGTGCATATTACGGTGAAACCGGTTTTTCCGTTTCGCTGTCGGATGGCAATAAAAAGAAAATCTTTGGGCAGATACCTGATATTGCAGTCATACCGTTTGGCAATATACAGGCACTGGAAGAAAGAATTACAACAAAAACTGCCGCCGTTATCACCGAAACAATACAGGTAGAAAATGCATGCCGCAGTGCAAGTGAAGGATTTTTTAAAATTATGCGTAAAGTGTGCGATAAAACAGGCGCACTTATGGTACTTGACGAAACACAAACCGGCATGGGCCGCACTGGCAAAAAATTTGCTTTTGAATATTATGGGATAGAACCAGACATTCTTGTTATTGGTGAAGCGCTGGGTGCTGGCATATTCCCCATAGCAGCCACCGTCTTTACAGGGAAGGTTCAGAAATTCATGCATCAACATCCGCTTATCCATCTTTCAACGTTTGGGGGACATGATTTAGGATGCAGGGTTGCCTATGAAGCACTCAATTTATATGATAAAACAAAGCCATGGGAAAATGCGGCAGATATTGGGCAAAAGCTTGTTGAAGAACTTACTGCATTGCAGAAACAACATAGTGGGAAAATACTATCAGTACATGGGATGGGACTTGCCATTGCTGTTACATTGCCAGGTAGTGATTTGGCACAGAAAGCTGTTACAAAACTTGTAAAAGAAGGTATTTTTACAGTAACAGGTAAAGTAGCTAAAGATGCAATCATTATCCGACCGGCATTAACAATCACCAATGAAACAGCAAAGTCAATTGTACAGGGTATAAGTAGAGTAGTTAAAACATTATAAATGGAACATATAAAATATAAGATGCTCACTATAATTTCCCGCATGAAGTAATGGTAAAACTTCATGCGGATAAACTTTATATAATTTTACATTTTTTCTTGACGAAATATGAGTATGATGTACTATTGTAAAAAATAAAAAAAGATAGTATTTTTTTGTGACATAAATGATTTTTTATAGTATATTTTATGAAAAGAACATGTGTTAAACGAGTTGCCTTCCTGCTTAAAAGATTTTGTTAGATAACCTTTTATAGATTATGATATATGTATTAAATATTTACAGCAAAAATAAATCATCATGGAAAAATCCTCTTAATAAAGTAATAAGGAACTGTACAGTATCGTTAACATAATGTTATTTGTTATTGTAAACCATTACCATACATTTTGGTGTAAATTTTACACAATCCATACGATTAAACCAGTTATTGTATAGAAGCGATAATTCTTATTTTTAATGAAGCTTTTCATATAAATTCCAAACTTAAATATTGTAAAGGTGTGCTATGACAAAAGTATCAAACGGAACCGTTGAAAAGAACAACAATAATAACAGAAAAAACGGGAATGGAAACGGAAACGGAGAATACGCAAAAAAAAGCAACGGAACCATTCAGGAAGGCCGTTTAGACTTAGCTGAACTTAAATCAAAAACTATCAGTTCCCTTATGGAAATTGCTCGTTCCATGGGAATTGAGGGAGTTTCAGGACTTAAAAAACAGGACCTTATATTTGAAATATTAAAAGCTCAAACTGAACGCAGCGGTTTAATCTTCTCAAGCGGTGTACTGGAAGTACTTAACGATGGATATGGTTTTCTGCGTTCACCCAACTATAGCTACCTGCCCGGCCCTGACGATATCTATGTATCACCTTCACAGATACGGCTTTTTGGCTTACGGACAGGAGATACTGTTGCAGGCCAGATCAGGCCACCCAAGGATAATGAACGCTTTTTTGCTCTCCTTCGTATTGAAGCCGTCAATTACGAAAACCCTGAAAAATTACAAAACCGTGTATTATTTGATAACCTCACACCACTGTATCCTGAAACACGCATAAACTTAGAAACATCACCTGATGAAATAGATATGCGCATTCTTAATATAATTGCTCCCATTGGTATGGGACAGCGCGCATTAATTGTTGCACCTCCCCGTACCGGTAAAACCATAATCTTACAGAAGATAGCTAATGCTATCACCACAAATCATCCAGACATTATACTCATAGTATTGCTCATTGATGAGCGACCTGAAGAAGTTACCGACATGGAGCGTTCGGTTAAGGGTGAGGTCATTTCATCAACATTTGATGAACCTGCTTCTCGCCATGTTCAGGTAAGCGAGATGGTACTTGAAAAAGCAAAAAGGCTTGTTGAGCATAAAAAAGATGTGGTTATACTTCTTGATTCAATCACACGTCTGGCACGCGCATATAACCAGGTGGTGCCAACAAGTGGTAAGATTTTATCGGGGGGTGTTGACTCAAACGCACTGCATAAACCCAAACGTTTCTTTGGTGCAGCTCGCAACATTGAAGGTGGTGGAAGCTTAACCATTATAGCAACCGCCCTCATTGAAACAGGTAGCCGAATGGACGAAGTCATTTTTGAAGAGTTCAAAGGTACTGGAAATTGTGAAATCGTGCTTGACAGAAAATTGGCCGATAGAAGAATATTCCCCGCCATTGAAATTAACAAATCCGGAACACGTAAAGAAGAACTGTTGGTTGATTCTGAAGAGCTTAACAAAATATGGATTTTACGAAAAGTGCTTTCTTCAATGAGTTCAACTGAGGCAATGGAATTTTTAATTGAAAAGATGCGTGGTACTAAAAATAATAAGGCATTTTTCAAAGCTATGCAGGGATAATTGTGATATATTTATTTCTATAAGGATAAGGAGATAGTTATGAAAAAAGGAATACATCCTGAATATTACGATACCGTGATAAAATGCGCATGCGGTAATGAGATACCAACACGTTCAACGGTTAAAGATCTTCATGTTGAAATATGCTCAAACTGTCATCCGTTTTATACCAAGAAGCAGAAGATTGTAGACACAACCGGACGTGTAGAAAAATTTAAGAAGAAATACAATATCAAATAATTTTATAGTAACATTTATAACTGATTATTTACGATATAGTATGAGTATGTAAACATGCGTCACCTTGAGAAAGGTGACGAAGTTTTTATAAAGTTTACCGTATTTCTCCTTAAAACACGATATATGCACGTACTTTTAATGCATTATTTTCTTTTTATCTAACCCGTAAAAGGAAAGCTTAATTGTATAAAATTTGCACACATACTTGTTGCACTGTGTAAATTTTACACTATTGTTACTTTTTTGAAAATTTTATAGGTAATTTATTGACGATTGGATATAGTATTTGTATATTTGGCTAAGAATTTTAGCAACTAATTATTTTATTTTTTACTATTTTAGCTATAAATTCTGATTTTTCAAATTATTTTAATAAACATTTTAAAAAAATTACTCAAAAATAGCTGTTATTATAGCATTTATTACTAATTATCTCAAATAATTATAGCTATATGAAATTTTTGGCACGTATATTGCTATATATTAAATTTGAAGCAAAATTCATGGAGAGGAGGCAGCCATGAAAAAATATAATGACTTTGAAGATTTGTCAATCAACCAGTACTTTAACGCAATTAATCAGGTAGAACTTCTTACACCTGAAGAAGAGATTGAACTTGCAAAGAAAAAATGCAAAGGTGATGAGAAGGCAAAAGAGGCCCTGATTAATGCCAATTTGCGGCTTGTGGTCAAGATTGCAAAAAATTATACTAATCTGGAATCCTCATTAATTGACCTTATCCAGGAAGGTAATCTGGGATTAATTAGAGCAGCAGAGAAGTTTGATTACAAGATGGGCTGCCGATTCTCAACGTATGCCTCGTACTGGATTAAACACTATATAACTCGATTTATTGCAAAGCGAAGCCGTACTATTCGAGTTCCAATACGAAAAGGTGATCTTTTCAAGAAGATTAAAAGGGCTCAGGACGAGCTTACCAATGAATTAGGTAAAGAGCCTTCATATAAAGATATTGCCGATATGTTAGGTATTGATGAACGTAGTGTTAGCGATATCTTAGAAGTCTTCCAGCCAACAGTATCATTGGAGTATCCACTTAATGACGAAGAATTCAATCTTTACGAAGTGGTTAGCGATGAAAAGTTTTTGTCTCCCGATACCAGCATTTCACGCCGCGATCTCAAGAAAGAGTTAGAGATAGCAATGGAATCACTGATGGAAAATGAGCGGCTGATATTAACAAAACGGTTTGGCCTTGATGGAAATGAACCCGTGACATTGAAAGATGTTGGGAATGAGTTTGGTATTTCTGCTGAAACAGTTCGTCAGATAGAAGCTCGTGCAATGCAGAAGATAAAGCAGCGATTTGCATATCTGGCTGATTACATTGAATAAATGTAAATAATTTGATATAGTGCCATAAAAAGCTCCTTGGTAAAGGAGCTTTTTATTTATTATACAATGGCTCTGACCCTTAAATATATGCCCGGGCTTTATGTGAATGTTTATCTTCAGGGAACTGTTTTTACCTCCTGCTCCTACAACTTTGAGTACCACCACACCAATTATTCGTAGCTTAAACCGTTATCCCTGCAATACTTGCTTTTCCTTTATCCTGTCTTGTGCTATTCATAATGTTCTGCTATTAAAAAATTTTTTCATCGTTCTTTTTCCTTGTGTATTGGGATCTATACCCCTGTTCCATTAGTTTTTTTGCTTTACATTACAGAAAATACAGTCTTTTTTATTTTATAAAGATGGTGTTAATGAGGCGGTTAGGTTTTATTATATTAACATCTATAATATTATTATCCATTTTTAGGGGGCTTTATGAAAAATTACAAAAAGCTGATCATACTTTCCATACTTCTGGTGCTGTGCATTGCCATTATAGCGTACCTAACGGATGGGTATCAAGAAAAGGATGATACCAGCATGTTATTCTTCAATGGCAATATCATTACCGTTGACACTACCACACTCAAACCTGAAGCAGTTTTTATAAAGGGGAGTAGAATCTATTTTACCGGGACATTGCAGGATGCACTCAAACTAACAGATGCCAATACGATAAAAATAAACCTTAAAGGACGCACGCTTATTCCTGGTTTTAACGATAATCACACTCATACATTAGCTGCTGGCTCATTCTATTCTGAATCAATATTATGGAACAAATCCTGTGAAGAGATAGCTGCCATCATAACAGAAGAAGCAAAAACAAAAAAACCTGGTGAACTTATTTCAGGTAATTCATGGGATTATACAACATGTCCAAAACCTCATAAATCACTACTTGATAAAGCAGCCCCAAACAATCCAGTATTTTTAACACAATATTCTGGACATGCTGCATGGGTTAACTCAAGGATGCTTGAAGAAATGGGAATAGATAAAAACACGCCTGACCCTAAAGGTGGTCAGATTGTACGTGATGAAAATGGAGAACCAACAGGGATACTGCGTGATACTGCCATGGGTACATCTGAATACGGCAAATTCATTAAACAGATACTATCGCCAAGCCTACATAAAAAACTCATTACTAAGGCTCTGACCCTTTATAAAGAAGCTGGCATCACATCGGTTCAGGACAATACGTGGGAACCCTTCACGGTAAGGCTATTAAAAAAATATCGCAATTCACAGGAACTATCAACCAGATTTACCTGCTGGCCTATGGGTAACTCACCACTGTACTATGCCTTCAACTGGTTTGCATCATTTGACAAAAACGATTATTGGGTCAGGAAAGGATTAGTTAAATATTTTGCAGATGGTGCATTTTCAACACGGACTGCATGGCTTTCACAGGAATATGCTGATGAACCGGGGAACTTTGGCTCACCGCGGTATACAACTCAGGAATTAGAAACAATTGTTATGGAAGCTGCTAAAGAAAAACAACAGATCACATTTCATGCCATTGGTGACAGAGCAGTAACTGAAGTACTCAATGCTGTTGAAAAAGCACAGGCTGTATACCCATGGACAAATACTTTACGATTCAGAATTGAACATATTCAAATAATTAACCCCTATGACATTCAGCGAATGAAAACCTTGGGCATCGTTGCATGTGTTCAACCATTTACACTATGCAACCCTAAAAAAGATGAAACGCTATTAGGAAAACAACGCGCAAAAAAAGCTTATATGTTTTATTCAATGTATAAAGCTGGTGTCCCGGTAGCATTTGGCTCAGACATACCTGCCGAAGTGGATTACCAGCCTCTTTTGGGCATTTATTACGCTGTAACCCGTAAAAGCAAAGATGGCACTATGGGACCTCTCAACAAAGATGAATGTTTTTCTCCATATGAAGCACTGTATTGCTACACCATGGGTTCAGCCTATGCAGAATTTATGGAAAACGAGAAAGGCTCCATTACAAAAGGAAAATTGGCTGATTTTGTGGTTCTTTCGGATAACCTTTTATCTGTACCAGTTTATACTATCAAAGATATCAAGGTATTAATGACAATAACAGGTGGAAGGATAGTTTATAAACATAATGATTTTTGAGTAATTTAATAATCAGGTGGGGCTTTGCTAAAAGCCCCACCCTTTACTCTATATTTCAGATTTATCAATTCCTGTAACATCTGATAAAAAAGGGGTTTTATTAAAAACCCCTTACTCTCTATCTTTTATCTTACCGCTTCAGTTTTATTAATTCCTGTAACATCTGATAAAAAAAGGGGTTTTATTAAAAACCCCTTACTCACCATCTTTTATCTTACCGCTTCAGGTTTATTAACTCCTGCAATATCTGGTCAGATGTTGTAATAGTTCTTGAATTTGCCTGAAATCCTCTCTGTGTGATAATCATATCAGTAAACTGCTCAGAAAGGTCAACATTTGACATTTCAAGCGTGCCAGCCACAATCTCCCCTCACCTGCCACCTGCATCGTACGCATAGTACACACTGAAGTTATTGCTATACTTTATGCTTCGCACCCTGCCAAAGTTATCCCATACCCACTGGATGCTGTACTTTGTTGCCTCTATTATACGCTCTTTTTTTATTACCTCGCCCAGTGCCCCGTACCAGTAACTATCGCACAGGCTCCCTGCCTTTTCCTGTACTACCCGCCCTGCTCCATTTCTGCCATCTCCCGGCCTGCCATACTCAATGTATACATCATCACTTATGGGATTGTCAACTTTTTTTAATTGCTTGAAGTGATACACGTAGCGTATCCACTGCCCTTTTTGCCGTAAATTTGCCGTCTGCTTTGCTATGAGGTTTCCTGCATCATCGTACACAAATTCGGTTTTCCCTGTATCAGGATTGTCTATTGCCGTGCGCCGCCCCCAGGTGTCGTACGTTATGCTTGTGGTGTTGCCGTGTGCGTCTATTACCCTGACAAGCTGGTTTAGCACATCATAGGTATATGTGGTGGTAATTCCGCCTTCCTCTGTCACCTTTACAATGTTGCCCCGTACATCTCGTGCTACCAGTTTGCTGTTGCCATTCTGGTCGGTTATGCATTCAATTAATTTCCCTCCTTGCACACCATACCCTGCCACCACCACACCTCCATCCGGATATGTGGTGCGTACCTTCCGCCCCATGCAGTCGTACTGATAGCCTGTGGGATGCTCCAGTGCCACCGCCGTGTATTCAAAGTTCTCTCCTGCCTCAAAGATGGGCTTGCCTTCGGCTACCACTCGACCCAGCTCATCGTATACCTTTGCCCCACTTACCGTAAATCCATATTCTCCTCTTACCTGCGCCTGTGTCTTTACCTGTAGCTCCCTTCCTATTCCGTCTGCCATCTTCACCACCGCTATCACCTCATTGTACCCACCACCACTGCGATTGTACGTGATTGCTTTTGCTGGCTTCTGTATCCCTTCCCCGGTTACTATCGCCCCCTCATACTTTACCTCCACTGCCGGCCTGCCTCCTGCCATATCGTATGGCCCCCACACGTGTGTTAGCCGCCCAAATACATCGTGGTGATACTGAAAACTGTACCCGTTGATATCTCTTGTATAATACGGCGTGCCAAAAGCTGGATTGTACCGCGCTGTTGCCGTATACCCGTAGGCATCCGTGGTCTTTTCTATGTACGTGCCCGTTGTGTCGTAGGTGTATTGCACGTAGTAGCTTTGCCCTGTGTGATTTGCAGGCTCTTTTACCACCACCAGATTGCCATAACCGTCATACGCAAATTCCCACAGTGCATACCCGTTTTGCCCTCCCATGATGCGCAGGCGTGTCAGGTTGCCTTTGCTGTCATAGGTGCCGGCGCGGTTGCGATACACCTTTCCGTTTGCATCCATTACCGCTATCTGCAATGGCTTGTTAACTATATAAGCTGCGGTGTTGTAGTAGTAACTTATTGATGCAATTACATCATCTTCCTGGGTATCGGGACTTCCCTCATCCTTATACATGGTTACATTGCCGTACTCATCATACGCATATCGCTGTATGTGCGTTACCCCATTACCGCCTCCGCCTTCCTTATAGGTGGTCTTTTCATATACCAGATATGGCTGCTTTATCTCATAGAGCCACAGCGATTGCGCTGATAGTAGATTCTTGATTCCATAGTTGTATTCTTTAATTACGTAAACTGCTCCATTGTTATCTTGTATTATTTGTTTTTTGAGTAAACCTTTTTTGTAATAATCATCTGTATAATATTCTTTTTCAACAGTACTGCCATCTGCTTTTTTTTCAACTACTTTTGTAAATCCTAAAAATTCTCGGTTTTTGCGGTCCTGTATTCCATTTTCATATTCATACCGGGTGGTGTAGCTGTGGATGCTCCCGGAAGTTGTATCAAGCAATGCGGTTCCATCATTTACTGTTACTTTTGAAAGCACCCACTGACTTTGTGGCATATATCGGGTATTGCCAACTCGTTTATAATCAAGTGAAATTGTTCCGCCAATGCTATTCTTTATTGATTTGAGCATATTGGTTTTACCGGTGCGGTTATACCGCACGTAAAGTTTACCATCATAATCATACACTATATCAGGAAGGCCATCACCGTTCATATCACGCATGCCATAGCTGGTGGATGAGGCATCCATTGTTGCCCCACCACCGCCACTTATTTGAATTGTTCCAATGAATATTAATGCAAATGGTACAGGTATAAATACAGGAATCTTCCCTCCTGCAGTTGCTGATAAATTAATTGATATCCCATTTGTTTTATCCAATCCATTATCAGCTTTCTTTACCTCATTACCATATCCATATCCGTTATAAAAATATATTCTTCCATCGTCATGTACCTTATCAGGCATCCCATCGCCGTTAATATCCAGTAACATGTACCCCGTGTCATTGTTTGTATCGCTTATTGAAACGCCCCCACTATAAAATGATTTATCAGCGCTATATCCTCTTGAACCACTTGCTGAAATACTTAAATGCTCCGATTTCTGTATTGCAAATCAATGCAATAGTAAAATATTATTGGACCTTTGCCCGCGATATGCCGCCAACGACGATTGCGCACGAGTGATCGGCGGGGGCTAATGTAATGGGCATGTGGAAATTGTGGACATTTAGTTAAAATTACGCCAAACCCTATAAATAATTATAGAACTGATAAAACCTATGAATACAACACAAATATTTAACAAGAAGTAAATCAAAATAATTAGCTGACCTAATGGATCATTGTAAGCAGTGTAGCCATACCTATTTATCCGAACAAATAAACCAATAATAACTGAAATAGTAAATGTAGATAGAATAAATAACAATCTTTGCTTGAATGGAATTTTATTTTTTATTAATAGCAAACAATAAATTATTATTAAACAAAATAGAATAAAATAAAAAAAATAAATAACTAATTTTGAATCTATTTCCCTTACATAATAATTCCAAATAGAAAAATATAAAGATTGGGTCAGAAAAAAGAATGCTAAAATATTCCCTGTTTTAAAAGATTTCATATTTTATCCTTCTGGTGGGAATAAACTTTTTACTGGTGGTTCTGTTCTAAATTTAATCAATTCGCCTTTATTGTCGCGCATAAAGTTGTTAAATTGTGTGTTCGGTTCAGTAATCTCACCTAAAATATTTTCAATGGCATCAATCGGGATTCCTTCAATTTCAATTGATCCTCCCTTTGGTTTATCAATTTTTAATCCACCAGCACTGATAATATCCGCCACCAAATCCGCGCAATTCTGTTTTACTTCTCCGTTTTTATTTTTTTCCGATAAAGAGTAACCTCTGTCAATATACTTATAACCGGCATTAACCATGTCAATGTCTTGGCTAACACTGGTTTTTACCCAATACCCCCTGTCGTAGTCATTAAGTCTTTCTTTGGAATTCATATTGGCCATCTTGAAATCTGCGAGTGTTTTATAAAATGCATGATTATGAGCAGCGGAGCCAATTCCATCTTTTGAAAAATAATGCCATCCATTAATATCATTTCCGATTAAAACACCATTATGACCATTCCCAGCTGCACCATAAGATTTATTGAGCAGTATTACATCCTCCCCATCAGGATCCACCAGCTTCACCGGATTATTCCCCGCATAATGGTACACATCCATATTTACCGCATTAAATACTCCTCCCATGCCGGGAAGCTTCCTGCTCCCATCCTGCTGGAGGTACCAGTAAAAATTATTTTGCCAAAATATTACCTACCTCATCAATCCTTTATCTTTTGTAAATCCTCCCATGTTAATCCATCTCGTAAGAAACGTTTTTCATACTTTTTCTTCTCACTATTCCATTTATACTCTATCTCTATATAATGCAAAATATGTGCTGGATAATTACCCTTTGGCTCATAATGTTGATAAATAACGTAAGCGTCAAATTAAGTACAGGAAAATATATGTATAGCAAAAGATTGATGCAAGAATTTTTTTGTTCCGGCTTTA
>JBBFLA010000024.1:0-45864 GCA_037481795.1 Spirochaetota bacterium
TCAGTTTTTTCTTGCTATTTTTGGAAGATACTTGTTTTTTTCTTTTTTGTAAAGATGGGGTTAATTTGACGGGTACGGTAAAGACATACAGATTATTGCAATTAGCCCATCATTGCGTAAAGTTTTTGAAGAAACACGTTTAATTGAATTTTTTGGGATTAAGTAAATTAATACACTACATTTTAACTTTATCAAAATTAA
Source organism: Spirochaetota bacterium (assembly GCA_037481795.1). Taxonomy (GTDB): domain Bacteria; phylum Spirochaetota; class UBA4802; order UBA4802; family UB4802; genus UBA4802. The sequence goes on from JBBFLA010000024.1 coordinate 202, forward strand.
GAATATCCATATAATCCCACTCACGGTATGCCATTGCATATATATTTTGATTGGTTACGTAATTGAGCATACTTTCCTCATACCGCAAGCTTGCAAGGATGGGTATTAGCTTTTTATCACTATATTCTTCAAATAAAAATCTAAACCGTGAAAGCTTATTTTGTTTAAAATCATCAACGTATTGCTGTCGCATGGTACTTTTAACTTCTATAAGAAATACCTTATCATGAGTTACTGCAATTACATCAAACTCATCTTTAATACCTTCTTTTTTACGTGTGATATTCATCATTGTAGTTATTAATTCACAATTAAAATATTTTTCTAGCACCGGACGGGTTGCCGGGTAAATAATATCTTCAACTATGGTACCCATTTTATTGGCTAATTCACCCCACTGCTGATTCATCTTCCTGTGGGCTTGCTTCATTTCCTCTTTAAAAGATAAAGTATCAGCTTTGTAGTCTTTCATCTCCTGTTGAAAAATTATCACACCATCCTTAAACTCCCTCATCTCCTGCTGAAATATTACCACACCATCCTTGAACTCCTTCATCTCCTGCTGAAAGGCTACCACACCATCCTTAAATTCCTTCATTTCATCTTTAAAAGCTTTCATTTCATCTTTGAAATCTTTCATCTCCTGTTGGAAAGCTATCACCCCATCCTTGAATTCCTTCATCTCCTGCTGAAAAGCTACCACACCATCCTTAAATTCCTTCATTTCATCTTTGAAAGCTTTCATCTCTTCAACAAATGCCTGGGATTTAGCCTTATCCTCCTGTTGCAGCTTTTCTAAAGCTTCAATATGGCTATTTACCCCATCTTTAAATTCCTTCATCTCTTGCTGAAAGACTATAACACCATCTTTAAATTCTTTCATCTCATTTTTAAAAGCTTTCATCTCATCTTTAAAAGCTTTCATCTCATCTTTAAATTCCTTCATCTCCTGTTGAAAAACTACCACACCATCCTTAAATTCCTTCATTTCATCTTTGAAAGCTTTCATCTCGTCTTTAAATTCATTAAACTTCTTCCTATCCTCCTGCCTTTGTTTCTCAGACTCCGTAATAAATGATTCTAAAAGTACACTAATTGAATCTACCCGTTTTTGTAACAGAGCAATATCCTGTGAAATCTTTTCATATTCCATACGGCTTAACATAAAGGCGTTGTATACTTTGTTAAACTCAAGCCCTACCGTACGGGTAAATTCTTCCAGTGCTGCTTCTAACCTGTTCACTTTTTCCTCAATTTTTTCCATAAGTCACAATTTCCTTCCTTATAAAATATTATTATATTTTTAATAGACACCACTAAAAACTGCTTTCTTCCTAATAATTATTCCTTTAATAGAAAGCAGTTCTATATTATTATATTGTGCCACTGCAGGAACATTCTCAAAAAATAGTTTTTAAAAGTCCCCGTATTTGTTGTAAATATAAATATATACCATTTAAATTTCAACTAATAATTAAGGAGCAATTTATTGCATTCTACAATAACAACATAGTTTTCAAATTTATCAATCAATGATTTTTAATAATGATTCATTCTGTATTTTTGTGAAAATTGAATACTATGTAAAGAAAATAATAGCCAATCCCATCACAAATTTTACGATATTTTTTTACCACAAAAAATATCTAACAAAAAGTGGAATGGGATTGGAACTACTAACAGAATTATTAGAACTACCCCAACTGTTTTGTCAAGGAAATAGCAAGACGGGAAAAAGATATTATTGTAACAGTTGAAAGAGAAGGATATCCGCGGTGTCCAAAATGTGGCCAGGCAAACTTAAGTACAATGAAAGATAGGCACTATCAAGTAGTTGAAGACTTATTAAAATTATTAATATATGCAATCATCTGTTCTATATTAAGTACTTTTTGCGCAGCGCCACGTTTAATAGCCTCACGTGGCATACCAAAAACAACTGAAGAAGCCTCATCCTGCGCAATAGTTACTCCCCCTGCCTGTAAAATTTCACCTAGCCCTTCAGCACCATCAGCACCCATGCCGGTACACAATATTCCAACGCTTTTACTCACATTCTGTGCTACTGAACGGAACAAGACATCCACTGATGGTTTATGTCTGTTCACTGGGGGTCCATCATTAATTTCTACATAGTATCCGCTTGCATCACATTTAACCAACATGTGGCGATTCCCCGGTGCTACGAGTGCAGTACCCCGATATAACCTGTCACCATCTTTAGCTTCTTTTACATACAGCTTTGAATTATTATTTACCCGGTTAGCAAATGCTTCGGTAAATTTTTCAGGCATATGCTGTACAATAGCAATAGCCGGCACATTTTCATGCAGGTTGGATAAAATCTTTGCAATAACCTCGGTACCACCTGTGGATGCACCTAAAGCAATAATAACATCACTGTGAGTAGTCCGCACCTTTGATACTGTTTTTGGCAAAATGACATCAGCACTAAATTTTTCTTCAACCTCAATAGCCTTTTCCCTGCTACGTGCTGTAAATCTATCCGACTGAATGCTTGCAGCAGTGATAACCTTTTCACGCAATTCACTTGCAAATCTATCCCATTCTGCATTATCATCAGAGCGCGGCTTTAAAATAAAATCTACTGCTCCATATTCCAGAGCCTGTATTGTCTGCAACGCACCTTTATCAGTAAATGCGCTGACCATAATTACTGGCATTGGATTTGCTAACATGAGCTTTCGCAAAAAGGTAAGCCCATCCATACGTGGCATTTCAATATCAAGGGTTAATACATCAGGATTAAGCTGTTTTATTTTATTGACAGCAATATAAGGATCAAGTGCGGTTCCAACAACTTCAATCTTACTGGATCCATTAAGAATATCAGTTAATGTTTTACGCATTACTGCGGAATCATCAACCACCAAAACTTTTATTTTATTCAAATTGAGATAACTCCATAGTAAAAGTTTTATCTTTTTCTTCAACTTTTATTAATTTTTTACAATAGGCTTGCCCTGTTTCAACATCAAACATAACTTTACGGGCAACAGTTCCACCAACATCTTCACTTACAATAGGAATATCGGCCATTTCAAGTATAATCTTTGCAATTCTTACATTCATATTTGATATACCGTATTGCGTGGTTTGATAATCTAAAACTTTCCCTCCACCAAAAATCTTAGCAACAATATTTTCTCTTTTACCATATTGTTCCATCTGTGAAATGAGGTTTTCAATTGACTTGGTTCCATATTTTAACAGTTCTTTTTGTTCATCACTATCATCTGATTTTTTCTGCTTTGTATGAGCCTGCACAACCTTCCCTGGCAATACAAAATGATTCATACCGGCAACTTTATTTACAGGGTCATAGAGGCATACTGATACACACGACCCAAGCAATGTTCCAATATATTCATCTTTATTGCTAACATAACAATCACCTGGATATAAAACTTTAAGTGGCTTCTTCAATCTATGTGAATTTCGTATATACATGGCTACCTCTTTTAACACTGCTATAGCATTATGTGTTATCGTTTTTGATATACCGAATGGGCTACATAATGAAAAGGTAGATTGGCGCTAACTATCGCTTCAGCATACCCTAAAAGAAGATAGCCACCTTTTGGTAAATAATCATAAAATTTTTTTAATACTTTGATCTGAACGTCTTTATCAAAATAAATCATGACATTACGGCAAAATATAATATCAAAATGCCCTTTAAGGCGATAGTTATCATCAAGCAAATTCAGATGTTGAAATGAAATTTTTTCCTTCAGAAAATTTTTTACTTTTGCATATCCATCATACTGACCTTTGCCTTTTAAAAAATATTTTTTTAATAGACTAGTATCAAGTGTTTGTACAACTTCTATAGGGTATATGCCACCGCGTGCTGTTTCAAGAACTTTGGTATCAATATCTGTTGCAATTATAGTAAATTGTTTTTTAAAGTTACTCTCAAACAACACAATGGCAATGCTGTAAGCTTCTTCGCCAGTTGAGCAGCCTGCACTCCACACAGCAATATTTTTGTGCGATAGTTCCTGTTCAACAATTCTTTGCAATATAGAAAAATGCTCACGCTCTCTAAAAAATTCTGTTTTGTTGGTAGTTATACAATTGATAAGATTTTCTATTTCATCATCATAATTTTCTCTGAGGAAATCACAATACTCATCATAGCGTTGCATACCTAGCTCACGCATTCTACGCAACAAACGCGATTGCACCAACGCACGCTTCATTTCAGAAAGCTTTATGCCTGATTCCCTATATACAATATTTCTAATGTAATCAAAATCCTGCTGGTCTAACTGTTGATAAAAGGGGGTATTCATATATTATTCAAATAATATAACATTGCCGTATTGAACTTTATCCGTTAATACTTTATCAATAAATTCTTTTTCCATTTTAATAAATTCTGAAACTGAGTCATTGACTTCAACTAAATACCGGTGGACTTTACCTGTGTTGCAAAAAAAATAAAGTTTTCGGCGATAATTGCCTCCAATATCAATAGCATCAAGAGACATATTTTCGTTTTTACAGTACTCATAAATAAAATCGGTAGTATATTTATGATTATATGATGTCCCCGTACCACCAAATACCTTGACAATAAAATTCTTTCTATCAGCCCCTAACTTAACCATCTGACCAATAATATGCTCCATGAAATTAATATTATAATTGTATATATCCTCTTTTTTCATTTGTAATGATGATAATACCGGCAATAAACAGTGCCCCATTCCACCAATTTTTTTTATAGAGTCGTACAGGCATACAACAAAACAACTTCCAACTATTGTAGAAAGCACCTGATTTTCTGCAGCAAAGTAATCCCCCGGCACTAAAATTACAACTGGCTGTTTAATGGTTGCATCAAAAACCCGTATCATCCCAACATGCCTGCCTATATTAGTTTATGTTGTTTTAATATGAGCTAATTCTTCGCTGGTTAACAACTTATCCACATCCAGTATAATGACCAAATTGTCATCTATCTGCCCAATCCCTTTAATATAATCTGTTGAAACATGTGATGTAAAGCGCATGGTATCCTGAATTTTCTGCACAGGGATTGTAATCACATCCTGAACTGAATCAACGATCATCCCTATAAGCTTTCCTTTAACCTCGGTAATAATTATAACCGTGAACGCATTATACTCTATCTCCTCCATCCCTATTTTTTTCCGCATATCTATAACCGGTACTACTGAGCCTCTGAGGTTAATGACACCTTTCATAAATGAAAGAGTATTGGGGACATGTGTAATATGTGTCATCCCAATAATTTCCTGCACTTTAAGAACTTCTATACCATACGTTTCATTGCCAATAATGAAAGTAACAAATTGTTCTGATGAAGCAGTATCAGGCTTGTTTTCTATAGTTGTATTTTCAACATTCATATTCTCCCCCTTATCGCAAAAATTTATGGACTACTGATTGAAGCTGTTCAGCCTTAAATGGCTTAATCATCCACCCTGAAGCACCTGCTTTTTTGCCTTCTTGTATTTTTTCTTCTTCAGCTTCTGTAGTAAGCACCACAACCGGTGTAAATTTATCATTTTCCCTGAACTTTTTAATAAACGTAATGCCATCCATCTGTGGCATATTAATATCCACTATACACAGGGCAATTTCCTCACCTTTAGAAAGTAAATCCTGTATTTTATTCAATGCATCAACACCATTTTCAGCATGAACCATACCATATCCTGAATCCTTTAGTGTATATTCAACACTTGTTCGTATAGTTGGTGAGTCATCAATGATAACAATATGCTTCATATAAAGCTCCTCTTAAAAAAATATTGTATTAATTTTGCATCCCTATTAATTAGCCAAAACAGCTTTCTAAGCCCCTGTGCTATAATATACTTTTCACAATAATACTTAACAACAAAAATTAACGTATAACACCACATAACTTTAATTGTTTTTTAATGGTATCATTAACTCCTTTAAATTTAACAGTTTTATTCAATTGCCTGGCTGTTTTCAATAAAGATAAAATAACCTGCACAACCGACAAATCCAAACGCTTTGATTTAGTGAAGTCAATGACAATATCTTTTTCAGTACGCAATACCGTTAACGCTTCATCAGCAAACTGCTTTACATGTTTGACATTTACAAATTCATCAACTTCTATTATATACATTTATTGCCCCCTGTATACATTAACATCATTCCAATCATACTGAATTACACGTGGCATTTCATTATTACATCATTAAAACAACTTTGTCATATGTTACAGTATGAATTTCCAACTCCAGTTATTCAATAACATTAATCCTAATTTAATACTTCTTTTGGAATATAATTAAAAAACTATGACCGTTTCCTCCGTCTTTATGGTCGAATATTCTTTTAAAAGTGAAACCAGCATCAAACCTTTATAGTCTGTACCATACAGCATTGTAAGATTATCCACTGTTTTATTAATCTTTTCAACGTCAGGCATATTTTTTTCAACCCCTGCAACATCAAGCATATCACAAAACAGTTTTATATTCTCTTCAATATTTTTTAAGGTTTCTATCTGTTCTGACTTTTCGTTTAAAAATTGCTGTAAACTATTTACATTCCGTTCAATCTGCTGAGATATATCAATGTAATATTTTTTTGATTCATATAATTTTAATGAAACCTTTTTCAAATTAGATACACAATTTTGCAATATAGTATCCTGTATAGACATAGCCTCTTTATACGTTAGATACGTAGATTCCATAGTGCCAATAACATCCTTGTATAAATTTTCTGATTCCTCTACTATTTTCTTAATCTTCTTTGGCATAATGCTTATATCACTGAGCGAACTAGCAATGGTTTTCTGCAACTGCTGATGTCGTGCAAGCTCAATCCGTGTTAACATATTCACCACATCAAACTTCCGCACCACATCCTGTATTTTATTAAAAAACTCCTGAAACTTATGTAACTGCATCAAAACACCATTGGATATCTCAAGCAATGAGGCCTTCTTTGCAAGAATATCTTCTATGTACTGTATGGTTTCGTGCTGTAACATTTCCAGTGAATTATATACTTTTTCAATGGCAAATTCATCACCTTCAAACACTGTTTCGGAAGCTTTCATATAATCGTTTGCTATCACCTCAACATTATTTTTCATTGTATGCAGGTTTTCCCCTGTACTGGTATATAAATGCATAAGGTCATGCCGTAGCGATAGCAACTTTTGATACATCCCCCACAGAAGTATATCCTTTTCAGTTTCATCAATGCCACCGTCTTTCAGCGCTTCAATGGTAAATAATATTTTTTCAATATCCTGGCGAAATATATCCTCAACTTGAAATTCCTGTAATATTTTGTGGATACTGCTTTTTAACTGATCAGCAAAACTGACAATTGACTCAACATTATATGACAGCTTCTTCTGATGGTCAATAATTTCAAGTATTGTGCTATTCATCTTAATCTGCAAATGTGTGAGATAGTTTTCTATAATAATATCAACTGTCTGGCAGGTGTTGCTAAATTTTGTCCGTAATCCATCCAAATATACAATAATTTCCTGGAATTCACTGGAAACATCATTAACCATATCAGCTAAATGTGACATCTCCACTGCTATGGTTGTAAGCGTAGAGCCTTCCTCACCTGCTTTAATGGAAATTATCATGGTGTTTTTTGCATATAAATCAATTGCTTCCACTGCATCCAGTATCATAGCAACACTATTACTCAACGTTAGTGTTTTATTAATTGCATTCTCCACTTCCTTATTGGTTTCCCTATCAGCTATCATATATTTCACAATGGTATCAATATACCCATTCATCTCTTTGTTGGTACCAATTATGACATCATGCAAAAAAGTATCAGGAAGATTTTCATCAGTGGAATAAAAATAATATATATATGGGCGGATCATGGAAAAGAATTCATCAATCCGATTATTAGTTATTGTAAAGTGCTGGATCAGCTCAGAAAACAGAGCACCAGTATTACCTTTTAACTCTTTGAGGTAATCATAATGTTCCCTGATGGATTGTTCGTAGGCAATTACATTCATCATATCCTGTTAGTCCTGAACTATGGTTACGAACTTACAAAACCATGTACGTCAATAATCAGGGCAATAGTTCCATCACCCAATATTGCTGCACCAGAAATTGCTCGTGAAGAAGTTATTTGATTGTCCAGGCTCTTTATTACAATCTGTTGCTGGCCAACAAGTTCATCAACAACAAGCCCTAGTGCCTTCCCCTCCGATTCAACAATGACCACAAGGCCGTCCCATGGATTTTCAATAGTTTGCGGCAATTTAAATTCTTTATGAAGCCTGATTAACGGGACATATTCACCCCTGACATGAACAACTTCGCCCTTATTCTCAACAGTTTTTATGTCTTTTTTTACTGGTTTGACGCTTTCAATTATTGAAAGTATTGGAATAATGAATGTTTCATGTGCCACCTTTACCAGCATTCCATCTATTATTGCCAGTGTCAAAGGAAGCTTAATTCTAAATGTTGTTCCTTTATCGGCTTCACTGAACACCTCAACACTACCACGCAATGCTTCAATGTTGGTTTTGACCACGTCAAGACCAACACCTCTTCCAGAAAGATCCCCAACTGATTCGGCAGTAGAAAAACCCGGAGCAAACAGTAAATCATATATTTTTGCATCCGGCAAATCCTCATGTTTACCTACAATTCCTGATGATATAGCTTTTTGCAACACCTTCTCTTTATCAATGCCCTGACCATCATCGCTTATCTCAATAAAAATATTTCCTTCCTGATGAAATGCCTTCAGCACTATTGTGCCCTCCTGAGGCTTCCCTTTGACCTGGCGCTGCTGGGGGCTTTCTATTCCATGATCTATCGCATTACGAATCAAATGCTTCAACGGATCATTGATGCGCTCAATGACTGTTTTATCGATCTCTGTATCACCACCTGCAATTTCCAGATGAATGGTTTTCCCATGGGATTTCGCAGTATCACGGATAAACCGCCTGAACTGCTCAAACACTGGCCCAATAGGGACCATGCGGATTCGCATAAGATGTTCCTGAAATTCACGGATGATGCGGTCAACACCATACAGGGCATTGTTTAAACGATATGCCTTTTCATTTTCTATCTCTTCTGCTATGCGTTTAATCCCTGAAAAACCAATGACCATTTCACCCAAAAGGTTCATGAGGTTATCAACCTTTTTGGCATCAACTCTTAATGTTGAAGTACTCAAATGCTTTTTAATACTCTCCTGCTCCTTGAGTGCTAATGATATATCATTGTCCTCTACATATCCTTTGGTAACAGCTATCTCCCCAACTTTTTTCTTTGTCTTTTCATGCTCACTCAATACATCATCATACTCTTTTTCAGTAAGCATGCCCTTTGACAATAATAACTCACCCAATTTTGGGACATCCTCTACTACAGGCTGTGCCACATAATTTTTAGTTACATTGGTTATGGTAATTTCATTATCATCACGCACAAAAATAAATACATCATCAAGAGCTTCTTCTTTGCATTTAGTTTTAAGGATAACATCCCAGGACAGGTAACATTTTTCAGGATCAAGCTTATCAAGCAGTGGCACATCATTACGGTTGACGCGCAACTCAACAATCTTCCCTATAGAAGCTAAGTCTTCAATGATGATAAGCGGATCAATACCCGATTTAAATATATCTTCCTTGAATTTAGCTTTGACTCTGAAAAAGTTATATACTGGCTTTATTTCTTCAGTTTTTTCATCTTCACCTGTTTTTTCTTCTTTTATCTGAAGAATTGATTCAATATCATTAATTTTTGCTTGTAATAGAGCAAACTTTTCTTCAAACTTTGATGGATCTTCTTCAGAATACAGGCGCAATCTGATTACATCAATGCTGGCAAACACTATATCCGCTAAAAGATCATTCATTGGAAGCACACCATTGCGCACTGAATCCAAAATATTCTCCAGGGCATGAGTAAACTGATACACATCCTCATACCCCGCCATCCCCGAACCACCCTTTAATGTATGCACATACCTGAATATTGAATGAATCAATTCAGGATCTTTTGTTTCCTCATAACGGACTATATCATTTTCTAAGTTTTCCAGCAGTTCCTTTGTTTCAGCCAAAAAAACCTGCTTTATGGCATCATCCGCCATGTATTTTCCTCCAATAACTGTTATTAAAACTCTTCAAATCCATCATCTATAAGCTTATTATTAGGACCTTTTTCTTTCTTTTCCTCTGATAATGGTGCTTCTTTCTTTTCTTCTTTTGCCTTTGGCTTTTCCGCCCTCTTTACTGCTACCTTCTTCCCTGCATCCACTGCGTGCAAATGCAACTCTCTGTGCTTGGTCCCAAATACTTTCTCACTTATTTCTTCACGTATTACAAACCGTTCCATCATGCTTGCAAGCTCCTGTGCCTGATTTGCCATTTCTTCACTGGCACTGGCTGTCTCTTCCACTAACGCCGCATTCTGCTGTGTCATGGTATCTAAATCCGATACTGCTACATTGATCTGGTCTATTCCCTGCTTCTGCTCATCACTTGCTGTGGCTATCTCGGTTATTGTCTTATATAACTCCTGTATTGACTGCATTATCTCTTTTAATGCTTCGCCACTCTTGTTTACCAGTGTTGTGCCCGTATCTATCTTGTCCAATGAATCACGTATAAGCTCCCCTATCTCCTTTGCTGCGCTCCCTGAACGCTGTGCCAGGTTACGCACCTCGCCTGCTACAACCGCAAATCCTCTTCCCTGCTCTCCTGCTCGTGCCGCTTCTACCGCTGCATTTAGCGCCAGTAAATTTGTCTGGAATGATATCTCATTGATGAGTGTCAAAATCTCACCTATGCGCTTACTTGAAGCGTTTATCTCATTGATTGCTACCACTGCATCATTGACCAATTCATTGCCATTCTTTGCTAAATCGCGCGTCTTTTCTGCTATATGATTTGCGCGTGTAGCATGCTCTGCATTTTGCTTTATGGTAGCTGTTGCCTCCTCTATGGTTGCTGCTATCTCCTCTAAGGAAGATGCCTGCTCGCTTGTCCTTTGCGATAGGTTTTCATTCCCATTGGCTATCTCATTGACTGCCTGTGTTAAATTACTCACGGCTACCTTAACCTCAGCTACAAGGCGTTCCAGATTGTTAGTTGCATCATTCAATGCGTGTGCCATAACTCCAATTTCATCTTTTTGATCAATATGAATCCTTTTACTGAGATCACCTTCTGCCAGTGATTGTGAAAAAACCTTAACATCTTCAAGTGGTTTTGAGATGGTTTTTGCAATATAGTATGTAACAACAACGGCAATGAAAAAAACTGTCAAAAACAATAGTACTGCATTTTTATACAATGAACGCATTTCTTGAGCAACATCTTCAATATAAATACCGGTTCCTACTATCCATCCCCATGGTTTGTATTCCTTAACATAACTTATTTTTGGAACAATTTTATCCGCTTGATCTTTATACTGCCACATATAATCCACAAAACCTTCACCATTCTGTTTACACACTGAAACCATTTCTACAAAGAGTCTCTTCCCTTTTGGATCAGCAAAATCACTTATATCTTTGCCATCCAGATCACTTCTAAAAGGATGCATGATCATCTTTGGATAAAGATCATTAATCCACAAATAATCCTTTTTTTCTGGGCCATACCGCATAGCTTTAATAATTTCTATTGCTTTTAATTGTGCTTCGGGTAATGTAATAGTATTTTCTTTAACCTTTTTATCTAAATCTGCAATTATATGGATTGCAGTTTCAACAATATCCATCACCTTTTCTCTTTTTTTGTTCATATATGATTTTTCAACAGCTGGCATAGCATAGAAAAAAACCGAAATACCAAAAACGATAAGAATAATTAAACTCAAAATCATAATTTTATATTTTACCGATTTATTTTTTAACCATATTACCAAACCCTTCATAAATTGCCTCCATAAAAAATGCATGATAGAATTTGAACCAAAAATTTTATTTAATATACTATAATATCTTCACTAAAATCAACAAAATTTTATTTTTTATTTTTTTTAAAATATAATATATAATAAATAATATTCAAATATGTACAATTAAATTTGCAATAAAACATCTTTTTTATGCATTAGCTACATATAATTTCACAACACAATTACTATATAAAATTCTTTATATTATTTGCTAAAACTCTTCAAATCCATCATCCAGAAGCTTATTGTTAGGTCCTTTTTCTTTCTTTTCTTCTGATAATGCTGCTTCTTTATTTTCTTCTTTTACCTTTGGTTTATCAACCTTCTTTACTGCTACTTTCTTCCCTGCCTCTGTTGCATGCAAATGCAATTCCCTGTGCTTGCTTCCATACACCTTCTCGCTTATCTCTTCGCGTATTACAAAACGTTCCATCATGCTTGCAAGCTCCTGTGCCTGATTTGCCATCTCCTCACTGGCACTGGCTGTTTCTTCCACTAATGCCGCATTCTGCTGCGTCATGGTATCTAAATCCGATACTGCTACATTGATCTGATCAATGCCTTGCTTTTGCTCATCACTGGCGGTAGCTATCTCGGTTATTGTCTTGTATAACTCCTGTATAGATTGCATTATCTCTTTTAATGCCTCACCGCTCTTGTTTACCAGCGTTGTGCCCGTATCTATCTTGTCCAATGAATCACGTATAAGCTCCCCTATCTCCTTTGCTGCGCTCCCTGAACGCTGTGCCAGGTTACGCACCTCGCCTGCTACAACCGCAAATCCTCTTCCCTGCTCTCCTGCTCGTGCCGCTTCTACCGCTGCATTTAGCGCCAGTAAATTTGTCTGGAATGATATCTCATTGATGAGTGTCAAAATCTCACCTATGCGCTTACTTGAAGCGTTTATCTCATTGATTGCTACCACTGCATCATTGACCAATTCATTGCCATTCTTTGCTAAATCGCGCGTCTTTTCTGCTATATGATTTGCGCGTGTAGCATGCTCTGCATTTTGCTTTATGGTAGCTGTTGCCTCCTCTATGGTTGCTGCTATCTCCTCTAAGGAAGATGCCTGCTCGCTTGTCCTTTGCGATAGGTTTTCATTCCCATTGGCTATCTCATTGACTGCCTGTGTTAAATTACTCACGGCTACCTTAACCTCAGCTACAAGGCGTTCCAGGTTATCCATAGTATTATTTATAGCTTTTGCCATATCACCAACTTCATCATTATAGAGCTTGCCTTCATAGCGTAATGTAACATCCCCATTGGCAAGGGATCCTGCTATCTCTTTTAAGCGCTCCAATGGATTTAATCGTTTAGCAATTATGTAATATATCCCTATAACCGCACCTACTATAATAATAAGCCCTAAAAGTACCATTATAACTGCCATTGAACGGGCCGTATCTGAGATATCTGATATATACATCGTTGCACCAATAATATAACCATATTCTTTATCACGTGATCCAACCAATATTTTATCTTTCCCCTGCCATACATACCGTATAACTGTTTTATCAGGGCTTTTTAATAATTCCCGTCCAAAATCCTCCTTTGACAAATCCAATTTTAATATTTGCTCTTTATCAGGATGTGCAAATGTTAAACCATCTAAATCAGCAGCAAAAGGGTATCCTGTATCACCTATTTTTACATCTTTGACTAACTCATAGCTATATTTCCCTAATTCAAGAGGCAATCCAAAAAGCCCTATAATCTTTCCTTCATATTTTACTGGAACCTGTATAAGAATAACAGGAAGTCCTGTTACCGGAGATTTATTTGGTTTACTTAAACCTATTTTTCCATCCATAGCTTCATCAATTGCCTTTTCATACCCCGCTGCCCTGTATTTTATACCTACAGCACCAGGCACACCTGCAGCCACGATAATAGGATCCCTTTCAGCGGTTGCAATAAAAACATTTTCATAAAATCTTTTATTATTTTTGTAAAAAGCCTCAAGCTCTCGTGTTACTTTTGTATAATCTCCTGTTAACAAAGCATCTCGAACAGAGTTTTTAGACGCAAAAAGCTCTGCTACTACTATTTGCTGGTCAAAGAAGCTTTTGAGAGTATGTATAATACTATCTTTAATATTATTTATTTGATTAATATACGACTTTTCCAGCGCATTATAAGCAGCATTATATGAAGCAATAATAAGTATAATAATTGCAATCGCTGCTATTGCACCAACCACTGTTGATAAAAACATTTTAAGGCTGTTAAATTTCCCTTCAAATAACTTCATATATACCCTCCTTGACGTTATACGTTTTTAAACTATTTTCCTAATATTACATAATAATAATTGTTATGCATTTATAATAAGTGTAAAATAAAACTAAATCAACATAATTTTTTTTTTAAAAGTACATTGCCGCATCAAGTACATCCAGGTACACACCATCAAAACCTGCACATACAATTTTTCCTAGATAACTGTTAATAAATTTTTTAGTATCACCTGCTCCGTATAATATTTCATGCCACTGTGCATCCCAATAGCGCACCTTGTAATTTCCTTTCCAATCAGGATTTTCTTTTTCCAGAAATGCCGGTTTATTTTTACGCCATTCTTCTTTCCAGTAATAGCGGTAATCCTCAGCTTCACCCACCGACATATACGCAATAACAAGCCTGCGTGCTCCATCAGGTTTTTTCTGTAATGCGGCAATATCATCTCGTGTTAAAAGCTCATCCCAAAAAAAAGCATCAATAATAAGCACATCATACCATGTGTGCTGTAGTGCCCTTACAAATTCATCCTTGCTTTTGAATCTTTCTGGATTTATTACATACAAAAAATTTTTTGCTTGCTGCAACCTTATAACAGGATCTTCATTTTTATTAAACATCCACTGTGGAATTATTGAACACGCACGATTTGTTTGAAAAGAGATAAATCCTTTCTTCAATGAACGTTTGTACGAATCCTGAGCCTGATTCACTGTTTTTACATAATCAATAACCAGCACAGGCTTTTTATGCTTTAAAAATATTGTTAAATACGATAAATAATACCGTGTAATTTCCGGCGGTGTTTTTATACCATCATTATTTTCATATCCGTAAAATAACTCCTCAATTCCCGTTCCATCCAGTGCATTAATATAGTCCTTTGCAACCTTCCCATTGGGATTCCCATCCACTGTAACCAGTTCAAGTGCATTTTGCCCAATAACTAAAAATTCAGGATTGTGTTTTTTGGCTTCTTTGCTTATAGATATAACCAGCTCACGCATTAGCTGACGGTAATCTGGTTTACCTGCATTGCAATTTGTAATTAATATAAATATTGATATTCCAAAAATAACTATCCTGCGCATCTGGTTACCTCAATATCCATGGAATAAGCTTTAAAAGGAATTTATTATACGGCAAATGTTAAAGCGCGGCAATTATTTTTTTATACTCTTCTTGGTATTAGTGTTAGTGTTATTTTGTGGGAAAAAAATTGATGATATTGCAAAAAAACGTGAGGCGTATGAATACAAATGAAAACAATGAGGTTATGTAATCAAAACAATTGTATATATCAGTCAAAAACGCTTTACAGATTGAGAAATACTACAGAGCAATTGCTCATTAACAGTAACTATCGCCCAAACTTACCAAACTGGTAAGCATTATATCCCTCATCCACCACCTGATGTGGTTGAACATGATGTTTTTACACTGCTACTTGCAAATACAGAAAATATTTTTTCAGTATTGGTTGAATGGCAATATGGACACTCAGGCGCTTTAGCATCACCCATTTTTCTGAGTTCACTGAATGTTGTATTGCAGTCATTGCATTTGAATTCATATACTGGCATACTTCAAACCCTTCATTGTTAAAGTCTATGAGCTATATGCATTTATGTTTTACAATATTTTAATATATACTAAATTACAGCTTATTTCAATTTTTTTTAAGTTGCCGTTGCACCTGACAATTAAAAATTTTTACCTTATAAAAACAAAAAGGGGCTGTTTAACACAACCCCCTTTTAATGTATATCACTAACAGCAGTCACATTTCCCTTGTTTACTTTTGGCGGGGCCCGGATTTTTCTTTTGGATTTAATGTTACTGTCTTTTTGTTATTTGCTTTTGAACGCTCTGCAACCTGATTGGTTGCATCTATAAATACTGTAACAGATGTTTCGCCTGTTATCTCAATATCAGGAATAGTGTAATTAATTTCGCCATATTTTAAGTTGCGTTTTGGATCAAATTCTGGCAGTTTTGTTTCAAACACTTTATCGCCCGCTGTTACTTGCAACACAACAGCTTTGTCCCCTCTTTGTTTCCAAAGTGCATCAGGCATAAATCCTTTATCCTTTGCTATTGTAACAACAATCCTATTACCGCGCCCAAGTGAAATATCTTTTACCAACAAATCTGCCTTATTTGGTATTTCTTCCCATAAATCACGCTCTACATCAAAAATTTCACCAGGGAAATCAATTAGTATTTCACCCTCAATTTTACTTTTATTCTCATTAAGTAATTGTACAACATATTTACCCTCGGTTACCATACGTTCTGAATCATCAATAACATGCTCAATACGTGCATTATTGCCCAGTGATGCTTTGTCTTTACCATGTAACCATTTAGGTGGTTTTTCTTTTTTGCCCAGCACACTCTGTAAAGATCTTTTGAAATACACCAAGGGTTTACTGAGATTTCTGACAGTAAAAAGTTTAACAGGAACATATTTGTCTTCAAAATCCATCCACATCTGCCATAAATCCTTATCCATTTTACTATCTTTATCATCATCAAACACCCGTACATCTACCAGCGCTACATTAATGGCATGATTCTTTTCTCCTTTCTTTACATCAACATATATCCACACCTTCCCGGGACCGGTAACCTCTAATGGGAAAAAAAGTGCATACGGATCATTAAATGCACCAGGCTCCAACTTGAATCTTTGGAAGATCATACCCTTCTTCTCTTCCATTGAGTATGACAGCGATACAACTAGTACCACAATGATAATAAGCGCAAAAACTTTGTATTTCATACAACCTCCATCATTATAGTTTTGAAGTAATTACTAATTGAAAATCTGGAAGTGGAAATCAGGAAGCACCAATTAGCAATTAAGAAAAGAATACATACAAACTAAACTAAAAGTCAAATCTATTTTTTGTTAAATGCTGTTCCCTTATAAGCACTCAAAGTATAGGTATCTTCTATCGCAACTGCATTGAAAGAAACATGCGTTACGTATATAGTGATACAACAACTGAATAGATGAACCTCAAAACATGTATATTTTTTTAAACTTTGTGCTTTACTTTTTTACATTAATGCCACTTTTTATAAAGTAATAATTGTTACCTGTACGGTTTACAATAATTAAAACGACCATGAATTTACAGGGGGATAGTAATGGATCTTAAGCTTGCAAAAAAAGTTGCGGTGATCACTGCAGCAAGCAAAGGTTTAGGAAAAGCTGTTGCACTGCAATTATCAAAAGAAGGTGCTATCTGCATTATCTGCTCGCGCGATAGTAACGCAATAAAAACTGCTGCTGAAGATATTATGCAAATAACTGGAAATACAGTGGTTGCACTTACGTGCGATGTAACCAATCCCGATGATATTGCTCAATTAAAAGAGAATGTGTTGCAGCAATTCAACCGTGTTGATATCCTCTTTACAAATGCAGGTGGTCCGCCTTCAGGTTTTGTTGCAAACTTTGCGCCTTCTGACTATCAAAAAGCAATTGAGCTTAACCTTATGAGCACCATACAGTGTATTTACGCATTTTTACCTGTTATGCAGCAACAAAACTACGGAAAGATTATTGCATCAACATCTATTACCATAAAACAGCCGCTTGATAATTTAGTATTGTCAAATGTATCACGTGTGGGCGTTGTAGCATTTGTTAAAAGTATTGCTAATCAGTATGGCAAATACAACATCACAGCAAATACTGTTGCTCCTGGATACATCCTCACCGACCGATTAAAAAGCCTGATTGAGTTGAAAGCACAGCAGGAAAATACAGCGTATGAAAAAGCCCTTGCCGGTTTTGCTTCAGAAATACCTTTGCAGCGTATTGGCACCCCTGAAGAGTTTGCTGCACTTGTTGCATTTTTAGCCTCAGACGTGGCTTCATACATAAACGGACAAACCATACTTATAGATGGCGGCATGTATAAGGGATTAATGTAATATATTATATTTCAATGATAATCCCAACAGGACAATGATCTGAACCCTCAACATCTTTTTGTATAAAGGCATCCTTAACCTTTGGCACAAGGTCATTGCTTACAAAAAAGTAATCAATCCTCCAGCCTATATTCCGCTCTCGCGCTTTTGTTTTGTAATCCCACCATGAATAATGTCCACCTTCTTTTATAAACAACCTGAATGTATCAGTATACCCTTTAGCAATAAATGAATCTATCCAGGCACGCTCTTCAGGTAAAAATCCTGAGACATTCTCATTTTCTTTTGGGCGTGCAAGGTCAATTTCGGTATGTGCTGTGTTCACATCGCCGCACAGTATTATGCTTTTTCCTTTTTTCTTTGTTTTTTCTGCATGCTCTACAAAAGCATCGTAAAAGTCCATTTTATACTGTAATCGCTCTTTTGATTGCTTCCCATTGGGAAAATAGACATTATACAGCACAAATGCATCATAGTATGCAATCAAAATACGCCCTTCAGTATCAAAGCGCTCAATACCAAAACCTGTTTCAACTTTTAGTGGCGTAATCTTTGAAAACAGTGCAACGCCGCTATAGCCCTTTTTTTGCGCAGTGGAAAAATATTTCCAGTAACTATCGCCCTGCATTAGCTCTTCTGGAAACTGATCTTGTGATGCTTTTGTTTCCTGAAGGCACACCATGTCAGCATCTTCTTTCATAAACCAATTCATAAAGCCTTTTTTATACACAGCCCGTATTCCATTTACATTCCAGCACAACAATTTTAGTTTCATAATGTATCCCTGTAAAAAAGTTTTGGCGATAGTTATTATGCAATTAATCTTTTCCAGTGATAACTCATTGGATATAATTTTTCAAGTGAAAATTTTTAAGAGATGGTAACCGGAGCTTTCTTGCTATAAAAGCGGTAATAGATAATTACCTTAAAGTTTCAGAGAAAAATTATAATCAGCTTTATTGATAATATGAAGATTATATACTATATAATTTCCATTTTTTTTGTTTAAAAATTATTGCATAAAATTATAAAAAAGTTGACTTTTATGGCTTTCTTATTTATTCTAAAACTTAGAATGCCTCTTAAGGCAAAAATTAATTACTCAACTTGACTGACTTTTAAGCTAAGGTATTACCAGAAAAGAGGGAAAAAGAGAATAAAAAAAGGCAAAACATCCCACCCACTATAAGCCCACCAAAATTCAAAGAAGTTTGCCTTTATTTTTAATCTCATTAGATTTCCTTCTAAGGTTGAGATTTTTTAGCTCTTTGAAATCTGAATTTCTCTTTGGCCACTTTGAATAGTGCATAATGTTAGTTCTTTTTGACTCATATTATCTTTGCCTGGCAGTAATCAACACCTACTGTAAAAGGGATTTCAGTTCATATCTACTCTTAAATAAATCCGGTGTTTATTCTCAATACTATTTTAAAATCGGAAATAAGCGTAAATCCAATGCAAGAAAGTTCTTATAAAGCTGCAGTTACATACCTGCATTGTGTATCATTTGCCTATGCCCTTTGACCTACATTGCCATTGCTGGCACATGTGCAAAAGAACATAAGAACATCAAGCCAGGGCAATCCACAAGAGATCTTCAAAATATAGTCAGGCGCATCATCCGGGATGATACTGTTTCATATCTTAAAGAGTTACCCAATGAAAATTCAATTTTCAAAAAACTCAGCTTTATGTTACTAACACCTTAAATACTTGGAAGGTCAGTCAAGACGATTAAATTAATAAAAAATAGGAGGGATTTTGTGAAAAAAACAATTTTTATACCAATACTGTTCCTCATTATCTTAAATATGTCCCTGCTTAATTGTAGCGATGACGGCAGTGATTCTGACACACAAATGCCACCGGGCAGCCTTGATACAAGCTTTGGTAACGGCGGTATTGTAACGACACCTATCGGAACAGGTGATGATTCTACCTATGCCATTGCCATTCAGTCTGATGGCAAGATCGTCGTTGCAGGTTTTGCAAATTTAAGCTCAAACAATGATTTTGCCCTAGCGCGGTATAACTACGACGGAAGCCTTGATACAAACTTTGGTACTGGCGGCAAGGTAACCACTAATTTTAGTTCAAATGCTGATTTTGGTCAAGCCATTGCCATTGATACATACGGTAGGATCGTTGTTGCAGGTTATTGCAATAGCTCAGACTTAGATTTTGCCCTTGCACGGTATTATTCCAATGGCAGCCTTGATTCAAGCTTTGGCACTAACGGTATTGTAAAGACCAATTTTGGATCAGGTGGTGATACTGCTCGTGCCGTTGTCATCGATGCATACGGTAGGATTGTAGCTGCAGGTGATGCATTTATGGGCTCAAACAATGATTTTGCCTTTGCACGGTATTATTCCAATGGCAGCCTTGATATAGGCTTTGGCAATAACGGTAAGTTAACGACCACTATCGGCTCAGGTCATGATTCTGCCCGTGCCATTGCCATCGATTCAAATGGAAGGATTGTCGTTGCTGGTTATGCAAACAATGGTACAAACTATGATTTTGCTCTTGCCCGGTATTATTCCAATGGCAGCCTTGATTCAACTTTTGGTAACGGCGGTAAGATAATGACCCCTATCGGATCAAGTGATGATTATGCCTATGCCATTGCCATCGATTCATACGATAGGATCGTCGTTGCAGGTTATGCAAAGATTGGCTCATACTCAGATTTTGCCCTTGCACGGTATTATCCAGACGGCGGCCTTGATACAAGCTTTGGTACTGACGGCAAGGTAACGACCCCTATCGGATCAAGTGATGATACTGCCTATGCCATTGGCATCGATGCAAACGGCAGGATTGTCGTTGCCGGTTATGTATACAATGGCTCAAACTATGATTTTGCCCTTGCACGGTATAACCCCGACGGTACGCTTGATACAACTTTTGGTAACGGCGGTATTGTAACGACCGATTTTGGAGTAGGTGATGATCAAGCCTTTTGCCTTGCCATCGATGCAAATGGTAAGATCGTGGTTGCCGGAAAAGCACGCAATGGCTCAAACATGGATTTTGCCCTTGCGCGGTATAATCCGTAATTTATATATTGCCTAAAATTTAAATATTTTAAAACAGCAGGTACTCATAAAGTGGCGGGCACTTTTGCCCGCCATGGTTTTTTTGATTATTGGTGTGATATTTTGCAAATATTGATCTTTGTAATTGAATTCAATTCTTCAGGGAGAATTGAATATTTTAAAGGAGCAGACGTGGTGCTAAACCTATCGGGAATAGTTTGCGCTGATCTAATATAGACATTATTTACAGGTTCAATACTTGAAATAATAATACTTTTTAACGTATCTTGAGTACTACACATAAGTTTAACCTCAATTGATTCAAATATAATTCAATTGATTCAAATATAATATAGTATATATTTTCGACAATTACAATATTATTCTTCATTCCAAGAACGTCGATTCATCAATAGTTGTGTTTGAACGAGACCATTGTTATCTTTGAAACCAGTAATTTGATAGTCAATACTAAAAACATTTGTTTTGAATTCACTTTCAATAAATACAAGTTTTGCACAATTTTGTGGTGTTATTTTAACCTGGCCAGGAGTTGAGTTTGGATAATGCTGAATAAATTCCATTGCAATATCAAATGGTTGATCTAAATTCATTTCTTTTTCATATTCAACATATAATTCCCAAATTAATAATTCTATTTCTTTTGAGGGGTTTTCAATTGTTGGAATTCCAACTTGTTCTTTAGCTTCTTTTCTATTAATTGGATGTCCATGATAGTAAAGTTTGCTTGTTAAGTTATCAACTATTTCGTTTATTTTATGTTGTTTTTCAACTCTATCCATGTGAAGAGATAATAGCTTTGTTGCCATCATCTTTGATTGAGATAATGATCTCTTGACATTTCCCAAGGCTAACGGATGAACCTTGTTTGCCAAATGATTGAAAGCTTGTACTAATTCATCTTCATGTTGTATACCTGCGTCCTCTTTAATTAATTGTATATATGCTGTAACATCTTCAACACTAATCCCGATTTTTGTACCTGCGGGTCCATCTGGATTAAATGGATTTGTTACTGTTGGATCTGTTGGGCCAAGCATTCCCATGGGATGCATTACGATAGAATCAGCACCTAACGCAGTTAAAGTTGCAGCACTGAAAGCTCTATGTGGAATGATAACAGAAAACTTTTTTGAATATTCTCTAATTAAGGTTACTAAACGCCATGGAACCGTACCATCACCACCATTACTATGAAGGAATAAATCAATATTTGGTTTTGCATCGTGTGATACAATGGATTCAATGTGATTAAAAATATACCTAATTGAATCCATTGCCATTTGCACTTCTAAATTTTGTCGAGTGCTTGTAATATATGAAATTAAATGACTATTTCGTTTTTTTTGTATTTCTTTAATAATCGCTACTCTTTCTTCTTTTGCCATTATAGTTTTCCTGTTGATAGAGTATCAAATAATATGTGAAGAATAAAAACGTAATTTGTCAAGCAGTAAAATAAGCAAATAACATTGCCGACAATTAGTTTTTGAATGTTTTCCTTTATTTTCCTTGCATTTTCATTATGTCTCTTCTCCAGCTTCAACTGGTTTTTCAGGAATGCCCTATCTATTGCCCAATGTTTCTTAAAAAACCCCTTACACTTTCTTAACCTCTTTCATAATATACGCAAAAATCACAAGCGCAATAACCTCGGAAACAATTGCAAATGCTATGATGTAGCTTATATTAATCTCATACAGCCATCCCATTACCGAAGCCCCAATAAACATGCACAATCCGTACACTGTATTGAATATCCCATAGCCCGTGCCCCGCTTCTTTAGTGATGTTAAATCGGCAATCGCAGCACGCATGATTGTTTCATGTATTGCCATCACCAAACCCCACAGAATAATACCAATGGTTACAGCTATCCAGTTAAAAGCAAAAGTTAATACAGGAACTATCGCCGACATAACCGGAATAATGAAAAGCACCTTAAGCCCCTTTTTATCGTAAAGCCTGCCTATGATGATTGCAAACACTGCGTCAACTCCCATTGCTACTGCGTACAAAAGTGGAATTGCAGCATCAGAAACGATTGCATGCGTTTTTAAGTGATATGCAACAACAGGGAACGCGGCAAACCCAACAATTGCAAATGCAGAAAACACCGTGTAAAGCCAGAAAGTACCTGTTAAAATATCTGGAAGATTTTTAGCTGTTATCTTTTCTTCAAACTTTTCGGGATGCGGAACAAGTATTTTAGTAATAATTAATATCACCATAAGCAACACAAACGGGATCCACATAATGGTATAACCCAGATTATAATCAACTATATACGCAAATATTGCTGTAAATATAAGCGGCCCGGCAATTGCGCCAATCTGGTCCATTGCCTCATGAAGTCCAAAGCCCATTCCCCGTCCTACCTGTGTAGTCACCTGTGAAAGCATTGTATCCTTGGCAGGGCTTCGCAGGGCTTTACCCAAACGCTCACCTATCATCAAAAGCGCTGCAACCTGCCACATACCGGTAAGCGAAAGAAGCGGCACGGTAATGAGCAGACCATAGCCAATGATGGTAAAAGTCCAGTATGCCTTTGTTCTATCGCTTAAATATCCTGACGCCAATCTAATTGCATACCCAATAAACTCACCCAGCCCGGCAACAACACCAACCCACAGTGCGCTTGCGCCCAATTCCTTTAAATACTGTGCATTAACACTTCGTGCCCCTTCATAGATGATGTCACCTAAAAGGCTTATGATTCCAAAAAGAATAATAAACTGATATGCTCGCTTTGTAATGTCAGTCATTGTAGTCCTCCATTTCACGTATTGCAAAAATCCACCTTAAATAACGCTTGATATCGTTTAAGCTCATGTTGTATCCTAAATACACACCATCAACCCACAGCTCAAAATGAAGATGCTGGCCACCCTTATTTCCTTGAGCTTCACCTAAAAGTCCGGAATTGCCCACCCAGCCTATACGCTGCCCTTTTTTTACCCGTACACCAATATTAATTTTTGCATCAATTTTTGAAAGATGGTTATAGGTGGACAGTATTCCATTGCCGTGGTCAATCCACACCTGCCTGCCGCCAAAAGAACGCTTTATGAATGTTGCTGGATTTTTTTGGTAGTATTGCGATAGGGACTTCCATTCATCCTCAGTAGGTGGCTCATAGTCAATATCAGCACGCACCACTACACCACCACTACAGGCTAACACTGGCGTATTTTCATCTACAGGAATTGGCAGGAAATTGTCTTCATTGTAATAATAAAAGATATCAAGCCCATAATGAGTTCCCCCACGGTACCCTCGAGGTGCATTGGGATAGCCTGAATCATTTTCAGGAAATAATCCATTTTTTATGGGAAAACAGAGATTATACAATCGTTTGTCAAAATATTGTAACTTAGCGCTTCCTGCATATACAGCAATCTCGGCTATTGCTGCATACCCATCAATGGTTGCATCCTGCGGTATGTATATTCTAAAAGTGCTGGCATCAATACCTTTTAAATTTACTTTAACAGTTCTTTGATATTTACTATCTCCAAAAATTCCTTTTTTATCTTTTTGGATAAAATTAACCCTAAGAAAATCAAACCACTTTCCATCATACATGAACTGCAAAATACAATAGGTAATAGTGTTATAATTATCTTTAGTTCCTGCAGTAATTTCAATATCAGTCAGTATGCGTTTTACACCAAAATCTATTTCAATCCACTGTTCACCACCCCTGGTTGAAATCCATGACGTGGTTTCATCATCATCCAGTGCCTGGTGGCCTTTATGGTTTTTACTGAAATTACTGCTTGTAGCATAGTATATCTTTTGCTGGGAATTGTTGCCGCATATAATGTATTCTTTTCCCTGCGTGCTGCGTTTGGGAACAAAATTTGCAATAAGAATAAATGAAATAACCCAGGTAACCGTTTTCATCTTATATTCACCGGTAACTGTACATTATAAATTTGTCATATATTTTTTCCGCAGCATTTTTTATATTTTTTCCCGCTCCCACAGGGGCATGGTTCATTGCGTCCTGCTTTTATAGATTGTTCACTTTTTGCAGGCTGGTTGACTTTGCTTAAAATTGCTGAATTTCTATACTTACCATATTCAACCAGAATACCCACTGCTTCTGGAAGAGCTAAAATATTTTTAGTAAGCTCATTTTTAAATTTTTCTACAACAACCATACTAAGTAATTTTTCGTGAACAGGGATTTTATCCGGATAAAGGATATAGGCTATCATATAAACAAGAAAAATACAAAAATATAACACATCTTCTTCAAGATTTAGTGTTTTTAGGATTTCCTTATCAGGTGGCAACCAATCTTCATAACTAAGTATAATCCCTCGTGTAAAGCCATAACACCAATCCTGTATTGAATAAACAAGTTCATCAGTTAGATTATTTTCACTTACTTCAAACGGAAATACCAATGTATTTTTATTTAAAGCTTTTGTATATACATTCTGAGCTTCTATTAAATAGTGATTAAAATTAGATACATCTTCAAAGCTATTAAGTACAGGTTGAGAGCTTCCAAATATTGATGGTATTATCTTGCTTTGGGGAATAAATGGCGAAGAAATAGAAAGGCAAAATAAAAAACCATCTAACTGAGTCATGTTAAATACATCAGGATTTAACGATGGATTTAAATATTTTTGTATATTTTCAATGATTTTATTGGGAAGAAATTGTATTTTGTGCATATAGCTATAGTACCTTGTTTTTAAATAGTTAATAAAAAGAGTTATTATTTAAAAATATATAGTGCCATTTAAAATCAATGATTTTTTATAATGCGTTTAATATTTATATGAGTATTTTTTATTAGTCATTACACCAGCGTGCAGACTTCCCAATTTCTTTTAAAAACGGATTACTTCTGTAAACAGGATTTCTTCTTTCAACATACCTATTTGCCACAATACCCTTCCTCTATAAATTTAATTAACCAGGTTATTACTTCATTAACAGGCGTTTGTACACCATGCTGTTTGGCCAGTGTAACAACGGCTCCATTTAACGCATCTATTTCGGTTTGGCGCTTTGCCTGAATATCCTGCAGCATTGATGAACGATGCTCCCCTGTTGATGGAAGTAATTTTGAATAAAAAACATTAATATATTCTTCTGCACTACTGTAATGCGTGCTATACCCTGCTGTATGCATTGTTTCAAATATCTCAAAGAATATATCATCCATTATTGCTTTTGTATATTCCGATTTTCCCAATTCACCATAGGGCACATTGAATAGAGCACCCAGCGGATTTAATGCACAATTATACAGCATCTTTGCCCATATATCTTTTGCTATATCATCCACTACTTCAGCTGGCATACCACCTTTTGTTAACGCACTTGCAAGCGATAGTAACTTTTTATTATCTCCACCATACAATGAACCTATATGGATAGCATCAGCATGTACGGTAATATCAACATGATAAAGTGCAGGCTTGATATAGCCAGTCATGACCCTGGCATTAAATATCCTGCTTTTATCAAAATATTGAATGAATGCTTCAGCATTACCCCAACCATTCTGAAATAAAATAATGGGGCAATTGCCTGATTTATTTTCATGCTGTTTCAAGACCTGTGCAATGGTTTGTGACATGTATGATTTTATGCAAACGCAAATATAATCAAATGTCTTATGTTCAACTGCCGATAATGAATCATATACAGCAAATTGTTCAGGCGCAATGGTATAACTTCCCAGCACTCCTGTTTGTACAATGCCTTTTTCTTTCAGTGCACCAACCGTTGGTTCAACATCAATGATGGTTACGTCATTGCCTGCGGTAATAAAGCTACGTGCTAAACCCAATCCAACGGCACCGCCACCATATATTAAAATATTCATGGGCAATACCCTTTACAGTAAAGATATTATTTCTATTCCAGAATGCAATATAATACTATAAGCTCAAGCAAAAAATATACATTATATGAAGTTAAATGAAAGGTTTTTTTAAATTACTGCCACAACCGCTGTCGCAAACCGGAAGAGCGCATGGTAGGATTTTTAATCATAAATTGTAGTATTTCTCTATTGCCCAAAATGGTTAGCTTTTGACGAGCACGAGTAACAGCTGTATAAAGAAGCTCTCGTGTTAATAACATTTTCCAGTGTTCATTATTGTCAATAGTAGTATGCGGCAAGACCAGTACCACATGGTTAAATTCTGACCCCTGACTTTTATGCACCGTGATACTGTAGGCAGGAACATAGTTTGTCAAAAGCGATGTATTAATTTTTCTAAAACCGTCTGCTTTTAAAAAATACACTGCATCATCGCTGCTATTATGAACACCAACATCACCATTAAACACGTCAAGGTAATAATCATTGGCAGTAATCATGATAATTCTACCATTATACCACTCACCACTTACTGGTGGTCGTAATTGTTTTTCAATCAGCGTATTATATGTTTCCACTCCCCAGGGCCCTCTGTTAAACGGGGCAAGTATACATAAATTGGAAATTTTATCAAATACATCATTAATATTTTCCTGTGCAGAAATATTGTTATAATATGTTTTTCCATATTCCTGAATGGTAGCATATAGCCATTCAAACGAATTATATTCTTTCAATTCAACATCAGCATACTTGTTGGCAAGCACTTCCATTGCTTTATGTTCATCATTATTTCGTATAGCTGCAGCCAGAGCTGCTATACCACTATCATCACCAAACCTGAATGTTTTATTCAATATAACGATAGCATCCCTCAGTGGATGGGATTTCTTTTTTGTATCTTCAATGATGTAGTTACAGTAATGCAATAATTTCTTTCCACTATCAGTATATGTAAATTCCGCTGAGCCCCAGCATACATCACCAAAAAATGCACCGGCTTCAACTGATGATAGCTGGTCCTTATCACCAACCAGGATAAGACGGGCATCATTTTTCAGTGCCTTAACCAATTTTGCCATAAGCGGGATATCTACCATGGAACATTCATCAACAATAACCACATCATACGGCAAAGGTTGCTGTTCATTATAATAAAATTCAAGCTGGCCTTTTTGATAGCCAAGAAGTCTATGAATGGTAAAAGCCTCGGCTGGAAAATTTATTTGAGTATGTGCCACATACGTTTCTTTAAAATGGGCTATGGCCTGCATTAAACGCGATGCCGCTTTGCCCGTTGGTGCACATAATGCTATTGAACAATCGGGATTAATGCGTAATAATTGATATACTATTGCAGCAATTACTGTGGTTTTACCAGTTCCAGGCCCACCTGAGACAATACTAAACCTATGCGTTAAAGCAGTCAGCTGCGCAAGAACCTGCTCATCTGAAAAGTGAATCCCTTTTGAATGCAATTCTTCAATAGCATTACTGCAATCATCAATAGTAATGTCAATGTTGCCCTGTGATGTTTTAAAAAAATGCAATATTGTATTTTCATAATTAAAATAGCGATACAGGTAACAGTTGCCATCCATGTACACAAGTGGCTTTATGTGATGTTCTGTCTTTGCAAATGCATCACAGTCAAGTACATATTTTTCCAGGGATTTTTCATCAGGGAATATTACATCATTAACATCTATACTTTCATCATATACAATATTTCGCAATGATTTATTGGCAATAGTTCCCAGTGAAAGACAGCTATGTCCACCAGCTGTCATGTAGCTTACACAAAATAGTATTGCTTTTAATACTTCATCATTGCAATGATATTTAGTGCAAATGAAGCTGGCAAAATGATGGTGGATGGTTTTAGATTTATCAATTACATTCATATCTTAAGCTCACCTAACAGCTTATCAAACTTTTGTACAAAAGCAGCATCAGGTTTATCAAAAAATATTCCATATTCATTTCCACGGTTGGCATCAACACCCCGTACAAAAATATAGAATACCCCGCCAAAATGTTTATCATATTGATATGCTTTTTTTAGTATTGTCTGCAAATATCGGTGAAGTGCAATGGTATAAATAGAATACTGCAAAAAATAGAGATGTAAAATAATAGCGTTTCGCAGCTTAGTGTAATGATAGTCCTCTAAAGAAGTACCTAACAGGTTTGTCTTCCAGTCCACAATATAGTAGGCATCTTGATATTCAAACACCATATCAATATATCCATGCATAAAACCAGCAATATTTTCAAATGATAACTGTTGCAGTGCAGAAGCATAATCCATGGTAAAAAGGCTGTGTTCATTAAAAAGCTGCACCAAACGCCTGCTATCAAGTTGTTCCACTGGATAATAAAATTCAATTTCATTATGCCGCTTATTGTCACAAATTTTAGATAGTACAAGATCTTTGTCTTTTTGCAGTTGTACTGTTAACACATTGGAAACCATCTTTGTTACAACATCCGTCCACACAGTATCAATATTGTATTTATTCAGCACATCACTGACAATCTGTGATATAGTTGGGCTATCTGCTTTAAAATCAATTGTTTCAAAAATCTTATGAATGCATAAACCACTAATACTTCCAGCAGGAAATGTAAAAATAGATTGCTCTTTTACATCTTCTTTCATTAAAACAGGAATCTGTATTTCATCACTTTTTTCATCTTCTTTCCTGTACGATAATGATGTATAACTTGTAAGCTGCCATCCCTGAGAAATAGGTTTTTCTATTTCCCGCACACACTTTGGTTCAGGATATATATTAGTAACGGTTTCATAAGGCATTATTGTAATGTCTGTTATTTCTTTAACAGAAATGACACCACCTGTATCCCGTTCAATATTTTTCAGATCCTCCATCAACTCTACTGATGAAGAGGGCACACCTTTCATAAACTGTTCTTCACTATTATTTGCTCTATTAAAATGGAAAAGGTATCGCAATGCTGATGTTTTTGTGTTATTTATACTTCCCCATCCAACATAGCATTTAATCTTTGCCCGTGTCATTGCAACATAGGCAATTCGCAAAGACTCAGCAAGCTGTTCACGTTTGGCAATGTATTCTATTTTATCATAATAATCATATGGAAATAATAATTGCATTTCCTCAGATTGTTCTTTATCAAACTTAAACGATACATGAGTTCTGTAATCATTATCCTTACTATCGTGAAAAACAAATATTTCATCTAATGAAGAAGTATCAAAAAGATATGGACAAAAAACTATAGGATATTCCAATCCTTTACTTGCATGGATGGTAACAATCTTAACTGCATTGGCATCGGATTCCAGGCGTAATTGCTGCTCTTCAGTATCAGCTCCCACATATATGGCCTTTTTTAACCACTCTACAAGTGCTACTGTGTCTAATTTTTTCTGGCGTTCAACATCGGCAAGTATTTCAGCACAGTGCAGTATATTTGTTATCACTCGCTCACCATCGTAGTATTGTAACAGCCTCTTTGCAACAGTATCAGTTTCATTTTCATTTTTTACTATGGCATCATCATGAAGAAGGCGCTGCAGCATAACAATAACACCTCTTGCTTTCCAGATATCAAGATATGTAGCACAGCGCATCTTAAAAATATCTAATGATCCTTCTTCCATTTCAATAATATCATTTCCATTATATCCAAAAAGGCTGGTTACCAGTGCCCGTTTTATAGCTACTGTTGAAGAAGGATTTATGATTGCCTCAAGTACGTGCAACAATTCCCATATTTCAGGGGTAGTAAATACTGACTGTCTGCTATATAAAACACTATTAATACCACACTGCCGTAAAATATCCTGCACCAGTTCGGCTTCATGATGCGTTCGTACCAGTATTGCTATATCGCTGTATTGTAACTGTTTATCATTAACCACATAAAAGCCATGCACTAATTGTTGGATTTCACGGGCAATATTTTTGGCTATTATCTTACGTGCTACTCTAATAGACATGTTCTCTTCATTATTAGTATCCTTAATAAACCATATACTTAATGCTCCCTTACTGAAACACGACTCCTGTAGCTTTGATTCAACAGGATGATATGCAATTTCATCAAATACAAATGGTTTTTCCAACTGACCAAAAATATAATTTATAGCTTTGCTTAATGATGGGGTTGATCTGTAACTATTGGTTAATGTATATATTTTGTCTGCACTCTGACGTGCCTTAATATAGGCAAAAACATCAGCACCTCTAAAGCTATAAATAGCCTGCTTGGGATCACCAATTATATACAGAGTATAACCTTCTTTCTTGAATATTGTGGTAAAAATAGCGTATTGCAATGGATCAGTATCCTGAAATTCATCAATGAGTGCAGCTTTGAAACGCTCCCGTACCCGTATAGCCAACCTGCTTTCAGTTCCATGCTGTAGTGCTTTATGCATATCCTTCAGGATATCCCTGAACGAAATAATATTCCAGCGATCCCTATACCTTGAATACTGCTTTTCACTGTACTGGATAAATTCACGATATGCAGCTATTATCTGTATCTTTATAGTAACAATAGTTTTTCTACATTCTTCAAGAAGCGTAAAAAATTCATGCCAGTGATATTCCTTTTCTTTTTTTTTGTATTCACCTTTCAACCTGTCCAAAAAACCTGAAACTGAAAATTTTTTTAAATATTTATTTATATCTTTCTGAAACACAGTAAATTGAGAAAGCCTTTGAATAGCTTCCTGTAATGTCTGTAAATCTTCTTCTTTGTACGATTTTCCATTTAGCACTCCCTCTGCCAGTGCCTTGTAATAATTATCCTGTATTGCACCAAACTCATCATTAAATTTTTTGCGTATTACTGCAATCTGGTCATTTAACGAACGTACCAGCTGTGTTACAATTTCAGGCTTAAACGATATATCGGGCAGGATGGTAATATCAGGATCTTCAGGCAGTTTACGCAAAATTTCCATGAACCAGTTGACAAAGTTATCATTTTTTTGAAAAAATAATGCAATAAACTCTTCGCCAAGCGGAACAATTGTAGAATAGTAAAAATCTTCAATGACTCTTTTCATGAAGGGTGTTTCATCTTCAATAAGGTTGCTCCCATACAATGAACGGCTTTCAAAAGCAAATTCAGCTAATGTGCGACTACAGAAACTGTGAATAGTATAAATATGTGCTTGATCAATATCAGCAAGTGCTATTTTTAATATATTACTTATCTCTTTTTGTGTGCGATAGTTACCATTATTATTGGCAAAAAAAGATTGTAGATATTGATATAGCTCACTGTATTTTTGCTTGGCAGCATCATCACATTTTCCTTCAAGCATATCATAAGCAATTTTTATCAGTGAACGTATGCGCGATCGAAGTTCATCAGTTGCTGCATTGGTAAATGTTACAACAAGAATATTATCAATACTGAGACCTTTTTCAATGATAAGCCGTAAATAGAGATGGCTTATGGTATATGTTTTTCCTGTACCTGCACTTGCCTCAATGCAATTAATGCCATCTAAAGAATATTCACGGAAATTATTAACACTGTGTGAATTGTTCATAATTCTCTTTCACATTCTAGTATCATATCAAATATTTCTTCTGCTAATTCAGTAAATTCATCAAATATATCTTCATTACTAAAAATATCAAATTTGTAAAATGCCCGTCTGATATAGGGATCTTCATAATCAGAGATAGTACGTTCATTCTTTTCATAAAATTTTTCTTCAAGTTTATATTGAATATATCGTGAACTATTGTTTTGCAATAATTTATAATACTCACCTGAAGTTTCAGGGAAAAACGGTAAAATGCGTTCGTTGCCTTCAATAAATATATTAATGAATTTTTCTAAATAGGTTTTTACTTTATCATCAGAAATGTTTGTATAAACAAATGGTTTACCTTCATCTTTGATTATAAGATATGTTGTAACTTCACATTTCATTGTGGCGCATACAAATATATGCCATAAAAATGCCTGCAGCTTATCTTTAAATCTAACACTACCATATCTATACAGCACTTGTTTTGTACCATACAAGGTTGGTTTGCCTATTAGTTTTATTCCCTTTTCTGAAGTGTATGCCAATTCATAACTCTGTCTTTGGGCAGTGCAATAGTCTTTAACCTTCTTTACAAAATCTTCCACCTCAGCATTTGTTTTTTTAACAATGACATCACCTAAAAAGCCATCAGGAATACTTCCTTCTTTCTTTTTTATATATATAAATTGATTTAGATTACGATCTTCTATTTTCCAGGTTACTATCTCATTATTTAATTTATATTTATCCAGCTTATCATCAATGCTTAAAAGCTCATCAGTATCAAGCTCAATTACTTTATCACGCAAATAGATGCCCAGAACTTTTGTAATAAAATACTGAGAAGGGTTTTTAAAAAATTGAATAAGCTCATCAATAGTTATAACATCAATATTCTTTGGTAAAACTGGTTGTGTAATAAGTGGTGTATATTCCTGTTTTTTGCCACATAATGCCCTGCTTTCCTCCAACCACATTTTTGAATAGGAAAAATATTTCCTGTGTTTTTGAAAGTATGCAGGATGAAAGTGATGCAAATGATGCCTGGTAATGAGTAAATCACGGATTGATTCAGGTTGCGCCTGATTTAGCACATAAAATCCCCGTTCAATATACTCAAGCAATTCACTGACAACTACAGATGGCTCTTTGAGGCTCAAATCCTTTGGGTTTTGTCCCTGATAGCTTATAAAAAGATATTCCTGTGCCGAAATTATGCTTTCCAGAAATAAGTATCGGTCATCATTGCGCTTGGAACGGATACAGCGTGGCAATTTATCTTTGTATATTTCATTTCGCAAAATATCAAAGCTAATATGCTCATCATGCCGTGGGAACTCCCCATCATTCATACCAAGCAAGCACACAACCTTAAAGGGTATGCTTCGCATAGGTAAAAGCTGACAGAAGGTAATACCTCTGCTTAAAAAATTGCTGCTTACTTTTTGTTGGGAAAGAAAATCCTCAATCCAGCTTTTTATAACCAAATATTCAATATCTTCATTAAAATTAATTTCAGTAACTATCGCCCGTAATGATAAAAACAAATTTTGAATATTTTCATAATCCTGCGAATGATTATCCACATCAAGCATGGTGTTTATGAGGCTATCACAAAAGTTAATCCAATCCAAAAGACTTTTTGGTTTTTGCGCTTCATCAAAAAAATAAAATAGCGCTTCAAGAAAGTTCAACAAATTCCCCAGCACCGCAGCCGATGAACCTTCAACGCTGTCAAAGGGGATAACATCATCAACAAGACCTGCCGCCTGTGGCACCGCATATCCCAAAAGTAAGCGCTCAATGGCATAGTGCCAGGTAAAGGAATTGCTTTCAGTGTTGGTGTATTGTTTGCGGTGTGTAGCATCCTTCCCCCATCTTACGTTGAGTTCTTCCACCCATTGATAAAACGACAGTATAGTATTCTTTTCTATCCCAAATTTTTGGGATATTTCTTCATAATCAAGAAGCGCACAAACCGTATCAGCCTCAAGCCTGCCTGCTAAAACCTCAAACAAATCAGAAAATGCTGAAATAAAACGGCTTGTATTTTTATATGATTGGTCAGCAATACAATACGGTAATGCAGGCAATCCTTCCTTTTGAAGAACATGCTCATCAAACACAGCTTTAATGAATGGCGCATACACATCTATATCAGGTGCCATGACAACAATGTCATTGGGAACAATTGCGGTAGTGTTTAAAATATTAACGATATAATCACGTAAAACTTCAACCTCACGCAGTGGGGAATGACATGAATGAATTGTTATGGAATTGTCATCAGGGGCTATTGCAAGCTTTTCATACTGTCCATACCCACGCTCTATGCACTGTAATATATCATTTTGAATTTGGGCAAGTAATGTTGTACTTTTACGAATTGTATATTGATTCTCATCATTGATGGTATCATACGCATTATAATCAAGTAGCAGACCAATATATTCCTGCCCCACCTTGCCCAGTGATGCAAGCAAAGGATTCCCCACTTCAAAGTGAAGATCCTGGTCTTTATTTCTTGTTTTAATCTTTTGCTTTATTCTCAGGATAGCTTTTTCACTGCGTATATCAAACCAGTATTCCTTTGATGGATTAAGCTGAAAAATATGAACAGGAACAACACCGCTCACAGCATTGAATAGTGCAATGTAATACTCGGGCAACACAGTAATGCCAAACAAAAATATCTCATCAGGTAACTTTTGCTTCAACACCTGTTCATTCTTTGGATCCTGAAAAACTTTAATTACATGTTCCACAAGCTGTGCTTTATGGCAAATTCTTGCATCAACTGAAATTTTATTTTTGATATATCGCCATAGCAACACCTGCCAGGCATTTGATGATTTCTTTTCCCATTGCAAAATATCCCTGTAAAAATACACAATGTATTCATCATACATATAGGCAAGCCTGCAGGCAAGCTGATATAATCGTACCTGGCTAAGTATTCCATCAACCGTAAGATACTGTTTAACAGGTTCAAACGGCTTTTCATCTAAACACTGTGGTAGTAATGAAACTATAAGCCACGTTAAAGATTTATTATTATACAGTGGCGATAGTTCATGGTCAGGAATCACTGCCTTAAAAATTTCTTCAGCAAAGTTTTCTGGAAAAGGAAACCTGCAGTTTAAAAATACACCAAACTGCCGGGCTAACTTTAACGAAATCCACCGTTGCATCCCCAAACTTTGTACAATTATGGTATGAGGTGTTAACAAATTATTTCTTTTTTTGTAAGTATACAGAAGCTCTCCCAACTCTTGTACAAGGTAGTTGAGATCGTTACTGGCATATAGATGAATCATTAATATCCCCAAGAAAAATTTGTATATTTATTGAGAATAAGGATATCAGAACTGCCTTTGATTATATCATAAAGTAGTAGATTTGTCAATAGCTGTGTAGATAATTTTTTATATAATATTGGAATGTGTTCCCGGTTAACATTAAATAGTGCAATATTATACGATTTTTTTCTTTTCAATTCATTAATACATTATCCATTTGCACTATACTTCGTTTTAAAATAAATCTTGACCATTTTTTAACATATTCTTTACAATACACAATTGTATCATATCAGCATTTTCTGATTAATGCACCATACCAATCTATTGTTAAACCTTAGTAATCGTAAAAAGTATACAACCAAGTATATTAACAGGAGATTATTATTACTATGGAGTTCATCTACATTGCTTTAGTCCTTTTGGTACTGCTGGCTATTTTTGATTTAGTTGCAGGAGTAAGCAATGATGCAGTCAATTTTTTAAACTCTGCTATAGGCTCAAAAGTTGCAAATGTAAAAACAATTCTTTTAATTGCTAGTATGGGAATACTTGTTGGTGTAACGCTATCAAGCGGCATGATGGAAATTGCCCGTAAAGGCATTTTTAACCCTGAAAACTTTTATTTACTGGAAGTAATGATTATATTCGTTTCTGTTATGCTTGCGGATATTCTATTACTTGACATTTTCAACACATTTGGTCTTCCCACCTCAACTACGGTATCCATGGTCTTTGAGCTCTTAGGGGCTTCGGTTGCCATTTCACTTATTAAACTTTATCAAGCTGGCAATAGTTTTATTAAATTAGGCGAATACATAAATACTGCAAAGGTACTGGGTATCATATCAGGTATACTGCTATCGGTGGTTATTGCATTTACAGCGGGTCTCATCATACAATTTATATCACGAATAATTTTTACTTTTAATTATGCTCATCGCCTTAAACGTTACGGTGCCGTGTGGGGGGCTTTTGCACTTGCGATGATTTCATACTTTATTTTTTTAAAAGGAGCAAAAGGAGCATCCTTCATAACAGACAATCAGGGTATATGGATTCAAAATAATATCTTAACAATATTATCTATTGTTTTTCTTACTTCTTTTATTCTACTATTGATGATACAACTAATAACAAAAGTCAATATACTGAAGCTTATTGTGCTTGCTGGTACTTTTGCACTGGCTCTTTCCTTTGCTTCTAACGATTTAGTTAACTTTATTGGTGTACCACTAGCGGGTTTTAGCTCATTTTTCTATGCTTGTTCATATGAAAATCCTCTAACGGTTTTAATGGATGCATTGCGTAATCCAGTAAAGGCAAATACATTTGTGCTCCTTCTAGCAGGATTAATAATGGCTCTGACCCTCTGGATATCCCGTAAAGCCCGTACAGTTACCAAAACCGAAGTAAACTTAGGAAGACAGGACGATGGATTAGAGCGATTTGAACCATCATTTCTTGCACGGATATTGGTAAGAATGGGTGTTACATTCATGGACACTATCCAGAAAGTAATACCTAAAAAACTTCTAGATATAATCCGCCAACGTAAAGATATTTCACACTTTACTGGATATACTGAAGAAGGGAAAATAGTGTCATTTGATCTCATTCGTGCATCAGTAAACCTTGTAGTTGCAAGTGCACTAATATCCCTTGGAACAACCTTTAAGCTTCCTCTTTCAACAACGTATGTAACCTTCATGGTTGCAATGGGTTCATCATTAGCCGATGGTGCCTGGGATAGAGAGAGTGCTGTTTATAGAGTATCGGGAGTAATCACCGTCATTGGCGGATGGTTTATGACTGCATTTATAGCTTTTAGTATTGCAGGCATCTATGCATTTATACTGTATCATTCGCATATTTTTGGCCTTTTAGCTATTACAACGTTATCGGGTTATCTGCTTTATAAAAATCATATAAAACACAAAGAATTAACGCAATCCCAAGAACTTATTGAAGTATATAATTTGAAAAAGATAAAAGACCCTGTATTTGCTATAAAAACATCATTTGAACAAACAGGAAAACTTCTTGAAGAAACATCCAAGTCTATACAGCGAAGCTTTAATGGTTTAAAATTATATGACAGGATTGAACTTCGTATAGCACGTAATGATTCCAAGAAGATTCAGGATTGGACAAATATCATTGTTGCCAATATTTTTAAAACATTGCGCTTGCTTTACAAAATGAATATTCCTGTTTCTCAAAGATATGGTCAGCTTATAAGCAATTTGCAAGAAATTGCCGAAAGCCAGCGCGACATTGCACTGCGTTCATATTTACATGTGGAAAATCATCATAAAGGGCTTCTAAATGTTCATATCACCGAGCTTGAACAGTTAATAAAAAGCCTCAAAGATTTATTAGACCTGACAGTAAAATCATTAAAGCAGGACAAAATAGCTGATCTGGCACAAGTTGAAAAACGATGTAATCATATTGCAAAATTAATTTCTGAATTTGACAGGCGACAGATTGTACGAATACAAAACGAAACTTCAAAAACCCGCCTAAGCATTCTTTTTTATGCATATCTGGTTAATATTCAAAAGATATCAACTTCAACAAAAAATTTACTGGGAATATTTAATGAATCATTACATCTTAATGGTGATCTGTCACAGTTACAAAAAGAAGAATCATCATAAAAAATCATTTAATGGGGCAGGACATAAAACAGTATACCAAAAAAATGTGTTACGGTACCTGCCAGCACAAATACATGCCATACCACATGATTGAATGCTATTTTATTATCAAGCAGGAAGAAAATAGTACCTAATGAGTAGCACAATCCACCAATAACAAGCCAAACTATCCCCATAAAAGGGATGGATGATATCATCTTCTTAAATGCAATGACAATAATCCATCCCATTGCTAAGTATACCACAGTAGAAATTTTATCCCCACCAGTACCCAATGAAGATTTTATAATAATCCCTGAAATTGCAAGCCCCCATACCAAACCAAATAGCGTCCATCCCCAGGGACCGCGCATATTAATCAGTACAAATGGTGTATATGTACCTGCTATTAACATGAAAATTGATGAATGATCAACTATCTGGAATATTTTCTTTAACGTTACATTTTTTATTGAATGATAGATAGTTGAAGCACTGTAGAGTATGATAATTGAAGCACCATAAATTGAAAACGACACAATCTTCCAGGGATCACCTTTCATTGAAGCAAAAACAACCAGGATAGCAAGGCCCGCAACACCTAAAGCAATTCCTATTCCATGGCTTATGACATTGGCAATTTCTTCACGTTTAGTTTGTCCACTTACAGGATTACGCTTCATATTATTGTAAGTATTATCTACAAAATAAATTATTTTTGTTTTTTCAGC
This sequence comes from Spirochaetota bacterium, assembly GCA_037481795.1. Taxonomy (GTDB): domain Bacteria; phylum Spirochaetota; class UBA4802; order UBA4802; family UB4802; genus UBA4802. The sequence goes on from JBBFLA010000024.1 coordinate 39,502, forward strand.
TGCTGATACAAATCAATAAAATTTTTATTGATTACTTTTTCAAACTCTTTTAACCAATGTATTATATAAGCATCATCAATATTTTGTTTTCTAATTATAATTTTAGCATCCTCAATATCTCTTTCTCTTCCTGCAAAAATTTTCTGAATTATAACATCCTCAGGTGATGCATAACAAATTTCAACATCATCTGATTTTATTTTTTTTGCTCTTTCTATTGCAGTATTTTCATATTCAGTGCAGGAAAAAATAAAGTCAATTCGTATACCTTTTGCTCCTAGAACGGGCAATACCATTGTTTCCTTTACAAAATTAACAACATCTTCAGTCAGAATCTTCAAATTTAATTTTTTTACAATACTCAAAATATCATTCAGACGATCAATATCAATACCTAATGTTATATCTATATCACGTGTAAGTCTTGGCTCACCATATATTAAAACAGCCTGCCCACCAATAATAATGTAAGGTATTCTATTTTCATTCAATGCTTTACAAATCCTTTTTATTTCTTTTTTAAACAATTTAGTATCTCCGCTACACAAATATCAACTTCAATCCCTTCCAACGGATCATTGGGCGGAAGCACCCCTAAACTCATGCCTAATTCCCACATACCATCAAGTAACTCCAGAGATTCATCATAGCTTAAGGGGTGCTTATGCATAAAATCCTTTTCAAATTTCTCTAACAGCTTTATATTCTTAATCATATCTTCTTTTCATAAATCCGATACGTCTTGTAAATTTGCCCTTTAAGTGGCTTGAGGGCGCCTATCATTTTATAATTGGTTTCCACTATCAAAGAGCAGTCTGATTCAGTATAGCCCAACCGTATACCATTTTCAATGGTATACAGATAAAACACATCATCTATTTTCTGCCCCCGATATTCAGGCAACACACCCATGATGATAGTACGTATCTTTTTAACCTTCTTGATTGAGCGCAAAGCTTTAATCAAACGCCATGGATAAAGGTGACCATTTAAAATCTTGAGGGCTGGATTCATATCAGGAAGCGATACAATAAACCCAACTGTCTTACCATCCTTTTCTGCAAATACAATAAGTTCGGGTACAGCAACAAGCTTCAACTCATCAACAAGCATATCAAACTGCTTCTGCGTTAAATCCAGATGCCCCCAGTTGCCATCCCATGCTCTGTTAAATATTTCATGAATTTCTTTGGCACGCTTTTTTAATTCTTTAGGGCTATAGTATATATATTTTACATCCTGCGACTTCATGATGTTTTCGCGAACATCTTTTAAATATGGTTTGAAATCATCAATCTTTCTTACCAGAAAGCAATGCCAGTCAATACATTTGGTATAGCCACACGCTTCAGCATGATTTTTGTAATATGGAGCAAAATGGAAAAGTCCCACAACAGGCATGATATCCTCACCCAAAACCTCAAAACCAACCGAGTCATAAATAGAAAAACTCTGCGGACCTTCAACACGCGTTTTCCCTTTTTTCTTTAACCAGTCTTCAGCGGTAGCAAACAAAGCTTTTGCAACATCAAGATCATCAATGGCTTCATAAAATCCAAAAAAGCCTGTTTCTTTATTGTATTTTTCTTCATACATCCTGTTAATATGAGCGGTGATTCTACCAACAGGCACACCATCCTTATACGCTAAAAAATATGCAACTTCACCAATTTCGTAAAAGTAACCAGTCTTGGGATTAAAGAGCTTTTTCTGATCAGCAATGATGGGTGGCACCCACGCCGGGTCATTTTCATAAATCTTTGTGGTCCACGGAAGCATGATAAACTGCTTCATCATCTTTTTGTTTGTAATGTCAATTTCTTTTACCTCTATTGTTGCCATAAAAATACCCCCACAAAAGTTTAAAATTCAAATGAGTATATATAAACTAATTGATGAAACCGTAACCGGATACCATCAATTAAAAAAATATTAAATGGGCGATAGTTACCACTGTAGTTGCCTGATACTGCATACAAACATTTTAAAACAAACTGCCCTGAACCTCATCATCACGTTTTTCATCACCATCAACGGTAATATGAATATTTAAGGTTATTCCTGATTTTCCAAAAATATCTTCAAACGTGATATCACCATTTAAATATGCGATAACCTTTTTGATGTCTTCCCACATAAGTCTTTTGAGCGGACTGCTATCACCACCATTTCGTAAAATATACGAAGGATGAAACGTGGGCATTACTGGAATATTGTCATACAGGTACCACACCCCATGTACTTTTGTAATACCTTCTTTTGGATTTACCAAAAATTTTGTAGAAGGGTTTCCTAAGGTTACAATTACTTTTGGATGTATAATTTCAATCTGTTTCTTTAAAAATGGACCACAGGCTGCAGTTTCTTCATCATCGGGTGGACGGTCACGTTTTAATTCCATGTTCACCGTTGGCCTGCATTTGACCACATTAGCAATGTATACATCGCTACGATTAAGTTTCATCCCCTTTTCAATGACAGCAGTCAAAAGCTGTCCAGCTTTCCCAACAAATGGCCTGCCCTGTGCATCTTCGTCCTTGCCCGGACCTTCACCAATAAACATAACACTGGCTTCAGGATTACCCTCACCAAAAACAATCGTATTGCGTGTTGCGTGAAGCTTGCAGCGTGAACAATTCCCAATAGTATTATTGCGCAAATCCTCTAATAACTGTGCCTTGCTTTGTGCCATCATATCCACCGCAATACCTTACGTTTTATATCCTTTTCAACTCTGAGACAGGCTGCATAACCTTCATTCAAAAGAAAATCAACTTTTGTAAAATCCAGCGTTCCAACATGAACAAGGTCAGGTTCAATCAAAACATCAGGCTTATTATACGTGATAGTAAGTGTTGTATTCATATATTCCATGATGTCAATTGTCCCGGCTACTATCTCAAAGATATTGGGCATACTATCTTCATGTGTCTTTTTATCACTTTCAATCTTTATGCCAAGCCACTTTTTAACATGCCCCAGCCAGCCCTTTGCCTGAGTAACTACTGTTTTTGTATCAATGGCTTCTGTATCAACATGTTCAATAATATCATTTGATGAATTTTCATTGGCAGACACAGTGTGTGGCCTGGCTATTGCAGGAGCTATGGCCCGCTTAATCTTAATTGTTGGATGCAAATTAACTGCTATGGTAATGCCCGCACCCATACGCTTAACCACATCAACAGGTAACGGATTACTTACGCCACCATCTATAAGCACCGTATCCATATATTTAACCGGAACAAAAATCCCCGGTATTGAGATACTTGCCCTTATGGCATCAAGGACATTCCCTTTAGTAAAAACAATAGGCTTCCCGCTATAAAAGTCCGTTGCAACAATGGCAATGGGTAGCTTTAAATCTTCAATATCAACACTTTTAGGAATAAATTTTGCAAGTAACTCCATTGCACGCCGGCCCTGTATGAGTCCTGTTTTTGGGAACACAGGATCAAAGTATGTAAATAGATCATTGCTTTTTACTGATTTTAAAAATGAAGTGAATTCGGGTAAAGCACCATACGCATATAGTGAAGCAACCACAGCACCAATGCTTGATCCAGCAATCATTGAAACCGGGATTTCTTTTTTGGCGCAATAATCAAGCACCGCAATATGTGACACACCTTTAGCGCCACCGCTACCAAGTGCAAGGCCAACTTTTGTGTTTTTAAATATTTTCAATGGATTGAACATGATATTTTTCAAATACCAATATTTATTATTACATCTACGCTTATAAAAAAATATACATACTTTATACTCCCACACTTTAAAGCAGGCGGGATACTATATTATACATACAATAATCTTAATCAATAATCGTTGTTAAACTTTTAGATTTATTGATAAAACTGCAAATTTTTCTTTTTGTCAAGAGTATTTTATTAATTACATTTTTCATAAAATTTAATTTACAATTTAAACGTACCAATCTATTAATCCATATACTATTGTTCATTCAAGTAAGGAATTCTTAATAACCACTAAGGTCAGTAGAATTTTTGAAAAAGTGACGATAATGTTATTTATGCAAATGTTTTTTACACTGTCATTTCAATAAACCCGGTGAGGATAAATCTTATCCTTAAAGCAAAGATTTATCATCACCATAAAATCGGGATTCAAAATGACACTATAATTATAAATTTACTTTTAACAGGAGGAATGCTTTATGATCAGCGATCGCGTTAAGAAAGGAATTGAAAAAGCCCCACATCGTTCATTGTTTAAAGCGTTGGGTTTGAATGATGACGAATTAGCAAAACCATTAATTGGCGTTGTTAACTCATTTAATGAGATAATTCCGGGACATATACATTTACGCAATATTGTTGACGCAGTTAAAAAAGGTGTAATTGCAGCTGGTGGAACTCCCATTGAATTCCCAACAATTGGCGTGTGCGATGGCATTGCCATGAATCATATCGGCATGAAATATTCATTAGGATCACGTGAGCTTATTGCCGACTCAATTGAAATTATGGCAAAAGGGCATGCTTTTGATGGCCTCGTCATGGTAACCAATTGTGATAAAATTGTCCCCGGTATGATTATTGCAGCAGTTAAAATAGATATACCAACAATTATTGTATCTGGTGGCCCCATGCTTCCAGGCATGTATAAAGGTAAACCTATTGCAGTTGACAATGTTTTTGAAGCAGTGGGAAAAGCCGCTAAAGGACTCGTTTCTAAAGAAGAACTCTATGAAATTGAATGTGCAGCATGTCCTGGTGCAGGATCCTGTGCAGGGCTTTTCACTGCTAATTCCATGAACTGTCTTACTGAAGCGTTAGGACTTGCTCTTCCCTATAATGGCACAATACCCGCAGTTTTTGCCGAACGTATACGCCTTGCCAAGGAAAGTGGAAAGAAGATAATTGAACTGGTCAAAAAGCAGATAACTCCCCGCAAGATAGTAACCAAAAAAGCCATTGCAAATGCACTTGCCGTTGATATGGCAATAGGAGGCTCTTCCAATACCGCCCTGCATATTCCGGCCATAGCTCATTACGCAGGAATACCTATCAGGCTAAAAGATATTCAGCCAATCTCAGAACGCACACCCCATTTATGCAGCATAGCACCATCCGGCCCGCATCATATGATTGACCTGCATTATGCTGGTGGTATTCCGGCAGTAATGAACGAACTTCTTAAACACGGGCTTATTCATGGCAACTGTATGACAGTTACCGGAAAATCAATAGCACAAAATGTAAAAGACAAATCAATATTGGACACCTCAGTTATACGCTTGGTTAATAAACCTGTTCACAAAGATGGCGGGCTTGCAGTACTTACCGGCAATCTTGCACCTGATGGCTGTATAGTAAAACAGGCTGCTGTTGACCCATCAATGTTAAAACACAGTGGTCCTGCAAAAGTTTTTGATTCAGAAGAAGAAGCTGTTAAAGCCATCATGGGAAATCAGATCCAGAAAGGTGATGTCATAGTTATCCGTTACGAAGGACCGCGTGGTGGCCCTGGAATGCGTGAGATGCTTACACCAACTTCGGTCATAGCGGGCATGGGGATGGATAAAGAAGTTGCACTTATAACTGATGGCAGATTTTCCGGAGCAACACGTGGATCATCTATTGGACATATTTCACCTGAAGCTGCTGCAGGTGGTCCACTTGGTATTGTTAAGGACGGCGATATTATTGAAATTGATATCCCTGCCAAAAAACTTACATTAAAAGTAGATGATAATGAAATAAAAGCACGACTTGCCAAATGGAAAGCACCAAAACCAAAGATTACTACCGGTTATATGTATCGCTATAGCCTCATGGTATCATCTGCAGATCGTGGTGCTGTATTTGAAAGTTAATCTACATATACTGTACGCAGGGGCGTATCGCCTATACGCCCCTGCGTACATATAACATCCCCACCATAAAAAAATTTCTTTACATTAAATTTATTAATTGTAATCTCTATCTATCACTTTAAAATAACTTAATTTATGATGACAGGCTGGAAAGAGTTTCTTCATTTTTCTGTTTTGATTTTATTTTGTATTGTTTTGCTTTCTTTCAATACTAATGTTTTTATAAAGCCTGGGGTAAATCAGGGAATTATCGACCTCAGAAACATTGAAGATACTATTGCAAGCCCTATAAGACTTGATGGAACATGGAAGTTTTACTGGCACTATCTTATAGAAAGCACAGAACAATTAAAAATTAAAAACCCGCCTATAGAATATATTACAGTCCCTGCACCATGGAATAAGCAAAAGATCTTCAAATCCTACCCTGCCCATGGATATGGAACATATCATATTACCCTATTGCATTCAAAAAAAACAATAGGCACCATTATGTATCTAAAAATGCCATTTACTTACACCTC
>JBBFLA010000025.1:0-42917 GCA_037481795.1 Spirochaetota bacterium
CTGTCTCTTATATTATGTCTCTTTATTTTTTACTGAAATTGCAACCTTTTTTTAGTATTTATTCAGAGGTCTCAATTGCCTTTTCATCACCAATCATTAAGTACATCTCATCAAAGTTATGCTTATGTGGTGTTGCTTTGTCCATCTTTATGGCAATATCTTTCATCTCCTGCGTAATTGTTTTGATATACAAATACAGTGCCCATGCATTGGCCTCAGGTACCAGCTCTTTACCCATTAAGTACAGGATATGGAATAACCTGGCTGAAATCATGATCAGGAAGTTCATTAACATTTATTGGTTTTCGCACAATAAGGTGTTCGTACTTGCCCATACATCCTCCCTTTACGTGTATAAACTATTACATAATACATACATAACAAAATAGTTGCATTTCCATACACTATTTTAGTATATTTATTATTATGATTGATGATATTAATGTCAAACACTTTACTGATGAATGAAACAATACAGATTGTTGAACTTAAAACAATTGAAAATACAGTGCTGGTTAATAATTATAGTACAGTTCGTCATAAATACTATATGTCTAATATTCGATTTATATATACAGGATAAAAGGGAAAAGTATGATACCATTATTAAAAAAGATTATGTATTCATGTGTATGTGTATTTTTTTCAGTCAGTATGCTTAATGCAAAAACACTGACAGTTGTCTTTCCGTTTTGTCCGGAAGATCTGGCTGACCAATCTTCCATATTATTTGAGTCACTGAAAAATATGACTATTGAAGGTATTTCAACAGACAGCATTCAAAAAGTCAGCTCATTTAATTCCATGCTGGAATTAAACGATGACAGTGCCCGCGGGGCAATTAAAAAATTTTCCGACAAACGCAAAACCGACTATGTCCTTTTTTCGGATCTATCGCATTCAGTGGGGCAGATAAATATTGAATACAAACTGTATTCACGGGAAAATAACAATTTCATTACAACATCGTTTGACCGGGCTTTGTATAACAGCATTCATCTTTCTGCAAAAACTCTTGAAAAACAACTATCGCTCATACTACAAACAAAGATAATAAAAATCAGCAATGTTATAGCTCTGGGCGATAGTTCCGCAAATCAGATCACCGTGAATTTTGAAGTCTATGGTAACAGCAGTTCGTATGCCATACTGCGTTCGCTTTTAAAAGAAGGACCGTATGATTCTATAGCCACCATTTCCACCACAACCTATACTGATACCGATGTTCAGCCCGGAACTGTTTACTGGTACAAAGTTCAGGCTTTACAGGATGGTTTTGCAATAGACAGCTCAACACCTGTATCAGCATATATTACACCTGTAAACAGGGAAAACCTTGACCTTGATAAGGTACTTTCGCAATATAAAAAGCCTGAGGAAAAGCCCCGGGATGAAGAACACAAAGCCCTGATGAAAGAACATATTGATATGATTAAGCCGCAATACATGAATTCAGTTAAATTAAAGATCATAATGCAGATGGTTAAATCATATATTTCCAGAGGGCAGCTTACCGTGTTAAAGGATTTTGATACAGTTATTATGGATACTGAAAATAATGCCATATACTTTATTAAAAAAAATAATTATGTGGTAAAACTGGAAACTAAAAAGCCGTTTGAACTGCTTACAGCATGCAACTACGATATGGAGCTTGTTCAGAAGCTTTTGCTCAATGCTATTGCTTTTGGTGCACAGGATGGCACCATTGAAATAACAGACGATGAAGGATATACATCATGGCTTCCACTGTACCAGTCCATTGGTATTGCAACAACATACTTTAAGGAATATAAAAACTGGGCTGGCAATACTATTCTATGGAGTACATCAAACAAAGAAATCAAGGCAAAGATGAAAGAGTATTCAAATCAGTGATTTGACCTTAAAATATTTACATCAACAGATATTAATAAAGTGTCGATAGTATACTAAAGAATATAGTATTGTAAAAATTAGGGCTGCAAAAATATACATTACAGTAACCAGTATGTTATTTAAACGAAAAAAGAAAACACTTCCTGATGTATATGAGTTTACTGACGATGACGGCAAAAAATGGCTGCAGACATCAACAAAGGACCTTTTGTCCTCCAGGGAACTCAATGACATCATTAAGGAAATAGAAAAGGAAAAAGACGAAGGCGAAATTGTTATAGCCCGTATTGATTTTAAAAAAGTCAATAAGGAGTATTACGAACGCATTGTTGAACTTGAAGAAAAACTCAAAAAAAGAACTGAACTGCTAAAACGTGTGGTTAAAGAATCTCGTGAAACAATTGATCGCAAAAATAAAAAGATGAAAGAGCTTATAGAATATATCAAAAAGTTGCACCTTCTTCTGGCCTATTATAAGCTTTCACCTGAGGATTTTAATAAAATAGATTTTACAAAAGCTTATACACCATCACCGGAAATGCCTGCCCCTCCTCCTTCCATTGAGGTAAAAGAAAAAACTATTGAGTATGTACCAGTCAAGGAAGAAATTATACAGGATTGACATATTTTTTATCATCAAATGGTACTTCATTTTAATTTTCACTTTTACTTGACTGTTTACAGCAGCTGCAATTTCTTTGTTAGTACTATCACCAAACTTCTGGAGGAAAAACGGTGGCACTGAAAATATTCAATACCCTTACCCGACGTCTTGAACCATTCATACCTGGTGGTGTACCAAAAGAAAAAATAGAAGATTATCCACCAGTTACCATATATTCATGCGGACCCACTGTTTACAGCTATGCCCATATAGGCAACTTCCGTACATTTGTATTTAACGACTTTTTACGGCGCTACCTAAAATTCAGGGGCTTTAAGGTTAATCACGCCATGAATATTACAGACGTTGATGACAAAACAATAGCAGGTGCACAGAAAGAAGGTGTAACGCTCAGGGAATATACCGATAAATACACAAACATATTCTTTGAGGATCTTAAAACCCTTAACATTGAACCGGTGGAACATTATCCCCGTGCCACCGAGTCCATTGATGCCATGATTGATATAATTGCTCATTTAGATAAAAAAGGACTTATCTATGAAAAAGATGGTTCCATCTATTTCAGTATTGCAAAATTCCACCGGTATGGGCGCTTAAGCAATGTTACCAGTATGGATATTAAAGCTGGTGCACGCTATGACGCTGATGAATACAGCAAAGAGGATGTGCGTGACTTTGCACTGTGGAAAGCACCAAAAGATAATGAACCATACTGGGACACCCCGTTTGGCAAAGGCAGACCCGGCTGGCATATTGAATGCTCAGCAATGGTGCGAAAAATCTTTGGCACCACTATTGACATTCATACCGGCGGCGTTGATTTAATCTTTCCGCACCATGAAAATGAGATAGCCCAGAGTGAAGCAGCCTACAATGAGCCATTTGTGCGCTACTGGATCCATGTTGAACACCTTCTTGTAGAAGGATCAAAGATGTCAAAGTCACTGGGCAATTTTTACACCCTGCGCGATTTGCTTGATAAAGGATATAGTCCACGGGCAATCCGCTATCTGCTTTTAACTGCACATTACCGCAAACAGCTTAATTTTACCTTTGATGGATTGAATCAGGCTGCTCAGGCACTCCTGCGCATTGATAACCTTATAGCACGCCTTAATGATATAAAACATGAGGCATTACCCAATGAAAAGGTTATTGATATATGTAATGCTTTTTTAACACCATTTACCCAAACAGTTGATGATGATTTAAACATTGCTGGAGGCATTGGCATCTTTTTTGATTTCATCCATGATATTAACACCATGATTGATTCCAATTCAATAAGCAAAACAGATGCTGCGTATGTACTGGATATATTGAAGAAAATAGATGCAGTATTTGGATTTATCTTTTTCCCTGAAGTTGTAAATATTAATAAACAAGAAATAGAAGCCCTTATTGAAGAACGCAACAAAGCTCGCAAAGAAAAAAATTTTGCAAAAGCTGATGCAATCCGTGATGAGCTTTTACAAAAAGGGATTATATTACAGGATACAAAAGAAGGTACACGGTGGATACTCAAATCGTAGCTGGACGCAAGGTGGTACTTGAATACCTTTCCACCCTTCATGTGGAAGCAACACTATATGTATCAGAATCTGCACATGGAAAAATAATCGATGTCATTATTGCCACAGCTCGCAGTAAAAATATTCCTGTACATACGGTGAATAAAAGCTGGTTTGCTTCCCACTGTGATGCCAATCATCAGGGTGTAGCTCTTGTCATGAACTATCGCCCAAATAAAGATGAAAAACAATTTGATTTAAAAACTATTGCTTCCAATCACGGTGTTATTGTTGCCTGTGATGCAATAACCGATCCGCATAACATTGGCTCCATAATCCGCACCACCGAAGCCCTTGGCGGCAGCGCAATAGTTGTAACAAAAGCACATGCACCAGAGATTACACCAACCATCATCAAAGCATCAGCAGGTGCCACCGCTCATATTCCGGTTCACCAGGTGCCTAACGTAGCTCGATTCTTAGATGAAGCTAAAAAGGCAGGATTCTGGGTAATTGGAACAAGCGACAGAGGCACACAACCAATTAATGCAATTTCATCCTATAAACCTGCAATTCTTATCATTGGCAGTGAAGGGAGCGGCATGCGGCAGCTAACACAAAGCCTGTGCGATGTAATTGTGCGCATTCCACTGAAAGGGAAGATATCATCGCTCAATGCGTCTGTGGCATGTGGTATTGTACTGTGGGAATTGCTCAAAGACTGATTAACCATATTGCTCATCAAATTTATGAACTATGGCTGTAAATTCTTTGGGCAATTTTTTATATGCCCACTCTCCTAACGGTTGTGGTATTTCTTTATAAAATGCAGCTGCAATTCCTCCGGCAATACATGCTTGAGTATCACTATCGCCACCTAAGGAAATTGCATTTCGTATTGCACTTTCATAATTAATGCTATCTAAAAATGCAACAATAGCCTGAGGGACAGAACCCTGACAGGTTTCATCAAAATGATAAAACGGTCGTATTTCATCAACAGTAAATTCCAGATTGTAATGAAAAGTATTTGATATGTACTGACGTATATCATCTTTTGAATGCCCCTGTTTTGCCAGAAATACTGCAACGGCAACAGCCTGCGCACCCTTGATACCTTCTGGATGATTATGCGTTACCATTGCACTTTGTTTTGCAACAGCAAGGACGTCTTCCAGTGTATTGTATGCAAATCCAACAGGACTTACCCGCATAGCAGAACCATTACCAAAACTATTATATGGCTTATAATTGTTACTCATTAACCAGGCTCTAAATTTTCCTCCATATCCTCTATCCGGGTATCGATTACCGTATTCCCACAGGGTGCGTGCAAAATCTTTTGCATGTAAAATACAATCGGCCACTGCCACAGTTAACACAGTATCATCGGTAAATGTTGAATTATCATCAAATAAATTACATTCAGTGGTTTTTACTGGATGGAATTCATATACCGATCCTGCAATATCACCTATAATGGCTCCCAGTATGGTTGGCGTTTTTGTTGGTATCATAGCTCTATATTCTTTCCCTGCAGATGCCACACATTGAGCAGATATGGTTTATTTTCTTCAAAAACTCTTGCCTGCTTTTCAACAACCTCTTCAGCTTCAAAAGAATTCATGGTGATAGTTTCATTAATAAACGAAGCAATCCGTCCAAAGTACAGTGGCACCATAAGATTTATAAGCCGCACTTTATTTATTTGCCAGGTATGGTAAATGGCTGAAAGCTCATACACCGTTTTTGCCCATGTTTCAACAGGGAGATTAAAATTTGCTATATCCATCTTTGCCGATTCACTCAGAATGCTAAATACTTCATGACTGAACATTTCTTTATAGATAGCATTAAACTGCATAAATCCCGTTTTATATTCAGTTACAAGGCGTGGCAAATTAACCTCTATTGCCTCAGGCTCAACGTTCTCAACATCACCAAACGTTGGCACCGGTTTGCTGCCTACAATATTTTTCCAGTATGGTTCATAGTGTTCCATAAGCCTGAAAAGCGTACCAATTACCTGTACAAACATTGGTCCCAGTGACTGTGCCGGATCTTTGGCGTCATGTATTTTAACCCCTAAATTTGCCTGGCAAACTTCTACATGGCTTACAATTGCGTTGACAGTCATGAATATATCAATGCCAAACCGTGCAATGTCGGTTGACCACACCGGCTTATCCAGATACAGTTGTGCCAGCTGTTTTGAAAAGGTAAAGTCACCACCTATGGGCTGGCGAATACGTTTTCCAAAAACAGCACGGATAATATTATACACAATATTGTTGGTTATGGTCCCATCATATTTATAACGCGTATACACCGGTGCAACAAACTGATATTTTTTTTCAAGTACGGGCGATAGTAACCGCTGTACCCACTGTGGAGAAATACTGCGCAGGTCAGAATCAACCACCATGCAAGCTTCAACATCAAGCATGCGAGCCGCTTCAAAAATTGCCCTGAAGGCAGACCCCTTTCCTGCAACCCCCCTATAAATCTGGATGATGCGCTCCTGCCACGGTTTTAATTCAATTGCCTGGGCAATATCCCGCGTATCATCAGTGGAACCACCATCCGATACAAAGATTACCGGGCGCAAGTCGTTATAATACGTAAACAGCCCATCACTTACCATGGTCATGACATTGGCAATGGTTGCTTCATTGTTGAAGCATGGTATGCCAATAAGAATATCTGCTTTCTTTATCTGTTCAAGCCGTCTGATAATGTACGGACGTAGAGCTGTTGAATATTCCATGCAAAAACGATACTGTAAAACTACAATCTAATCAAGAATTTTTTATTGGTATGCTCTATTTTTATAACTTTATTTTGATTTTACGATGAATGTAATTTGGGTTGATCTTTATGGTTATAGTTATTTACAAATGCATAGAGTATCAATTATTTTATTATGATCATAAACAGTGATAAAAAAAGCCCACCACAGGGGAATTAGTTCAATTCAAAATTCAATTTCTTTTTTGATTATACACAAATGAATGAACCTGGTCAATATGTTGCTTTGTATTTCCGCGCAAATACCAGATTAAAACATCTGTATCTAAAATCAAAAATTTCTCCCCTTTCTCAGTGTGCGCACATATTCATTGACATCATTAATATCATTACGATTTTTCCACATGCCAAAGATGGATATATCCTTTTCTTCTTTTATTTTTGTTTTTAAAGGAACAATTTTTGCAACAGGTTTCCCACGGTGTGTGACAATGACTTCAAAACCGCTTGCGGCATGCGCAATAATTTTCCCGGGCCGCATCCGTAATTCTTTTGATGTTATTTTCATACAACCTCCAGGTGTACACCATGAAATATACACTATATATAATTATTTTACAAGCTCTTTTTTTGTAAATGTTTGCTTTTTGTTTACACATCGGTTACAAAAGCATCCATAAAAAAACAGCCCCTGCAGGGGCTGTAAGGTGTGGATGGTAAAATTTTTAAAATAAAGAAACTTAAAAAAGCCTTTGTAAGTTATTGCACAACAATTGCAATGGCATTCTGCCCTTCTCTAAAAGTAACATTATCGGTACCCTCAGGAGCTTCTAAATCAATTCTTGTGCCATTTTTCCAGTAGCACGGCTGAACAAAAACTTGGCTATTATTATCACTTCTTGGCTTCTCGTAGCCTCCTGCAACATATACATCACCGTTATACACAAAAACAGAAAATGCAGCAGAGTCACTGCCATCTTCTGGTGCATACAGTATTGGTTCGTCATTGCCAATCCATAATGCCGCACGAGAGTAATATGTACTACCGTCAGTAATATTATAATGTCCAGCAATATAGGTTTGCCCATTGTAATAATAGATGCTATAGGCATAACCATAAGGGTCGTCGGTATATTCATCAGGTATTGGCAAATCTATTTTAGCAAAATTGTTAAGTAAAGTTCCTGACCAAAGACAAGGTTTATAGTCATCACCAGAAACTATATAACCTGTTACATAAACAGTTCCATTGTTAACCGCAATTCCATAAGCTTCAGAAGAAGATGAATTTTCAATTTGCTTTTCAGCCCAACCACCTCCTGAAATAGGACGCGTCCATACACAAGCATAATAATCACTACCAGCCGTAAAATCACCAACTAAATAAATAGTATCATTTGTCACTTCAATGCCATTTGCCCCGGAATTTTCAGTATCAACTGCAGAAACAGTGCCATTAATCCACACGCAGGCTTTATAATTATCTATCCCCTCTTCTTTACTGCCAGCAATATACACAGTATTCCCCACTACCTTTATTGCACTAGGAGATTTTATATTTGATAATTCCTGTTTAACACCATTGACCCATAAATATGCATCATTAGTATTTCCAACTTCCCCAATCACATATACATTCCCATTGCTCACTGCAATCCCTGTAGCAACTGATGATTTTCCTTCTATCTTTAGGTCTGTTCTTACCCCATCCTTCCAGTAACAGGCAATTGTTCCTTTTCCAACTTCGTACACATTTCCAACCACATAAACGGATGGAGTGTAATTATCGCTACTTCCACCTCCATCATTGCCGCATGCTGTCATCATCAGTATAGCTGCAAGCCATACAAAAAAGCTTTTTTTCATGTTTCCTCCATACATTTAAAAAGTATTTTCCCCGGACAAGCTTTCTTGTGGATACATTCATAGTTTTCGCGTAAAATTTGTTGTTAAACATTCCACTTTTCATATACCACCATTCTGGCATAGACCATCATATACTGTTAATCCTGTTGTTATTATTGTATTAACATAAAGTACTCAGTATCTACGGGGAAATTTATCAGCCACCTCCACTATCTTTAAACCGGGAATAATTAATCTGTTTGTAAAACGGGTGGGTTTTTATATGCAAAGGTTAACTTTTACAATCAGATTAAATATTACATTATTACAAATATTTATTAAATTTTTATTAGTGCAATAATTTTTTATAGGTTAAGGAAAAATTTTTTAATTAACCTCATCCTTACAAAATGTATCCCGGTAATATATCAAAATGCTCATGAAGCTTTAATGTGGCCTACGGTAAATCTTGAAGACTAAGCAGCCATTTCCACATTGGCACTATTGTAATCTTTTTATCCTTATACTCTTCTGTGGCTTCAGTATCCCATGTAATTATTAACAAATCATCACAATGCAATTCATCCTTAGCAACGCTCAGTGCCTTAAACTCTCTTTCCCGCGTTTTTAACTCATCAATGCTATAGCAAACCTGAATAAGCTGAACCACTTCCTTCCCTTTTTTTAAAACAAAGTCAACCTCGTTATCGTTATAATCCTTCCAGTAGTATATTTCAATAAAAGGATCAAAATAGCTTTTTCTTCTCTTTAATTCAAGTGCAACCGCATTTTCTAAAACATATCCTTTATTATTGCTCAACTGAAATCCAATCATTTGAAATAATCCCGTATCAACGCAATACATCTTTTTAGGTGCAAGCATCTGTTCTTTGAGCTTAAATGAAAAGCGCTCAAGCATAAATATTAAAAATGAATCGTTAAGGAATGATATCCAGTTTTTTACTGTATTGACATCATTCAGTGAAAATATTTTTTTAAGTCGATTAAAGGTAAATTCCTGCGATGAGCTGGCAATGCAATATCTGCTTACATCTTTAAAAAGTGTTTTCTTTTTTATCTTTTTTCGCTGGAGGATGTCCTTCTCTATGATATCAGAATAAATTCTTAATAGCATTTCCCTTCCAAGCTGATATACTTCAGGAAATCCTCCTTCTTTAAGGTATTCTTCAAGGTTCTTTTTAACAAGACCAATCTTTTGTGTGGAATACAACTCATCATGCTGTATACTTACACCTTTATATAAGCAATATTCAATAAAGCTAAAAGGCATTAGTGTAAAGTCCATATAACGGCCTGTAAGGTGTGTTGAAAGCTCACCCGATAAAAGTCTTGAATTGGAACCAGTGATAATGAGCTTTTTAGTGCGGCGCAACCTATTGGCAAAAAGTTCCCATCCTTCAATGTTTTGTATCTCATCAAGGATGAGATATTCAAATTCCCCGTATAATTCGTAAAACGCCTCAAGTAAACTATCGCAATCCTGAGATGTAAAATTAATAAGCCTTTCATCGTCAAAATTAATATAGGCAACACCTTTTTGCTTGCGTAAAAGCTGCCAGCTTAACACTGATTTGCCACAACGCCTTATGCCGGTAATTGCAAGAATATTGGGTTCCCGTAAGTATGAAAGAAGTTTTGAATGGTCAACCCTGCGCTGGATAATATTGCCTCGAGTGAATCTTTCTTCTACTTCTTCCTGCTGAGAAATAATTATTCGCTTCAGGATATCAGTTTTCATTTATTATAACCATATAGATTTGGCTAATCTTTATGGTTATAAATATGTATAAATTCATATATTGTCAAATACTTTTTTATTGTAGATTATAGACAGGGATAAAAATAAACCGGCTGAAGGGGGAATTATTTCAATTCAAGCTTCCGTTTAGTTCAATGATTAATATATATTATACCTTAAACCGTTTTACAATAGCATTCAATGCTTCAGCCTGTGATGCCAGCTCTTCGCTTGCCGCAGCTAATTCCTCAGATCCACTGGATACTACCTGAGTTACATCATTAATCTGATTAATTGCTTTTATTATTTCGTTTGTTGAGGCACTCTGTTCTTCCATCATTATTGAAATTTCTTCGGACATCTTGTTTACTTCTTCTACATCGGTTTTAACATTGTTACTCATGTGGTTAAGTTCCTGCGATGACTGAGCTATGTTTTCCATTAACACTGCTGTTGTTTTTACATTTTCTATTATCTTTCGTAATGAACTTGCTGTTCTTTCAACAAGCTCTGAACCCGCTGTAACCTTATTATTAGTTTCTAGTATAAGTTTGTTGATTTCTTTTGAACTCTGTGCTGTTTGATCAGCAAGCTTGGATATTTCTTCAGCAACTACTGCAAACCCCCTGCCATGTTCGCCTGCACGTGCTGCCTCAATTGAAGCATTGAGCGATAGCAGATTTATCTGATCCGAAATATCCGAAATAATAGTAACTATTTCAGTTATTCTTCGTGAACTTTCATTAATTTCGCGCATTCCACTTACAGTGTTTCCCAACACCGATTCACCTTCTTTTGCGTATCCATGCGTTTCATCAGCCATTTTATAGGCATCCTGAGCATGCTGATTTATGCGCTCTATAGCATCAGCAAGATATTCCATTGAGCTGCGGGTAGCATCTGCTTTTTTTGCCTGTCCCTTTGAATTTTCAGATACCGAATCAATAGTTGCTTTGATTTCTTCCATTGCTGATGATGTTTCCTCTATGGATGCAGCCTGATCCTGTGCAACATTTGCCAGCTGCTGACTTGATTGAGTCATTTCTGAAGAGGATGATGCCACATGATTGGCTGCATCTTTAACTGCCAGTATAAGGTCACGAAGATTATCAATAAACTGATTGAACAGTACAGCTAACCGTCCAACTTCGTCTTGGCGTTCAATAGCTATTTTACGGGTTAAATCGCCCTGACCTTTATTAATATCTTCAAGGGATTGCACCATTTCATCTAATGGATTCAGTCCTGTCTTTACAACGCCGCGTATTAAAACTATCGCTATTCCTAAAATAACAAGATTTATAAATATACTTATAATCAACACCTGTAATCGCGCAGCAAAGTAATCTTTCAGTGAATAGATAATCTGAAATGCACCATGTATTTCCCCTTCTTTCCACCCTTCCATGGGGCCACCTGTTGGATCTTTTCCATCTTTGCGTCCCCATACTGTATACGACTGCGCCGGATCACCATGACATATCAAACAATCCTTTGTAAGAACAATTGGCCTGAAATATCTCAGAGCTTTATTATCATAATCAATCATAAAATATTCAGGTAAATTTTTAGCTTTGATTTCATCCAATACTTTTTGTTCTAATGGGGTGGGAGTATTTTTGGGGTTTCGTGGATACTCCTTGGGTACTCTGAATTCATAATTCAATTCTTTAGCTTTCTTTTGCATTGTAATGATTGATGAAAACACAGGAACAGAATATACAAATTTGCCCTTAACATCTTTTATAAGGTAATCTTTATCATAAACCTCTCGCTCCCAGTTATCAGCCATGTATTCTCTGAAAGCTTCACCCATGGTACAAATTGAGCGTGCTTTATCTACAAACTGACGCTCAACCTCCTTCACATAGCTAATACGCCAGAAAATATTTGTGAAAATCAAACTCAATACAAGAACAATACCCACACCCGCAATCACTTTTGTTTTTATTGTCCAATTACGTGTTAAAGCAATCAATCTATTCATAGTACTCATTACATTTTATTAAAATAATTATAAAATTGTTACTATGTGCAGTTTGTAGTTTCATATAATCATGAATATCTTTAAAAAGCAATAATTTTTTAACTAATATTGTTTTTTAAAAATCATTTATGGAATAACAGATAATCAATCAAAGATTATTAATCACTTTTTGTCAAACAAATCTTCAAATCCAATGACAGCGTCACAAAAAGCATTTGTTCTAACATTTTTAAGGTAATCGTAATTAGCAATTGTTGCATCAACAATGTATGAATCAAGTGCTGAACCTTTTGACTTTTTCAAAACATCAATAAGCATGTCATCATCCATAGCTTCACGATACGGCCGCGATTCAGCTAATGCAGTAAACATATCTGCTACGGCTAAAATTCGTGAACCTAAGGTAATAGTATCACCGGGCATTTTAAAAGGATACCCATTTCCATCCACTCGTTCATGGTGTAGTGATGCCCATTCATTAATAACCTTGAAAACTGGATTGTCAATTTCATCCAGAATTTGAAAAGTAAAATAGGTGTGTCGTTTCATTATTTGCCATTCAATTGATTCAAGTTTATCCGGCTTTTCAAGAATTGCTATGGGAATGGCTAACTTCCCAATATCATGCAAATGTCCGGCAATATCTAACATGAGGCATTCGCGTTCTGAAAGGTTTAATATCTTTCCCAATTCTTTAGCAATCATTGCAACTGACGTTGAATGAGTTGCAGTAAACCTGCTTCTGAAGTCTATTAACTTGGTGAAAAGCTTTGCAATATCATGAATTTGCTCAAGCGTAAGTAAGGGATTATAATAAATCCATTTTTTTATATTTCTTTCAATGCTATTAAATTGCAAATCAAACCAGAATGATTCCTGCTTTGCTAATGAAAGGAAACATTTTACAACTTCTGGATTAAATCGGTTGCCTGAATGTTCTTGAATTGTAGAACATACTGCATTTTTTTGTTCTAATAGATCATGTGTATAATCAATACATACATCAACTCTATCGGCCAAATGGATAATATCAGATAGTAACCCCACGCGTGAATTAAGTTCCTTTTTTTCACTATAGTACACATGATGGTACTTAACCAGTTCTGCCAGATTTTTTGTGAATTCACAGGAATTAAGAAGGCGATATCCCATTAGACTATGATAATCAATGCCTCCCTCGTAATCAAATTTAGCTAATTCTATAAATTCCGCTTCTTTTAAAACTCCAATATCATGGAGTGCTGCTGCCACAACCGTTCGTGTAATATCATTGGGAGATAATCCAATACAATATGCCAATCGTCCGGAGATATACGCTACCCTCTTATTATGGCTACCTATTTCTTGATCCACTAAATCAATTGATCGCGAGAGAGCTATTAAAATTTCAGTAAGAAGCGCCATCATAATTCCTTTGTATTACATCAATTTCCATCTTTTAGTATAATCCAGCAAAAAACGAATTTCAAGAAATTAATAGTCCGAACATCCCTTTTTATAAAAAATTAACATAATTTTAATATTAATTTTTGTACATAATTATTTTTATTTTTGAAAATAATGACAAATGCCCATATAGTATTGTTACTATTTATTAAAACATTGCACGATTATATTAAATTAACATACTATTAAAATTTAACATTTGAACTTGCTAATGTAAATTTGTTTTATTTTTCATGTACTATGGTAAACGTATCCTGGAAGGTTTCAAAAGAGGCAAAAACACTTCTCTTTCTTCATGGTGTATTGCTATAACATCTTTTTTGCATTTATGATAGCACTGCAAACAACCAATACATGCCTTTTTATTAATTACTGGTTTATTATCCTGTAATGTGATTGCTCTGACAGGACAATAGGTAACACATAATCCACAACCAGTGCATTTTTCCTGTTGCGCAATATATGCATAATAAAATGTTTTAAAATGTAATGAATTTATTCCTCTGTTATATGAACCCAACACACCACAGCAATCCCAGCAACAATTACAGATTGCAATTTCTTCCTTATCAAGCCGATCTTTATCATGCCATACAATATGAACACCGCCTTTTTTCTTTGTTTCATCTATAATCGATGTTGCTTCTTCTCTGGATATAAATCGCCCAAAACCATATTTCACTGCATGCTGGCTAAACTTCCCCAGCACTATGCAGGCTTCCAACGGCATTTTCAATCGGCATTCTACCCCCTCCATCGTTTTCCATTGTCTGCAAAAACAATGCACAACAGCAATTAATCCTTCATCACTGTAACGGGCAATCAGTTCATTTATAGATGTTGATGGTAGAACCTGGCTTTTTTCAGGAACTATCGCCTCATTTATAACTATCTTTTTACCTAAACTGGCAGGTTTGATAACAGTGTGAGGAACATTGTTCTTATTGCTCCAGTTCCTGAGTTGCCTGATTGGCGTAACATTGTATTTTTTCCATGAATTAAAAAGCCGGGTAAGCCAGCGTGCAAATTGTCTTTTTTCTGATGTGGTGCTTCCATTACACAGATACACCTCAAACCACCCCAACATAATGGGCGCAACAGTAAACAATTCCTGGTCTTCATGTACCTTTGACCAGATTATACCCCTGGCAATAAGTGATGAAAAAATCTCACGTGCTTTGTCAGAGGGCATGTTAACTTTTTTAAATATTGCATCACTGGTAGCGGCATCTTCCCCCATGGCAAGCAAAAAATCAACCTCCTGAGGAGATAACACTGAATCAAACACCTTAAGCAGTGTTAAGGTAACAGGTATTGACGAAGACGACTGACGGTTCATCATTAATGCCAGCCGTGCTAATTTCAAGTAATTGTTTTTTGGCATTCGTGTTAATTATTAGCAATCTTTAAAAGTTCAAGCATTGTTGAGGCATCTTTAGCATAGTGTGAATCAGGATATTCTTTTATAAGTTGAGTAAAAGCTTTGACTGCATCATCCTCAAAACCCATTTTGTTGTAACATATCCCAATCTGGAAAAGGCTATATATGCCATCATCCGTCAAAGGGAATTCTTCAAAAAGGCGTTTATAAATACTTATAGCTTTAGTATACTGTGAATTATCAAAATAAATAGCTGCTATAAAGCGATATGCTTTTGCCCTGTGCAATCCGTCAACATAAATATCCAAATATTCATAAAATTCGTTCAGAGCCTTCTGGTGTTCATTAATTGAAACAAAAAATAATCCCTGCTGAAACTTTTTGTCATCAGCTTCCTGCTGCATTGTTCGTTTTTCCTGAGCTGCTAATGGTAAAGTAAAAAGTATCAGTATAATTATTATTTTTTTCATTGTTTACTCCCTACTCAGAATCAATTATATTCCTTCAGCCTCACCGGATATCTCTTCAACAAGAGCGCTGAATAACGTAATGACATCATCATTGGTTCTTCTTAATCTTTGTGCAAGTTGTAGGGCGATAGCTCTTGTCAATATCAACCCCACCCGTGGATTGGCATCACCATAAGCAATAAAATCTTTGCGTTTCAGTACCAGGCAATCACAATCGCGTTTTGCAACCACAGTAGCTGAACGTTTATCCTTATCAATCATGGCAAGCTCTCCTACATACAATGGCGTTTCATCAGCGTTCATTGTCACCACCGTATATGGCTCATTCTGCAATGTCCTTTTCTGTATTTCTATTTCTCCATTTACTATGATATACAGCTCATCACCTAAATCACCTTCTTTAATTACTGTTCTGCCTTTTTTTATCTTTTTATAACTGCATAATTCTGCTAAATTTCTAATAACATTTAAGTCCAGGCCTTTAAAAAGCGATAGTTTCTGTAACTTTTTAATTAACCTTTCATCAATTTGTATCGTCATGATTTTGCCTCAAACAATTTCACTTGAGCCTTCTATTAACACAGCCTTGGAAAAATTTTTTATTATGTAATTCTTATCAGGATTTAAAACAGGGTAATTGGGTATCATAGTCTTTACAATACGCAAATTATCTACAAGCTTTGATATATCAGGTGTTTTCTGTGCTTCCTGCAATGCCAATCTTTTACGATCATAAAAATTGCCCGTGTTTTCAAGCAGCCCAATCAGTATTTTATTTTTTTTGTCAAAATATTCAACCAACTCACCAAATTGTTTATTAATAAATTGAACAGGAATTTCATCAGTTGTCAATGACACGGGAGTACTGACATCTATTAGTTCACCAATAACATGGGCAAGACCACTTTTTGCAAATACATCTGCTATAATATTTTTGCTGTAATTGTTTGTCAGTATTACTTCATCACATCCCGACAAACGCAGATACCGCTCATATTTTTGATCAATAATTTCAGCGCATACATATACACTTTTTGAAATTGCCTTGATTGACATTACCGACATAACCGTACGGGAATCTGCATCCTGCCCTGACTTCCCCAACTCATCAGCAAGCACCAACACTTTTTTTGCATATCGAATATTTGCCCTGTTTAATACATGTTCATCAATGTGGTCACCGTATACATAATGTATATTGGAAAAAAGAATATTACTTTTCAGGTTTTCTATCTGCTCAGATTCAGCCATACACACCAGCACCACATCATACCCCGCAAAATCCTCTTTTCGCATAGCAATATTGGAAAGCACCATTGCCATATCTTTTTTCCATCCGCATATTACATAATGATTTTTGATTTTCACAGGTTTTAGCCCTCTGTCTTCTTTCAATTGTTTTTCTACAAGCGTGGAAGCAATATTACCCGTAATTACACCAACCAAAGCCATTCCAAAAAACATTGTAAGTATCCCAATAATCCTTCCTAATCGCGAAATTGGGTACTTATCCCCATAGCCAACCGTTGTTGATGTTACTATTGCCCACCATATTGAATCTTCAATTGAGTTAATGTTACTCTCTACAACTTCACATTGCCCATGCCTGGTAATTGTCCGTGTATATCCCTTTTCAATATAAAAAATTGCTGTTGAAAAAATAAACAGTACCAAAAAACAAACAGCAAAAATTCTGAATATCAAACTATGGAATAAATTATGAGTAATGATTCGTGCATTTCTATACAGGTTGAAATTTGATTTTTTTAATTTCATATTCTTCCATTTAAAAAAAGTAAAATTTTGGCGATAGTTCATATCAATTATCGATAAGTTCTAAAAAAAATATTACTAAAATATTATGTCACTTCAAAGATTATTACTTACAATTTTTTCATTTAGAGCACACCTCCCTATCATAATGATAGCAAAGGTGTACATTACACTATTCATAAAATACTTATATGCGATAGTTACTTAAAAAAACCAATTGATTTTTAATTGTATCTTATGGAGTAATTCTGGTGAAAGATTAACAAGTTTTTTTATTATTTTTTTCATTATATTATAATGGAACTTCTAAAACTATTTTTTTGGATGTTCCCTTTTTAGGCCCAATATAAATATATTAGGATAAAACGGCTTCCGCTTTATTATATTTATAATGATGAAAACGGGTTTTAGAGGTGCCCATAATTATTTTAAAATAAAAAGGGGAGTTGGACTCCCCTTTTTATGTGATATTATGTTTATTCTCTTTTACAGCTCTTTCAAACCTCTTTTGGGCTTGCTCTTTGATGATGAAAGGTCAACAGATCCTTTTATTTCACCTTCAGACTGTGCCTTGTATGCTGCTTCAAAAATATCTTCCTTCATTTCTGCCTGAGCAAATGACTGGTCTATATCTTCGCGGACTGTTGATCTTCTGCGTTTGAATGTTGCAAATGCTGCATCCTGGAATCCTCGTGATACACTATAGAGGAATTCATTCAATACGTTTGCCATACCTTTAAGCATATACTGCTTACGCTTAATGGTTGTGACATCAACATCCAATACAAGACCCGGCTGAATATGATGTGGGTTAATCTTATAGGTAAACTCATTGAATCTTCTTTCAAGGAAGTTAATGCGCTCATCCAGAATAACTCGTTCAATTGGGTTTTGGAAGCCGTGCATCTTCTGCAGCATTTCGCGCAGATATTTAAGCTTGTTCTTCAAATTGTGGATTCTGTCTTCATATGTTCTGTTATTCTTTTCAACAAAAGAATTTTCATTATACATTTCACCAATTTCATTCCACAATACTGAATTTGGATCAGCATCCTCTTCGCGTTTGTTCCTTCTCCAATCTCTTGACATTAATCTATTTGCCAGATCATCAAAATCACGGAGTGAACGGAATCGTTTCTTGGATTCATAGTGTGCATGCACCACATCCCATACTCTCAGTATTTCACGAGTAAAAGCATCCATCTGGCGGTCAAATTCCTTCTTTGCTTCGCGCAACTGATTCTGATCATAGTATGCAAGTCTGATCGCATATCGCTCATCCGGAAGAACAGTCTTATCCAATTCTTCGTACTCACGGATCTGGCATATACGGGCGTTTTTCATGTTATCACAAACCTGATACCCTAATTTGGATGTATCAAGTATTGATGTGATAGCATTTACTGCAGTGTTATAACCGCGGTTACGAATATTTTCTTCATCAATGATGTATTTAATGTTTTCTCGAATATTTAGTGGATCATATTCTTCAATATCAATTTCTGCTCGCAATCCTTCAATCTTGTCAAGGAACTTCTTGGCAAGTATCGTGTAGCGTTTTGACTTTTCATCTTCTTTTTCATCATCTGTGAAGTTTTCAATTCTCTTGATCTTTTCAAACATCACTTCTGTTCCCGTCAGCTCACTCTTGCCCTGATCAAGCAGCTCTTCTTTAAGTATTTGAATCTGCTTATCAATCAGCTCATGAATGTGTTTCTGGATAGCATCCTTCAACAATGATTCTACGGTTACCTGATAGTGGTAAATGGGGCTTATAAGCTCACTGTCAAGGATATTAACCGAAAGCTTAACATCATACACATATTTTGGCCTGAGTTCATTGTCCTTGAATACGCACTTGATGATTGCATATGCATTTTCACCACGAATGAATGCTCCAACATCAGTTTTCTGGCGTAATATAGCATTTGTTTCATTTTCAAGGTCATTCATTCCTCTCTGGATATGCCCTTGAAGGTGTCCATACATATTGACGATAGACTTTTCAATTTCACCGGTATTAAACTTGTCCGAACCACCTATCTTATCAAGAAGTTCCATGATTTCCCGTGGAGTATACCGTGCAAGGCCTTTTGCTTCTTCTCTGTCCACAAAGTCACGGACTTTCTTGATAAACTCATCTTCCATGGTTACCGTGTACCGGTTGAACATGTTTACGTATGTCTGGTTGACATAATTGTACAGCTTTTCCTTTAAACCACCCATCACATCCAATTTTCTCAAAACTTCTTCAGGAAGCTTGTTCTGTACATGGTTTATAACTTTATCTACAGTTTCATCTAAGATAAGCCTTGCTTCAGCAACCTTATCGCGGCCTTCCTGAGCCAAAGAATTTCTTGAACCAACCGCACTTGGTTCGGTTGGATGTACTTTATTAGGGCTTTTTGGAAATTGAGCTATTGACATTTATTGACCTCCTTGATTAAATACATTTTTGTCAAAGATGCATAATATATAGTTACACTTTACTGATGCACCGTATGCTATGTTGAAATACCCTACAATTAGAAAAAAAGCGTTTGAATGTAATATTTAAATAAATATCATTATGCTTGTCAACGCTTTATTTAAAAATTTATCAAAAATTTTTAATTATTATAGCCTTTTATCCCTCATAATACTTAAAGGTATAATTAGCTATTTTGAAAATGTCACCATCGTTTAATATATCACCAGCATCCCTGTTGACAAACTGCACTACATTTTCTGGTGCTATCAGCTGGCATTTAACAGCTTTATTAAACCATACCGCCTTAAGCAATATTGGTGTGCGCAGTGCAAAATCGTGGATTCTGATTAGATTATGGCTATCTTTCCCTATAGATATGGTTCTGCTGTTTTTTGCGGTAAGATTTACTTTTTCAATTGTCGGCTCCAGAAGTTCATTATTCCAGTATTCAAGTGCACCTTTTACTGTAAGCTTGGCCACACGGCGCAACAACAGCAACAAACCAATTAAAAGAACTATCGCCACTACTATAATAAAAATAGGATGTAAATAGAACGGACGAGTATTAATTTCTTTTACCTTGGCCATGGTATCAATATCTTTTTTAAGGTCCTGAGTAATCACCTTATCAAGCCCTTCACGTGCATCAATCACCTTGGTATACTGCGATATGCTTTCTTTAACCTCCTTTTGGACCTTGGCTATATGACTGTCCTTCTGCATCTGGCCTAAATTAACAAAGAATATAAACCATTCATTACCTGAATATTGTTTTGCAATTTTTTTGACATCATAACGATGTTCCCGTGCATATGGTGGCGGATCATCTATGGCATCAGTTATTACAATAATAACCTGCTCCCTGTCAGGGTCTTCAGCCTGTAACTTCTTTGCCTTATCAAACACAGCCGTCATCATGGCCATGGTATATGTCCACTTGCCACCAGCTTCAACCATGGATATGTATTTATTAAGTATTTCCTTATTGCTTTTATGCTTAATATATACCGTTGGATAGATTTTCACTTCTGTATCAAATGTAACAAGTGTCAGGCTGTCATTATCATCAAGCTGATCAATAAATTTGGGCAAGCTCTTCTTTACCAGCGGCATAATATTTTTGCCACCATAGCCAGCCATGGATAATGATGTGTCAATAACAAGGAGCAGATCCTTTGATTTAGCAAATGCACCTGCATTGCACAAACCAATACAAAGAGCAAAAACAATTATTAAATTGAATATTGTATATTTTGCTTTCAAGGCGAACTCCTTATACTTATATAAATTTTATCTATCAGGGAAATACAATAAATTTTAAGCTAAAAGGTAAATGATTAAAAATCATTAGTCAAGTAAAATTAATTTTTATTTTATAAATATTTTAATACTCCCTGTACCGCCGTGTTTCTTTTACATAATTCCGTAAATCAAGAGAATGCTTTTTGTCAATATCAAGATACTCATTCATGAGAATAAAGAACCACAAAAGGGTATCTTCTTCGGTCTCCAATGCTACAAATTTTCGTTTTTCTCTCCAATCTTTAATAATTATGCCCTTTCCCACAATCATCATGATATCAAATTCAAGAGTACTATCTATACTGCGCTCAATATAGTAATCCAGTATTGCATTTTTTAATTGAGGAATATCAATATCACTGGAGCTTGCGATGACAAATGCTGGTATAAGAACTGATTCTTCCAGTTCTGTAAATTTATTAAGTTTTTTTGTCAATGCAACATTATTCAATATTTCAGGAAGTTGCTGCGCATTTATGCAATCAACTACATGAAAAGTGCCATATACTAATTCAGAAGGGATATGGCCATTCATCATCTGTTCAACAATATTCCATTTTTTAAAATATGCAATGTAATCCACGGTTTTGGGGACATAGCCACTTGCATCAACTGGCTTTTTATCCGATATTACAAAATCATTGGGTACAATATCCTGCAATAGATTTATAATCTTTTGAGTATTCAATTCTTCTTTAGCATGTACCTTCTTTGCAGTTTTCTTGTTCCCCTTAGTTTCCTGAACAACAAATCGCTGCTGCAACATTGAAAAATATTCTTTTAACATTATTTATTTCTCCCAAAAAATAACTTATTTGTAGTATGGTGATTATGCTTTTTTTGTCAAATCATATTAATGCTGTGGCAAAAGTTTATAATATAAAAGCGAACATGAGTTCGCTTTTATATTATTAATAATTATTAATACTATCACATTTACATTAAAATTCCGCTACGTTAACATCATCAAAGTCACCTGAGACTGAACCACTGACCTCTTCATCTTCTTCAAGTCCTAAATCCTCTTCTTTTGTTTTGTTCTTTTGTTGCTGTGGCTGAGGCTTGACTTCTTCTTCAACACTTCCCTCTTCCAATGCTTTTTTCCCTTCTATTATATTCTGCAATTCTCTTGTACTCATATTTTTCCACTCTTTTGCAACAGCTACATATTTACCATTTGGATATTCACGCAGGTATCTCTGGAACTCTCGTGCGGCTAAGTCAAACTTTTTCTGCATAAAATATGCATAGCCTATCTTTATCTGAGCATCCTGGTTTTTGTGGTAAAAATCATTTACCAGGGCTTTATTAAAATAGGCGATAGCTCTGTCAAATTGCCTCATCGCAAAATATGATTCACCGGTCCAGTATAATGCATTCTCAGATAACCTGTCACCGCCAAAATAAGTCAATACACGATTAAAGAACCCTATGGCTTCATTGTACCGACCATTCCTGAAAGCTGTGAGGCCACTTTTGTATGCCTGAATTTTGTAAGCATTTTTAACATCACTGGTATACTGGCTCATTGCACCAAAATACCGTAAAAAGTAGTCATAATGATTGTATGCTTCATTATCCATACCCAAATGCTTTAGTGCACGGGCACGACCTAAAATTGCTTCTTCATTGCTGCTGTCCTCATTAACAGCAATATCAAACATTTTTTTTGCTTTAATCACTTCACCAGCTTTAAGATACAGG
This sequence comes from Spirochaetota bacterium, assembly GCA_037481795.1. Taxonomy (GTDB): domain Bacteria; phylum Spirochaetota; class UBA4802; order UBA4802; family UB4802; genus UBA4802. The sequence continues at coordinate 22,903 of JBBFLA010000025.1, forward strand.
TGACCTAATTCAGAATAAATCTTGCTTCGGAAACCTTTATCCATTGAAGAGTTAAGTAAGGTCCACAGTTGATGAGCACTTTCTTCACTGTAACTCTGCAGCCAGTTTATGTGTGCAATACGTGCTAAAATATTTTTATAGAGGTCTTCTGAAAGGTCTTTCCTGTTATTCTTTACCAGATAGACATATTTAATATATGCTAATCTGTTTAAATTTAATTTTTCGTAGCACTGACCAATATAATAATAAGCCTCAACAGCAGTGCTGGTATCCGGATAGCGGGCTATAATTTTAGTAAGTATTGAAACTGCCTGGCTTATAGATTCCCTATCACCTCTTTCATAAATAAGGGTGGCTTCGGTCAATAGTTTTTTTGCTTCATTTCTAGGCTGTATGACCTGTACATAATATATAAGTAAACATACACCAATAAGTATAAGCAATGCCCCTGCTAATGTTTTTGTTTTCATAAATACCTCTTGAGTTCTTTTCATAAATTATTGCACTCTTGATAATGCAAAGTCCCTCCAGAATTTTGCTTCTTTGGGATAATACTTTGCCACATCACTTTTCATGATATATTTAAGAGCCACTTTATACTGCTTCAATTCAATATAACTTCTGCCTATAAAAAGATTGGCTTTTGCAACTTCTTCAGGTTCATTGGCATCCTGCACAAATGCCGTGAGGGCATCTATACACGATTCATACTTTCCTTTGTAGAATGTAGCTGCTATAATTTTATTTACATTAGGAGTTGACAGCAATTTTTGCTGAGGTTTTTCTTTCGTAACTTCTTCACGGGGCTTTTCTTTTTCAGGCTCAACTTCAGGTTTTTTAAATTCTTCTTTTTTAGGTTCAGGAAGCACAGGTGTCACCTTTGCTGTAGCCTGCCGTGTTACTTTGACTGGTTCTGCAGTACAATTAATACCCTTGATAATCTTGAATTCGGGATCTATATCATATGTTTCAGGAACAAGAATATAGTAATATGTCCCTGCAGGAATATCACTGTCAGTATACTCATTAGCTGTTACATTTACCACATCTACAAGAAATGCGTCTTTGACATCCTGTGATGTTGTTGGTGCAGTTTGTGACCTGAATAATTTAAAATATCGGCTTCCAGATGAGCCTGTATATGACCAGGATATTTTTACCAGGCCATTATGCTCTAAAGCTTCAATTAATTTTAACCGTATAGGAGCTCCAATAACAACAGGTTTTGTTGTATAATTGCTATCTGGCTTTAACGTTGTATCAAGGGAACCATCTTCAAGTATTGCCAGTACTGCAAAATAGTGTGATCCCGGTACAGGCTTTTTATCTACATATTCCAATTTGTTTGATTCTACTGTGGCTACTTTTGTTGCCATAGCCAGCGCCTGGGCATCAACAATGGGTTGGGTATGCCTGTAAACCACAAAAGACTTTACGTCAATATCAGGCTTGTTCCAGGTTATCTTCAGGGCACCTTCATCCACATCACACCTGATATCAGTGACAAAGACATCACGGCGTATAATCACCGAAACCGGGTTAGCAGTATAACTTTGATCTGGTATTAATTGAACATCTTCATTGCCCTCGATATCCCGTACGGTGACAGCATAGAAATATTTTCCTGACTGTGTAATTGTGCGGTCAATAAAGCTTTCATTATCTGCCTGAACCTGCCCAATCAGTTTTGCATTTTTAATGCGTTCAGGGCTATTTAAGGGCTCTGTAGCTCTATAAACATTATACACAATGTTGGGTTGCTGTACACCCTTCCACGTTAACAGGACCTGAGTCTTATTTACCACCCGTGCATACAATAATGTAATTTGTTCAGGTAAGCGTTTTTGTGGAACTTCTGGAATCTTTTTTTTAATTACTATCGGAGCACTTGTATAATTAACATCAGGATATAATGATACATCCTTTTCAAGTATTTTATCCCGTGCCAGTACCACATAATAATATTGTCCAGGGGGAAGATTTGAATCAATAGCAACCGGTTCAGCACCTGCCAGTACAACTTTTACTGTTGCTGCCTGTAATGCAACCTCAGCGGATGAAGGTACTTTAGTTGTTCTTCCTATAAGAAAATCATTCTTTGCGTCTGGATCAACACTGAACGTAATTTTTACAGCTCCTTCAACCTCATTAATTAATTCTGCTTTTATATTTCGTGCAATATGGACTGGCAATCCCGGTTTTGGTTTGATTTCGGTTTTTTTATAATCTTCCGTTAAAAATTGGGCGTAAACATAATAAAAACAAGAAAATATCACACATAGTGAGATAATAATTTTTGTAATTATTGCCCTCTTAGCCATTAAGAAATTTATCCTTATCATTCCAAAATTTTTATTACAATAGATTCTGTACCTTGCAAAAGATGATAATTTCAGCAGAAATCATCCTACTATTGTATTTCGGAATTATTAATACTACACTTAAAGTATTATTACAAATTTAAGAATAAATCATATAAAAAAATCGATAGCCTGTGAAAAATACTTGACCTTTGAATTGGCCTTTGTTTTAATACTATTAGTTTTCATTTGTTGTAATTGTGCCATCATTATGGCAATTTTTTTAATCATAATTTTATGATATAATTAATTTTTATGGACAAACAGGAAAAGATACAAAAAAAGAAAGTAATAATCCTTGAAGCACTGAAACGTTTATTACAAAATGATGTTTACTCACGCATAACAGTTCAAAGTGTTGCAGATGAAGCAGGTTTTTCTAAGGGCGGTTTGCTTCATTACTTCCCCACCAAGGAAGAGATGTACATCGAATTCATGGAATACCTCTTCAATGAAATTATTAATGACCACAGAAATGTTTTAAAAGGGAATCTCCATTCTAAAGCTAAAGCAAGTATTTCAGCCATGTATGGTGTTGAACGCTTTTTCCTTGATCCGGGTACTGCAAAGATATTTATCAATCTCGTTCTGTATGCGTATGAAGATGAAAAGATAATGATACGGCTAAAAGAGTTTATACGCCGACATCTGGAATTGTATAAGACAATAATACATGAAGCCCGGGAAGACTTACCACAACGTCGAAAAACTGATTTAGATGCCGAATTTCATGCTCGTATAGCCCAGATCATTGTTATATGTTCAGGTCTATTTGAATCTATTGACCCTTTACCCATGGATAGTTTTAATTTGATGAGATACATTATCTCGCTTTTCAGGGGATGATGAGCAATCAAAAAAAACTATCCCTACCCCTGCTTTCATGGAAGCAGGCTTAATGTAGTTGTTATTCTCATTCCCCAAAACATCTATATTGTACAAGCTAATTAATCCTCTGCCGTTCTGCCACATAGGGATTTACAAAATGACATTTTGACCTGAATTTTATTTTTTATTGGATGGTTTTAAATGGCAGTGTATCTGTCATTACAAATTGATAGATTGCAATATTTAATATATTTTATTGTATATATTATATTATATACATAAATTATACATGACATAATAATTCAAAAAGTCAATTATTTATTGACAGTTTTATCTTTCCGTATACTAATGTCATAAGTATTTATACCCATTCATTATTAAGGTGGTGATTATTATGGCAAATAATAATAACCGTAAAGAGTTATTTAATTCTATCATATATGCAAATCATAAGCGTTTATTCAAGGCTTTTACCAGCATCACCATGCTTGCACTTCTGGCAACGTTTATTATACTTATTTCTAAAACGGGATCGGAATATTTATCTATTACTGATATTATTATTGCTGGTTTTACTGTATCTTTAGTCCTTGGCATCGGATTTTTAATTGTTAAGAAATACCGTTATTCAAAACTTTCGCCCTATATTTCAATATTTTTTGTTATGCTTTCACTTTTTGTTTTCCAGATCATTATCTATGGTTCAAGAGAATTGTTTGCTGCTCACTATATTGTGCTTGCACTTTCTGTTTTTTATTTTGATACCAGGGTTGCTATATTCTCATTTGTGATAGTTGTCATATCGCAGGTTTTGCTTTTTGTTATACGTCCCCAATTAATACCTGAAGGACCGGTTGGCAGCATTATTGGTGTGCGTTTTTTGATATATCTCTGGGTTGGTATTTCGGCAGTTTTTGGCACAAAAGCAACCCGTGCACTTTTAGACCTGGCTCTTGATAAAGCTGATGAAGCAAACAATAAGCATGAACGTATTGCTGTAATTGGCCAGAATGTTGAACATTCAGTTGGAGTTTTGAATGAGAAATCTGTTGAACAGGCTACCGTAGTAGATACCATTAATGATCTTGCAAATAAGCAGGCCGCTTCACTTGAAGAAATTTCAGCATCAGTGGAAGAACTTACCAGCAATGCTGAAAATATCAGTAACACCGCACGTTCATTGTACCAGGAGATGCAGATTGCAAACGAATCAGTAACCGACCTGAAAAAAGTATTTGAAGAAATTACTAAAAGCGCTGGTACCATAGCTCATGCCATTGAAACCATAACATCCTTATCTAATGACTCTATACAAAAAATGGATGATACCCTTAAGCAATTTCAGGATCTTATTACTTTTAGCAATAATATGTCCTCATTTGTTGAAGTTATTAACCAGATAGCCGACCAGGTCAATTTACTATCGCTTAATGCTTCCATTGAAGCTGCACGTGCTGGTGATGCAGGCAGGGGCTTTGCAGTAGTAGCTGATGAAATATCAAAACTGGCGGACGCCACCGCACAGAATGCATCGCAGATAGGAAAAATTATTGAACAAACACAAAATCTGATGCGTTTAAGCAATACCAGTATAACTGATACATCACACTTTTTATCAAAACTTAATGAGGAAATACGCACAATAGTGAAGGAGATATCTCATACCAATACGCTCATTCAGGATGTCAATGTATCTATCAGAGCTATCGCCAATCTGAATACTCAGATATACAATGCAATTGAAACAATTGAGACATCAACCAGTGAGCAGCGTATAGCCAACGAAGAGGCATCAAAGACTATAGTTTATGTGTCAGATGCTGCTCAAAATCTAACGGATATTGTCAATACAGTATCCAATGTAGCATCAGCCATCAAAGACATCGCTCAGAACCTTTATACATTGGTTCAGGCTATGACAAAGGCATAATTATTCAACATTTTTTGACTGAAAAAAATCTTTATATTTTTTGTCGCTGATTAAAATATGATTAGTCAGCCAATCTTTTAAAAAATTCATTAACTCTAATGAAAAAACGGTTTTCCCTGCCTGGTACCGTGTGTAAAAGTCCATTACCTGATCTGTCAATGCATTATGTTCTTTTTTATGTTTTTCATATTCCGGATAATCATAGAGCACCATATAATCTTCTTCATGTTTAAAATGAATTTTTGTATAATTTACCAGATTTTGCAATATTTCTTCCATGGTTTTCTTTGCACTGCCTGCAAGCAGAGCTTGATTTAATTTATTGACCAATGAAACAAGCTGTTTATGTTCATTGTCAAAGACTTTAACTCCTACACTTAAATGTTCACCCCATTCTATAAATTCCATATATACCTCACTATTTCCCACAGTCTTTTTGCTGCATATACTCATGAAAAGATACTTTCTTTTTGTAACATTCATCTTTCATATAGTCAAGCAATGATAAAAATACATCAGTCTTTATATAACCAGGTATGCGTGTTACCAGCTTTCCATCTTTATCCATGAATACCAGTGTAGGCAAACCTTCAACTCCGCAGTATGCAGCAAATTCCTGTGCACTGTAGGTTTTATTTTCAAATCGAATGGTTTCATTCTTTTCAATATTTATGCGTATTGTTATATAATCCCTGCTTAATTTTTTTTCAACTGCAGGATTGGCAAAAGTTTCCTTATCCATTGTTTTGCACCAAATACACCAGTCTGCATAAAAATCAATGACGGCTGGCTTTCTGGAATTTTTTACTGCTGCAATGCCTGAGTTGAAATCATACCACTTTATCTGGCTGTAGATAGTAACTGTCAGAATGGAAATCAGTATAATAATCGCTGCAAAAATAATATTTTTTCCTGATTTCATATTATTTGAATTCCTCCATCTGGATTTATTCCAATGTTATTATACCATCACGTCATTGCGGAGTCCAATCCGCAATCAATTTACCATACTAACCCATTTTGGGCTTGTTCCGGAATCTATTGTTTACTAACACCAGAGATCCTTACATTACATTCAGGATGACTTTACGGATACAATCCTGACTATCGTCCGGTCATGGTTTATGGTGACTCTTTACCATTAGCAATTCATCATGTAACATTCGGTATTAACCACTGAAAAGCACTAACACAAACACTAACACAATTACTAACACCGTCACAGAAACCATTTTTACTATGAGCTATCGCCATACGTAATTATGTAAGTATTACAGATTCTTCTTAAATTAGTGTAGCAATTTTTTTGCAAAGACTAAAAAAAATGATACGCTTTTATTAATAAAATTGGCTACAACTGGTATGAATAAAAAAGTTCTAGCATCTCCCTGTGGAATTTTTTGTGCTGCATGCCCCCGGTTTTACAAATATGGCATTTGTAAGGGATGCCGTGCAGATACATTTCATGACGCCTGTGAAATCTACGACTGTTGTGTTCGTATTGGTGGGATGGAATTTTGTTTTGAATGCGACCTTTTTCCCTGTCAGCGCCTTAAAACTTTCAGTAACTATCACCCCAATGAAAAATTTGCGCACTATCGCCACATAGTGATAGACAATCTATTGAAAATTAAAGAAATTGGTATTGAAAACTGGTACATTATAATGAATCAGAAATTCATGCACGGTGAATACGGCATCCAGCAAAGAAATCCTGATGGTTCCTTTGACACTTCACCCTGCCCTTGTAATACAACCAAATAATATAAAATGCTTGACATCCTGCCATTACAGTGTTATTTTATCGATAGCGGATTAAAAGGTATAGACTATGACTATTGATGAAGCAATAAACCGTAATAAACCTATTATTATTAAAGCATATTCGGTTAGCGAATCTATTGAACATTATATCAAACTGGTTTTGACTAAGATTTTACAAAAACACCATTGCCAGGTACTTCTTATCCCACTGTACACCGCTGTGAAGGAACTTGTTGTGAATGCTGTAAAAGCCAACCAGAAGTTTATATATTTTGAAGGCAAAAAATCATATGAGTCCGTGTTCTTTGACAGTGAAAAAGCACTTCAGCTGTTCAGGTTAGAAATGACGCGAAGTGATGCAAAATATTTAGACACCTTAGCACGCAAAAATAATCTGTATGCACTGACAAGTATAACTGTGATTGATAAAAAATTATGTATTGATGTGGAAAATCCTACCCCTATGAATGAAACCGAACGAGACGCAGTTGCAAAAAAATTAAAGATTGCCCAACAATGCGAGGACATTACCGATTATTTTATTCAGGCTCAGGAAGATGACTATAAAGAAGGTGCTGGATTGGGCCTGGTTTTAATTGCCATGATGCTGAAAGGTATGGGATTGACTCAATCCAATTTTATTATTGACTCTGATTATGAAAAAACTATAGCCTCAATTATTGTGCCATTGACACAGGCCACATTACAGGAATACCAGAAGCGTATTTCAGAAACCACTCCAAAGATTGCTTAAACAACTATGTTATCATTAGCGTTTTCATCCTGCCCCAACGATACCTTTATTTTTCATGCCCTTGTTCATAAATGTATTGATACCCATGATTTTGAATTTGATGTACACATTGATGATGTTGAATCATTAAATCATGCAGCCCTGACACAACGCTATGATATAACCAAACTGTCATTTCATGGCTATCTGTATGTGCAACAATACTATGACCTTCTTGACGCTGGTGCAGCACTGGGATTTGGCTGTGGCCCTTTGGTGGTAACACGTAAAGGTCTTGCCAATCTTCTTAATGCAACAATTGCCACACCAGGGCAATATACCACTGCACATCTTTTATTTTTGCTACGGTTTGGCAATTTGTGTGACATTACTCATGTACGCTTTGATGAAATATTGCCAGGCATCAATAATGGTCTATTTGATGCTGGCGTTATAATACATGAGGGACGGTTTATCTATCACCAGTATAATTGTGACATGCTGATTGACTTAGGCAAATGGTGGGAGGATGTTACAGGCATGCCCATTCCATTAGGATGTATTGCCATTCATAAAAGACATGCACACAGTAAACCACTGATTGAAGAATCCATCAGCCAATCAATACTGTACGCCCGTAAAAATCCTGATGCATCAAAAGAATATATCCGTTCACTTGCACAGGAGTTGGATGATACAGTGATACAGCAGCACATTGATCTTTATGTAAATGATTTTAGCCTGTCGCTGGGAACCACAGGAATTAAAGCACTGCAAACACTAAAGGAAATGGCACAATGTCAGGGTATATTGTAGTTTTGCAATTTGCCACACAACTTGAGGCAAAGCCTATTATTGAAACATTACAGCTATCACCATTGCAACAAAAACCTTTTGTATTATACAGGGGCGATAGTTCATTGTATGCAATCATTGGCGGTATAGGAATCACCTCCGCTGCTATTGCTGCTACCTACGTGTACACTATACTCAATGCTGACAAAATAATTAATATAGGAGCCGCAGGAGCCCTTGCCCATAGCCTTTCACCAGGAACGATTGGCACTGTTACATCAGTACATGACACCACTCGATTTGACTTTGATACCGAAAAGCCTTTTACCTATGCTCTGACCCCAATAGATACTTTAACACAGCTAAGTTGTGTGAGTGTAACCAAACCGTTGCGCACCAGTGAAGAGCGAAAGCAATTTGCACCCATTGCAGATATTGTTGACATGGAACTTGCAGGAATAGCGCAATCAAGCCAAAAATTTTCAAAACAATGCTATGCAATAAAATACATAAGTGACACTCAGCAGCACAATACCCATGAAGATATTGTCCGCAACATCATTACACTTTCACAATCAACAGCACCGGAAATTGTTATACATGTACAAATACTACAAACCAAAATACAATGACAGGCTTATGTTTCTCTGCGGGCTTTTGCAAATTGTTAATAGTCATTCTCATCCCTTTTCGTATTCCCTGTGTTGATTCATATAACAACACTATCATAGTAATTAATGACATGACAGTAAATATTATATACAACAATCGCCATCAGTGACGCGGTCAATGGATAATTTCTATAACCAAAAAGTTAAGCAATACATACCGCTTCAACATTTTAAATTTTCATAGCGCTTGCATAACACATAAAATATTTGAAATTATCATTGAAATTATATAGACTGTTTGTAGTGTGAAAGTACAGGTGAACGTTGAACATTAATTGAGCGAGAGGTTTTGATGCCAGCAAAGACTCAAAAAAATGATACCAAATCCATCTTCTGCGCATTCTGTGAACATACCGGTATTGTGCGAAATCCCCACTTTGAAGAGATTGGTGAGGAACCACTGGTGCCCTGCCCCCGCTGTGTGTTGACCAAATGCCAGTGTGGCGGGCAGCCTCCGTATTATATAGAAAAAGACGGCACAATATCCGATTGCTATTGCCGTCAAATACGAATGAAGATTAACCGTATAAAATCAATTTACTTGCGTTCGGGCATTGACAAAAAATACCAGTGGCGCTTTTTTAATTCCTTTGAAGCCAATTCAAAATTGGCATCCAATGCAAAAAATGTAGCATACGATATTGTTTCAAAATTCCCGGATGTACGCAAAGGTCTTTTTTTATGGGGAAATCCCGGAACCGGCAAAACACTGCTTTCTTCTATTATATTAACGGAGCTAATCATACGCCACGCCATTGAAGGCCGCTTTATAAAAATTTCCCGCACATTTTTTAATAAACTTCGTGCAACATTTGCCGAAGGTTCTGCCACATACGGTACTGCACAGGAAATTGAGTATGAACTGGAAAATGCTGATGTGCTTGTGGTGGATGATTTTGGTGTGCAGCGTGATTCCCCCTGGGAGCAGGAAACACTGTATAATCTGGTTGATGCACGCTACGAGGCTGAAAAATTTACCATTTTTACTTCTAACGTTGACCCACACCGAGCACTTGCTGATATTGCCGGAGGAAGGGTACTTTCGCGTATTAAGGAAATGTGTACTATTTTAGAGCTTACAGGTCCTGATTACAGGGAAAAATTATAATGGAAGCTTGTGCATACATATTACTTGGAAGCAATTTGGGCGATAGTTACCGTTATATAGCCACTGCCATTGAAAAACTATCCACACTAAAAAAATCAAAAATTGTAAAACAAAGCAGTGTAATAGTAACCAAACCATTGGAATATACCATGCAGCCCGATTTTGTCAATACAGTTGTTGCACTGCACACTCAACTGCCACCACACACACTGCTTGAAAATCTTCAAGAAATTGAGCATTCACTGGGAAGACAACGAACCATCCCCAAGGGTCCCCGCACCATTGACTGTGATATATTGCTTTATGATGATATGGTGTGTACAACACCAACCCTTACCCTACCCCATCCGCAAATTTATACACGAGCGTTTGCATCACAACTTTTACTGGAAATTAACTATGACATTATTGACCCGCTATCACTTAAACCATTACGGGAGGTAGTGCTATGCCATCAATAAAGAACATCAAAGATTTTGCAAAGATGAAGCAGTCTGGCCAACCCATTGCCATGATAACCTGTTATGATTACGCCTTTGCGCGGGTGGTCAGCGAAACTGATATAGATGTCATACTGGTTGGCGATTCGTTAGGAATGGTTGTTGCTGGATTTGAAACTACCATACCCGTAACACTTGACCAGATGATTTACCACACAAGCATGGTGCGCCGTGGTGCACCACAAAGCTTTATAGTAACCGACCTTCCATTTATGAGCTATCATGTATCAATTGAAGATACCTTACGTAACTGCGGCAGGATTATGAAAGAATGCGGTGCCAACGCAGTTAAGTTAGAAGGTGGACGAGATTTTGTCCCTGTTGTGGAAGCACTCACTAAAGCATCAATACCGGTCATGGGGCATCTGGGTTTAACACCACAATCAGTACATAAATTAGGCGGTTATTCCGTTCAGGGTAAGGATGAAGAGCAACGTAAAATCATTATGGAAGATGCTTTATTGTTACAAAAGGCTGGAGCATTTGCCCTTGTTTTAGAAATGGTACCCGAGCAGCTTGCAAAAGAAATAACTGAAGCCCTTGACATACCAACCATTGGAATTGGTGCAGGACGCTACTGCAATGGGCAGGTGCTTGTTATTAACGATATGCTGGGCTTAAATAAAGGATTTAATCCAAAATTTTTAAAACAGTATGCTGACCTATATACCATTTCACAGCAGGCAATACAGAACTATTGCAAAGAAGTAAAAGAACACATATTTCCTGCTGAGAGCAATGTCTTTAAATAATCAACGCGGAAAGCGTTTGGCATTTTCTTCATTATATTCAGCAATCATTTTTTCAATTACTGGATCATCAGGATCTTCCCATTTTGGCTGAACAAATGAATGAGTATATTTTGTAATAACGCCATTTTGTACAATAGCATTTAACACACCTATCCGTGCCCCACCTGGTCCTGCCTGTACTATTAATGTATTACCCACTTTCACTGGCTTTTTAACCAGTGTCTGCGAATGTCCACCAACAATCAACCCAATAGAAGGGAAAAGGATTGCCAATTCTTTATCCTTTTCAAAACCAAGATGCGAAAGCACCACAATTAAATCAGCATTTTGCAAATTTTTCAATTCATTCTTTAAAGCCTGCGTATAATCGCTTATCTTGATTTTTGTTGTAATGTCATCAGGATAATATTTAAATGCATCGTTATTAATAACAGCAGTAATACCAATTTTAGTTGTGCCGACAGTTACTGTTATAGAAGGCTTTACTGCCTGCCATTTTCCTTTTGCATAAAACTTGAGGTTGGCACACACAAACGGAAGATATGTACTGTATGTATGAAAGGTATCAACACCGGCTGCAAATTCCTGATCGCCAATGCCAACAGCAGTATATCCAATGTGTTTGTAGCCTTTGATAACGTACTTTGTTAAAAGTGTGTCAGGATAATAGCTACAAAAATCCCCACTATCAAGGAGCAGTAAATCCGGATATTTCTTTTTTAACTGTGCTATGGCATAACCACGCTTAATGAGCCCACCCCGCGGGTCACCACACCGACAAGCTTCCAATGTACCATTTAGTGAATTGGTATAGCAAAAAGTTATAGTATTAGTTTTATTTTGTGAGAAAGCATCGCTAAAAAGAAAAATTCCACACAATGTTATATATAGAGCAATGCTTGTATACTTTTTCATAAAAACTCCTTGTATATCACATCAAGCTTATAAAAGTTCAGCAACTGTCGCCCAACTAAGGATGGGGTGTGCTATGTTTAATTTATTAATAGAACAAGAGAATATAAATGTACCCCACAAATAATAAATTCATCATTCAGTACATTTATTACATCATTACTAACACATTTTGAAAACTAAATATATAGTAAGAAGTCAAGGAAAAAAACTGTGAAGTAGCTTTAGTGAAATAGATGAAATATTATTGGCATATTTTCAAACCGCACCACCCTGCCGGAATTGTGCCTCTTATAAGCGAACGTGAAACACCACCATAGAAGTTAATATCCGGCGGTATTGCATTTTTTTGTTTAATTTTAAATGTTTTTGATTCAATTTGCGTAAAACGGCCTAACCGTAGAGGTATTAACGAATGCGTATTGCATAACCCGGTAATCACGTTTTTTACATCCTGATTTATTGGATGTTTTTTATTATTTAAGATTTCTTGATTGAAATCCATTAAACTCTTCATTATGAATTCAATATTAAGAAAATCTCCTAATTTATAATTATTAACAAAATTTTTTAATCCATTATCATCAATGGTAATTTCTCCTTCAGCAATGCATTCATCTTTATCTAAATAGTGGCTGGCTGACATTTCAGTATAGATGGGGATGCCTTTTTGCTGTCTACCTTTTCCTATTACCCTAACTGTATCAAAAAGAACCGTTTGCTTTTTAAACATTAAATCTGATACTTTCAGAAATCTGAAAGGATCACGTTCTATATCAAATATTGCATTATTATCTTTTTTCATTATTTGCATTTCAAAATCAGTGGATTGAAAATTTTTGGGTTTATTATTTTTAAATAATTTAACATTGGGATACATATTATTTTTCTTTCTTAATGTTTCCAATAATGCTGTCCTTAATGCACCTTTCAAGGTTGAACCAGGGATATAAGGCTTCATGCTGAGTTCATCTTTAAAAATCTTATAAATTATTGCGTATGGGTTAGTATTTACATCCTTAATAAATTGAGGGGGTGCCTGAACTCTCTGTATAATAACATCTAGATTTTTCATTACAGCATCTTGTATGATTGACCGTGCGCTCGAAAGCTTTTCCTTATCTTTTTCTACATTAGTAGTAAGAGTATCCATAATGCTGAAAAACTTTTCTCGATCACCCTGGCTCAGGATATTAAAAGCTTTATTTAAATCAATAAGCATTATGGATGTTCCATCTCTTGTTGGCAATAATTCAAATATACTGTAAAATTCGCCACTGTGTATTATAAGTGGTGTAATGATATGTATTTTAACGGTATATGATTTCATATAATAATACCCCTACTGCTGCTCAGTATGATGTAAACAGTAACATCTATCATGTTGTTATAGCCATATCACCAGAATAATCAAAAAATACAGGATAGGCAAAGGCATATTGCACTATCCTTGTATCCGTATGAATATTTTTTAGCATAACACCAAAACCATTATCAGACTTTTTAAACGACGATCCAATTTCATATAATACTATTGGCTTTTTATTAAATAGTAATCTTCCATTAATACCTTTTTGACTAAATTCTCCACCCAACTTTCCATATTTTGTCATTGTTGTATAACATAGTGGATCTAAATTTGAACCCGCACACTCACTCAATGTAACAAAATAATTGCTCTGGTAATCAAATATGTTTTTTTCTACTTCATTTAACTCTTGAAGCTTTACATCAAATAATCCTTTACCCGTTGAAGGATCGCCTCCAAAACCCACTGAACAAGCAACTGAAAAAGATTTTTTAAAGATATCTGAATATTTGCTATTAAATTCGGTTACATACACATTATACGATATGTCCTCATAATAGTAACTCTCTGTAAAAAGCATGCCTTCACGCACCATGCCAGTCATTCTGTTTATGGAATTCCTTGTAATATCAATACGATCAGGATTAAAAGTCTTTGACATACCTACATTAAGTTCTTTTGATATGGCATCCTGATTATAGTTAGCTTGATACTTTTTAAATAGTTCTATTGGAATCCACTTAACACTTTTAAATTGTTTATCTATCTCTATTTCTTTAACTGAATCCTTCAATTGGAAAGGTAACAATGGCTTAGGTATATAGCCTTCAGGTATAAAAGAAGAAATAATAAATGGAACATCATCATTAAATTCATTTAATAAAGATATCAGAGTATCTTCCCCATACAGATATCGTATATACCAGCATACTGTACCAAAAATTGTATCTGCTGAATATACATCAGAATAAAATGAAAGAGGTTTCAAAACAAATTTATATTGGCGTTTCATTGTTTATAACCTGTTATAGTGGTTTATCATCCATCATAACATCCTTGAACTGTACTTTACCATACCCTCTGCTTCCGCTGCCACCCAACGCATCCTGTTCAAGAAGCTGTAACCCTTTTTTAATAAGATTTGTAATCTCTTTCCCATCATTATCTTCTTTGAAAATTCTTACTGAAATTTCAAAGTCAAATGATAAACCAGCAATAACTCTTTCTGATTGGCGTGGATTCATGGCTTTTCCATTTATTCTATTAATAGTATTTTCCATCTTTGCTTCTGTTGCCAATATATTCCGCTGCTTAAGCATATTAATTGATTCCCTGTCAAGGAAAGCATCTCTGAAGATAGCCCTTGTTATGCCAACTTTGGAATCTTTATTAGTATTCCCAAATGTTTTACATATTATACATCCACCACAATTACATGGTCCGCCACTTTTATCAAATTGATTCATATTTAATTCTAATAAACTTCGCATTTTACCTTTTAATGATGATCCAGGTATATACGGATACCCCGTCCTGGGATCTTTAATGACGGGATTGTCAATGCCACCTATCTCAATACCTTCTGTACCACCACCAATATGGAGTCCAGTTTTTAAAAATATTTTTCCTTTAATTGTTTTAATTGTTAAATTTTCTGTAGCATTCATATTGTTTCCTCCTAAAGGTCATCTATTTATTAGGCTTTGGTTGATACGATTTATCTTTAACTTCTGAATGATATGTGTAATATGCTATTATTGCCTGGTAATGCATTAAAAATGTTTTAAAATCAGAAATTGTTTTTATTTTATCTATTTCTTTATCCATATATTCTTTATATTCTCTTGATACTAAAAACTTATTATTTGATTTTCTGCCTGCACTGTAGGCAATCTTTGATTTTACAAATTTAATATGGGGTAAAATTTCTTTTTGAAACCACGCATCGTTTGCATCTTGATTTTCATCTATTTTCCGCTCAATAATCTTAAAATCATCGTAAAACTTCCGTATCTGGTTCTTATCAATTGATAAAAACTCCTTTGCCTTATTTTCAGCAACAGTGGTTACATATGATTCATTTAATTCAATCATAGTTATTCCTCCTTAATTGTGTATTTCCTTTTCTCTTGTTTCATATAATGCAATGGAAATAATTGTTTCTAATAAATAAGGGTACTTTCTTGAATACTCTTCAAAACACTGCTCAAGTTCTTGCAATTCATCTGCATTTTTCAATTGTCCATTTTCTTTAATTATTATATTCCTGCTAACGTCATATTTAAAGTATGGAATATATATTAAATCCTCTGAAGGTTTAAATTTATTACTATATACTTTATTTGCCATACGTGAATACTGTAATAATCTATATAAAAATGAATGGTTAATCTTTGATTTATCATTATTATTTTGTTTAATAAACCATTTAGCTTTTTGATGTATATCACGCAGCTGATCATAAGTAATTACATTAAAGTAGTGGACCCTGTTTCTTCCTGCATCTTTTGCATCCTTCAACTTTTCTTCCGCAATAAAAGCACATTTAGTCATGGGATAATCCGGTTTTTGAATATATGTTCCCGTTGAAAAATGCAAATCCGGATGGTTACAAACAAATTCTTTAAATTTTTTTTCAAATGTATCCATGAATTCTATGACCTGATTCCATGGAGCTATAACAAATAAATCATCACCACCTGAGAATACTGTATAGATGTTGGGATATTGTTTTTGCAAAACATCTTTTATTACTAGATTAAAAAAAACATTAAACATTCGTGACAGTGTAACATACCGTGATATCGAAAGATCCTGTATACCCTGACTAAAAATACTACCCATGTTATCTACATCAAGTTTGATGTATGATAAAAAGGCAGAGCCTGTACCTCTTTTTTTATTACTATCGTTGTTATCTTGATATTTTATAGCTGATTCGGCTATTTCTTTAAATTCTAATGTTGTTCTATCCTTTTGGGGAACATAATTATTATACATTAAAAATGGCAAGCTTGAATCTTCAGCAAAACTAAAAGCACAAATAATATTTTCATTAAAATCCAATGAATCTACAATACTCATTGATATTTTTTCATTAAAATAGTTAACGTCTCCTTGCTTTTTACTAAAAATGACAATACTATTTTTAGTAATTTTAGAACCTATGTTAAACATTTCTTCACATGAATTGCATCTTTGATCTTCATGGCCGGGGATAGGAGAATACCTGCCACACGATTTGCATAATTCACCTTCGCCATAATCGACATCAATAATACATTTGCCATTTTTAAGAATTGAATAAAACTTACAGGATTTTGCAAGAGCTAACGTATAGTTAATTGTCTTTATAAGATTTTTAAAATTAGACAGTTTCATATCATCTTGAGATGCTTCAGTACTGTAGTCATAAACAATAGTAAAATCACCATGAAAGTTATCAAAAAACCAATTGTCTGCGTCTTGTGTAAATTTTTTAATGGCTTCTTTTATGCGTGGCATGTTGGGTAAAATAAGTGTAAACTTACCCCCGGCATTCATGATTTGTACAAATGGTGGAATACCAAGCTCTTCACAAAGTGCATAACTATATGCATGTGAAATCATTGAAACATACAATGATCTACCACGTATAATTTTAGACGATCCGGGGAAAGCCTTTTGTTGATGTTGAAAAATAAATTGCTGAATACCTGATAGGTCACCTGCAAAAAAGAGGAAAGGTTTATCGGTAGTACAATTTTCATCATGCAGTACTTTTAAAACCAGTGCAATTGCTGCAGTTGTAATAGCATGGTCATAAAGTGATATATCACGATATTTGTCATTTGTTGCCGATGGGATACACCAGCAATATTTTTGCAATAATGAGTTAATAATATAAACAAACTGATTTAAACCGTATACTGGTTTATATTGTTGTAATGATTTTTGTAAATCTTTAATAAAATTATCCCATAATGTCTTGTATTGATCCGCTAATATGGTAGTCTCTTCTTTTATTTCAAAAGGATACACGTTTTCAGGAGCTAAAGGTTTTAAATTATACCCATAAAGAGCATTAACACTGTTACCTAATGATATTCGGGTAAATACTGATTGCAAGTGACGTTTAAAATGACCTCCCTTAACATAATCTGTTTCATCACTGCGGTCACTTGCTGCAGATATTTTATCAGCCATATCTATAATGCTTTCATCAGGTGTACTTGCATTGTGGTGTTTTGCTGCAAGGTTTTTAATTTTTATCCAATCAAGTTCCCTTGGAAGATTTAGTGTTTTACAGTCATTTTCAAAAAAATCATATGTCCATAAAGCATGACGGTGTGAATATCTACCATCACTATGGGAAGGAAGTATAACAGCTTCAATTTCACCTGGAAAAGCGGCATGTTCTTTGCCTTCAAATGCTCTTTCTTTAAATTTTCCAATGTCATGAAGTAATGAAGCAATTATAATTTCATAATACTCTTTTTTCATATTTAACACCTATTAAAGCAAAAAAATAGATTATACAACCTGTATAGCTCCAAATCCAAATGATGTGTTACTCCCAATATTAATAAATTCCCCAATCTTTAAAAATGAATATACTGATTGAACATTCCCTGAAAAAACAGCTTTCCCTTTATATCCACCTAATGACATTTTTTGATTTCTTCTTTTAGAATATCTTTTTACATATTCCATTTTTATATCCTGCGATACACAATGTATTGAATTAAAATTAATGTTGCTTATATCTATTATGATGGGATTGTTTTCAAAAAAATAGGTAATAATTTCAATTTTTCTTTTAATATTTTTTATAATAGTTTCTAAATCAACATATTTCTGATATTTACCATTTGATTTAATTTTACATGGCGTTAAAAATGAAATTTCTAATGTATCATGAGTATATTCAGTATTGTAAAACTGAATTGCTTTTAGATCACTTAACTGGATTGTTTCACCATCATATATTGTGGCATTGCTTGCATAATCCTGAATGCTTTTTATTGTAAATCTTCCTCTTTTAATACCTATACCATTATCACCCAATTGTATGAATGCATGGAGTACATTTGGAAAATATTTAAATGCATCACCAAATAGTGAAAATTTAAATGAGAATGTATCACCCTCTTTAAAATGAGCAGGGTAATCAAATAAAGGAGCCAGTGAAAAAGGATGGGGTATATATTCAGACTGGCTCATTTTTTCAGAAGGTTTTACATTGGGTGTTTCAAAAATTATGGCATAAACACACATGGTTGCCAGAGGACATTCTTTACAATACTTGTGTTGTTTCATAATACATACAGAATTTTTCAATGCCAGACCAAAACCACCTCTTAATGCAATTCCTGGAAAATTTGGGAATGTTATAGGTGATATAACTTCACAGTTAACTTTAATGGTATATATATGTAAGTTGCGTAAAATATCCATCATGATTGGCATTTTATTTATAATATTTTATACAACTTATAAAAAAATTTAACTATACTTTCGCTGGTAAGTTATAATATTACATTTTTTTGTCAAACAAAAAAACACGGGCAACAATTATTGCCCGTGTTTTTTTAATGCGTTATATAAAAACACATAAACCTATATTAAACAGCAATGCTCTCGTTTTAATATCTGTGACAATATCATCTTCTTCATATACTGTTACCAACCCACGTTCATACCGCATACCCAATTCCAGACTAACCTGATCACTTAATGGTATATCCAGTCCCAAATCAATATACAGTCCAAAATCATCATCAAAATTCAATGTTTCTTTTATAGTTTCTGTCCCATATATTGAAGTATAGGTTAATTCTCCTTCTGTATCACCCGACATACCATAATATGCTCCACCACCTATGAAAAAATAATCAAAATACATTCGTATGCCAATAGGTATTATTAAATATGTTGTTCCAAATTCAATTGTTAAATCATCAATTGCTGAAATAGCCGGGTATGTAACCGTAAAACTTTTGTATATAGCATCAAGCCCGGTGTTCAACGCAACATTTTCATTAACAAAATAACGAAAGTCAATACCAAGCCCACCTGCACCACCTACATCACTGGAAGGATCACCCCATAATGTTGAATCACCACCAACGATTATTCCCAAAGTACTTCCGCTCCAGTATGTAAAATCAGCACCAGAAGCACCCAAATAAAGATTTGGTGCTATTTGCAAACCTGTTTCACGTGCCAGCAAAGGCACTGCCATAAAAGAAAACACTGTTATAAAAAGTAATAATTTTTGTTTAAGCATAGTTTTACACTCCTATAAAAAGTCAAAATATTTTCAAGACCCTATGCAAATAATATAAAAATATATAGAATAATCAGGTTATGCT
>JBBFLA010000026.1:0-41528 GCA_037481795.1 Spirochaetota bacterium
TATCAAAAGAAGAGTAAACTTATTGGCAGTCAACCCTTCTTTTTCAAGAAAGGTTGCACTTGTTACTTGAATCCAAGTATTTTTATTTAATGGAGGTATATTATAATGGAGGCATTTGTTAGATATCATGCTCAACTAAAACAGTTAATGACAAATTACAAAGGTCAAACTTTAACAACAAGCCAAATTAAATCAATTTTTCGAAACCATTATCCCAATGCCGATATTAGATATTTGCAACCATCTGATCATTGCATAAATAAAACAAACAATGGCGCTTGTGAATGCGCATGTACTAATAATGCAATCTTTGAATATATTAAAAGAGGAGTATATAAGGTTTTGTAGTTTGTTAATTTCTGTTAATAGGCTCTGACCCCATCCATAAGCCATTTAACCGATAACTATCGCCAAAAAATTAATTATAAGGCTCTGACCCCATTATTTTCTATATCAACCCTCTAACCTTAAACATTGAACCCCGAACATTGAACAAATAAATCCTTTGACATCATTATTTACATTGATTATATTGCTGTAATATTGTGGCCGCATAACTATGCGCCCCTACAGTAACCCCTAACATTGAACTTTGAATGTTGAACATAGAACTCATGAACATCGTATTTATACAACTTCCACTGCTTGACCATGGCTACAATTATATTGCTGGCAATATGGCAAATGCTCCTGCCACACTGCAGGCATTTTGTCTCAGTAACTATCGCACAAAAATAAACGCCGTGCAGCTACCTCAGGCCATACAAAACTTTGGCTCTGACCCCATCATTGTTGATTCCATACTACAACATAAACCAACCCATGTAGCCTTTACCTGCTATCTGTGGAATGTTGAACGCTCATTGGCAATAGCCCAAAAAATAAAGGCTCTGACCCCTGATGTTACCATCCTTTTCGGAGGTCCTGAAATTCAGTTTCAGGCACACATATTGCAAAAGCATCATCCCCAGATTGACCTATTCATCATAGGCGAAGGTGAATTTTTTTTCCAACATTACCTGCAAAACACCCACCATCAATTTTTGCATACAATAAATGGCAACACCGTATTTATACAACCAGCAGGTGCATATATACCAATACATAAAATGGTAGAACCTTACACACAAGGCTACCTGCAACCCATGTACGATGGCAGCTTGAGCGTTGAGATTATCCGCGGCTGCCCTTTTACATGCAACTATTGCCTGTATTCAAAAAATACCAGCAAAGTCAGAAGCTTGCATCCGGAAACTATACCAGCAATAATCCACAAAGCAAAAAAAGACAATATCCAGGAAATATATTTACTTGCACCAACATTTAATCAGTCCAAACATTTTACCAATTACTGTAACGCACTGATACAATCCAACAACACCATACCCTTGCATACTGAAATTAGAGCCGACCGTATTACAAAAGAAACCATTACCCTGTTAAAAAAAGCAGGCTTCCACAGCTTTGAGGTAGGTCTGCAGACAATGAATCAAGCCTGTTTGCAGCATATTGGCCGCAAAACCAACGCACACAAGGAACTTGAAGGCATTATGCAGCTTAAAGATGCAGGATTTACGCTTCAAATTGGCATTATACCCGGGCTGCCCACTGACACACCTGATTCATTTATGAAAACAATCGACACCCTTTTGGATTATGGGCTTGGCAATGAAATTGAACTGTATCCACTCATGGTTTTGCCAGGGACAGCACTCTATGATGAGGCGCTCCAGCATAATGCCACCTTTATGCAGCAGCCACCGTACTACTTTATTGAAGGATTTAATTTTTCAAAACAGGATTTGCACACAATAAATGCTTACTTTGAAGATACAACCGGATTTGTCTTTAACCCACCATATGTTCCATCATGTATCATAAACACGCATG
Source organism: Spirochaetota bacterium (assembly GCA_037481795.1). Lineage (GTDB taxonomy): Bacteria > Spirochaetota > UBA4802 > UBA4802 > UB4802 > UBA4802. Next base: position 1,891 of record JBBFLA010000026.1, read on the forward strand.
GAACGCTCACGGCAGGTGCGTATATAAACCTAACACAAGGCTCTGACCCCAAAAATGCGCTACATCACATACAAACAAGCCACTTTACTTTTTATTTGCTGTGCGATAGCTCAACACAAATAGACACTGCCCTGCAAACTATCCTTACCCATTGCGATGTCCATACCATGCTCTATTCCGTTGTGTGCATATATAACGATATACTGGATGATAGCGCAATTGCTAATACCCTTCGTGCTACAACCAGTAATACCTTTTATTATCGCATGATGCATTTTCAGGATACCTATGACAGGCTACCAGTACGCATATTTCAGCTATTTGAAACCTTAAAACCATTTTTGCTTGCTCAGAAGCTTTATTCATGCATTAACCCAATACTACTTCTAACACCTGAAAATTATGCTAAGCTGTTACAAAAGGATATTGCCTATCCATTTCCAATAGTTATACAGAAGGGCTTTGCACGGCAATGCATACAGTGGCTAAAAGAGCAGTATAGTGATAGTATTGAACTGGTCAGCTTTCAGGATGAAGCTGACCAGGAATATGTATATACTTCAATGGGGATAGCCTATAGCAAACCGGTGTCATTCAAAACGTTATTATTATAACATCTCTTTTAACTGCAACACAAATACGCTAATGCCAATACCTTTGAATTTAACTTTAAGATTTTGTAATTCCTGTGCAATTTTATCTTTTGCTTTATTATCTTCAAGTGCAATCATCATACAGTTATTGAGGCCTGGCCATATATGGGTACCCAATTGCGGTTCCTTACTTCCCTCACCCTGTACATCAGTAAATTTAGTATATCCACTTGCGTACTTTTTTGCTATCTCCACAACCTCATCATCAACGGCATTACTATATACTATAAATAGCATCAACATAGCTGTCTCCTAAAATTAGTATTTCCGTCGTGCTTCATATCGTTCACGGATAGTTTCAAAAATCATATAGATAACCGGTATAAACACCAAAGTAAATATAAACCCTGTGCTCATGCCTCCCATAACTGCCCGTCCAAGCGGTGCTGATAGCTCTGACCCTTCTCCTGTACCTAAAGCCATTGGTATCAATGACAATATTGTTGTAAGGGTGGTCATCATGATAGGTCGTAATCGTTTTGTACCTGCTTCAACCAGTGCTTCACGTATACCATAACCACGCTTTCTTAGAATATCAGTATAATCCACAAGAACTATCGCATTGTTAACAACAATACCAACAAGCATAATAACACCTAAAAATGTTATGACATTAAATGTTGTACCGGTAAGGAATAAAAATACTGACACGCCAAAAATAACTGTTGGAACACTGAACATAACAATAAATGGCCTAAGCATTGATTCAAACTGCGCTGCCATGATAACATAGGTTAATACCATTGCCACAATAAGCACTAGTAATAAATCCTGGAATGTATCTTGCATATCCTGATAAGCACCACCTATGACAACATCAAAATTTGCTGGTTTAGGTATCTTGGCTATTGCTTTGTTAATGTCAGCTACAACAGCGCTCAAGGCTCTTCCTTCAGCTTTACAGTTCAGATATACTACACGCTCCTGCTTTTTACGCTCAATTGTAGAAGGTCCAGATTTTGTTACTATATCAATAAGATTGCCCACCGGTACACGCTTGCCTACAGGGGTATTAATTTCTATTGATTTTATATGCTCAATGGTTTCTCTATCAGCTTCGCGCAGTCGCACATTAATATCATATTCATCCCCTTCAATACGGTAGCGTGTTGCAACATACCCCGCTACATTGTTTTTTATTAAATTCGCAATCTGATAGGCATTAACCCCCATCTTGGATGCCTTTTCACGATTAACAACTATAACCTTTTCAGGTAATCCTTCTTCACGGGAGATATCAATATCCTTCAACCCTGGTATATTCTTTATAGCATTTCGAATATCCTGAACATACTGTGTTGATTTATCAAAATCATATCCATACACTTCTATTGAAATAGCGGCACCACCCATACCTAAAATACGGCTTCCAGTATCACCCTGTAATGAAAAGTTAAATGTTACACCAGGCATCCCCTTGAATGCCTCACGCAACGCCTGCCGTATCTGATCCTTTGACCGTTTTCGTTTACTTGGTTGTGTGAGTCGCATTTCTATTTTGCCAGTATAGTCAGTAGTTTCGCCAAACGCAGCGGTAAATCCTTCACCATAACCGGCTCTGACTGATACAACCTTATATTCCTCTTTCTTTAAGACATCCAATGTCCGCTTTTCTATCATTTTCATTATTGATTCTGTAGTTTCTAAGTTTGTACCAACAGGTAACTTTGCAACAACTGTTAGCTGGGCATCATCATATTCAGGCATAAACTCCATACCAGCAATAGGTATCAAGATTAGGCCTATAACAAATGAAATGGCTACATAACGTATGACGCGTTTTGGATGGTCAAGTGCCCAGTTAATAACTTTTCCATAAAAATTTTCCAGCCGTAAAAAGTATTGTTCACCTTTATCAAATAACGGCTGTAAAAACGAAAGTTTCCCCGTATAGGTGTGTTCAATGCGGGGGATAAACTTTGCTGTAAGCATTGGCACTAGCGAAAGTGCCACAACCAGCGAACTTAACATGGAAAATGTAATGGTCAGCGCCATGTCTTTAAAAAGCTGTACTGCCAATCCCTGGCTGAATAAAAACGGCACAAAGACAACTAAATTAGTCAAAGTTGATGCAGTTATAGCTGCTCCCATTTCATCAGTGCCCAGTTTTGACGCTTCATTGGGCCGTGCCCCCTTTTCACGATACCTGAATATGTTTTCCAGTACCACAATGGAGTTGTCAATGAGCATGCCAACACCAATAGCAAGGCCCCCCATCGACATCATGTTGAGTGATAAATCAAAGAAGTACATCAGAACAAACGAGGTTATAATAGAAATAGGTATTGACAATCCCATAATGAGTGCAGCTCGTAAATTGCGCAATATAACAAGGACAACCAGTATAGCTATCAAAGCCCCTTCAACTGCATTTTTTATCATATTGGATATTGATAGCTCTATGAATTCGGCAGCATTAAAGAATGGCTGTATATCCATCCCCTTGGGCAGGGTTTTACGCACCTCTTCAACCTTTTTTAATATGTTACGGGCAACAATAACAGTATTTCTGTCTGATTGTTTCTGAACACGCAGGATAACACCATTTTCGCCATTTAGATGCACAATCTCCTTCACATCAGCAGGAGCTAAGTATACCCTGGCAATATCGCGTACATAAATAGGAGTTCCATTTTTTACCGTTACAACCACATTGCGAATATCATCCAGTGACTTGAATTCGCCCTGAGTTCTCAAGGTATATTTCATATATGGCGTTTTAACATCACCGCCAGCAATATTGAGGTTTTCCGCCGCTAAAAGCTGTATAATCTGGTCGATAGTTAATTTATACGCATCTATCCTGTTTTTAATCAGCTCAACCTTAACCTCATAGCTCTGACCCCCACTGACATAAGCAGCTGCCACACCGTCTGTCTGCTCAAATAAATTTTTTAAATTATCCTCAGCATATTTTTTAACATACGCCAGGTCTTTTGGGCCCGTAACAGAAAGCATTACAATAGGCATCATCGAAATATCAAATTTCAGAACCACAGGGTTCTTAACATCAGAAGGCAAAAACCGTTTGCGTATATCAATACGCTCGCGCATATCACTCACTGCAAGCCCCATGTCAGTACCCCAGGTAAACTTGGCAACAATCATCGATAAACCTTCTTTTGATGTTGACGTTATTGTATCAATATTATTAACCGATGACAAAGCCTCTTCCAGTGGTCGGGTTACGGTACTTTCAATCTCTTTTGGCCCAACGTTGGGATATTCTGTAAAGACAACAGCAACAGGGAATTCAATATCCGGGAATAAATCTAATGGGATTTTTACATAACTCACTATTGCCACTACAATGATGCCAATGTATAGCATTGTGATGGTTATTGGCCGTTGGACAGATATATCGGTAATTTTCATAGTAACTATCTCCCTGCACTATTACTGTTTGATCTCTTCCATATACACCATAAGCTTATCGCCATGCCCTACATTTTCCTTGCCAAGTGTAACAACCACATCGCCTTCATTAATGCCTGACAATACTTCCGTTACATTTTTTAAGGAAAATCCTGGCTTTATTGATTGTTTAAATGCCTTGTTATCAACTACCTTGTATACATAATAATTGCCTAAACTATCGCTTAACAAACTATCCACTGGGATTACCACAGCGTTCTTTGCTGAACCCATCTGTATCTGAATATCAGCAAACATGCCATGCCGCAGTTTAAGTTCAGGATTGTCTATGAGTATGCGCACTTCCTGTGTCCTGCTAGCTGCATCAAGCACAGCGTTCTTTCTATACACCGTACCATAAAAATATGTATTAGGATACGCATCAACACGAATCCTGGCTTTCATTCCAATCTGTACCATATTTATCTGCTCCTCAATAAGCTGAGCCACAGCCTCAACCTGATTCATGGTGACAACCTGGGCAAGCGGTGTTTGCGGGCTTATGGACATTCCTCTGTCAACCATTACGGTGCCCACATATCCTGTAAGTGGTGATTCAACAACTGCGGGCATATATTCCATGCCAACTATGTCCCTGTCCACCCTGAAAAGCACCTGCCCTTTTTTTACAAACTGGCCTTCCTTTACAAGAATTTCCATAACCTTCCCCGGAACCTGCGAAAAGACATTTACAACCTCTTTCCCAAGAATATCCCCGCTTAAATTGAGCGTCTTTGTTATATCCATGCGGAACGCTTTTGATGCTTTTACCGGGATAATACGTTCGTCTTCTACAACCTGTTTGGGCTTAATTTTATTTCCAATAAAAACTACCAGCCTGTAGGTGGCTATAATTGCTATTATAACAACGATTACTGTAAGTATTGTTTTTGTTCCCCGTTTCATAGTACCTCTCCCAAAACATTAATAAAGCTTGAAATAATCCACGCCAATAGATTTATTTAATTCTGCCTGCGAAACCTTATAATCATACAGTGCCTGTATGTATAAGGTTTTTGCCTGAATAAGCGCAACATTTGCTTCTAAGAATTTTGAGTTATCAATAATGCCATTCCTGAATTGAGCGGTTGCAGTCTTCAATGATTCTTCGGCAGTTTCAACATTTCCCTGCTGCGAATAGATTGAATTTGAAGCTGATTTGAGTTTTAAAAATCCACGTTGAATATCAAGTCGCACACTTTTTACAAAATCCTCTAACTGCAAATCAAGCTGATTTGCCTGGCTTTCTAATTGCTTTGCCTTTGCATGCGATGAATTAATAGGTGATAATGCCCCCCACTGGTAAGTAGCTCCAAAGGTTATCATCCAGTGGTCATTCCAGCCTTTGGGTGCAAAGCTTTCACTCATACCCTGGCTCATTGCTTCTAAAATAGGATCTATAGCAGGATTACCAGTTGGTTGAAATTGGCTTCCTTCTTTTGATATGGACTTGCTTGTACCATAATTGCCACTTACAAATAAACTTGGCCATAAGTATACTGATGCTGCTGCATCTGATGCATATTCCAATGCCTTTTTGGAATGGGTTAATTGCAATAATTCGGGCCTGTTTTTTAGTGATAGTGCAACCAGCTCCTTTATAAGAGCTATCTCCTTTTCCTCTTCCAGTGACAGATACTGTAAATCATCATTACGTACCATCAGCACTGATTCATCAAGTATTACAGGTTCATTAATATCCCTGTTTAACTGTATATTGAATGTTGCACATACCGTTAAATAATCATTCTTAGCGTTTATGAGTTGTGTCTTTTCATTATTGTAGGCAACCTTTGCACGCAAAAAATCCAATTTTGAAAATGTACCTTTTTGATATCCTACGGTCACAATACGCAGGTTTTCCTCTAATGCTTTCAATGCTTCTTCGTGCATTGTTATTAATTCTTTTGTCAAAAGTACCTGATAGTACAGCCTCAGTGTTGTAATGATAGTATTTGCCTTAATTGACCGCGCCTCATATTCACTGGCAATGTAGCCATTGCGTGAAGCCTGTAGGCTATTATAAAACGCACCGGGATTTACTGCTATCTGCCCATTGATAATCTTTACATCATATTGCCCAGCTATCTGCGCCTGAAATCCTGCTTCATACCATTGCCGTGTATACGCAACATCAGTGGAAAGCTGTGGCCACAGCATGCCCCAGCTTTCACGTACCTTATAGCGGTTTTCCTCCACTTTAAGAAGAGCAGCTTTATAGGTATTATTATTTTGAATGGCAGTTGCAATTGCCTGTTGCAGTGTAAGAGGTTGAGCGCTTATCAATGATTCACTGAAAATAATGATCATTACGGCAATCAGTGAAAGAACGCTACTCTTTTGGAATAATTGGTTATAACTCTTTTGACAATGCATATCGTTCTCCCTGAGTACTTTTAAGCTTATCAATAATGATATGTAATTTTTGCTGTAATTCACTGCTTATCTGGGGTAAAGAAAATAGCTTGCCCTTTGGGGTCAGAGCCTTAAATGTGGCCGTTAGCGTATACTCAAACAATCTTCTTCCATCATCGCCACCATAAAAGCGGCCATACCATGGTGTATCTTTCAGATACTGTTTGTTGTTTTCAAAGGATATAATAAAATTTACAAGGTTGAATACTATCAAAAACGGATCACTGGTTTCAAAATATCCCTGTTCAATACCTTGCTCAATTATTAATGTAATTCTATCCAATCGTGGATAGAGATACTCTATTAAAAGCCTTTTAAATGTTTGACCGCCTTCAGCAATTTCCCATGATATTATGCGGTTTGTTTCAGGATCAATTGCATCATGATGTAGATAAACTAAAATATAAATTGCTGCATAGAGTGCTTCAGGTGGTGTTAATTTTTCATCCTTAAAATATTCTTCTATAATTGAGGTTTCTTCATGATGGAATAAATATTGTAATACTTCACGGTAAAGATTTTCTTTACTTGAAAAATAGTAATGAATAAGTGCCTGGTTTACCTTTGCACGCTTAGCAATAGAACTCATTCTTCCACCGCTAAAACCTTTTTCTGCAAACTCCTGCTTGGCAGCTTTTAATATAATATCTCTCGTTTCCTTTGAATATTTGAATGATTCCATAGTTCCTAATAATTGAGCAAAGCTCATTTTATTAACTGTTTAATTTAATCAAATAATTTAATCATATAGTTAAAATTACAGTCTTTATGAAAAATCGTCAATAAATTAATCTAAAAATTAGAAATTTTTTTATTACTAAGAAATTGTGGATAATGAAGTTTTCAATGTACTCACTTTATAAAACTCAAATTATAATAATCTTTTGACTAATATCAGTAAGATAACACTGAATTCTTCTGTTGACACAGTTTCAGTGCTGAAGGTGTGCTTATGACAGACGATGTTGGTGTTTGTGGGGTTTTGTTTGGTCAGGTTGTTGCTTTTTGCACTATTTCTGGGTGTGGCCCCCAGTATACGGTTATGTAAAATATATCACATTTGCTTCCAGTTTCAAATGTATACCCACTATACCGATAGTTATCGGTATAATAGTCCTCCTTTTCCTTTTCCCGTGACAAAAAATCTAAATATTCATACACCACATTATCCATACAAAACGCTATAATCCTTGCAAGCGATAACTTCCACAACTTCTTCACATCCATAAAAAACTCATATTCATCCTCAAACAACACAAGATGCAATCGCCTCCATGAAGCTTCATACCGCTTCCTGTAGCGAAGCTTCTTAAAATACTGTACCGGTATCTTTTTATTGTCAGCAGCAAAGCTGATAAGTCCTGAGATAAATGTTCTAAGTGACATGTTTTGAGCTTTGGCATAGATTTGTAAACGTTCAAGATGTTCATTCGATATGCAGGTGGTTGTTTCTATATTCATATATCTCCTCCCAAAGGTATTGTATATACATAAACAAAAAACTTTCACCTTTGCAAGTATATTTTGTTCATTAATACCATACCAAATATTTGTTCTTACGTACCACGGATAGATAATTGCCTTGCAAATCTGCTGATTCTCCACTCATTTTACAGTTACTTCATTAGGATTTACACATTTTCAAATGCTAAAATAATCAATATTTATTTCTATTGACATAATTATGTTTATGTAATATTTTATTATATATCATACTTTACTATAATTGGATAAACATATGCAGCACTCTAATGGTATTATTTATGAATTTTTTTTGTTTTGTTTTAAAGTAGCCTCCATTATGATGCGCCATAGAGCTCATCTTAAAGGCAAGGAATACTTAAAACATATACCTGATTTAGTAATATTCACACCAACACATGACAGCTATTTTGAAGTTCCGTCGCTGTCAAAAGTATATTACGCATTAAAGCCCCGTCCCCACTTTGTTATTATGGCTAAAAAGGATTTTTTAAGCGGTAACTATCTGTCATCAAATTTTGGGAAAAAAAATAAAGTAGCGTATTATATTTTTTACCTATTGGATAAAACAGGGCTTCCCAAAGCTTTTTTTAAAAAAATGAAACTTATTGATATCCCACGCCCGTTTATAGAAGATTTCAATAATAAAGAAGCAATGAAATCTGAAATTTGCGCTCAGATGGAAAAATTAAAAGAGTCAATTCATAAAGGCTTTTCTACACTTATATTCCCTGAAGGTACCACCTGGGGCTATGGAGGGCTTAAAAATCTACGCAGCGGCATTTATCAGTTAGTCGACAACACCTACAGACATTTTCAAAAGAAACTCTATATACTTCCCATTAACGTCAAAGTTGACAGGTGTATGGTAGGGAAAAAAGATATTTTTATTAATGTTGGCAAACCAGTTTTCATTCTTGATGTAAAGGACAAATTTTTAGCTATGGTTTCCGAGATATTAAAGAACCTGCATACCATTACCTTCAGCCAGATTGCGTCAGTGTACATGCAGCGCTTGTCTATGGCTGTTGAGGAAATTGACAGGGTAATTGTTCTTAGCAAGGAAGAAATAATATCACATCTTGATTCTATTATTGCCGATATTATGGCTCTGGTTAAAGAAGGCAGGCTTCCCAATATTGATGAATATCTCAATGACAGGAACTATCGCCATAAAAAATTAAAACGGTTTTTAAAATTTTGCATTAAAAAAGGATACATTATCAAAAACGATGGATCGTATATCATTAATACTAAAAAAGTGCTCTCTTCATTCCCCATTAAAACATATCGTAAGGAAAACCCCGTTGGATTTACGGCAAATGAATTCTTATCAATTGATTATTCAATTATTGCTGCTATGTATGATAAGCATTGTGCCAGCTACTCAACCACTTCTGCCCATGCCAGATAGCTTATGTTAATGAATATTTTTTATTCCCCGTTTAACCCCTTCTTTGATATTCTGCTGCACCTCTGGTGTGGATAATAGGTTTTTTACTAACTCCGGATCAAGGCTGTAAAACAGTGCAACAGACGTTATTAAAATGACCACTGCCAACCATCGCGTATATATCCCGGCCGTGCGCCTGAAAAGAAATACTGCAATGATTACCAGTACAACAGGGGCAATTAATCCTGCAGGTATTAATTTACTGGAAACCGGCAACTTTATAAACTTTGCAATGAAAGGTATTATATCTATCATTGTATTTTTGTAAATAACATACAGGGCAACAATGATTACAACAAGTGCCAGCCATGATGCCAGCGTTGTAAAAATGCCCTCTGTTCTGTATATTTCATAGACAATTGCAGGGATAATACTTATTGCAATAATAATTGGCATTTTTTGCCATATACCAATAAGTATACCAACCAATGCTACTACTGTAATTGCTCCACAAATTATTGGAGCATTTTTGTGTTCCTTTGCCATGGCAAACCTCCTTAATTATTATTAAATTTATGTCAGCCTTTTTATTCATTAATCATCGAAGATGGCTGGCCTGTTGCATCAAGGACACTACTGTAAAAACGCGAACTTGGATCAATACGTTTTCGTTTTGATATTGCAACCTCAATGGGAACATGGGTATAGATATTACTCCACTGTCCTATTACTAAATCAGTTTTGCCTGCCATACCCGCATGTACTGCATTTTGCCCAAGCAATGTACAATAAATTGAATCATTGGGAACTGCTGGAGCACTTCGTATCATGTAACTTGGGTCAATGTATTTTAAGTTTATTTCTATTCCTTTTTTTTCAAAATATTCCTGAATTTTTTCCTTAAGGTATACACCAATATCTGCCAGCTTAACATTCCCCGATGCATCGTATTTTTTTTCGGAATTTTTCTGTAAAATCTCCTGCCCCGCACCTTCTGCAACACAAATTACAGCATGCCCGCGATGTTTTAACCGCTCTTCCAGATGTGTGCACAGTCCATTTGGCCCTTCAAGTTCAAAGGGCACCTCTGGAACTAACACAAAATTCACATCACTGCTTGCAAGTGCTGCATTAGCTGCAATAAATCCTGAATGGCGCCCCATAAGCTTTACCAGGCCAATTCCATTTGGTGCACCTTCAGCCTCAGTATGGGCAGCATAAATTGCATCCACTGCAATAGAAAATGCTGTTTCAAAACCAAATGACCGCTGGATAAAGCTTATATCATTATCAATGGTTTTAGGCACACCAACAACTGCCAGCTTCAATCCTCTTTTCTGAGCAATCATTGCAATATCGTGAGCGCCACGCAATGTGCCATCGCCACCTATAGTATACAAAATATTCACATTCAATTTTTGCAGCGTATCAACCAGCCTGTCCATATCTTTTGTTCCACCACGTGAAGAACCCAATATACTTCCACCCTGCATATGTATTGATTTAACAAAATCTGGTGTCAGAGGTATAGGTTTATAGTTATAATTGGGGTTGAGCCCGTTATACCCATAGGGGATGCCAATGATGTCCCTTACCCCATATCCATAGTATGATTCCATAACCAGCGAACGTATGACATCGTTTATACCAGGGCACAATCCCCCGCAACTGGTAATTGCAACCTTTGTTTTTTCGGGATCAAAGAAAATCTTTTCTCGTGGACCTGCTGCCTCAAAACTATCGATATGTTCCCCGCCTTTAGGTGGATTTTTACCAATAAATGCATTAAGACGGACTCTTATATCATCACCTACAAATGCTGCATCACGCTGGCTGTATTTTTTTAACAATGGTGAATCAACAGTACATGGCCCTAAATTTTTTATTGTTGTTGGCATACACCGCTCCTAAAACTATTTTTTATGAACATACATGATCACCGTTACATCCGGCCAGTTTGATGCATCAAGGGGATACACACCCTTTGGTGCAACTATCTTTGTTGTAAGTTTAACACTTTGCTGAATACCATTAATATATATTGGCGTTGTAGTCAAATAAATATCATCCGGGTTTTCCAAATCTGTTGTATACAATATTGGTATCCTTGAAGGGCTTATATCTATAGAAGTAATTTCATAACCCGGTGGCAGTGAACCAACCAGCTGTGGCTTTATTTCAACATCGCGGTGCTGCATTGTATGCAGTACAAGTTTTACCTGAGGCGGTTCTATATCAATAATATGGACATCTTCACCAATATTAAAATTTTTCCGCTGCAAATTTACCAGATGTTCACCAGGTGATACATTGGTCAGGTCAATAAAAGCTTTGAGCTCATAGCCATTAATACTTTCTATTTCGCTGACCGATCCTGATACTGATATACGCACTGTTTGTGGTTTTTCGCCAATTATAACCATGTTGGGTGAAAGATTATATTGCACAGGTATGGTATACGTACGTTGCACTACCTGACTTGCATTAATGGCAATAGCAATCCAGATACAACAACCAACAATCAGGCTCAAAAAAGCCTCTGCAAGACGAATGCTTCTTGCCCTTCGTTTTGAAGAAACAGGAAAAAGCATGCTTACATTCTGTAGATGGCTTTTCAACTCACTTCCCAGTTTTTCTTCATTGTCAACTTGTATGTATGAACCCGAATGGAATATAGATACTGTTCCACGTTCTTCTGATACTGTAATAATCAGTGCATCACAAACTTCAGATAACCCTAATGATGCATGGTGCCGTGTACCAAACCGGTAATCCAGCTTTTCAGATGATGATAGAGGTAGCCTGTATCCAAAGCCCACAATTTTGCCATTTTCCAATACGATGGCACCATCATGGCCTGGCGAGTGAGGATCAAATATGCTTACAATAAGCGGCACGCTTACCTCGGCATTAATGATAAAGCCGCCATTAATTTTGTTCAGAACTTCGTCTTTCCCCTGTATAACAATGATTGCACCCCAGCGCCGTTCAGCCAGTATAAAAGCAGCTTTTGCTATCTCATTAATAAATCCCGATGATTCTTTAAGAAGTTTTTTAACCTTAAACGCTGATGCTGCTCTTTCAAATATCTTTCGAATTTCAGGTTGAAATATTACGATTAATGCAATTAACGCAATATTACTGACATTATTGAAAACCCATTCAACGCCGGGTAGTCGTATAAAACGGGCAACAAGATAAAATACTAATGCAACAACTATGCCCAATCCAATACGCCATGACCCGGAAGAACGCAATGTTGTATAAAACAAAAAGACGATAAATGATAGAATGGGGATATCAATTAAACTTCGCCAGTCAAATAATGTTATCAGTGTCTGAATACTCATGATGGTTTTCTTTCTTGCTATAGAATGTATTGTATGCAAATGTAATTTTATGCAATTATTTTTTTTTACTCTATGATTCAATCATAAGAATTTTGTTACAGTTACTATCGCCTATACTCATTTTTTTATTGATTTTTCATACTGGTACATTTTTACTAAAAGCTCAGATAAGATTATATTATCATAAATTCCATTGTATATGTAAAAGGAGACTGCATATGCCAGTAAGATCAAACGACATACATTTCCCAAAAGGCTTTTTATGGGGGACAGCAACTGCCGCACATCAAATAGAAGGTGGCAACACCAATAATAACTGGTGGCTTTTTGAAAAAAGCGGAAAAATAAAAAATAATGATAGCGCCCTTGTTGCCTGCGATCACTGGAACCGATACAAACAGGATTTTGACCTTTTAAAAAAATTAAACTGCAACGCTTATCGTATGTCCATTGAATGGTCGCGGATTTTCCCGCAAGCCGGTACTCTTGATAAAAAGGCACTGGACCACTATGCAATAATGATTGATGAGCTTATCAAACGAAACGTTACTCCATTTGTTACGCTGCTGCACTTTACACTTCCCATATGGTGGTTTAATGAGGGTGGGCTTCTTAACCGTGACAGTGAACATTTAGAACATTTTGCACAGTTCTGCCGCGTTCTGGCAACAACGTTCAAAGGTAAGGTCAAATACTGGAATACCATTAATGAACCAAGCATCGTGATGTTGGGCTACCTTACTGATATGTTTGCTCCTGGTGAAAAAAATATACTTAAGGCCATTAAAGCTCTGGGCACCGTTATGCTTTTGCATGCTATTGCCTACCATACAATAAAATCTGTTGACCCCAATGCCAGAGTTGGTATTGTCCATAATGTTCAGATTGTCATGCCATATAATACTAAAAGTATTGTGGACAATCTTTTAGCAAAATTTGTTGATTATCTTTTTAACGGTGCTTTAATACGGGCACTACAAATTGGCAAGCTTCCCTTCCAGCTTTTTTCAAGGCATAAAGAACTTATTAATTCAAATGATTTTATTGGGCTGAATTTCTATAATTTCATCAGAATATCACTGAAACTTAAAGACCTTTCAACTTCAGCAACGGACAATCCGTTGTGCGGTAAAGACAAACTGTGTGCAGGACTGGGCTGGGAACCCTATCCTGAAGGTTTTTATCGTGCAATCAAAAGACTGCACAATGCCTTTCCCAACCTTCCCATCTACATTACCGAAAATGGCATTGGCACCGATAATGATGCCTGGCGACAGAATGTGTTGATTGACCATCTCAAAATGATGCATAGGGCATTACAGGAAGGCGTTGATATTAAAGGCTACTTTTACTGGTCACTTATTGACAACTTTGAATGGGCTCAAGGGTATATGTCACGATTTGGGTTGGTTGCGGTTGATTTCAAAACACAAAAACGAACAATAAAACCAAGTGGCAAACTGTACGCCCAGATTGCAAAGGCAAATGCCATACCCTCTTCATTACTCAAAAAATTTCCTGAAGATATTTACAAGCCTAAGTTTTAATATGTGCGATAGTTACTGTAAAAAAGGGCAGGTGTTTACACCTGCCCTTTCTATTGCCGTAATAAAAGGTACTGTTTGCTTATGCTTTCTTCTCAGCACCTGCCAGAGCTTTTGCAATAGTGTATGCTTTTTTCTGCAGATATGGAATGCCCATGGTAAATACAGACAATGTATGATAGATGCTGTTAATTGATTCATAGTGTGAAAGGTCAATCTTCTGAGCATCTTTGCCAACAGGCAATCCATACTTTTCAGGCTTATCTCTTAAAACAGTTATCACGCCAAGACCACCAAATTCTTCAAGCCCATACACACTGGCGTTGGGAAAATCTTTTTTAAGCTCTTTGACCCGTTTGAGTGCTTTTTTTAAGATAGCCTGACGATGTCCAAACTCTAATGCACCTGATGGACAGGTTGAAACACATGCAGGAATATCACGCTTGTTCAAAGTACAGGCATTACACTTATGTGATTTCCCTCTGTGAATGATAAGCTGTCCCATATCATTCTTATGGTTTATTTCACTTAAACCAGGTACTGTATACACACATGCACTCACACACGCACCACATCCAATACATTTTTCCTGGTCAATAACTGTCCACCCATCCACCTTGGATATAGCCATCTGAGGGCATACTGCCATACAATTAGCTTCCGCACAGTGATAGCATTTTGTATGCTTGATATTCCATACAGGTCTGTCTGGATTACTTTTATCTAAGGAGTAAAACACCACATGGTTCCAGGTTAGCGCAGACAGATTGGCAGGATTGGTGTATTCCGATCCTCCAAAGAAGGTGGTTTTTTCACCGGGCAGGCCATTCCATTGCTTACAGGCCACCTGGCATCCCCTGCACCCCTGACATTTTGTGATATCAACTAAGAACGCTTTTTCTGACATAATCCCACCTCCTCACTTAAGCCTTTCGAATATCAACCAGATACCGCAGTATCCAATCATTCAGCCACACACTCTACAGTTCACTGATGAAATCATTACCAGCATAAAGAAAAATTTCAATACCATAGCTGCTCTTATAACACAGTTTCAAACCGCTTACTCATTTGACACATTGCTTACAAACCTTGATGACAATCCTGAGATGTACAAAGACATAATAACAGCACTACTATCAAAAGATAGTACATTTGAGGCGATAGCTCTTAATAATAAACTTGATACTGATGAGTTGATATTTTTGGCAGTTAATGCATACAAGCCATTATTCATAGCCCTCAAAGATAGAGCATTGCAGGATTTAACCCAATTCCCTTATTACACAAAAAGTGTTTGTCCCTTTTGTGGATTTTTGCCCGATATGGCCAAAATTGTTGAGTCAAAGAACAATAAAAGAATCCTTCATTGTGCACTGTGCGAATGTGAATGGGAATACAAACGCGTTAAATGCGTTGCCTGCGGAAATGAAAATACCGATACACTGGGATATTATAGTTATGAACATGATGAAAAATACCGCTTTGATTACTGCAACAAATGCAACACATACATAAAAACAATACGCATAACAAAACAGCATGATGAAACCAAGTTTGACCTGACTGTTGAAAATCTCATTACAAATTTTCTGGATGCTTCAGCATTACAGATGGGGTATACACGCCAGTAATCTATGGAAGCAATAGAGGCATTTATTCTTGCAGGCGGCAAAAGCAACCGTTTTGGTAGCGACAAAACCTTACACCCGTTTAATGGCAGGCCACTCATCGAACATGTTTTCCACTCACTCAAACCACTGTTTCAAACAATTTCAATTATTGCAAACGATACTGATAAATATAACTATCTCACAATACCTGTATACCCTGATATAATTCCTGGACTTGGCCCGCTTGGCGGCATCTATACTGCACTAAAGCGTTCATCAAGGGATTATATTTTTGTATGCGCTGCCGATATGCCTTTCGTAAATCAGGAATTTATTGCTTTTATGCTTCAAATCCCTCACATGTATGACTGCATAATTCCCTGCTGGTCAGGTAATACTGAGCCACTGCATGCAATTTACTCAAAACAATGCACACCCCATATTGATAAACTTATAGAGGTAAAAAACTTTAAAATCAGCACACTTTTTGAAAAAATAAGGATGCGCTATATCATGGATGATGAACTCATCTTTTATGCCGAAGACCCATCAGAGCTTTTTTATAACATCAATAAACAAAGCGACCTGCCACCTTCGTTTCAATAATTCCAGCCTAATGCTCCCAGTGCTACAATATTCATGATGACAGGTACCGCATAGATGCATGATACAGCAATAATCTTCTTCTTAATCGTAGAAAGTCCAATCACAATAATAGCAAAGAAAAAGAAATGGAAATACCCAAACAAAAAGATAAGCCACACACCCTTGAAAGATAGGTTCCAGTATTCATATTCCCACACTAAATGGCCGCCAATATTAAGCAGGCACTCAACAAATACGCAGAATGCTGCATACACTACAGCCCAGAACCATTTTTCAGGGATGCCAAGAATTTTAATATTTTTCCCGCTGAGCGTATGATAAAAAATAATCCCTAATAATGTAAACATAAACATTATCTCAATATTCCAGCCAACCATGGTTCGCAATGCGGTATCACCAGGGGTTGTCCATACTGCAGAGCGCTGGGTTAAATACATTATCCATCCATTCCACGTTTCATTAAAAAAATCCACGCCAAATATAGTAGCACCTGCAAATACTGCATTCCAGTCGCCTGTTTTACGTGCTTCCTTGATTTCCTTTGTGTAAATATAAAATACAATTGCCAGTAAAGGTATGATATACCATTTAACCATAGATAAATCACGCAAACCCTGTAATGCCTGTACAGTTGCCTGTGTCATACAAACCTCCAGTAATTAATATTGACATACAAATGACAAGCTATAGTATGTCATTCATTAATTTTTGCAAATATTTTTTTATGTGGTATAGTTCACTATCAATATAGTAAATACGCACATACCGCAAGATACCGTAGTGAAATAATATTTTACCAGTAGAGGAAGATATACCCTATGAAGCTGTTTATTCTTATTTTTTACGGATTATTACTTTTACTTCTATCAATTTTTGGTGCACACAGATACTATACTTTGTATCTTTTTCTAAAGTATGCCAAAAAGAAAATTCGTCCTGAAAGAATGTTTAAAACACTGCCCAAAGTAACCATTCAGCTGCCTATTTTCAATGAACAGTATGTTGTTGAGCGTCTCATCAATACTATAACGCAATTAGATTACCCAAAAAAGAAGCTGGAAATTCAGGTACTTGACGACTCAACCGACGAGACCTCGATTATTGCCGAGCGAATATGCAAACTCAAGCGCAAGGAAGGATTCAACATCAAATATATTCACCGAACCGACAGAACAGGGTTTAAAGCTGGTGCACTGGAAAATGGGCTTAATCTTACCGATAGCGAATTCATAGCAGTCTTTGATGCAGATTTTTTGCCCAATCCTGACTTTTTGCAAAAAACCATCCATTACTTCACCAACCCTGAGATTGGAATGGTACAGACACGCTGGGATCATATTAATCGTCATTATTCTCTGCTGACTGAATGTCAGAGCATACTGTTAGATGGCCACTTCATGATAGAGCATACCGCCCGCAATCGATCAGGCCGCTTCTTTAATTTCAATGGCACTGCTGGCATCTGGCGAAGGCAGGCAATTATTGATGGTGGCGGCTGGCAACATGATACCATAACCGAAGATCTTGATTTAAGCTACCGATCACAGATGAAAGGATGGAAGTTTTTATATCTTCCTGATGTTACTGTACCTGCAGAACTCCCCATTGAGATTGCAGCTTTTAAGGCTCAGCAATTCAGATGGGCAAAGGGATCTATTCAGGTATTTAAAAAATTATATAAAACTATCCTGCATTCGCACCTGCCTCTTAAAGTTAAGCTTGAATCGTTCATGCACCTGGGAGCTAACTTTGCATATCTTCTTATGGTTTTTCTTACTCTTCTTATGCCTGTAGCTTTATGGGTTCGTTATTACGGTGGGTTTAAAAAATTTGCCTATCTTGACCTACCAATATTTCTCCTTGCTACACTTTCAGTAATGATTTTCTACTATTTTACAGAGCTTATTGTTCTTTATCAAAACAAAAACCTTTATGATTCAAAGATTAAACCTCTGCTGTACCTGCCCATGGTCCTTTCGCTTGGCATTGGTTTATCCATAAATAACAGCAAAGCCGTCATTGAAGCATTGCTTGATAAAAAAAGCGATTTTAACAGGACTCCAAAATACAATGTGGTGGCACTCAATCGTATTAATGCAATAGATCACGTGAAAACGTTACTAAAAAACAAATATAGCCTACACACCATAAATATTGTATCTATTATTGAATTTTTGTTGGGACTTTATATGACGTTAGCAGTGTATTTTGCATTTGAAAAACATCTGTATATATCCATACCGCTGATTATGCTGTTTCAGGTTGGATATTTGTATACATCACTGTTTACCATCATTAACAGTATAACACATCAAGTGCTCATGTATATTAATATTTTCCGCAGAGGCCTGGCAAATGAATAAAAGGAAGGGGTTATTAATCATAACCCCTTCCTTTTGTTGTATCATGTCTTCAATAAATAATCGCATGAGAGAAAAATAGGCCATAAGGTTAATATTAATTAATGTTTGTTGTTGTTTGTGCGATAGTTCATGGAAATAACCATAGGCTAAAAACAATAAAAAAATTTACTTGCATATTGCAAAAGCCGCAACACTATTGATGTATACTATACAACCTGTGAGGTCAAAACATGAATAATGTAATCCGTTTTGGCGTGTCCATAGATGAAAAACTGCTTGATAGGTTTGATGCCTTGATTACCGAAAAGGGATACGTCAACCGTTCTGAAGCCATTCGCGACCTTATTCGAGATATGCTGGTTAAAGAAGAAATCACTGACCCAAATGCAGAAGTCATTGGCACATTGACTCTTGTATACAGCCACGATGTTCGCGAGATAGCCGATAAACTGAATGACCTTCAGCATGATAATTATAAATATATTATTTCATCAGTCCATGTACATTTAGATGAACATAATTGCCTCGAAGTTTTGCTGTTACGTGGAACATCATCACAGGTTAAAAAGATAGCAGATAATTTATTGGCCATAAAAAATGTACGCCATGGAAAATTAACTATCACCACCACCGTTGATTATCATGAATAAAAAAAATTAATTGCTCAACTATCCAGCCCATCCTTCCGATAATCTGATAAGGGTATTTATTTCTTTTCTGATAAATGTGCGTTTAGACGGAACATAAGGAGATGTTCCATGATTTCATGGATGAGTGCCAAAGACATACGTTTTATTATAATTTTATTAATATTTCATATGGGATGTGTTCCCCCTGCATATCGTCATTCACCGGATATCCATAAAAAAAACAGCACACAAAAAACATACCAACAGTTTAATTATAACGAAGACGAAAGCACCCCCATAATCTCCGACGAGGATAATTATTACATCAAAAACGAAATCTATTCAACACAGCCAGTGTACTATGTAACACCTCAGGTTGAAAGCGATGCCAGCTATCAGAATAGTCAATCAAATGAAAACAATACTATTAATAAATCGTATTCAAAAGGTAGGTGGCATATTATTAAAAAAGGAGAAACACTGTACCGACTTTCAAAACAGTACAACACTACTGTTGATGCAATCTGTGATGCAAACAATATTACTGATTTCACCACAATAAAGGTTGGGCAAAAAATTTTTATTCCTTCAAATGTTTCCGTCAAAAATTCTCAATCAAAGAAATCACCTGCAGATCAAAAACCACCAAAAAAAATTGACACTAACTTCTCTTTTATCTGGCCAGTACCATCTGTTATTACATATACACGTGATCAGGGTGGAGTCCGCCCCATAGGCATTATTATCAACAGCAGTCCAAAAAGCAAGGTTGTTGCAAGTGCTGAAGGGACAATAGCAAAAATTGGGGCTATGCGAGGATTTGGAAACTTTGTGGTCATCATGCATAAAAAGGACTTCTATACTATCTACTCCAAGCTGGACGCAATTACGGTAAAGGAAGGCCAGTCCGTTGTTAAAGGCACAACAATTGGATTTTTAAGCGATAGCAACCCGTCACTCCACTTTCAGATAAATCACTCTGGGAAGCCATTAGATCCTTTGCACTATCTTGCACAGAAATAGATTATACTTTGATTATACTTTTCCTGCTTGTACCAACCGCGCAAAGTGCTCAAATGACCTGTCGTATGTCCTTTCAGCATCTTTGGGGAAAGCACAACCGGGAAGCTGCCGCTTTTTCAGATGGTATGCAATACAATCACAACATAACCCCTTTCGTGAACAGGGATCATAACTGCACGTACACAGTGACAGATTTCGTTCTTTTTTACATTCCATGGCATTACTTTTCCTGTGATTTTAATATTCCAAAATGAGTACCACCCAGGTGGTGAATTAATTGTACTTTATTAATATCAATAACTCCATCCGGGGTAAAAAGATGTTTTTGCGCCATCGCACCAACAACGCTACCCACCACAATGGTATGATCCCCGGCTTCAATCATTGAATATAGCTCACATTCAATAAAAGCAACACATTCCTCAATGTAAAATCCATGTATTATAGAACATGGCATAGCGGTTAAATTTGCCTCTTTACATTTGTCAACTTTCCTGCCTGAATAGGTGCCACAAAAGACGACAGCATCCAGCAGTTTAAATTCAGGGATATTTATGCAAAAACATCTGGATTCCTTAATTAATTCAAGGCTGTAGCGTTTATTTGCCAGGGCACACGATAATAGTTTTGGCTGATTGCTCACCGGCATATGCCATGCAACAGTAGTTACCGTTTTCTTTTCCTGTGATTGAGCAGATACTAAAATAACATTACCTGCATTAATCAGACGATGTGCATCCTGAATTGGAATTGTAATAAAATCACTCATCCAAGGATATCCCTTTCATTTGCTATTGTTTTTACAGCCATAAATGTATTAAATATAGCTTCTGCCAGAAATTTAAAATTAATAGTTTGGTAGGTATCTCCCTCAGTATGATAATTTTTATTTCTATAAAAAGCGGTATCAGTAATCATTATAGCTGGAAAACTATACTTATTGAATGAGTAATGATCGGATAGATTAATACCCGGTATTGAAGCAGGGCCTATCATATCAAATATTTTATTTTTTGCAAACCTGTTATACTCCCGTTTCCATTTGTAGGCATAGGGAGCATAACTTGGCAACGCTACAACAGCCAGAAAATTACCATAGGGAGGATATTCTTTTTGCATACTGCTCAACGGATAATCCTGATGCATCCTGTTACCAGCATAACCAATCATTTCTAAGCAAATCATCAAATCAATATGTTCGTCCCTTTCCTTGCAACCCTTTGCATGTACCATACTACCCATATAGGGTCCTGAGAAAAAAGGAGGTTCCTCTAATGTAAATGCTACAAAACGCAACGTTTTTCTGAAACTGTAATGCGATAGTAACCTGTGAAGCTCCAGTAATCCAGCTATTGCCGAACCGTTATCATCTGCCCCGGGAGTATCTTCAATAGTATCATAGTGTGCCCCGATAATGATGATTTCATCATTATCCTCAAATCCCGGAATTTCAGCAATGACGTTTCCAACTTCCATGCCATTAACACGGTAATTTTCTTCATATACTTTGTCATTATATTTCTTTAAATAATTATGTATAAATTGCCGTGTACGATTTAAATTATCGTATTTCCTTAATGTGCGTTCGCCAATCTCTTCAGACAAAAAATGAAGAATAGTCCTGGAATTTTCCTGTATCTCTTTTACATCATTATGTGATGCATCTATTAATGATAATAACCACATCCCACGACCTCTTGATTATATCTATCTATAATAGCAATTAAAACCTGCTATTCATTTATCAGATGAGTAATACAAAATTACAAGATATTAATGCAAGCAAATTCAAAAAAATTTTTATTATATATATCTATACACTCTGAACAAAGACAGGGAATATATATGTTGTATTAACCATAATTTGTTCAATGATTTATCCTGTTTACATTAATATTAGTAAAGCAAATAAATGTGCAGTACTTTTTTGGCTTTAAACTTTTTTTTATTTTATTAAAATATTAATTGACTAAAAATTAATTTATTATAGTATGTTTATCAATTAATTTCATAGCATTAGTTGCTCACATAGCGCATTTAAATATCATATACTTTTGCCAGTTATATATCGTAAAATTTTCAATGGAGTTAAAGCAAACAATGAAACATCCAGCTGATGTGACATCACATCGGTTCAGATCAACAATTAATAATCTGGCACTGTATGCACTTGAAAATGAGCTCACCAATGACCTGATTGCTCACGAAATTGAAAAACGGTTTGCAACAAAAAAAACAGTTAAAAAAGATAAAATTATGAAAGATGTTATTCAATCATGTTACAGATTAGTGTGGGATTCAACCCTGCCATTTGAAAACTCCATCATTGTAAAAGAAGTAAAGGACGAACACACACAAACAATAGAAGCCACAACAGCAATTACACTGGCTCAATGCATCATCCAGACAATGAAGCGTTTTGCTATGTATCCTGAAAAAAATAAACCATTACCCCAAAATTTTTACTCTTTATGCGTGGACAAACTTTTAGATGGACCTTTAGCCAATTATGACCCTGATTTACTTGTTATTTACTGCAAGCAAACAGTTATTATGCTAAAGGCAGCAGGAATTATTAATGAACATTCAGTTGATACAGTCAACGGAATAGAACTATACCGCAGGCTGTTTTCATCATTCTGGAATAAATGTAACTGGAAAAATCTGTTCCCTTCAGGTGGGTTTATTTCAAATGATATTAAAAATAACCGGCACCTTTTACTGGATATCATTCTTTCTTCAAATAAACCAGTACACTTAGATTCAATAGCCCGTACATATTTTGAACTAACGGGCATTGCAAATCCTTATGATCTTTTTGCCATATCGCTTCTTGATTTTTCTGTTATAACATGGTTATCCTTTTTTGGTATTATTGAATATGTGCACAATGCTGCGCATATGCCCGTCACAATAGCTTTAACCAATGATGCATATCATCTTGTACATCTGATATCCCAGTAAACAGTATGTCCTCAATTATCGATACCGTTATCGCTCATCATCGAGAACATTTTCCACAATCAACTGATTGTGCACTTTTTGCTTCCCCCGGCAGAATTAATATTATTGGAGAACACATTGATTATAATGGTGGCACTGTTCTTCCAGCTGCTATCGATAAACATATATATATATGTGTCTCAAGAAATGATGATGGTATTATCCGGTTTGTTTCTGCAAATCATAAAAAAACAGGCGAAGTAGCAATTAACAATCTCCATTCTCCACAAACCAGGACACATGCAGCACATACGTGGTGGGTGTATCCTTATGGCGCCTGTGCACTCAGTAATATTGAATTAGACTATGGCCTTGATTTTAGTTTTTACAGCACTCTCCCTGTTGGTGCAGGCATGTCAAGTTCAGCTTCAATCACTGTGGGAACGTTGTATGCACTCTATTCGCTGTATAACAAAAAAATAAAAAATTCTGACCTTGCACTCAAAGCTCAAAAGGTTGAGTGGGACTATGCAGGTGTTCACTGCGGTATTATGGATCAAATGGCCATAATAAATGGAAAAAAAGATCATGCTATATCCTTAAACACACAAAATCTGGAATATACCCATATACCTGTTGATACCGCTGCCGTTCAGTTTGTCCTTGTCAACAGTGGCATTAAACATAGCTTGCGGGAATCAGCCTATAATGATCGCCGAAGAGACTGTGAGCGAGCATTACTGATACTCAAAAAAAACGGTTATTCCATAAATCACCTCTGTGATTGCAGCATAGATGACCTCTCTGCAATACAGGAAATTCTCCCACCAACGGAATATAAGCGTGTCTATCATGTCATATCCGAGCATAACCGGGTGCTACAATTTGCTTCCGAAATACAGCGTTATAACCTTACCAGAGCAGGTGAATTTCTCTACAAATCACATGATAGCTTAAGCACTTATTATGAGGTTAGCCTCCCACTTATCGATCAAATGGTGGAATGGGCATCGCAAATCGATGGTGTTTACGGCTCACGTCTTATGGGAGGAGGATTTGGTGGTTGCACCATAAGTATGGTAGCATTATATGCTGTGGAACATTTCACAGAGACTATCGCCCAAAAATTTAAAAAGAAAGAAAACAGAACCCCTGAAATTTACCAATGCAGCCTGGAAGACGGAACCCACCGTATTGAATAAAAATTTTTTATAAATATTTTGATTTACAATAAACGTATGGTATATTATAAGTGGTTGAACCACTGAACCACTAAAAAGGTGTTGCTATGAAAAAAAATACCTTAGGGAAAATACAGAAAAACACACTTCACCAGCAGATAGTTGCACTGCTTGCAAAACGCATCATTAATCAGATGCAACCCGGTGATAAACTGCCATCCGAACGGGATATTGCCGCTCTTTTAGATGTCAACAGGGCTACCGTGCGTGAAGCATTGAAGAAACTGGAAACATTGGGGTTTATTGAAATACGCCACGGTGAAGGCATCTTTATTAAAGATTATCTGACCAGCGGTAATCTGGAACTTTTAAAGATGATGATATACCTTAATGATACTATTCCACTTTCAATACTGCAAAATCTTCTTGAGATCCGAAGGATTATTGTACCCCAGATGGCAGCCAATGCTTCAGAAAACATCACAAGAGAAGAGTTACAGCAATTTGAAGCGATAGTAACCGGTCATGATACAATTCTTGAAAAAGACCTTGCTGTCCACCAGCTCATTGCTAAAGCAAGCAGGAATTTGTTGTATATATTTATCTTAAATTTCTTCAACCAGATATTCAGAGATTTTGGCTATCTGTATTTTGAAAATCCTGACAACCAGAAACGCTCAGAAATATTTCACCGTGAACTTCTGGAAGCCTTTAAAGCTAAAAACAGCAAAAAGGCATATACTATTACACGCAGTGTACTGGAATACACTGAAAAAAGAATTTATGCATACTATTCGCAAATCTATAACAATAAGGGGTAATGCTATGAAACGTTTTATTGAAGAAAATACTAAAGAACACTTTGATTGCATCATTGTAGGAGGAGGCATTACCGGTGCTGCTGTTGCCTATGAGGCTGCGTCACGAGGACTTACTGTTGCACTTCTTGAGAAAAACGATTTTGGTTGGGCAACCTCTGCAGCAACATCAAAACTTATTCATGGTGGTCTGCGATATCTGAATTATTTTGAATTTGGACTTGTTCGTGAATCACTCCGTGAACGCAGGATACTTGAAAATATTGCGCCAAACCTTGTGTATCCTTTCCCATTCATGATACCCAATTATAACAGACTGGAAAACAACCGATGGGTTCTTAAAATCGGGATGATTCTTTATGATATTCTATCCTATGATAAAGGTTTTACCTGGGATAAATCAAAAAAAATTCCCATGCACTTTACCTTGAGTAAAGAAAAAGCCCTGCAGGAAGAACCAAACATTCGCGCTGAAGGTTTAACTGCTGCTACCGTGTATTATGATTGCCAGAGTATATTCCCGGAACGATTAACCTTAGCATTCATCAAATCCGCTGTACAGTATGGCGCAAAAGTGGCTAACTATGCTGAAGTTGTGAATTTTGCATACACCAATAATTCAATTACAGGTGTTATTGTTCATGATAAGCTTACCAACAGGGAAGTAACCATTCATGGCAATCTCATCATTAACTGCGGCGGGCCATGGGCTGATATCATCTTAAAAAAAGCAGAAAATGGAAATACAAAACATCAGATACGCAGGTCCGAAGGAATTCACATAATCACAAAACCAATGGTGAATAAATATGCAGTTGGGCTTATGCCACGAAAAGGTAGACATTTCTTCCTTATTCCCTGGAGAGGGTACTCTCTCATTGGAACCACCGATAAGGAATATATTGGCAACCCCGATGAATATACTGTCTCAAAACAGAGTATACAGGAACTGCTTGATGATGTAAACAGTGCATTTGGTGATGGCAACCTCTCATTCAAAGACATTACCTTTGCCTATGGTGGGTTGCGTCCACTGGTTGAAGATCAGGTAGAGGGAACCTATCAGTCATCACGACGATATGAAATATATGATAATGCTGAAGAAGGTGTCAATGGCCTTATTACCGTTGAAGGTGGCAAATATACTACAAGCCGCAACCTGGCGGTTGGTGTCATGAAGCTTGTTGAAAAGAAAATACAGCGCAAACTTCCACCTTCAATTACCCATACACAATATTTAGCTGGATGCAAGATAAAAGACCTTGAAGCATTTTTTAACAAGGTGTACACTTCATATTCTTCATTTAATAAAAACACCCTTACAATCCTGGCAAAATATTATGGTTCAGAATTGGATGGATTAATGAGCATAGCACATTCAAACAAGAAGTACAGGGAGATAGTTACTCACGATGGGGAAATTCTTGCAGAAGTTATCTATGCAATCCGCCATGAGATGGCACGCACATTATCGGACATTGTTTTCAGGCGAACTGGCATTTGCACTGCAGGAAATCCCGGCAACGATCTACTCAAATTGGTAGCTGAAACCGCAGCAAAAGAACTTAAATGGGATGAAAAAGAATTGAAACGACAGCTCAAAAGCGTACAACAAAGGCTACAACTCCCCAAATAATTATTGCATACAATACCTACTGGTGCTATCTCTGGTAATACGTAATAAAATACGAGGTAGCACCAATGGTTGAAATACACCCGCTAAATGATTTTCCTAACTTAGCACCAGTGTTAGCATATTGGTCATATAATCAATGGTACAGTAAAAGGGATATCCCCTTTACTGCGCTGGTTCATTCATATATAGAACGTGCCAGCAATACAACAGTACCCCTGGCATGGGTTGCCATTAATGAAAAAAAGCTTCCTGTAGGTATGGCTTCACTGAAAAATAATGACCTTTGGTCACGTCCTGACCTCAACCCGTGGCTTGCATCACTGTATATTGTTCCTGAATATCGCTTTCAGGGAATTGGTGACAGGATAATCAAGGCCATTATTGCTAAAACAAAAGAATTGGGGTACAAAAAACTATATCTTTTTGAAGGTCAAAATGATACTATTAATCTTATCCAGTATTACACCCAACGAGGTTTTTCTGTTCTTGAACAAGCCATTGATAATGATGGCAATCCAACCACAATTATGTATATTAACCTGTAATAAACTATTGACATGTTCATAATAATCCACTATATACAGTTGAAAGGGAACACCATATGAGTAAAACAATTGTATTTTTAGATGCTTCAACCGTTGATTTTGGCGATATTGATCTTACTCCCATTGCATCATTGGGAACTTTCATTACCTATCCTGTCACGAAACCACACGAAACCATATCGCGAAGCAAGGATGCTGATATTATTATTACCAACAAGGTTGTTTTTTATGCTGATGAGATAGCTCAATTACATAACTGCTCACTTATAGCTGTTGCAGCAACTGGTTTTAACACTATAGATATCAAAGCAGCAAAGAATAAAAACATTGCAGTTGCCAATGTTCCCGGCTACTCACGCGAAGCGGTTGCACAGCTCACCATGTGTTTTATTTTAGCTCTGGCTAATAATCTTATTCAATACAATACTGCCAGCCATGATGGAAGCTGGAGCCATTCACCCATCTTTACCATGGGTAACTGGCCCACCATGTGCATCAATGATAAAGTGCTGGGTATTATGGGGTACGGTGACATTGGGAAACGAGTAGGAAAACTTGCACAAGCATTTGGAATGAAGGTCATTGCACTAAAACGTGAAACCTCATACCCCGATACCTCAGTTGAACGATTCCCCATTGAAAAATTTTGTAAAATGGCTGATTTTATATCTATCCATATGCCACTGAATGAATCCACACACCATATGGTCAACAAAGATTTTCTAGCTATGATGAAACCATCAGCGTATATAATAAATATGGCTCGAGGCTCTATTGTTGATACAAAGGCGCTTGCCCAGGCACTTCATAATAATGTGATTGCTGGAGCAGCTCTCGATGTACTTGAACAGGAACCACCTGATATTAATGATCCTATTCTTTCAGCACCCAACTGTATTATAACCCCACACATTGGCTGGGCTTCACGGGAAACCAGGCAGGCTCTTATAAATGAGATTGCTCAAAATATTAAAGCTTTTTTGAATGGCACAAAAAGAAATATCGTTAATGAAACCGTATAAACGGAGGTGTGTATGTTAATAGGAATTATTGGTGCAGGCATAATGGGTACTGACATTGCACATTTATCCATTGAAAACAATTATGACGTTATTCTCCATGACATTGATGAATCACAATTGAAACATGCATATGAAACAATAACAGGACGCCTTGACAGATATGTTGAAGAAAAAAGGTTGGAGCAGTCACAACGAGGCAAGATAATTTCCCGGTTAAAATTGCATAAAAATATTAAAGACCTTCACAAAGCTGATATCATCATTGAATGCATTCCTGAAAACCTTGAATTCAAAAAAAATGTTTTTAAGTCACTGGATGCCATATGTAAAGCGGGCACAATCCTTGCAAGTAATACATCATCGCTGCCCATTACCAGCATTGCCGGAACAACCAAACGCCCTGAATATGTCATTGGCATTCACTTTATGAATCCTGCACGAGCAATGCGTCTGGTGGAAATAGTAGGTGGTATTGCTACAACCCGTGAAACAATTGAATCGGCAAAAAGTTTTGTAAAATCCTTAGGCAAAATCCCGGTAGAATCAAAAGATTATCCAGGTTTTGTGTTGAACAGAATTCTTATGCCAATGATTAATGAAGCAATCTTTACTCTGTATGAAGGGGCTGCTTCTGTAGAAACTATCGACAAAACCATGAAGTTAGGCCTGAATTTACCAATGGGCCCATTACAGCTTGCGGATTTGATTGGGCTTGATGTTGTTCTTGCCATTATTGAAGAATTGTATGAAGGCTTTGGCGATCCAAAATACAGGCCATGTCCACTTCTTAAAAAATATGTTGAGGCAGGCTATTTAGGCAAAAAGACTGGAAGAGGATTTTATTCCTATTAAACTACAGTAACCGCATTGAAAGGTCAAATGCCTTAACTGAATGGGTTAGTGCACCTATTGACACATAGTCAATGGGCAAGTCAGAAAATTCTTTTAATTTATGTTCATCCATATTTCCGGATACTTCAACCTTTGCTTTCCCATTAATGATAGATAGTGCTAATGCAATTCTGTCTTTTGACATGTTATCCAGCATGATGATATCTGCCCCCGCTTCAACCGCTTCCTGCACCTGATTCAGTGTTTCAACCTCAACTTCAATAACAAACTGATTATCATATGCCTTTTTAACCATTTCAACTGCCTGCAAAATTCCACCTGCTGCCTTAATATGATTATCCTTTATCAAAATCATATCATACAGCCCCATACGGTGATTGGTACCACCGCCACACCATACTGCATATTTATCAAGCAGTCTAAATCCTGGTAATGTCTTACGAGTATCAATTATTTTTATATTTGTATCACGCACAATCGAAACCATTCTGGCAGTTCGTGTAGCTATTCCACAGGTTCGCTGTAAAAAGTTGAGTACTGTGCGCTCTCCCGAAAGAAGCGTACGGACACTGCCTTCAATATCTGCAACAACATCGTCTTCCTTTACCGGTGCCCCTTCATTGCGGTACAGCGTCACTGACACCCCAGGGTCCATGGTATGGTATATATATTCAATCAAAAATCCACCGCAAAAAACACCTTCACTTTTGGAATGAATCCGCGCACGGGTAAAATGGTATTCATCAAAAATTGCATTACTGGTAATATCGCCACTGCCAATGTCTTCTTTCAATGCCATTTCAATCAGTGGCGATAGCTCATCATATGAGGGTATTTCCATATACTATTCCTCTAATTACTTTCAATGTGCCACCTTGCTGTACAGTCCAATCTTTTTCTCAATATCAAATAGCTGGTCACGAAGTATTGCTGCTTTTTCAAATTCAAGATTGTCGGCCGCTGCAAGCATGTCCTGCTTTATTGTATCGCGAACCTTTTTTAATTCTTCTATATTGCCAGTCTTATAGCTCTGAGTATATTCTGAAACAATATCAGCAAAAACATCGTCAGAATGATATTCACGTTCAATTATGTCAACTATCTCTTTGGAAATACTCCTGGGAGTAATCTTATGTTTTTTGTTGAACTCCATCTGCAATTTTCGCCGCCTGTTGGTTTCTTCTATTGCTTCCTGCATTGAACGGGTAACAGTGTCGGCATACATAATTACTTTGCCATTAATATTACGCGCAGCTCTACCAGCAGTCTGAATGAGTGAACGCGTTGAACGTAAAAATCCTTCCTTATCCGCATCAAGTATGGCAACAAGTGATACTTCAGGTATATCAAGCCCTTCACGTAAAAGGTTAATTCCAATAAGGCAGTCAAATTCTCCTTTTCGCAAATCTCGTATTATTTCAACACGCTCAATTGTTTCTATTTCCGAATGCAGATAGCGCACTTTCAATCCAACTTCTGTCAGGTACTCAGTCAGGTCTTCCGCCATCTTTTTCGTTAACGTTGTAACCAGCACCCGTTCACTGGCAGCAACGCGTTTTTTAATCTCGCCAATTAAATCATCAACCTGGTTTGTTGCGGGTCTGACCTCAATTTCAGGATCAATTAAGCCTGTTGGTCGTATAACCTGCTCAACCACCTGTTTTGATTTTTCTATCTCATAGTCCGAAGGGGTTGCCGAAACAAACACCACCTGATCTATCATTTCTTCAAATTCATGAAACTTCAATGGCCTGTTATCAAGTGCTGATGGCAGCCTGAACCCATACTCAACTAAGTTCACTTTTCGGGATCTATCGCCCTCATACATACCCCGTACCTGTGGTATTGTTACATGGGACTCATCAATAAACATGAGATAGTTACTTTTAAAATAATGAAGAAGGCAATGCGGTGGCTGGCCTGGCTGTCTGCGGTCAATGATCCGTGAATAATTCTCAATACCATTACAATACCCAACAGTTCTAAGCATCTCAATATCATAGCGCGTGCGCATTTCCAGACGCTGTGCTTCAACAAGCTTGCCTGCATCCACAAATTCCTTTATCCTGTGTTCAAGTTCAATTTCAATCATGCGTATGGTTTCTTCCATTTCTTCTTTACTGGAAACATAGTGTTTGGCTGGATAAATATACGCCTTTTCAAGGGTTTCTATGCGTGCTCCAGTCACGGGATTAATTTTGTACAGCGCTTCAATTTCATCACCAAAAAACACTATACGCAACGCATCCTGCAGGTTGGCAGGATAAACTTCAACAGTATCACCACGCACCCTGAATGTACCGCGAGTAAATGCTATATCATTGCGATCATAATGGATCGACACAAGCTTCATTAAAAGATCCTGACGGTCAACCATATCCCCTACGGAAAGCCGTATATGATTTTTTTCAAAACTTTCGGGATTCCCAATGCCATAGATACATGATACGGATGAAACAATGATAACATCTTCTCGCTCAACCAGTGATGATGTAGCTTTGAGGCGCAGGCGGTCTATCTCATCATTAATGCTTGCATCCTTTTCTATATATAAATCCTGTGAAACAACGTAAGCTTCAGGCTGGTAGTAATCATAATACGACACAAAATACTCAACAGCATTGTTGGGGAAGAATTCCTTAAACTCACGGTAAAGTTGAGCAGCAAGCGTTTTATTATGGGTGAGTACCAGAGTGGGCTTCTGTACTTTTTCTATCACCTTTGCCATTGTGTATGTTTTGCCTGAGCCGGTAACACCAAGCAGTGTCTGGTACTTATACCCACTGGCAATTCCTTCTGCCAATTTTTCTATTGCCTGTGCCTGGTCACCAGAAGGTTTATACGCTGATACCACCTTAAATTGAGGCATGGTTCACCTTTGATTTTGTAATAGTATATACAATGTAGCCATACCGCATTAAAAATACAAGAAAATACTACATGCAGAACTAATCATAGTATAGTGTTGCAGAGGTAAAGGGTTGTCCATCAAGTACAAAAAAACCGTATTCTGCAAAAAGGTTGGGCATTGCTGGAATGATGACCGAACGAGAGCGAATTGTTGAAAAATGCATTTCTTTTTTTATGGGATATTTAAAATCCCTGCAGTAATCCCTGAAGTCCTTTATTGTCAAAAGGTGAATATTAGGTGTTTCATACCATTCATAGGGCAACAGTTTATTTTTTGGCATCCTTCCATATAGTGACAGATATAACCGCAATGAGTAATGGGCAAAGTTGGGGAAGCTGAACACTGCATTCAGTGCAATCCTCAACGATTCGCGGATAACAACATCCGGTTTCTTTGTACTCTGCAATGTCTGGTTAACAATAACATAATCAAAAGAGTTGTCTTTATAGTCCGACAAACCTTCATCAATGTCACCCTGATAACAATACAGCCCTTTCTCCACACACTGGCCAACCCCTTCCGGGGATATCTCCACTCCAAAACCTTTCACCTGCTTTTTTTCCTGCAGCAATTTTAATAAAAGCCCATCGCCACATCCTAAGTCAAGCACCCGCGAACCAGCAGGGATTAAATCAAGTATCAGATCATAGGCCACACGGTATTCTTTCATTTTTTATGTACCTTTTCAAATTCCCGCTTTAAAAAGTTTGCAATATTATGCTCAAGCTGTTCATTTGGCAATAAAAATGTATCGTGCCCTTTGTCACTCTGAATTTCAGTAAACACTACATTTTTACTGTTCATACGCAGTGCCCGTACAATCTCGCGTGACTGTGAAGTTGGATATAGCCAGTCAGATGAAAAGCTTATAATCAGGTAATCTGAATTAACATGTACAAATGCGTTTGCCAGATCACCTCCAAAATCATTCTTTAAATCAAAATAGTCAATGGCTTTGGTAATATATAAATACGAATTTGCATCAAACCTCTGGACAAAATCATTTCCCTTATGGTGCAAGTACGATTCAACCTCAAACTCTAAGTCAAACTGAAATTTAAATATATCGGCCTGTTGCAATCTTCTGCCAAATTTTTCATGCATAAGCTTTTCACTAAGATATGTGATATGCCCAATCATTCGGGCAAGCGATAGTCCATTAGATGGGCTGGTTGCATGGTAATAATTCCCATTATTCCAGTTTGGATCACGCATGATGGCCTGCCTGCCAACTTCATGGAATGCAATGCCCTGTGCCGAGAGAGAAGCTGCGGTTGCTATTGCTATAACCGATTGAACCCTATCATGGTATGATATTGACCACTGCAAAGCCTGCATACCACCCATTGAGCCACCGGCAACTGCCAAAAGCTTTTCAATTCCCAGATAATCAATTAAATGTCTCTGGGCATTTACCATATCCTGTATGGTTACGATAGGAAAATTTAGGGCATATTCTTTCCCTGTAGCAGGATTTATCGATGAGGGGCCGGTGGAACCACTGCAGCCACCAATAACATTGGAACAGATGACAAAATATTTGTTGGTATCAAACGCCTTACCCGGACCAATATAATTTTCCCACCACCCGGGGTACGCATCAGCTTCTGTATGATATCCTGCTGCATGCGCAGATCCTGAAAGGGCATGTAGAATTAATATTGCATTACTTTTATCTTGATTTAATATCCCATATGTTTCATACGCTAAAGTTATAGGACCCAATTTTTTACCTGACACCAGTACCATTTCATCAGGTGGTTCTGCAAATGTATAATACTGTGTTTGAACTATACCAACGGATTTATCTAATGTAATTTCATTTTTCATTAATAGTAAAACCCCTTTATAAAAATAAAAAACCGCTTACCGGAAGGTTGGAATAAGCGGTTACCAGTTGCCTATCTCATCTTCCGGAATTTCTTCCGCTGGAATTGGCACCGACTTTTACCTCTGCCGGTTGCCGTGGCTTCACAGGGCCAGTCCCTCCACCACTCTTGATAAGATAGTACGATTAAAAAATTATAATCGTGCTATAATATAATCTTAAAATACTATATCGAATTTATTAATTTACTAATTTAGCATAAATATAGCACATTTATAGTTGATGATAAAATAAATTTTAATATGACATGAAATCAAAATAAAATCCTAAATTTAAAGCCTAAGACAAATTATATTCACATTTTATATATAATTGATCATTAATGTGTACACTCCCGCTTCCCTTAGCAGTATAAGTGTACCTAATTTCATATACATCAAAAACTCTGAAGAGCTGCTTCAACTGAATTAAATACTTTTATCATTGACGTAACTTTTGTTAATTCTAACACTTTCTGAACTTCTTGAGTGGGTGCGGCTAATCTGAATTGTGATTTTAGATTCTGATTAATGTTTAGAAAAATACCTATACCGGAGCTAGTAATCATCTTAACATCTGAAAGGTCAACAACCATCCGCTTTATTCCTTTATTGACTATAGCCTGTTGAAGCTTTTCTTTTAGGTCCGGAACATCTAAAGTATGAACTTCCTGCATGATTATCTTTACAACAAATGTACCATTTCCTTTATCTGTTAATTCTATCATACCGCTCACCTTTTTATGTAATGTGCTCAATTTCTTGAAATAATAGCCATAGTGATTTCTTTTAGTCAATAAAAAAATTGTTTTCTCCCACTGTTAATCTCCATATTATTTTTTATACATAGCATAAGAAATAATTTTTCAAAATACTATGTAGTAAATGCAATGAATAAAATATTATTGATAACTCTGATAGCATGATGGATAGTAAAATATTTCTTGCATTAAAAAAAAGTTAACAAATAAATACCGATATTACATTGACAAGTAATGCTATGCATTGCAATCATTAATAACTTTCTTTTCATTGAATACAGGATAGCAGGCTATGATAACAACCTTCATAACCTTTGGATTATATCTGATTCTATTACTGGCAATTGGAGTATATTATTACAATAAATCACATGATATTACTGATTTTATTCTTGGTGGCAGAAAATTAGGCAAATTTGTTATGGCACTATCTGCACAGGCCAGTGACATGAGCGGGTGGTTACTTATGGGTTTACCCGGTGCTATGTACCTGTATGGCATGCCTGCTATATGGATTGCTGTTGGACTTTTAGCTGGAACATACTGTAACTGGAAATTTGTAGCAAAACGGCTTCGCGTTTACACCCAAATTACTGATTCCATTACACTCCCAACATTTTTTGAAGATCGCTTCAAAGACCCT
Organism: Spirochaetota bacterium; assembly: GCA_037481795.1. Lineage (GTDB taxonomy): Bacteria > Spirochaetota > UBA4802 > UBA4802 > UB4802 > UBA4802. Next base: position 37,554 of record JBBFLA010000026.1, read on the forward strand.
ACAGGGCTTATTCGTATTATATCAGCTTTAATTATTCTTATATTTTTTACCATTTATCTTTCTTCCGGATTTGTTGCATCAGGAAAACTGTTTGAGTCCATGCTGGGCATAGAATATCCTATTGCAGTACTGGTTGGTGCAGGCATTATTCTTTTTTACACATCGCTTGGTGGATTCTTTGCTGTCAGTGTCACCGATGTTGTACAGGGCTCACTTATGTTTATAGCCATTGTTGTTGTTCCCATTGTTGCCATGCAGCATATTGGTTCCTTCAATGCTATAACTTGTGCTATGCAAAAATCATCCATACCTATTAACCCGTTTACATCCGTAACATTTCTCTCTGTAATCTCTACTGCATCTTGGGGACTTGGCTACTTTGGTCAGCCGCATATACTGGCACGATTCATGGGAATACATTCACACCACGATATCAAGGCTGCCCGCCAGATTGCAATGACATGGGTAACCATTTCGCTATGTGGTGCTTCATTCATTGGGATTGCAGCAGTGTATCTATTTCCGGAGCTATCGGAACGCAATGCAGAAAAAGTTTTCATCTTCATGATACAGAAATTTTTTACACCATGGGTTGGCGGAATACTTCTTGCCGCAATACTTTCTGCAATCATGTCCACAGCCGACTCACAATTGCTGGTGTGTTCAGCGGCATTAACTGAAGACTTTTATCAGCGTATCATTAAGCGCAACGCGTCTCAAAAAGAATTAATTCACATCGGCCGAATTACCACAATACTTATTACAGTCATCGCAGCACTGTTTGCCATGAATCCAGAAAATACAGTTCTGGGATTGGTAGCCTATGCCTGGGGCGGTTTTGGTGCTGCATTTGGCCCTATAGTACTTTTTGCACTTTTTTCAAAGAATACGTCATGGCAATCCGTATTGGGGGGAATGCTTGCCGGGACAATTGCGCTGGTATCATGGAATTTTATAGGCTTCAGTAAATATTGTTATGAGATAGTTCCTGGATTTATTGCAAATGTAATGACCATCATCCTACTTAACAGAATCTATCCTCCACAAGATTCCACAATTAATACCGAATTTGTAAAAATGACAAAAGAGGTGCAATCCTAACAATTAATACATCCACTAATAATATAGAAAAATATATTTCAGTAATAATTCACAAAAATTCATTTAGTGTAAAATAATCAATAATATGTCGCCAAATCCTATAGCGGTGGCGACAATAAATAGTATTTTTTCCATAAAAAGTAATGGTTAAATACTGTACATACTAACTGATATCTTTTACAATTATATATAAAAATAATATTAAAATATCTATATTTTTTTTATTGATAAAAATACCATATTTTGTAAGTTGTCATACAATTATTACGTTACAATGGAGCTATATATGGATGCTTTTTTTAACCCACGGTCACTTGCTGTAATTGGTGCTTCCAACAAACCATTTAATTTAGGTGCTACAATCTGTGAATACCTCACATTTCTTAATTATGATGCAAAAATCTATGCAATCAACCGTAAAGGCGAAGATGTTAAAGGCTGTAAGGGATACAAAAGCCTTTTAGAAATTCCTCATGATATTGATCTGGCTATTATTCTTACCCCTGCGCCTACTGTGCCTGATGTTATGGAAGAATGTGGAAAAAAAGGCATCCAATCAGTTATCATTGAAACTGCTGGCTTTACCGAAGAAGGCGATTATGGCAAGCAATTGCAGAAACAGGTAAACGAAATTGCTAAGCAATACAATATTCGTTTCATTGGGCCAAACTGTCTTGGCACATTAAATGCACATAACAGGTTTTGCTGCTTTTTTGGAGCTCGGCCCGGTGAATACGATGGTGTGTTTGAACGTCCCGGTGATATTTCCTATGTTATCCAGAGTGGCGGAGTTGGCGTGCTCATAATGGACTCATTGCGTAGCGATGTTGTCAATGTTAATAAAATGATGAGCATTGGTAATAAAGAGGATATAGACGAAGCTGACTGCATTGATTACTTTAACACCGATGGTACAAAAGTTATTGGCATGTATATTGAAAGCATTAAGAATGGTAAACGATTTCTTGAAGCTGCAAAACGTTCATCAATTCCCATCCTTGTATACAAGGTTGGCAGGACCACCGAAGGGGCAAAGGCTGCCATGTCACATACCGCTGGCATGGCAAATAACGACACCATTTTTGATGCAGCATGCCGGCAGGTAGGCATTATCCGCTGTAAAGCCATAAGTGAATTGCATTCAATGCCAAAGATATTTACTACCATGCCTTTACTCAAAGGCAAACGCATAGCAATTTTTACCAATTCAGGCGCTTTTGGCGGTATAACCTCTGATTTGCTGGTAGAAGCTGGTTTTGAAATACCTACATTATCTAGTGAGCTGCAGCAAAGAATTTCCCAGTGCGGTAAACTATACAATGTTTCAAACCCAATAGATTTAGGACCAACATTATCGCTGCAGACATTTATTGATATTTTTACTACACTATTATCTTCAGATGAAATTGATGGCATCTGTGCAGTACCCAATGTATGGCAGCAAGTTGTTATTGATGGTATTCTTGAACTTATGAGGTTATGTAAACAGTATGATAAACCCGCAGGTATATACATACCCAATGCAGTTGATCGTATACTAAAAGTACGCACTGCATATTCTATCCCCAGTTTTGAATCACCTGAAGAAGCGGTTCGTGCATTACAGATATCTTATCAATACTATTGTGCCAGTCAGAAAAAGACATTCACCGAATCAAAAACCAGTGCTGGTGTATAATAGTCATTTCATCAGGTGGGTTGTTCTTTTCTAATTTGTTGAGGTGATTTTTTAAAGTGCTTTACAAAATGCCGGTAAAATGTGGCTAAATTTTCATACCCTACATCAAAAGCAACTTCAATTATTTTTTTATCAGAATATAATAATAAATAGCGTGCCTTTTCCAGGCGCACAATTTGTATGTATTTATTTATAGTTATCCCCTCTTCGCTTTTAAAGACTTTAGATATATAGTCAGGATGCATTTCACATTGCAGTGCAATGGTATACCTATCAATGGGTGAATTATAGTACTCATGAATATGTTCTTTAATTATTTTGATTAATGCTTTATATTTTTCAGTTGTATATAATAGCTCATCATTTATTTCAATGTAATCCTCTGAATTATTAATACATAAACTGATTAAAAATTTTGCAATAAAACTAATTATTAATACGGATAAAACAGCAAAAACCAAAATTGAGGACATCATTATACAACTATCCTTAATTAGTATGCTATATCCAATTATTATTAATACCAGGAACAGGAATGATTCCCTATAGGGGAAATGTATCCTAAAACTGGTTGGATATTCCGGCTTTACAAAAAGAATGATAAAAGAAAGAATCATGTCAACGCCAGGAATTATAATTCTTTGATGATCATAATCAGTATTTGAACATAAAATAATAAAAACAATGATTATACTTTTACCAATTACCGCGTACATGTTACTGTGAAAATGACTGATATTATCCCCATACGGGGATTCTGCTACTAACAAACAATAAATACCTATAAAGATTATTACAAGGGTAAACATATAATGAGGTATAAAAATACACATATAAAAAGGATATACATAAATTAATGAAGCAAATGTCAGTGCTATACACAATAGCAAAACTGGTAGAATTATTTTGTTTTTCTTTATTATATATACAGTAGTAGTAATTATAATGCAGCAACAATAAGAAATAAAAATGCTAATTGGAAGATAGTAAAAAATAATAATATCTTTTACCATGCCAACAATCCCTTCCATATGTTTTTTTAAAACATTACTATTGTAATGTTTTATATTGTAATTATTTTGATTTTCTATGTTTTTCTTGGATTCAAGTAACAAGTGCAACCTTTCTTGAAAAAGAAGGGTTGACTGCCAATAAGTTTACTCTTCTTTTGATAGTTAGCACACAAAACAAAAGAG
>JBBFLA010000027.1:0-38815 GCA_037481795.1 Spirochaetota bacterium
GTTTCAGAATTTGAAATATTTACCGGTACATCAATTAATACCGGGCCTGGCCTTCCGGTTGTTGCGATATAGAATGCTTCTTTAATAATGCGTGCAAGGTCTTTGACATCATTGACAAGATAATTATGTTTGGTAATTGGTCGGGTAATACCGGTAATATCGGCTTCCTGAAATGCATCATTACCTATAACTGTAGTAGAAACCTGACCGGTGAAAATAACAAGTGGAATTGAATCCATATTGGCTGTAGCAATACCTGTAACAAGGTTGGTAGCACCAGGGCCTGATGTGGCAATAACAACGCCGGGCTTTCCAGTTGCACGAGCGTACCCGTCAGCTGCATGTACTGCACCTTGCTCATGCCTGGTTAAAATAAATTTAATAGGTGCATTGAAAAGATGATGGAATATGGGAATGACCACCCCGCCGGGATAGCCAAACATGATTTCAACCTTCTCTTTAACAAGCGATTCAACAATTATCTGTGCACCTGTCAGTTTCACCAATAACACCTCGCAAAAAATATATTGATGTATATCTAAATATACCAGCAATTTTTATTGCAACATAATTTTTTGTTAACCAGAAAAAAATATAAATAAATATATAAAATATAATATAAACATCTGGTAAATTATAATCATTGAAAGTTTAAATAATATGGGCGATAGTTACTGGTAATTGATGTACTTATATCTAATATGATATCCGTGATAATAAAGCCATCGGCTAAATTAACGGCAAAATAAAGATATTTGCAAGGTTAACAAAGTTGTGGTTGTGCTTTTTTATATCCTTTTTATATCAAATATGCTTTTTCAGTTGGTAATTACAGGAATTTTTTAATGTATAATTACTGTTAATTGTAATAGATTATATTGATATTTTTTCCCCGTAAACAGGATGGCGCAATGCAGCTAAATTTACCAGGCAACTTCCAAATGCACCATATGAAATCCCGGCATGCTCAGCTGTATACACTGTTGATGTATCAGGGCTGAAGTCAGGGTTAGGGTTAATGTCAAGAATATAGAAAATACCATCCTTCAAGCGAATATCAATGCGTGCATAATCTCGACAGCCTAGAGCTCTGTATGCTTTTAACGCTGTTTCATTCAATATTGCAAGCTGAGTGTTGTCCAGTTGTGCGGGGATCTTTAACGTGATATTTTCATAATGTGATGTGCCAGGGTTAAATTTTGAATTATAGGTACATACCCTGTCTTTGATATTATCAAATGCGCTAAAATCCATCTCTGCAGGAGGAAGTGCATGGATAACGCCATTGCCCCATAATGTCACATGAAATTCCCTGCCATCAATAAAATCTTCAACAATAGCAGGTTGGTTGAAATTAGCAAGAATATAGTCAATTCTATCCAGAAGTTCTTTTCGGTTAGTTACAACTGAATCTTCGGTGATTCCAATGCTGCAATGTTCAAATGCAGGTTTTACAATTGCAGGGAATTTATCCCAATCAATGTCACCTATGCTCTCGATTATTATGCCGTCTGGTGTTGGGACGTTTTTAATTTGTAATAATTTTTTTATGGCAGCTTTATTCCAGCAAAGGAAGAGAATATCTGAAGGCGAACCAGTATATACAAATTGTTTATCTTCAAGAATCTGAGCTACGGTGTGTTCACTATGATCAACGCCAGGCAAACCTTCACACCAGTTGAAGAGGATATAATCATTAGGGTTGTAAGATTTTAGTACTGTATCTAATGAATGATGGGTAACTTGAACATCAACAACACTATGGCCTTCTTTCTGTAATTCATTAATAAGTATTTGTGCTGATTGATGTGCTGCTTCCTGTTCATGTAATTCCCATTGAGGATCGATATCATGAAGTAAAAGAACAGGAATATCTCTTCGTCGCTTTGCTGGTTCCATTTCCTCTCGTTAATATAAAAATTTTGAAAAAAGGACTATATAAATTATATCGATTAAAATTAACAAAATAAAAATTATTTTAATGTTGTAAAGCAAAAAAAATATGCTATGAAATGAATTTTATAAAATTTTTATCCAGTGACAACATATGTCCCTATAAAATGATTAAATTACAGTATTGATGGGAAAATAATTAATGGCAACAACACTATGGTATTACGAACAAATGCTGATTAATTTGTATTTTTGATTCCCAACATTTTTATATAGTTTTTCTTTTAATGGTTTTATGTATTCTTTAACTACATCCAATCTGTTAATAAAACTTACATCTGAACTAATACGATTTGTAAGCTTCCATTGGAACATAGTAACATGGTCAAATACAGGGCACAGATTAGCAGCATTCAAAGGAGGATGGGTTGAAAAGGTGAATAATTTACGGATTTCACTCCAATCAGATTTTGAAAGTTTCTTCAGTGTAGCGTCAGTAAGAATTTTTTTCTCATTTAGTGGTTGAGTAACATATTCCTTCTTGTTATCACATCCTAAAAGAGTAAATAGAGCTGCCAGCGAAGTATATCCCGTATGTTGAATAAATTCCTTTCGTGAGAATTTCATGACAAACCTCCTGTTTATATTTATATGTTTATCGATAATGTATGGAATGCAAATACTATATTCTTAGTAGTATAGTATTATGAAATAAATACAAAGGCAAATAAAAAATTTTTTATTATTGACAAATAAAGTTAACACTGTTAAATTAACATCGTTAAGATAATAAATGAAAAATTGTTTATTTCAGGTATAACCAAAGTGTTGTTCTTAATGCTGATTAATTTAGGATGCAGCAGCTGAATATAACAATAGATTCCATGTAAGGTATCCAATGGTGGTTAATTAATAATAGTTAAGGGGAAATATAATAAATGCCTCGTACAGCCCGTAACATTGAAGAAGTAGATATTTTCAAACAGCAGATACTTGATGCAGCGGTAAAAATAGTTATCAGGGAAGGTTTTCATAAGCTCAGTATGCGAAAGATTGGAGCTGCATTGGGTGTAACTGCTACGACATTGTATAACTATTACACAAATAAGGATGAATTGTATTTTTATATTCGCATACGGGGATTTGAATTGCTGCATGGACTATTTGAAAAGGCATATATATCTGCTACAAATAGCAGGGATAAAATAAAATCTTTAATTGCTTCGTACATTGAATTTAGCATTCAATATCCTGATTATTATGAAGTGATGTTTTTAAACAGGAATGTGCCAAAATTTCTGGATTGTATTGGAACACCTTTAGAATTAGTTGGCGCAAAAGAAAAAGAAATAGCCTTAAAACCGTTTGCGTATGTTATAGAGAAGCTGCAGCAACATTGTGAGCTTGATCCCGATAGTGCGTATGTAACCGCACTTCAATTATGGATAGAATGTAACGGCGTTGTGAGTTTATATAACAGCAGGCTTATACGTGAAGTTCATGATAACCCGCAACGTTTTGTCGATAGTTATGTGGATGTAATTGCACAGAGGTATGTTCCTCTGGACATTGAATAATGGAGGGTGGTTATGTTACTTTTCACATCACAGAGCAGATTCAGCACAATTGGCACTTCGATTTTTATAAAATCATTTTTAAAATTTATAGCATTTAATTTTAATAGGCGCAAATCACTCAATCGCTATCTTAAAACAAAAGATGGCTATCTCAATTTTACAATTGGTTTGCGTACGGAAGACAATGGTATTGCTTGCAGTATTACGTTTTTTAATGGCAGGGTTACCGTTTCAGGAACTATCGCCCATGATGCTAATGCTATTTTAATTTTTAAAAATGAAGATGCTGCACGTAAGCTATTGCTGGGTACGCCTACTGATATCATCTATATGCTGTTAAAAAGCGATGTGCGCATTGATGGCAGTATCACCTGTTCCAATATATTTTCATTTTTTATTTCACTGCTTTTTAATAATGTTCAAAAACGTGCAATGAAAAAGGAGCGACAGATTGATGCAAAGAAGGTTAAAAAGGAATATCCAAAACCACAAAAAGAACTGAGCGATGAAATTGCAAAAAGAAGAAAAGAGCGGCTCAAGGGGAAAAAAGAAGATCCCAATGTATTATTTCTTGAAGATCCGTATCTTTCACAGTATTGCCTTGATGATTTTCCGCGAATCAAAAAATTTCTTGATGACCATTTAACCAAAAAACCAGCTATCTGTGCTGAACGGGCAATTCTTTTAACTGAGTGGTACAGGGAACACGGCTTTGACACGGACAAAAACGGTAAACCCTGGGAGCCAGTGCTACGCAATGCATATGCATATAAATATATGATGGAACATAAAAAGCCCGTGATACAAAAGGACTCACTGTTGCCAGGAACCACAACAAGCAAACCCATAGGAAGTCCTATTTTCCCTGACAGTACAGGCATAATGATATGGAATGAATTGCTCACCATTCCATACAGAACATACAACCCTTTTGATATTGATGACCAGACTCGTGAAGTCTTACATTTTGAAATACTGCCATTCTGGTTACATCGCAATTTTAAGGAATGGGTCAGAGAAAAATATAATAATCCCTTGTGCCAGCAGCTTGATGAACGGTTTGCTCTGTACTTTGACTGGAAGCAGGCAACTATCTCTCATACCATTCCAAATTTTCCAAAAGTGATGGCAATGGGAACATCAGGGATGATTGATGAAATAAAAGCCGAGCTAGCTAAAGATTGCTCACAGGAAAAACGGAATCTTCTTACTGCTATGATTGCCTGCCTTGAAGGTATTAATGCGTATGCAAAAAATCTTTCACAGCAGGCTCTGAGCGATAGTAACCAGGAAACAAATCCAGTCCGCAAACAGGAATTGCTGAAAATAGCTGATATATGTAGCCGTATTCCCGTTAATCCATGCACAACGTTGCATGAAGCACTGACTGCAATGTGGATTGTATGGATAGCACTGCATAATGAAAGCTTAAATGCTGGCCTTTCATTAGGAAGACTTGATCAGTGGTTACAGCCATATTTTATTAATGATATGAAAAACACTCCACCGGAAAAGCGGGGAGAGTATATAAAAAAGGCAATAGAACTGGTTGCTGATTTTTACATGCGATGCACCGATCATTTCCCACTGACTCCTGATTTGGCCAACTTTTATTTTGGTGGAAGTTCATCTGATCAGGCTATTACATTAGGTGGTGTAACACCGGATGGCAGGGACGCAGTTAACGATATGACGTATATTTTCTTAAAAGTAACAGAGATGCTTTCCATCCGTGATCCCAATGTCAATGCCCGCTATATGCCAGGTGTAAACAGCGACACCTATTTAAAGCGCCTTTGTGAAGTAAACCTTATTACCGCGGCTACTCCATCAATGCACAATGATGCAGCAATAATTAAGGCTCTGACACCACTTGGTTACGATATCCAGGATATACGTGATTGGTCAGCAACAGGCTGTGTTGAGCCTACACTGTCGCATAAACATTTTGGGCATACCAACATGCAGATGATGAATATGGTGGCAGCTCTGGAAATGGCACTCAACAATGGTTATCATCCATTAACACGGCTGGATATTGGACCAAAGACGGGAAGGCCTGAAGACGGCGTTTTTAAAACTTTTGATGATTTCTTCAATGCATTTACACAGCAGTTTGCATTTCTTATAGATCAATCTATAGATTATAACAACAAATTAGCAGAAGCACATCAGTATTTACGTCCTACACCGCTGCTTTCAGCATTTATTGAAGGCTGTTTAGAAAAAGGCAAGGATTTAACAAAAGGTGGAGCAAAGTATAATAGCTCTGGTACTGCAATCATTGGACTTGCTGATGTAACTGATTCCATGATGGTTATAAAAAAGCTCATTTATGATGACAAGAAGTACACGTTTGCTGATATAAAGAAAGCTATTGACAGTAATTTTCAAAATGATGCGATATTGCTTGCAACCGTTCACAAAAAAGTTCCGCTGTTTGGTTCAGGAAATGAAGAAGCTGTTGCAATGGCAAACAGAATTGCTAAATGGGCACATGATTATTTTGCAAGCATTCCGCATTACCGTGGTGGTGTATATACTACTGGATTCTGGTCAATGTCAAATCATGTTGCCTTTGGCACACTTACCGGTGCACTGCCTTCGGGAAGATTGGCAGGAAAGCCTTTCACACCGGGATTAACGCCTCAGCCATTTGCTTCTAAAAATCTATTAGACAATATCAGAGATGTTGCAAAACTGGACGCGGTTAACCTTACCAATAATATCGCTTTTAATGTGAAGGTGGTGCCTTCTGCAATAGAATCGCGGGAAAAGACCGTTCTTGATATGTTATCGTATGTGAAGACCTATTTCACATTGGGTGGGATGCAGATGCAGATGAATGTGGTTACATCGGCAGTATTGCGCGATGCAATGGCACATCCTGAAAACTATCGCAACCTCATTGTGCGCATTTCAGGATACAATGCATATTTTGTTACATTAAACCGTCAGATGCAATTGGAACTCATTGAGCGTGCTGAATACGGAATATAATCGTAAGATAAAAAATATATGAAAACATTAATACTGGAAATAAAAGGTAATTCACTTGATGATGGACCCGGTATACGAACAGTTGTGTTTTTTAAAGGCTGTCCGTTAAACTGTGTGTGGTGCCATAATCCAGAAAGTAAAAAGGCTGTCGTTGAGTTATCCTGGGATAAAAAGGAATGTATTGCTTGCCTGAGCTGTGCAAAGGTATGTCCAGAAAATGCTATAAGTTTGCAAAATCAAAACTTTGTGGATAGAAAAAAATGCACGCTGTGTTTTAAGTGTGTTGATGTGTGCCCATCAGGTGCTATGAGTATCGTGGGTAAGCTCATGACTGTTGAAGATGTAATGCAGCATGTGTTAAAGGATAAGCCATTTTTTGATACATCAGGTGGCGGTGTGACGCTTTCAGGTGGTGAGCCGTTAATGAATATTCCATTTGCTTCACAATTATTGAAACAATGTAAAAATAATGCAATTCATACCCTTGTAGAAACAAGCGGATATTTTAACTGGGATGAATTTGAAACCTTTATAGCACCATATTGTGATACAGTGTATTATGATATTAAATTAATTGATGAAGAAGACCACAAAACGTACTGTGGCGTTTCAAATATAAAGATACTATCAAATTTCAAAAAGCTTATACAACTATCGCAAAGCATGGGAATACAGGTTGTTCCACGCATTCCGCTTGTGCCGGGAATCACAGCAACGGAAAAGAATCTTACCGGCATTGCCGAATTTTTGCACCAGTATGGTGTTGATAACGTTGAGCTTTTGCGGTATAATCCATTGTGGCCTGAGAAATGTATGAAGATTGGAAATAATGCAATAATAGATGAAGCATTAACCAGGTGGATGCCTCATGAAGAATACGAGCAGTGTAAAAACCTGGTAAGTAAAGTTTTCATTACGTTGTGAAAAAACAATATTTGTTTTAATTATATCTCTTCAAATTTATTGGTCTTCAACGAACGGTATGCAGCCTCAATTAATGCCAACTCTTTGCGTATACGCATATAATCTGGTTCCCAGGGTTTTTGTGTGCGATAGTTATCAATAAAAGATCTGTGCATGGCAGCAAAACCTAAAAAATCCCTGAATGAAAAACGTAAAGCAAAGCAATTGCCTTTAACAATGGTAAACAGACCATTGCTTTCAAAGGTGATATTCCCTTCAGTGCCATAGATTTTAGATAGAGCCATTCCTTTAAATGTATTGGGAACAAACCACGAATGGAACAATGTGCCAAAAGTGCCATTGTCAAATTTCACGGTGATATGAATAGTATCTTCAAAAGGTATGTTTGTTTGATATGCAACATCTGCCTTAATAGCCTGAACAGCAACAGGTGTAGCACCTGCAAGATACACAAGTTCGTTGACCCAGTGGCAACCACCTTCAAGCAATGCACCACCACCCATAAGTGCTGCATCTGTACGCCATCCTGCAATAGTATCGTGATTGTGTTTCGTTAGCCGTATATACAAAGGTTTGCCAATTGCGCCTTTCGTTATATATTTATGAATAGTTTTCAGAAAAGGCTTGAAGTAGTAATTTTCAGCTACCGTAAATCGAACATTATTTTTGTTAACAGCTTTTACAATGGCATCAAATTCTTTGAGATTGCGTGTTGCAGGCTTTTCAACAATGACATGCTTTTTATTATTAGCTGCTAAAATTGCCAGATCTTTATGATATGCGTGGGGAGTTGTGATGAATGCAATATCACAATCGGATTGAGCTGCCTCTTCATAACTTTTAAATGCTATGCCGTTAAATTGTGCTGCATATTCCTTTGCATCTTTTTCATACAGGCTAGAAAAACCCAAACGAATATCTGGATACAACTTTCGTAAAATTTTTGCATGACGCCTGGCTATATACCCGCATCCAAAAAAGCAAATGAAAGGCAAATTATCATGTTTCATAGCTTTACCTTTTTAGCATAATGTCTGCTACGCGCAACGCATTTGCTGCAATAGTTAAACTTGGATTAACCGAGCCACCAGTTGGCAGCACACTTGCATCAGTAATATAACAGTTTTTAATATCCCACAATCGACACTCAGGATTTACTGCTGAAAGATTTTTGTTATTTCCCATCCTGCAGGTGCCCAGTGCATGGGAAAATGTTATTATTGGCATATAGTAAAAGATTTTTGCACCTGCTTTCTGTAACACCCGTTTTGCTACTTTATAGAGCGCTTCACGGACTTGCAGGTCGCGAGTATGATATCGATGATAAATAGCAACCTCAGGCATGCCAAATATATCTTTTGTGGCTGCACAGTATACACGATTTTCATATTGCGGAATATCTTCAGCAATGACTAATTGGTTAATAAGAAATTGTGAGAATGTTGCAGCAATATTCTTTAATCCAAACGGTGCATTGGCTTTTATCACACCTTTACCTGGCGTGGCTATATCCTGAATAATGCCCCAATTACCTTTGGGTAAGCTTTTACCGGAACTATCGCCAAAATAATAATCGGCGATAGCAACCCGCTTGGCCAATGTGTTATCAGGATTTGCTATGTAGGGGACAACACCGCTTACCACTCCGTTAATATGACGCATTAGATTATGACCAATATGCTGTGTTGCAGAACTAACGCTTTGAATACCCGAAGCAAGCAACAGATGAGGTGTGGCGATAGGCCCCGCAGCTAATATGAGATATTTACATTTTATTGTATGACGCTGCCCCGTTGCCTGATTAATAATTTCAACTGACTGCGCTTTATTTTTAGTAAAATTAATTTTTACTGCACGATGATTATCAAGTAGTATAGCACCATGGTTAATTGCTTTTGGCAAAACCGAAACAGATAAGTCCATCTTGGCCTCTATCTTGCAAAGATAATGGTCGCAGGTGTTACACAGAATGCACGGCATGCTGTTACATTTGCCGGTGAAATTAATGGCCATAGGTATATAAAATGGATGCAGTCCCAGCTGTGTTGCGGCATCCCATATCTTTTGCGAAGGGCGTGATAATTGTAGCGGCGGTTTTTGCGGATAGTCTTTTTTTCTTGGTGGTTCGGTTATATCCTGACCACGAATTCCAGCAACGCACTGAAGTTCTTCGGCTTTGTCATAAAAAGGTGAAAGTGTGGAATAGTCAAATGGCCATGATAGTTCAGTATTGCGTTTATCTGTATCTGGCAGTGGCGGCCCTTCAAAATCCTGAACTCTGAGCCTGAACGCTGCAGCACCGTAAAACGTGGACATACCTCCAACCGTATCATACGGCCAATCAGCTTCAATTTTTCCCTGCTGATCAACTAAATATGGTGTGTGTCCCTGATACAGTGGTTTTTCCTGAAGATGCAATGCAAATTCGTCCCAGCAGGTATCATCACGCTTAACCCACACACCACGTTCAACAATGCATACTTCTTTCCCTGCTTTTGCTAACTGGTATGCAGGGAATGAGCCACCAAAGCCGCTGCCAATAATTACATAGTCGTACGAAGTTTTAATTGTTTTCATAATAGATTATTGTGCAGTAACTATCGCCCTAAGAAATAAAAGGCCACACGCCTAACTGGTACATGCGGACAAAAAGGAAAACAAATGCACCACCCTCAAGTATCCATGTCCATGCCTGTACATAGGTGCCAATAAGTGCGTCCCAGCCTGAGTGACCGGTATCAGCCCACAGGTTAATGGTAAAGCGTTTATTGGTAAATGGCATAAGCAGAGGCAGCCCAACACTACTTGGCATATCAGCTAGATAATGCACAATAAGGCTTACCAGTGCAAGGGCAGCCCATGCGCTATTAAATGGCAAAAGCAGCAGGGCAACAGCAAAAGCAAAAATGAGTGAATGTGACCATGTGCAGTGAAAAGAATCTTTTGCCCAACCAAGTTTGATTGGAATGACATCAAGGTTTGGCAGCCAGTGTGCAGCAAACGCTACAATGATGCTTTCTAATGAAAAAGCCTGTATTTGTCCCCCGGTAATCTGTGGAGCATATGATGATATAATAAATGAAACGGCAACATGACCTAATTGCATTGCTTCCTCCTGTAATTATTGCACTGTTATTTCTATTACATCGCGTAATTCTTTAATTGTGTATAAAAATGAATTAACATCGCTAAAATTTTCAAAAAAGTAATCAGGATTATGCGATAATAGTGTTTGTGCATCTGTCCATCCTGTTGCAACAGCTACGGTTACAGCACCTGATGTTTTTCCGCATTCAATATCATAGATGGTATCACCAATAATAATTAAATCTTCAGGTTTAAATTGATAATTGGTTAATGACTGCAATCGCTGTAAAGCTATGTAAGGCATCTCATTGCGGATATGGGTATCGTCAGCAAATACACCCATGGTAAAATAATGGAATATATTAAAATGCTGTAACTTAATAAGGGCGCCCTGATAAAAATTACCTGTTAAAAGTCCCAGTATAAGATTATCGTAATGGGATAGAATATCCAGAAGCTGTCGTATACCAGGTAATATAACAGCCTCAGATTGTGGCATGGCATTGTATAAATAGGAAATATATTTATTTTTAAAATGTTCTATACGCTCAAAAATAGTCTGTTCAGATATGCCATGCGGCATCAGTGATTGCATAAGTATGAGCGGATCGGTTTTACCCTGAAAATTGACAGTATCCATATTGCCGGCGGTACCATACACTTCAATAGCTGCTTTTACCATGGCTTGTTTCCCGGCTCCATGGGTACGTATGAGCGTACCATCTATGTCAAAGAGTAATGCTTTTATGACTTTTTCTCCTCATAAAAGTTTATTTTTAAAAAGCGTTCTTTTGCTTCACGAGGTGCAGGGTCAAAAAGCATAGCAATGCCTAAGCCGGGAAGAAGTGAAAGAGTATATAGCCATATTGCAAGCCGTATGGTAAAAGGTCTTCCGGGTATTTCAAACATCAGAACAATTAATATAGCGATAATCATTGCAAAAAACATACCAAGTACAGGTGTTCGTGGTAACATGGTTGATTCCTTTTTATAAAATAGTATTTAAGAATATCAATAAAAAAGTAATAGCACATAAAATCAATAAAAAAAGTTATTTGGCATCATGAAAAGGAAAACAAAAAAAGAAAATACAAGAATTGTCTGTGCAACATTATAGGTAATGGTTGCAGCTTGAGGTGAAAGTATATTATTGGCAACAGCAGATAATATAGTTAAAAATATTGCAATAATAATGAACCAGAAAAGTATACGTGATTTTTGCTGTATCGAAAAGTTTGAAGTAGAATATTCTTTCAGAAAAGAATCTTCAAAATTTTTTACAAATACCATTTAAAATCTCCCTTACTGTAAATAATTAATAAAGAATAATCATATAGCAAATTTTATAATATGTAAATAAAAAAAGTTTGACTTTTTTGCATTCCTTAATAATATGTACTCAAAGTCTATATTAAGGTGGCATATACAATTTATGGCTCCAAATTCAATGAAAGCAAAAACGCTGATAACTGTCGTTAAGGGGATTATTGCAAAGGATGATATAAATGAAAATTATGTGTATCAGCAGATTGATAGCTTTTTATCTGTGACGCCTCTGTATGTAAAACTGTTTGTGGTTTTTAGTATAGCATATTGTAATATGCTATCTGTCCTGAAAAATAAAAAAATGATATATTCACTTCACGTGAACAAAGTTGCGGTTCTTCTGAATAATTGTGAAAAGCATTTTATAGGTAGAAGCATTGTCATGTTGTTTAAGCTTATCTCTACACTGGTTTACTTTGACGATGACAAACATGCAGAGTGTATTGGATACAAGCATTTAGATCATTGTAAATAGGTAAAGGGTATGATATATACATTGAATGATTATAAATATAATTATAAAAATAATTTTGATGCTGATGTATGTATTATTGGCAGTGGAGCTGGTGGTGCAGTTGTAGCCTATGAACTGGCTGTGATAGGATATAGTGTTGTAGTGGTTGAAGAAGGTGGATATTTCACAACAAAAGATTATAATGGCAAACCTCTAAACAACATGAAAGCAATGTGGCGTCAAGCTGGCAGCACCGTATCATTTGGTATCCCACCAATTTCCATTCCTACTGGCAAATGTGTTGGTGGTACAACAGCAATAAATTCGGCTACATGTTTTCGCACGCCAGAGCATATTATTAAGCAGTGGAATGAAAATGTGAGGGTTGATATAAATTACAAAAACTTAGAACCATATTTTGAAAAGGTAGAAAAGATTATTAATGTAACGGAATTACCTTGGGATATCCTGGGTAACTGTGCAAAAATTGTCAAACGCGGTGCTGATGCATTGGGCTTACATTGCAAACCGTTAAAACATAATGTCAAAAATTGCAGAGGATGTGGTACATGTCAGTTTGGATGTGTTGAAGGAGCAAAACAGAGTGCAGAGGTAAGTTATATTCCTTTAGCATTAAGATACAATACAACCTTACTGACGCATTGCAAGGCAGAAAAAATACACTTTAAAGGTAACAAAGCAGATTCAGTTGAGTGCAGGGTATATAATGACAGAGCAGAAAGTGTGGCCAGTTGTACAATTAAAGCAAAGATTATTGTCTGTGCATGTGGGACAATGATTACGCCATTATTATTAAAAAAAAGTGGCGTTAAAAATAAACATCTTGCTAAACACCTTCAAACACATCCATGTTCGCGTGTTGTTGCTCTGATGGATGAAGAAGTAAAAGGGTGGGTTGGTGTTTCACAGGGTGCATATATTGATGACTATGCAAGTGAAGGAATAATGCTTGAAGGCATTTTTGTGCATCCTTCAATATTAACGGCATCTCTTCCGGGAGTAGGGAAAGAATTCTGGAATCTGTCAGAACAATTTTCAAAAATAGCAGCATTTGGTGTAATGGTTCATGATACTACTGAAGGAACAGTTTTTGGAAACACACATATGCCGTTATCTGAATATTTTATTAATAGAAAAGATACTGACACTTTGAAAAAAGGGATAGTATACCTTTCTGAAGTTTTTTTTGCTGCAGGAGCACAAAAAATTTTTACACCAATTACACACTATTCAATTCTTACATCAATGGATGATGTGCAAAGATTAAAAGAGGCAAGTGTAAAACAATCTGATATTCCTGAAATTTTTGCGTTTCATCCATTAGGTACGTGTCGTATGGGTGGCGATAGTAACCGGGGAGTAGTTGATAGCTATGGTAAATGTTTCAACACTGACAATCTGTATGTTGCCGATGGCAGCATTGTGCCAACATCACTAGGAGTAAATCCACAGATAACAATAATGGCATTATCAACCAGAATTGCTGAGAAGATTGCAGAACAACTACGTAAATGAAGGAATACAGTATGAATTTGCAAAAAAAATTATATACAATTGTGATACTGATTTTTGGCATTTTAGTTTTAAATAACAGTAGTTACTCTGAAGTTGATAATTCTCTGTTAAAACAGGATGACCTAAAATTACTACGTGAAGGCAACATTATTATAAAAAAACAAAAAAATAAAACACAGGAAGGCGAAATAGCTCGTGTGGTTGGTGCAATACTAATACAAAAACCAATTCAAGAAGTATGGAGTTGTATCCTTGATTGGGAACGTATGCCTCAGTATGTTGATACACTGGATTATTATACTGTACTGGCAAAGATAAATCATAATACATCTGTTATTGAAGGGCAGATACATGTAGCGTTTTTGAAATTTAACTATACATTAATTGTAAGTAATGACAAGCGTAATTATTACCAAAAATGGCAATTAATATCTGAAAACGATATTGCTCAGTATAACATACAAAAAAATGTCAAACCTGCAAGCACTGGAATAAAGAATATAGAAGGATATCAATACTGCATTCGGCTTGATGATAACAACACGATAGTATATTATGCACCTGTTGTTGAAGTGTCAGTGCCAGTACCAGGATTTGTTGAAAACAATCTTACACAAAAGAGCATTAAAGATTATTTATATGGTATTAAAAGGTATTTAGAAGGGGGCACAATGAAAAAAAATAGAATTATTCAAATGATCACTATCACAGGATTTTTATATGCCATTGCATTTATTATTACAACAATTTTTTTTATATTTTTCAGTTCTACACTGATAAATACTATTAATGTTTTATCACAAAAAATAGTACCTGATCTTCCGTTAGCGCAGGAACACAGCCAATTTTATTTGATTTTAACCGTTGCGATGATGGCAGGAGTAACTGTATGTTCGTTTTTATTGTATAAAAATGCTGAGCATTATATTGAAATGGCTATTCCGCTAATAACCATGAAATTTGCTTCATCAGTTTTTGGTTTGCTTTTCTTTATTTATGGATGTATATATCATAATGGCTGGAACAATATGGCAAATCTTATTATATTTACTACGGATTTCCCGTTAGGATTGTGGGTTCTATATTTATATAGGTTGTTCAAACTGCAAAAATTCTAAGAGGGATATATATGAAAAAAGAGGAACTTCTGGCTTCAACCAATTATACACGGTATATACCAGGAAAGAATGGTCATTATGAAAGTTTTTTTGTCAGAGCAAATCATCCGCATAAGCCACTGGCATTCTGGATACGGTATACTATATTCCAACCAAAAGGGAAACCTGAGAATGCAATAGGAGAGTTATGGGCAATCATTTTTAATGGGGAAAATGATAAACATACAGCACTAAAAGTGGAATATCCCATTTCTCGTTGCAGTTTTTCAAAGGATGATTTCAATATTGTGATTGGTGATGCTGTGTTAACACCTGGAGCCTTGCAGGGAACCATTACTTATAATGGTCAAAAAATACAATGGGACCTGACATTTACAGGTAATGAGGATCCAGTGTTTTTGTTTCCACCCAAACTGTATACCACAAAATTACCAAAGGCAAAATCATTAGTTGGATTGCCCAACGCTTTATTCAATGGTACAATTAATGTAAATGGAGCAACAATGACGATTGATAACTGGGTTGGCAGCCAGAACCACAACTGGGGATCCAAGCATACTGATTACTACGCATGGGGACAGGTGTGTGGATTTGACAATGAGCCTGATGCCTTTTTAGAGCTTGCCACTGCAAGGATAAAAATTGGTCCACTGTGGACACCATTCATGACACCTATTGTGTTACGTTACAAGGGGACTGAATATGCACTCAATACATTAGGTGAATCATTTGGCCGTGCGCATTTTGGACATTTCTATTGGGATTTTAATGCAAAAAAGAGTGGTATCAGTATTGAGGGTTCCATCTTTGCGTTATCAAAAGATTTTGTGTGCTTACCGTATTATAATCCGCCAGGCGGCATTAAACACTGCCTTAACACAAAAATTGCTTCATGCCAGCTGATATGTACAATTGGGAATGAAGAAATTATTTTACAAACACAAAACAGGTGCGCGTTTGAGATTCTCACCGATGATTCAGGGCATGGGTTGGAGCCACTTACTCACATAACAGTTATATCGTAAAACTTTTTAGTACATTGCATGCTTTTTTAGTTTTTAATGAATCAATATCTGTATCTAACCTAAGCAGAAATTTTTTGATGCTAAGGGAAAGCTTTATAATGTTCTTTTTGCAATAAAAATATTCTTGAAAAAGAAAAATTGAACAATTTATTTCTTTTAACTGGTATCACTCAAAGGTTCTATGAGATAAACAAATAAAACGCTATTGCAACGATACTGTAATGCATGCAGTGAGTATATAATAAATGCTATATAGCAAGTTAGGTTAATAGCTATTGCAATAAATATTCAGTAAATCTGCTATAAATAAATATTTTATATTTATATTATAATTTCTTAATGCTGCATTGATATTAATACCCCATAAATTGAATGCAGGTGATACAACCATGATTAGCTGGAAACGGATATTTATAAAATACTTTTCTGTGAAACATATTTTTGTTCCCTTTATTCTTATTATGGTTATATCAGGAATAGCAAGTTTTTATGCTGTATATAAATATAATAAAACACTATTCAATATCATAGATTTAGTTGGAACAGCAAAAAATATACAGATTGAGATTCAAAAGCAATTCAACAGCTGGAAAATCATAATTGTTGAAGGGCATTCATTTGATGTCTATAATAGGAAAATTCATGAATATTCATATAACACACAGCACATTCACAACAGCCTGTTTAATCTTGGCCTGATGTCAAAAGATATGAAAGACGTTCATGAAAAGATAGTTAATTTTGCACAACTATACAAGGAAATGAATGATGAGTTATTGTCATATATAGTGAATTATGATGAAATAAAGGAATATGACTATAAAAACATAATTAACAATTCGGTAGTGAACGAAAATAAATTATTACAAATGATGGATATAATTGTTGCTGATATTGAAAAAACTGCAAACGAAAGAATTAACATCCTGAATAGATATTATCTTATTACCGGATGTATTTCTTTTGGGCTGTTAACAGTATTTACTTTAGTAAGAAGCTGGTATTCAGCACAGATTATTGAAAGGTTTAGAAAGAAACTGGAATTTAAGGTAAAGAAAAGAACTGAACAGCTAGAAAAAGCAAATGAAAAAATCTCTTTATCTGAACAAAAATACCGGTTTTTGATTGAATCAACAGATGATATAATTTTTACAATTGATACTACCGGTACTATTTTATCCGTAAATAGTGCAATTAAGAAAGACCTCAAAATTAGACCTGCTGATGCTGTGGGGAAAAATATTATTGAATATTTATACTTTGATGATGACAATAACTCCTTTAAAAAGCAGATGCTTTTAAAAAATATTGAACAGGTTTTGCAGGAAAAACAAAAAACCAAATTTTATGCTGAATTAAAAACACATAAAATGATTGAACCTGTAGAAATGGTAATATCACTTGAAAGCGTGAAGCGAAACGGAAGTATAGAAATAATTGGCAAGGCATCAAAACTAGTGGAAAATGAGCTTGTATCGTCATTTGTTAATGAACATGCCAGGTATGAAATAACCAATTCGCTGCTGGCAGCCGATGCAATCACTCATAGAATTGTGATTAATGTGAAAAAATTTATGCCGCAGAATGTTGTCTCACAGATTCGATTGGCGGTAAGTGAAATACTTATTAATGCTATAGAACATGGAAACCTTGAAATAACATATCAGGATAAATTATTAAAAATGCAAAATGATGAATACTTTGAATATATTTCACAAAAGATTAATGAAAAACCCAATAAAGATAAAAAGGTAAAGGTTGAGTTTTTGGTTAACAGTGAAAAATTCATGGTAAAAATAACAGATCAGGGGAAAGGATTTGATCACAAAACCTTTCTTAACAAAACCACTACAATGCAGGATGAAATGATTTTACAACATGGCAGAGGTATATCCCTTGCAAGACAAATATTTGATGAAATTAAATATAATGATAAAGGAAATCAGGTGCTGTGTGTAAAATATTTTAGGAAAACATCTCATGAAGAAACATTAAATGAAAATGAAAAGTTGGATGTGAATTTTGTGGTTGTGTAACAATTTATTCTATTTTGATAATTAAAAAAATTGTTGCAATTGATATATATTCCCTCAAATATTGTGAGTATGAAAATCAAGTTAATAGTAATTCTTATAACAATAGTATCAATATGCCCCAGTATTTATTCCCAGGAACTATCGCCCATAATTAAGGTGTACCAGCTTGCTCCTAAGGATAGTTTTTTGATACAATGGAACTGGATAACAGCGTTAGATTACAAAAAAATTTCTGAATGGGGTAAAGTATATTATTGTAACGTTAATTACGACGATAAGCCAGTTATTGATAACTGTGCATGGTTCATTTCAAAATATGGATCTAAGCTTGTCTTTGAAAATTTAAATGAGAATTCATATTACCTGCATATAAATTTTGTGACATATGATCATCCTGAAAAAACACCTATTGACGCTTTATGTGTCATCTATTGTAATAACAATCCTGTGAAGCAACTTGCATTCAGTGAAATGATAGTTGAAAACAGCACTGTTGTACTTAAAATCACCCGTGAATTTATTGTTAATAAAACCTTAACAGTGGAATTTAAAGAATATTCTTCAGCAGGTGGTTTTTTTGGTGTATGGGATGTACTATTGAGCACGCTGGATACATTGCCTGATGCTATTGAAATGAAAAAATCAGAGCCAGAGCAAAAAACTATGAAGCAAACACCTGCAAAATTAGTAAAACCAAAATCTTTAAAAAAATAACTTTTTTTATTGACCATTTTGCATATACTAACTTTTTTGACAAAAAGGTATTATACCGATTTTTTTTAAATTTTTTGCATTCGTTTTTCACTACATTTGTATTGTAGTGTATAAACTGGGTAACCACGAAATACCTCAAAATTTTGTATTTTTTTTAAAATTTTGTTAGATAGTTTTTGAAGTATTCATATATTGATAGTAGTGTTTTGCATAATAATATCTGTATAAGAGGGTTTAGATTATGCCAAATGATTTTGAAAAAGAATTTGATGATGAAGTATATGAAGATGATTTCTATGAAGAAACATTTGATGATGAAGAGATGCTTGAAGAAGAGATGCTTGAAGATGATTTAGTTGAAGAAGATGAAGTGGAAGAAGATGAAAAACAAATAGCGGTGATTTTGGCCTGTGATGATTGCGATTACCGTTGGGAAGATGTAATTGTAAAACATAAAGATGAAGATATTGAGGATCTGGAGATTATCTGTCCAATGTGCGGTTCCACTAATATTACACAGATATGAGTCAACAATATATTCGCATTAAAGGTGCCCGGGAGCACAATTTAAAAAACATTTCTATTGATATTCCACGGGAAAGGCTGGTTGTTATAACAGGGCTTTCCGGTTCAGGGAAGTCATCTTTAGCTTTTGATACCATCTATGCTGAAGGACAACGACGATATGTGGAATCGTTGTCTGCGTATGCCAGGCAGTTTTTGGGCCAGATGGAAAAACCTGATGTTGATCTTATTGAAGGGCTTTCACCTGCAATTTCCATTGAACAAAAAACTACTCACCGCAATCCTCGTTCAACAGTAGGTACTGTAACTGAAATTCACGATTATCTGCGTTTACTCTTTGCTCGTGTAGGAGTGCCATACTGTTATCAGTGTGGGAAACCCATAACTTCCCAAACCATTGATCAGATAGTTGAAAATGTACTAACCCATAATGTCGGGACAAAAATACAGATACTTGCACCGGTAGTTCGTGGTCGCAAGGGTATGTATCAGGATATGTTTGAAAAGTTCAAGCAGCAGGGATATTCACGTGTCAGAGTTGATGGACAGGTGTATTTGCTTGATGAAACAATAAGAATGGATAAAAATAAAAAACATTCCATCGAGGTCATAATTGACAGGATAGTACTTAAAGAGAATATCCGTGCACGATTATCAGATTCAATTGAAACAGCAATTGAATTAGCTGATGGTCAGGTAATATTAATCATAGATGATAACGAACAGTTAATTTCCACCAAAATGACCTGTCCTGACTGTGATGTTTCATTACCGGAACTATCGCCCCGCATGTTTTCCTTTAACAGCCCTTATGGAGCGTGCCAAACCTGTGACGGGTTGGGGTTCATCATGCAATTTGATCCAGAGCTTATTGTTGCCAATCCTGATAAATCATTAATGGATGGGGCGCTTGCGGTATGGGGAAAAACAACAAGTTACTGGTATCAAGAGCAGGTGCTGACATTGGCAAAACATCTTAAATTTGATCCTCAAACACCATGGAAGAAGCTACCAAAACAAATTCAGAATATTGTGCTGTATGGTTCAAACGGCAAGAAGTTTGATTATTCCATTGAAAGGTTTGAAGCCCAGTATCGTTTTACAAAGGAGTTTGAAGGTGTTATTCCCAATTTAATGCGTCGCTACAAAGAAACGCAATCTGATGATATGCGCGAATGGATGGAAGGTTTCATGCGCAATCGTGTGTGTGATGCATGCGGTGGAAAACGCCTGAGGCCTGAAAGCCTGGCAGTGAAAGTTGCTGATAAAAATATTGCTGATATTAGTGGACTGTCCATTAAAGAAGCAGTAAAATTTTTTAATGACATTTCACTCTCGGAAACTCAGATGACAATAGCCCGTCAAATACTTAAAGAAATACGGGCACGCTTGCAATTTCTTTCAAATGTGGGTATAGATTATCTAACACTTGACCGTGCGGCGGGGACATTGTCTGGTGGTGAAGCTCAGCGCATACGGCTTGCCACTCAGATTGGTTCAGGTTTAACCGGGGTATTGTATATTCTTGATGAGCCAAGTATTGGTCTTCATCAGCGTGACAATAAAAAGCTGCTGAATACTTTGAAAGAATTACGTGATATTGGCAATACTGTTATAGTAGTGGAACACGATGAAGAAACCATACGTGAGTCTGATCACGTAATTGATTTGGGTCCCGGTGCGGGGCTTGATGGTGGATATGTGGTAGCGCAGGGAACACCTCAGGAGATAGAACAGAATGAATCATCATTCACTGGATTATATTTAAGTGGAAAAAGGTATATCAAAACACCGTCAAAGCGCAGAAAGGCTGAAAAATATCTAACCATAAAAGGTGCAGCAGAAAATAATTTAAAATCGATAGATGTGTCATTCCCTTTAGGGGTGTTTACCTGTGTTACCGGTGTTTCCGGTTCGGGGAAATCTACCTTAATAATTGACATTTTGTATAAGGCACTGGCTTCATTAAAGATGCGAAGCAAAGATTATCCTGGCAAATTTAGTAAAATAGAAGGTATAGAATATATTGATAAAGTAATAGATGTTGACCAGTCGCCCATAGGGAGGACACCACGGTCCAATCCTGCTACATATACCGGTACTTTTACGCCAATTCGTGAGCTTTTTGCAAGCTTGCCAGAATCTAAAATTCGCGGGTATAAGCCGGGGAGATTTTCATTCAATGTATCGGGAGGCAGGTGTGAGGCATGTTGGGGTGATGGTATTAAGAAGATTGAAATGCATTTTTTACCGGACGTTTATATAACCTGTGAAGTATGTAAGGGTAAACGCTATAACCATGAAACATTAGAAGTACGGTATAAAGGTAAAAATATATATGAAGTACTGGAAATGACTGTTGATGAAGCCTATGAATTTTTTATTAATATCCCATCAATAAAATCACGGCTTGAAACATTGAAACGGGTAGGTCTTGGGTATATCAAATTAGGTCAGCCTGCTACTACGCTTTCTGGTGGTGAAGCTCAAAGGGTTAAATTGTCAACTGAGCTATCAAAACGGGCTACTGGCAACACACTATATATACTTGATGAACCAACCACTGGTTTACACTTTGCTGATGTGGAAAAGCTTATCGATGTGTTACAGAGTTTAGTTGAGAAGGGCAATACCGTCATTGTTATTGAGCATAACTTAGATGTAATTAAATGTGCTGACTGGATAATCGATTTAGGCCCTGAAGGTGGGGATGCGGGAGGGCGTATCATAGCTCAGGGCACACCAGAAGATGTGGCAAAGGTTTCAGGTTCATATACAGGACAATTTTTAAAACAGATTTTATCTCGCAAGTATTTAAATTAATTGCAATTATTTCTGTATGTACTTACATATACTTATTACGTTAATTATTCCGATAATAAAACAAATGGATTTTTTTAAAACTGAAAATAAAAACACAATAGTTTTGCCGTGGATGGATAAACGGCAAATTAGCATAGAAAATAATGACCGTAAATAGAGGTTTTGCCGTGCAAAAAAAAATAGTAAGTCTTATAATAATTATTATAATGTTTGTACCTCATGTTGGTCTCACTTTAGATAAACAGGTTGCTATTTTCCAGAAAGCCAAAAGTGAAGTTGCTAAAGGTATGTATCACTTTAATGAAATGCATTACCTTGCTGCTATTGAATTTTTCAGGAAAGCACTGGAGATTTATCCTGACTATTACATGGCAAATGAGTATTTAGCACGTGCATATAAATTGGCTGGTTATGCAAACCTGGCGCTACAACAGTGGCAAATCCTGCTTGATATGACCAAAGAAAATCCTCTTATTCAAAATAAAATTGATATGATTAATTTCAGGGGTTCGTTATACAGTTCCCTTGAACAATCGTTTGAACTTATTGAAACTGCTTCATATTTACCAGTTAATTTAGGGAGGTTCCGCTTTTCCTCACCCATTGATATAGCTATTGATAATGATAAAAATATGTATATCACTTCCTTTCCCAATGGCAAGCTTGTAAAGCTTGACCCTAACGGTGAGGGAATTTTTACACGCACCTACAGCCTTGATGGCAAGCTCTATGGTATTGACTATAGTTCAGGGCTTTTAGCTGTGAGCGATTTTGCAAACAATAAAGTATTAGTCATCAACACTGATGGCAAAGTAGTTAAAACAATTGGTAGCTCAGGCAATGCGGAAGGCCAGTTTAATGGCCCTGAAGGCGTTTGTTTTGGGGGCGATAGTTCCTTATATGTGGTGGACAGTGGCAACCACCGTGTTCAAAAGTTTGGTTTAGATGGAAGATTCATACTGGCATTTGGACAATTTGGTGAATATGAAGGTCAACTGAATAAACCAACCGATGTGGCTGTGCGTAATGAAAACGTATATGTTACAGATACAAACAACAAACGAATAGCTGTTTTTGATGATTCAGGTAATTTTGTTGAGAACCTTACACCATCGGAATTTGTTGTACCCCGTGGAATCTTTATCCAGGGCAATCTCATGGCTGTGAGTGATGAAAAAAAAGGTCTTTTTATGTATAACTTTGAAACAGGTCAATCACAGTGGTTCGTTAACTGGGAAGGAAAAAAGAAATTTTATCATCTTACTTCAACAGTTATGGATAATAATGGGTTTGTGTATGCATGCAGCAATAAAAATGAAGCCATATATGTATTTTCACCACTACAGCAACAGATAAGCAATATTGAAGTAGAAGTAACCAATGTTGATGCAAAAAAATTCCCTACTGTAGCAGTGTATTGCAATATCCGTGATCGCTATGGCAGACCAATCTATGGATTGACAAAAGAAAACTTTACTATCATTGAGGATGGAGCAACAATCGCAAATCTAAGTGCTGATTATCTTAAAAACATGATACCAGCAGCTTCAATGGTTATGTGTGTTGACCGTTCAGGTTCCCTGAAAACCTATCATAATGACGTGCCATGGCTTGCTGAATTTATCTTACAAAAGATGCACAAAAACGATAAACTCAAGATTATTAATTTTGCAGCTGACTATTGGGTAGCAAATCCGTATGATTGGAGCAGGCGCAGGGCATTGAAAGCATTAAAGACATTTGATTATGGCAATGGACGTGATATTGGCAAGGCACTTTATACAGCAATCAGCGAGGTATTGCCTCAAATGTCGCGGCGTGGTGTAATACTCATTACAGATGGTGACGCAGACGAAAACGATTTCAAAGCCTATTCTCCTGATATCGTTATTGATTATGCAAGATCGCATTTTATTCCAGTGTATATTCTTACATTAAAAACAAAATCGCCACTTTTAGTGCGTATAGCTCAGGAAACGGGTGGAGCAATTTATAAAGGAAGTGAATTAGATGGCTTACGGTTAGTGTATGATGCAATAAAAAAGGCCAATGATTATCGCTATGTATTAATTTATTCAACGTTTAAAATGAAATCATTGAAGGGATGGTGGTCAGATCTTACTGTCAATGTTTCATACAAAGGCCAGAAGGGCACAGAATGGGCTGGCTATTTTGTGCCATAATAAAAAAAATATAAAATATATAAAGAAAAAATAAAAAAATAATTGACATAATACCAAATACGATATCAATTGTATGAACAAGATAAATCAAAAAGTATATAATATATATAAAATGCTATAATTTTAATAAAATAAAGCATTCTGGTGGAATTTTTTCTACGTGTCGTACTATTACATTTTAAAATTATTAATTCATAATTAGTTTTAAATTTATAAATTTAAATATAATAACTATAATACTAAAATTATGAATAGGATAATTACAACTCAAAAAATTAGATCATATCTGATATTTACCTGTTTCGTTCTTTTACTGCATTCATTAATAATACCAACAACCGTTTATTGCACCTATCTGGGAATTGGCGTACAATACTCATATTCATATTTGAAATATAAAATTGTTAAAGATGACTTTTTAGAATATGACAGCGATGATGCTTTATCTCAAGTAGGTATTGTTAATGGTACAAAAGCTAGATCAAAAGATTATGGTTTATGTTTAATTATTGATGATGGTAGTGAATTTGAACAATTGGGTCTTATTCAGTTGCGATTGGAATACAATTATTTTACCATTCCGTTCAATACTGTTAATAATACCATTAAGGGAATGCGTTATGGTTTTACTGTAAATATTGGAATGAATATTCTTTCTTTTGAATCTAATAGTCTTTATGCTGCGTTAACTACTGGACTATATCATAGTCAGGGAAATTCTTCAATTAATAATACAGACTATCAAGTTTTGGAATTACCCTTAGGTATTGTTGTTGGAAATAAAATCAAAGTAAGTCAAAATTCAGCAATTGTCCTATCCGTAACGTATAAT
Source organism: Spirochaetota bacterium (assembly GCA_037481795.1). Classification (GTDB taxonomy): domain Bacteria; phylum Spirochaetota; class UBA4802; order UBA4802; family UB4802; genus UBA4802. Next base: position 25,054 of record JBBFLA010000027.1, read on the forward strand.
TTTTACAATCATTTCATAAATAATAATGAAAATTTTTTAGTTGGATTCAGTAGAGCCAATAATAGTGTACTTAGTTTTGCAACAGGAAGAAATGAATTTATAATAAACTGTAGTTATGTATATCAATTTGGAGATATATTTATATAATTCATTTTAGTACCTAATTCTATTAAAAATGTTTCAGGAGCTGTGTAACGATGCTAAGTGAAAAATATACAGTAAATCAATGGTTTAATTTTGTGTTAGGTATAGTGATGGTTATATGCATTATTGTAATGTCTTCAGATGCATATTCATCGCATATAGGATTTGGTATGCAGTATTCATTTTCCATGTTGGATTATACAATAAAACCAGAATCAGAATTAGAGGTTCCCAATAGTATATTTTCAGATGTTGGTATAGTACAGAATAATAAAACGTATTCCCACGATTATGGTTTTTCAGTCTTTTATGATGATGCAGACGATTTTGATTATGTTTATAATAGTCAATTAAGATTTGAATACTTACGATTTTACATTCCATTTGATAAAACAAATAATGCACTCAAGGGTGAAAGATTTGGAGTTATTTATTTAATTTCCTATGATATTTTGAATAGAGAATATAATCAAATATTTTTTGGAATTAATACGGGCTTTTATTATAGTAAAGGTAAAGATGAAAAATACGGATATAACTATCGTACACTGGAAGCGCCACTTGGTGTTATAATTGGTGATAAATATAAAATATCTGATTATGTAACATTAATTGGAACATTTACATTCAATTTTTATACCAATTTAACATTTAATAATTATATGGCTGGATTGTTTAATTATATTGGTGATAGTAAAGACTCATTTGAAACAGGGAGGAAGGAAATGATTTTCAACATTAACTGTGCATATGAGCTGTAAGGCAATAGAATTCTATTAGATATATTATCAAATTAAAAAAAATTTTCCCTGAAGATAATGAGGTGTAAAAAAAAAGAAAATTAGTTATGAGTCTTATTTTAGTAGAGAAATGGAAGTATACACAAAATATTTTATTAAAAGGAGGGTATATGGGAAAAAAATCATTGCTTCTCTTGCTTATCATTTCTGTAGTTTTGTATCTATCATGCGCAACAACACCTAAAGATTCTAAAGATTCTAAAGATTTCAGCCAATTATCGTTTATATTTGGCAGAATTGAAAGTGCTGATGGTGATATGTCAATTCAACATGTTGATTTAGTTAGTTGTTCGCTTACTGAAAAAACAAAAGCATATAAAGCTGATGCTCATAAGCAAAAGGGCTATTTCTGGTTACAAGATCTAAAGATGGGTTCGTATAGAGTAACCGGTTTTTTTCAACAAACCTTAGCACAGAAGTTTGGATTCAGTGGTAGTAACGGTTCTTATTACGGAATATATAGATATGGACCTGGACCTTTCCTGGTCCGTATACAAAAACCAGGAGTTTATTATATGGGTACATATAAATATGGAATAGATCCAAAGAAATTGTCAGTATCAGAAATACTTTTGGGAAGTAATACAACATTTAGCATGGTTAAGGTAGAAAATGATAATCCTGGAGAAATATTGGAATGGATTTTGAAAAATAAAATAAGTAAGAAATCGCCATGGTATCCAATTATTGAAAAAACAATTCAAGAAAGGAGCTGGATAAATGCAGAAGAAACAGTTAAATTATAAAAAATACTTTAGTATTGCGCTAATACTTTTTGTATCAGGTTTGCTATCCTGCACAGCAGGACAAAAGATAAGTTCAGTATCCAGTTTAGGAAAGGATGATGTATTATTGGTAGGTAAAGTTATTCTTGAACCTCCATTAAATCCTTCAGAATATTATAAAAAGATAAATACTGTTCAGGGTAAAGCAGGTTGTATATATTTGTACTGTTCAAATAAATTGACACAGATTGATAACCTGGAAATTGGTTTTAAAGAGGTTACCAATTCAATAGAAGCAGAAAATTCCCAAACATTTTTTGTTAAATTTAAAAATCAACCATTATATTTTTACTATACTTTTATCATGATGGGACTGGATAGTGAATATCAACCAATGTATGTATATTTACCTGCTGGCTGGGTGGCTAATATACAACCTGGTGATAAAGCCATATATATAGGCACAATTAAATATACCAGAGATGAGTTTTTTAGAATAACAAAAGTTGAAATAATCAATGAATTTGATTCTGTGTCAAAAGAATATTATCAAAAATATGGAACTGCAATACCTCTAAAGCAGTCATTGTTAAAATCCATGTAAAAACTTTACTAATATAACTATAACACTAAAGGCTTCTGGAATAAAGGTTTTCAGAAGCCTTTATTGTAAAAAAATATCTATGATAATCACAACATTCTCCATGCTTATCTCAAGTTTTTTTAAACCATGGTTTATTGTGAAAGTTTTTATTAATGATACATGCTATGTCAAAATATTTTTTTCAAGGACAAGCTGGTTAAATTGAATTAGAAAATGACATTCTTTTTGCTAATAAAAATAAAAAATTGTACTTGACGCAGATTTACTGATAAAATAATATATTAACAAGATTATTTGTTATCTGTAGTTTCTACCTCGATCATTGTAATTGTACTCCTCGCTTATCATATTGTTATTTTGTAATCTTCGTTTTAGCGCCTATCATTGAATTAATTCAAATTGTGTACTAAAAAGCGTAATTACTCAACTGATGGTGGCATGTTTTTTCCCTGGATTACTGTCAGCTAAACAGGGAAAAATTCCCACAAGGGATGAGTACTTACTAATAAATTAAAAAGGATGGAGGAAAGGTATGGATAAGATTTTACGTATTAATATGAGTGGGTCAGATGGCCCTGAAGTTAAAACAGAGCCCATTGGCAATTATGCTGGTTTGGGAGGCCGGGGTTTAACTTCCGCAATCATTTCCAGTGAAGTGCCGCCGTTATGTCATGCTTTAGGTGAGGAAAATAAAATTGTTTTTGCTCCCGGTCTTCTAAGTGGAACAGCAGCGGCCATGTCAGGAAGAATTTCTGTTGGGTGCAAAAGCCCGTTGACTGGTGGCATTAAGGAATCTAATGCAGGTGGACAGGCTGCACAGGCTTTAGCACGGCTTGGATATGCTGCAATAGTTCTTGAAGGAAAACCTGCTAGTGATGATATGTACCAGATATTTATTAATCAACAAGGAGTAAAAATAGAAAAAGATAACAAACTGAAAATGCTGCCTAATTATGATTTGATTGACAAAATGAAGAAAAAATTTGGCGAAAAAATTGCATGCATCTCAATAGGCCCTGCCGGTGAAATGAAAATGTCAGCAGCATCAATAGCAATTACTGATATGGAAGTACGACCAACAAGACATGCAGGCCGTGGTGGAGTTGGTGCTGTTATGGGTTCAAAGGGAGTTAAAGTTATTGTGATTGATGAAACTGGATTAAAAAATAGAGAGCCAAAAGATCCTGAAAAATTTAGAGAAGCAAATAAACGTTGGGTGGATGGACTTAAAAAACATCCTGTTACTGGTCAGGGATTGCCAGCATACGGAACCAATGTACTGGCAAATATCATAAATGAAGCTGGTGCTTATCCAACAAATAATTTCAGTAAAGGCCAGTTTGAAGGTGTTTCAAAGATTAGTGGCGAAATGTGTGCTGAAATAGAAACAAAACGGGGAGGTGTTGCAACACATGGATGCCATAGAGGTTGTGTTATACAATGTTCAGGAATCTACGTGGATAAAAAGGGCAACTATGTTACAAAACAACCAGAATATGAAACTGTCTGGGCGCATGGCGCCAATTGTGGAATTGATGATTTAGACGTGATAGCAACTCTTGATTACTGGGATGATAATTATGGACTTGATACTATAGAAATGGGTGCAACTATTGCTGTTGCCATGGAAGCAGGCATTGCTAAATTTGGTGATGGGAAAGCTGCAATTAAACTGCTTCATGAGGTGGGAAAAGGAACACCGCTTGGCAGAATACTTGGCAATGGTGCCGCATTTACTGCAAAAGCTTTTGGAATTGAGAGGGCGCCTGTCGTTAAAGGTCAGGCTATGCCAGCCTATGACCCGCGGGCAGTTCAGGGTATTGGGGTGACCTATGCAACCAGTACCATGGGAGCTGATCATACTGCTGGATATGCAATAGCAACGAATATCTTAAAAGTAGGTGGCTTTGTTGATCCACTGAAACCGGAAGGCCAGATTGAATTATCTAGAAATCTTCAGATAGCTACTGCTGCAATAGATTCAACAGGAATGTGTTTATTTATAGCATTTGCAATTATGGACCAACCGGAAACATTTCAGTCAATGCTTGATTTGATAAATGCATTTTATGGCTGGGATTTAAAAGATTCAGATGTAGTAGAACTGGGCAAAAAGATACTGAAGATGGAAAGAAATTTTAATACACGTGCCGGTTTTACCAAAGAGCATGATCGTTTGCCTCATTATTTCAGAAAAGAAAAAATAGCGCCACATAATGTAGTATTTGAGGTCAAGGATGAAGAACTGGATCAGGTCTTTAACTGGTGAGTTGTATTGAATAAAAAAGGGGCAATCTATTGGTGTAATAATATAGATTGTCCCTTTATTTGCTTTTTTGGTGCTAATTAACAATGACTATACAGCATGATATCCCTATAAATATATCAATACCACATGATGAAATTAATATATTTATACCCATTTTGCAAAAAGGGTTTTGCATAAAAACTTATAGTGGTAGTTCAATAATGGAATTTCTTCTTCAATGTGGTTTGAGTGAGGAATATATAGTAAATAACATAAAAACAGTATTTTTAGACAACAAACCGGTAGATGATCTTATTAATAGTTTTATAGAGGATGATTCAACATTATCGTTATCAGGAGCTATGCCTGGTCTTGTTGGCGCAGTTATGCGGATAAGGAGCCCTTTCCAATCTTTTCGTAATACCATCTCTTATGCTACAACACCTAATAAGGGTACCACTACAATTAGAAAAGAAGCAATAATTACCCTTAAGCTGTTTAATACTGTTTTATCCGATACTGCAATACTGTTTTTAAGAAATGGTATTTTTATAGATGGGAAAACATTACTATCGTTAATAAAAAACAATAAGAACATTTATAAAAAATGGTTTATACAATATAATGATAATTTATTGCATAATTCAGAGGCCATTACATTAATGGAAAAACATCATAATGATTTAATATTTGTTAAATTGGTAGTTGTTAATTAAAATGAAAATTACTGTTAAACTATTTGCATCACTACAAGAGGGAAGATTTGATGTAAAAGAAATTGAAATAGAAAAACCGGTAACCATTGATACTATTCGCAAAAAATTAAAAATTTCCAGGAAAGAAAAACTGGTGGTTCTGGTTAATGGTAAACATGCTGAGTTACATGATAAAGTAAAAGACAGGGATGTAGTTGCTATATTTCCACAAATAGGTGGGGGTTAAAAGGGTTTATTTTCTTAATATTTTAATTTCCCCAATATCCATAATTAAAAACCGTTTTTGATCCAATCCATTTTCAGCAATTTTTCTTTTAAGATCAAGTGCCGGAAAACCCGGAGGTTCTTCACCAAGAGCAAAGGTTCCCCATTGAGTGGGTATAAAATACTGTGCCCCCAAATCTTCAAATGCCATGAGTGCTTCATTTACATCCATATGGGCATAGTGCATAAACCATCGTGGGTGATAGGCAGTTGTTGGTAATAATGCATAATCAATATGTGGAAATTTTTTACCATATTCTTGATAACCAATAAAATAGCCGCTATCACCTGCAATATATATAGTAAGTTTGGGAGTGATCAGCATATAGCTTGCCCATAGTGTACTATTGGTAGCTTGTGTAACACGTTTAGACCAGTGCTGTTTTGGAAGTGCTACAATTTTAAATTTATTTTCCAAAACAAATTCCTGCCACCAGTCAAGTTCTACAACATTATTTCTTCCCAATGAAATAAAATAATCCTTCAGGCCAAGCGGCACATAGCATATTGCCTCTTTGGGCAATTGCTTTATACTGTTTTCATCCAGATGATCGTAATGGTTGTGAGTTATTATGATATGTATTTCATTTGTTAATTGTTTGAGTTCATAAATAGTTATTCCTGGCGGGGTTAAGCGTTTAGGCAGCAGTGCCCTTTCAGAAAATATTGGATCAATAATAAAATAAGTTCCATCGATTCTAATCAGGAAGGTATTGTGGCCAATCCACATAATAAAATCAGAATTTCCAAGAGCATGTATCCTTTCTAACGGATTTGGAATAACCTGTGGCAAATAACTTTTTTCTTCTTCAGTATATGAATATGAGTTATTAGAAAATTTCCATTTAAGAAAATGAAAAAAGCTTCTATCTTTCATGGGCATCCATGGATTAAAAAATTCCCCATTCTTATAATGGGGTGCATACAAAGAAGAAGTGTCAGTATGTAATACCTGATTATGCCACACTTCTTCAAAAAACTGCTTATCAGATGTTGAACAAGAAAGGAATACTATTAGCAGTAAAAAGAGTATTTGTTTCATTGGTGTATTTGCATCGATAAAAATAAAATTAATTATAAAATGGCAAAAGCCTGTTATTTTTGATTATATTCTTCTCTGAAAAAATTTCAAGGGCATTTGCTATTTTATGAAATAGTGATTTTTTATACACTATTTTTTCCTGCTGTAGATGCTTTAGAATTAGCTTTCGGTTAATAAATTGTAAGTCATACTGTATAGTAAATTTGGGATATCGGTACTCTATAGAATCAACACCTAACAGGCTTTGTATATTGATAATCTGTTTTTCGTTTAATGGTTTTATGCACTGAATTGTATATGTTCTTTTTGTTGATTTCATAACTATCTCCTACTATCGAAAAAATTATTACTTGAACTATCCTGTATATAATATACAATAGAAACACCAAAATGTTACAAGTATTTTAGAAAAAACTTAAATATTTTTTTAAGAGAGATAATTATGAGTGTAATCGATTATTTTGAAGCTACTGATTTCAATGATGAAAGCCTTGTAAAGATAAAGGGAAATAGAAAAATCTATGTGATATTTTCCACTTTTGGTGAGCGTGAGGCGGAACTTATATATCAAAAAATAAAGCTTATAGATACATTACAAAGTATTGATGGTATATTTATGTCTCATCGACGTGTTAATGATGAAAAAGAAGAATTGACCGAGATAAAAGCTAAGGAAGCAAGCAGCAGAGCAAAGGTCATAGTGTGTAATGCTATTAATGTGCCCGATATGGGCCTTGAAAAAGGCAAGGGTGCCGACATGCGAAGATCCCTGTATTATCTTATTACTGGATATAAGGCAGATATATATAATACTGTTGTAGTTTTTCTGGATGCTGATGTTGTTGCACAATATTTTGGTATACATTTTGTGTTGGGACTGGCTGGCGCAGTATTGCAAGGGTATGATTTTGCCAAAGCAAGTTTCTGGCGGGAAATGGGCAGGGTAAAAAAGTATGTGGCACAACCTTTATTTTCGGCGATAGTTCATAGTAATTTAGAACCACTGCGTAAATTAGCCTATCCATTAAGCGGGGAAGTTGCTGGTACGCTTTCATTTTTTACAAAGGTGAGCTTCTGGCAGATGTATGGTGTTGAGACAGGAATTAATATTGATGCAGTGTTGGGTGATTATAAAATTGCTGATGTAAATTTAGGCTTATATGATCATGAGCATCATGGTGATGTGAATATACAAAAAATGTCATTTGGGATTATCAGAACGTTTTTGCTTCAATTAATTGAATATGGCTATATTGAATTAAAAAATGGAGCTGAGATAAGCGATATATTTCAGGCGCAGTATATTGATGAACATGGCAAGCGACAATCACTTGAATTTAACCTTTCCGAAAAAAAATATTCACCGCTATGTACAATAATATAAAAAATAAAAATATTTTTTTTGTTGACATATTTTTTGTATATTATATATGAGTAAGTACTCACTCATTTATTTGATAATGAGATAACTACAGTGATGAGAAATTTTTGACATCATTAATCAGAGTGAAGTGAAGAATCAATATCATAAATGCATTTTTCTAAATATATTTTATAATTTAAAGGAGGAAGAAAATGAATTATGATTTCATAAAATCACGGTTACATCTCTATGCTGTTTTACAAAATATTGAAGATCTTGTTCAGTATGATGAAGAAGCAAAAAAACTTATTAAAGATTGGAACGTTGTAATAAAGTTCACTGTTAAGGGTAGCGGAAATGTAAACTTGATTTTTGAAAATGGAAAATGTATTGTTACAGATAGCACTGAAAAAAAACCTGATATTGTGTTGTTTTTTACTTCACCTGCACATCTCAACAAAATGTTTGATGGCAAAGCAAATCCTATCCCACTAAAGGGCTTAACAAAACTTGGATTTTTAACAAAAGAATTCCCAAAACTCACTGAACGATTAGAATACTATCTGAAGCCTGATGATCAAAAATTAAAGGATAGCAGGTTTGTAACAATAAATACAGTCATGACGTTAAACACCGCTTTATTTGCACTGAAAGAATTACTACTTTTTGATCCCATTGGAAAACACATAGCCAAGAAAATCAAAGGAAGCATGTTGATGATGAATGTTGATAAAGGCCCTGCTGTGTATATTGAACAAAAAGACAACGGGTTTGAAGTGCATAAAGGCTACCATGAACAACCACTTGCAGTATTACAATTCAAATCAATGAAAATAGCCAATGATTTTTTAAATGGCAAGATGGATGCATTCAGTGCAATAGCATCTGGTGCTGTTGCTACTAAAGGGCATATTGAATGGTTGGATGCAGTAAGTCCTGTTTTGGACAGGATTGCTTTATATTTAGCATAAAATCTTTTTATGAGGTGTTATTATGAAACTAGAAGCTAAAGGAACAACACAAAGTTCGTCAGCAAAAATAAAAAGTAAAACGTATACATATTCTAATTCTCAAAAATTGTTTCAGCGTGCTTTAAAAGTTATACCATGCGGTATCCCAGGTCATTTTAGCCCAGCACCACTTGTTCCACCCACAATGTATCCATTTTATGCTGAAAGGGCAAAGGGTTCGCGCTTTTGGGATATTGATGGTAATGAATTTATTGATTATATGTGTGCATATGGCCCAATGGTGCTGGGATATAATAATCCCAAAGTTGAAGCCGCAGCAAGCCAGCAACGACAAAAAGGCGACTGCATGTCAGCACCTGGTAAAATCATGGTGGAACTAGCTGAAATGTTATGTTCTACTATTGCTGGTGCTGATTGGGCTTTCTTTGCAAAAAATGGTGGTGATGTTACCAATTTAGCAATAATGATTGCCCGCGCTGCAACTGGCAGGAAAAAAATTGTTATGATAAAAGGCGGATACCATGGTGTTGCGCCATGGATGCAGGGTTATGGTCATTATGGTGTAATAGAAGAAGATATTGCAAACATCATTGGTATAGAATGGAATAATATTACACAGTTTGAAGAGGCAATTGCCGCCAATCCCGATGGTATTGCAGGATTTATTGCCACACCATATCATCATCCAACATTTGCCGATAGTGAATTCCCTGCTACTGGCTACTGGCAACGCATTAGAGACCTGTGTACCAAGCATGGCATAGTGCTTATTATTGATGATGTTCGTTGTGGGTTCAGACTTGATATGCGCGGCTCTGGGGCGTATTTTGGTTTTAAACCTGATTTAGCATGTTATTGTAAAGCTATTGCCAATGGTTATCCTATTTCAGCACTGGTTGGTGTTGATGCACTGCGGACTGTTGCTGCAAAGGTTTTTTATACAGGCAGTTACTGGTATCAGGCTGTACCTATGGCTGCTGCTCTTGCTACATTGAAAGAATTAAAAAGGATTAATGCTCCTGTACTTATGAATAAGATTGGCAAAAAGCTTTTCGATGGCATGGTTAAAATATGTGGACAGTATGGTTATGATTTGAAAGTTACCGGCGCATATTCCATGCCGTATGTCCGCATTACCAATGATCCAAGCAATATGTTACATCAGGAATGGTGTGCTGAGTGTACAGCACGTGGTGCTTATTTTACTTCGCATCACAATTGGTTTGTATCAGCCGCACATACGGAGAAGGATATTCAGAAGACATGGAATATCGTTGATGATGTATGCAAATTGTTGAAGAAGAAATATGGTGGAAAATATTAATGCTTGCAATTGTACCATAAAGGGGGTTATTGTAGCAGTAACTATCGCCCATAAGAATTTCAATAAAAATTACTGAGAACAAGGAGGATATATATGCCGTTAAGCCAGCAGGAATTACAACAACTAAATGAAAAAGCATGTCAGATACGAAAGGATACCATTGACACTGTGTATTGGGCTGGTGGTGGACATGTGGGTGGCTCATTAAGTTTTACTGAAATTATGGTTATTCTTTATTATAAGTATTTAAATATTGATCCCAAAAATCCACAATGGCCCGACAGAGATAGGGTGGTTTTGAGCAAGGGACATGCGGGTGTTGGATATGCACCAATCCTTGCTGATAAAGGCTACTTTCCAAAAGATTTACTGAAAGAGTATAATCACACCGGTTCAATATTAGGAATGCATTTAGATGGCAACAAGGTTCCGGGTGTTGATGTATCCACTGGTTCATTAGGGCATGGTTTGCCAATAGCGGTGGGGTTGGCATTAGGTGCACGGTTGCAGAATAAATCATGGCTTACGTATTGCATATTGGGAGATGGTGAGTGTGATGAAGGCTCGGTGTGGGAAGCTGCAATGGCTGCCGCCCACTATAAGGTTACTAATTTAATAACTATCGTTGACCGCAACAGAATGATGATAGATGGCCCAACAGAAGAGGTTATGCGTCTTGAACCATTTGCTGATAAATGGAAAGCTTTTGGCTGGATTGTAAAAGAAGTTGATGGACATGATTTTAATCAATTAGCTGATGCAATTGAATACGCACAAAAAGAAGATAAAGCACCAGTTGTTATAATTGCACATACAATTAAGGGCAAGTGCGTGGACTTTATGGAAGATAAATACGAATGGCACTATGGTGGGCTGGATAGTGAAAAGGTTGAGCTTGCCAAAGCGTGTATAGACAAACATTATTGTGAAATGTAAATAAGGAGGAAAACAATGGCTGCTGATGGATTAACATATACTATCGTTGACACTGCCAATATGTCAACTGCTGAAATTTATGGTAAGGTTTTATGTGACTTAGCTGAAAAGCATAATGATATTGTGGGACTTTCAGCCGATTTAGCCAAGTCCACAAAGATTGGTCAGTTTGCGGCAAAGTTTCCAAACAGATTTTTTAATGCAGGCATTGCTGAGCAGAATATGTTTGGTATGGCTGCGGGGCTTGCAAAATCGGGGCTCACTCCGTTTGTATCCACATTTGCTGTATTTGCATCCCTTCGTGCTGCTGAGCAGGTGCGTACTGATATTTGTTATCCAAAGCTTAATGTAAAAATTATTGCCACCCATGCGGGGACATCGTTTGGGCAGGCAGGTACCACACATCACTGCACTGAGGATTTAGCGGTAATGCGTTCATTTGCAAATATGGTGGTGATAGCTCCAGCAGATGGTATTGAAACTGCAAATGCGGTCATTGCTGCGTATGAATATAAAGGTCCAGTGTATATACGCATCAATCGTGGTTTTGATCCCTTCCTGTACGAAAAGTCTGATTATGGATTCCAGATAGGCAAAGCAGTTCAGCTTAAAGATGGTACTGATATCACAATTATAGCCTGTGGTGCTGCTGCGTATAATGCCTATCATGCTGCAGGTATTCTTGAAAAAGAAGATGGACTGAGTGTGCGGGTTCTCAACATGCATACTATAAAGCCTATAGATGAAGAAGCAATACTTAAAGCGGTTATGGAAACACGGCGAATTGTGACATTTGAAGACCATAATATCTATGGTGGATTGGGAAGTGCAGTTGCTGAAGTTATAGTAAAAAGTGGGAAAGCCTGCGCGTTTGAATCAGTTGGCATCCCTGATGAATATGCTATCATTGGACTGCCTGAAGATTTGCAAAACTATTATGGTTTTGATCAGAATAAGATTATTGAAAAAGTACGGCAGATTATGGGCAAGGATTTTGAACAAACTGAAGACTGGGAAGACGAGGTGTAATATGGCAACCCAGAATGAATTGTTTGCGTCAACAATTTTTCTAAAAGCCGCATTGCCACTTACTAAAGTAATACTGGAATACAAGCCAAAGATGGCTGCAAAGTACAAAGGGGTTAATGGTGTGGTGCAGTTTATTGCAAAGGATGAGGCTGGAGATATTGGTGCATATTTGCAGTTTACAGATGGTGTGCTGGATGTAAAGTATGGCATCCACGAAAAGCCTGATATTGTGTTCACCTTTAAAGATGTAAAAACAATGAATTCATTTTTTGCCGGCAAGCCAGCAGTGCCATCAATAAAAGGTTTAGCTAAATTAAAACTGTTAATGAAAGCAGTAAATTTATTACTGGCACTTAAAATCATTGGCAGGAAAACCCCACCAAAAAAGAAAGAAGACCGTGAGCTTATGGTACGGCTTATGCTCTATTTACTGCCACTTGGAATAAGCCAGCTTAACAAAGCCGGTCATCCCGAGATATCAAAATTTTGTAAAAAAAGCCCTGACAGAACTTTTGCATGGTCAGTTACCGGAACTGATATAGCTTCGTATCTGCGCATGAAGGCAGGGAATTCAAAGGCAGGGAGGGGCAAATATACCCGTTCTAAACCATTTGTAGAATTTAAATTTGACAGTGTTGATGGTGCTCTTGGAATTTTATTGCAGACTACTGACATGATAGAAGCCTCAATAAATCGTGTTCTTGTTATTGAAGGCTCACCGGAATATGGTAAGGAGATAGGTTCATTCATGAATACGGTTGGACAGTTAGCATCATAATGTTGCAATATTCTTTTACAATGCAGGCTGTCTGTCAAAGGCAACCTGCATTGTTGTAAATAAAAAAATATATAATCAAAGGGAGGTATCATGAAAGTAAAATCATTAAGCCATGTTGGAATAACTGTAAGTAATTTTGAAAAAGCAGTAAAATGGTACTGGGAAATGTTCAGGTTCCCACTGGTTGCTGAGGAAACTATGGATGAAAAACAGGTTGAAGCATTGTATAGCCTTTATGGCTTGAAAAATACAAAATTACGTCTTGGCTTTTTGCGAACACCAGGTGGTGCTGTACTTGAAATATTTGAATTTACGCCTGCTATCCCTTCAGATAAGGTATGCTGGAATAAGATTGGTTTAACACATATTACTTTGGATGTACGGAATGTGAAGAAATGGTATAAAAAGCTAAAAGATAAAGGTGTAATGTTTTTATGTGAACCACAAAAAACTGGCCCCAATGAATGGGTTTTTATGCAGGATATGGATGGTAACCTTATTGAGCTTATTGATTTAAAATTTAACTATATTGCCCTGAGGTATTTAGGTGCCATAGTTGCACCCCTTTTGAAAAAATTACAGTTTGGGAAGTATTATAAATAAAAAATAATAGATTATTTAATATGACTAATTTCAACTTCACCGGGAAAAGGACCTGACTTTTTCCCGGTATGATTGAAAATAGTTGTTATTATTAAGCGCAATATTAAACAATTTGCTTATAAAGTTTTTAATGATTATAACCAGGTGATGTTTATAAGTAGGGTCTACTGAAAAAATTGAAACTCCTGAAAAAATTAATTGTTATAAGAAATAAG
>JBBFLA010000028.1:0-38642 GCA_037481795.1 Spirochaetota bacterium
CCTCTGATAAAAAATATGGAAAAAGTATTGAGCGAAGAAAAAATTAAAATTGACAAGAAGATTTGTTGAGGATATGAATGTTATACTGCTATGGAATTTCCACTAAAAGCGGGACAATTTCTAAGGATAAAATAATAATATTTTCAAACTCCAGTGGATAATTTGTATAAGCAGTTATTAAACATTTTATATTAGAGGGAGGGTCTTTATGAAGTCGTTAAGAATAAGTGTTCTTTCTATTATTATGGTATTATTGTATTCACAGATATTTGCCGCAGAGATTAATATTGGCCCACAGCCCTATCCAAACTTATTAATTAATACCCCGCATATCCCCTTAATATGGTATGAAATGTATGTAATGCCAGTACAAGTACAAGAGCTGCCGGGCAGTATAGGAGCCTGTTATAGCAGTTTACAGGGCGATGCAATAGATGGCAAGCATATAGGAATTGGAATTGAATTATATATGCCTAATATATGGGGTCCTTATATAGGTATAGTAGCTGGACCTGGAACTGTAGATATCAGTTGGGGTAATTTCTATGATAATAAAGACCTTAAATTTTTTCAGATTTCAGACAGAATACAACTTTCTTTACTTATACAGGTTGTACGAATTGATTATGCTGCAATTAATTTGTATGCTGGTGGTGATATAGCACTTAGTTTTCTTTCTATAGAAGATGAAAATGAGTATGAATATGTAAGTTCTGGTCCTGCGTTCCCTTACGGATATCATTTAGGAATTCAGGCAACCGGAAAGTATAAATGGCTGGCTATCAGTGGTGTTATAGGATTCCATAGTATGCATTTTTACGAACAAAAGCTGGAATATGAAAATATTGATGATGGGAATACATATTATTTTAAAATGCCTGCTGAAACAATCAGTAATTATTTGTATGGTGTTAAACTAACTATTATACCATGGCACATTTCAGTAAGCTATACCACTCAGACGTTTAAAAAGTCTGATACAACCGGATTCCCTGAATATTCACAAAATTCAATTATGATTACCTATACATGGGGTCAATTTGAAGATGCCAAAGAGGAGAAAAAAGAAACAAAACCTGAGCCTGGTGTTGAGACTCTGTAATTTTTAAAATTATTATTTATATCAGCATATGATATATAGTTATTAAGATTACCGGAGGTGAATATGAATAAGAATACATTACTTTCCACTGTAATAGCAATTATGGTATTGGTGTCGGTTGGTTGTGTATCCACGCGACAGGAAAAGGAACCAGTAAAGGTTATACCGTTTCCGGATCCTGTGACAAACAATATGTCCTTCTGTAAACCGGTTAATATATACAGTAAAGACAAAGCTGATGCAATATTACAGAATTTACAACCTTACATTTATCAGTTGCGTAGTGAGACTATTCTGGCACATGCTGATGATGTTGTAGTGGACAGTGAAGCAATAAAGATTAAATGGATATGGGAGGAGAAGGAAACAGAAGTTCTCACCCAGAACTCAACAACAACTGAAAATAAAGATGCCACCGGTGATGTACTGAAAGCAATATTAAGCGGGAAAAAGGAGGATATGATTGGGGCATTAATATCCGGTGCAACAAGTTCACCTTCTCAGTCAACTACAACCAATATGCAGGTTACAAAAAAAGTAGAAAAGCATAATAAGACGATAGTCATGTTTGAAGATGTGAGTAATGTATTACGATATATGTCAAACTATGTTATTATTAAATTAAAGAGCGGTGAAGATATATATATTATTTGCAATAATGAATATTACATGCAAAAATGGATTGACGCTTTCTTTTCTGCAATGAATGCCCGGGGATATAAACCTGATTTTATGTTAGGGGTGATTTGCCAGACAACCCCCATGACACAAAAACAAATAGAGTTTACCGGAATACATGGCGGTGCTGTTGTACTTGGAGTTATGCCAGGCAGCCCTGCAGAAGAAATGGGATTAGAGTATCGTGATATAATCACAAAGCTGAATGGAGTGACTATTTCATCAGTGGGTGATATTGCAAGCTACATAAAAAACAAAAAGCCAAGGAAAAATGATAAACTTATCTTTGAGATTGCTAAAATAAGAATTGAAGGTGATACCGTGAATAAATCTATAGTCACAAAAGAGTACATTGTTAAAAATTAAACTCCAGTGACTGTATATATGTATCATTAAATTCTCTGTGCATTGAAAGATCAATTGCAGTAATAGCTTTTTTTATTATATTGAGTCTTTGCATAAAATGTTTGTCACGAAGCAGTGTTATTGCAGCCTGTAGTGAAGTGTTTCCCAGTGCATGGTAATGTGCGTTTTTGAAATGAGGAATGCACTGAAGTGTAATAAAATTATTAATATTTACATTGGTACCAAACGCTCCGGCAATATATACATTGTCAATGTCATCTTCATTTAAACCTGCTTCTTTAAGCAGTATTTTTGATGCTGCAAGGCTTGCTCCTTTGGCAAGTTGTACATTGCGTATATCAAGCTGTGTAATTGTAACTGTATCATGAATTGTTAATGCCTTTACTCCATTGATACTGGTAATCGTAATTTCGTTTTGTAACGAATTTGGTATATTTGCAATTGTTCCGGATTTTGTAATAATCCCTTTTTCAAGACAAATTGCGATGATATCAACCAATGCTGTTCCGCTTATACCTAAGGGTTTGCCTATTGAGCTGTACTGTAAGGAGTTGTCGTCAAGCCAGAAATGTGTGATTGCGCCTTCGGTTGCTGTCATGCCGCCTGATATATTCATGCCTTCAAATGCCGGTCCCATGGCACATGATGTTGCAATGATGTTTCCATCACTTTTTATGATTGCCATCTCACCGTTGGTGCCAATATCAAAGAAAAAGCTGTTTCCCTTTGTGTGAGGCAAAACTCCAAGTCCGCCAAGAAAATCACCACCCAAAAAAGCACTCACAACCGGTACAACAGTAACCGTTGCATTGGGAAAAATATTTTTTATTGGGCTGTAGCTCTGGTATTCATCAAATGATGTTATGGATGTTGTATAAGGAAATGAGCCTAAGGGTGTTATATTAATGCCTAAAAAAGAATAGCTCATTACGGTATTGCCGCAAACAGAAATTACCTGTATAATGTTTGTTTTGGCCTGTGATAGATGGCATGTTGTGGTTATGACCGATGTAATGGCGTCTACCAGTATCTGTGTGAGTTTCGTTGCTACAGCGGGATTTGCTGCGTGGCTTATTCGGGTAATAACATCATGCCCAAACCGGCGCTGAGGATTAAGCAGCATAATTTCGGAAAGCAATGTATTGGCAGTAAGGTCAATAAATGAAATCTGTAAAGTAGTGGTGCCAATGTCAATGGCAACAGCGTAGGTGTGGTTTTTATCTAACACAGGATAGTGTATATGTTCACGGATGCTGTCAGCAAAGACAACTGCATTGCCTTCTATTCTGGCGCGGCAGGCCAATCTATAGTTACTATCGCCTAAACTTTTTTCAAAACTATCATGCTGCGAAAGTTCACCGGTAGCCCTGACTGCACACTTTTTACAAATTCCTTTGCCACCACATGGGGTGTTAATGGCAATGCCTGCTTCAAAAAGTGCATCAGCAATGGTAGTGCCCGCATCAACGCTCGTAACAGCATTGTGTGGAAGTATGGTAAGGGTAACTTTTTTTGTATTCATAATCCTTTTGTTACATGCATAATCAGTATAACGCATAGTACACAGGGTGTAAAATAAAGTAAATATTTTTAGGGGAGAGATTTAAAAAAATTTGTTTTTAGGGTTTTTGAAAAAATCAGCTGTCATATTCTGCATCGTAAAATGTGAAGTATTGTAATTTTTTTGTTTACAGATGAAAAGTCCTTGCTATGAAACAACAGTATCACATAATGTTGCTTGGTAAGGAGTAATTGAAGTGTTAGATGCAACTATCATATCATATCCGGATACAGCTGTTATTAATTTACTATCGCTTACGGCAAACAGGTCAAAATATATGGTGCCGTTTGCCGGTAAGTTCCGCGTTGTTGACTTTGTCATAGGAAATGCCAGGGAACTTGATGCACAAACCATAATCTATAGCAATGTAAACGATGATTTAGCCCAATACGTTGCATTGCATGGCGTTGATGAAAGCAGGCTTAAAGTTGTGGTTAATGAATTCAACAGTATTGATTTTTGCTATTCTCTTATTCGTGATAGTGATTCGGCATATTTTATAATTTATAATGGCGATAATCCCGGCATTATAAACTTTGCCCACTTGATTGAACGATTTATAAAAATGAAAAAACCTGCTGCATTGTTCAAGATGCATTTTGAAGGCAAGGCACGTATGGCACACCGTATACTGGTAAGTACTAAAAAAGCTTTACTTGCAACAATCAGGCAGGCATTGAAGCATAATCATACTTCACCTAACATCTTTGAAATGATTATTAATATGATGGTGAATGAAGGGTTGCCAAAACTTGAGTTTTCATGTATGTACTGGCCATTTGGTACGGTGGTTGATTATTATAATTACAATTTTGAGGTTATTAATAATCCCGAATTTTCAAAACATGTCTTCAATGGTCATATACATTCCAGAATACAGTTATACCGCTATTCAATGTTGGGTCCTCATGCAAAGGTAGTGCAAACATTTTTGTCCGATAGTTCCTATATTAACGGCGAGGTGGTGAATTCAATAATTTTCCCTGGTGTTGAAATTGCGGAAGGTGCTGTTATCCGTGATTCAATTATCTTGCCGTATAATAAGATTGGTGCAAAAGCTCGCATTATGCGAAGCATTATAGACGAGCGCACCATACAGCCTTTTGATCAAACACCGCTTACCATTGGCAATGGTTGTAAAATTGGTACCACCGAAGAAGGCATGAAGAACAGTGATTATCCTAAAGTGCTGTATAACAGTATAACACTCATTGGAAAAAATTGTATAATTCCTGATGCTATTACCATAGGTGGTTGCTGTTACGTATCGCCAGGCAAAGCTCAGGCGGACTTTGAAAAACGAAAATATATCTATAACGGTACCTCGGTGTGATATGTTCTTCCCGTATAAAGATGAAAATCCTACACACTCATTTCCGCTTTTTACGGTTGTACTTATTGTTCTGAATTGTGTTGTTTATTATCTTGAGGTGTACGGACAACCAGGTTTTGAAAAGCTTATAAAGATGTATGGGCTTATTCCCTGCAATGTAAACAAGATTAATGTATATAATTACAATCACTATATTCCTTTTATAAGCCATATGTTTTTGCATGTAAACATCATCCATGTGGCATCTAATATGCTCTTTTTATGGATATTTGGTAATAATATTGAGGATGTTCTTGGAGTTATTCGGTTTTATGCATTTTACATTATGTGCGGGCTTGCTGCGGCCTTAACATTTTATCTTTTTCACCATAACCAATGTACGCCTATCATTGGTGCTTCAGGTGCAGTATCGGGGCTTTTAGGTGGGTATGTGGTGTTGTTTCCGTCGGCACGTATACGGGTATGGTTTATGTTTTTTATTGTGCGTTTGCCAGCATATATTTTTATATTGCTGTGGTTTATCATGCAACTTTCAAACCTGTATGGTGAAAAATTAGGTATGACCAATGTGGCCTGGTCAGCGCATGTTGGCGGTTTTATAGCCGGGTTTGTTCTTATAATGTTTTTTAAAAAGCGCTGGTAAAATGATTATGTAAAACAAAAGCCACGGTGGTTGCCGTGGCTTTTGTTTTATCGTGAAGTAATAAATGTGGCATGCTTTGTTAGCTGAAACAGAAAACGTTTATCGTTTGTTTCATATCCAGGCAGTAACCGTGAAACACGGTCCATTACCGTATAGTTTAGATCAAAATCCCAAGTGCCAAATCGCAGAGTAAAGCCTCCAATTGCCCCCTGGCCACTGTTGGTTGTATTCATTAAATCAGTGTACATATAAATGTAGCCTGCTCGTAAAGAAAGCCAGTCAAAGGGCCATACCTCAATTGATGGTATAGTGCGGCTTGCTATACCATCACGTTTATACTCCTCGCTTGCAGCACCTGCGCTTGTATAAAAATCTGTAATCTGTTTTAACACAATAAATAATGTTCTATCAAACAAAGCACCGGTTATTGTTGTTTCCCATACAGAAGGATAATGTGCCTGTAATACTACTCTATCCCCTGCAGGAGTTGAACTTG
This sequence comes from Spirochaetota bacterium, assembly GCA_037481795.1. GTDB lineage: Bacteria > Spirochaetota > UBA4802 > UBA4802 > UB4802 > UBA4802. The sequence continues at coordinate 6,180 of JBBFLA010000028.1, forward strand.
TGTAAGGGGGAAGGTAATTCTCCTGTTCGGTATTGAATGTATATGAGCTATCAATATATAGCTTTTTGTTGAGTAATGTTAATAAAAAACCAGCTCCCAATGAAGCATCACTTCCTTTATACAATGTTATTTCGTTATTGTTGTCCGACTGTCTAACATAGCTTGAGTATGCAGCAATAGAACCACCAACGCTTAGCCAATCGTTTATTGCATAGCCAACACCAACACTTAATCCGTAGTGATCGGCTAATGGATGGAAATAGTTGGTTTGTTGCTCTTCTATCCAGAAATTATATGGTGTTTGGATTTTTGGATCAACTGTAGAGAACATCCCTTCAATATTTATTCCCAGGCGTTGTCCAACAGGGAATTCATATCCAATCCGATTTACAACGTTTCCTGATTCGTCAACCTTGTAGCCATCTCCAACATCCTTTGGTTCAACTTTTCCACCTCCTAAATTAGCCTGGCTAATGGTAAAAATCCAGTAAATCTTATCCTGCTGGATGGTGCCAAGTACTGCAGGGTTTTGTGATGGTACGTAAAAGTCAAGCTCAACCTTAAATTTTGATGAAGTAACTGAAAGTTTTTTAATATATTCTTTAATAAGATCATTTTCAGGGTCATACGATTTAGCCTTTTGCAACTGTGTACGTGCTTTTTCAGTGTCGTTTTTATCTAATGAATCAACAGCTTTAGATAATGCCACAACAGCTTTTTCATCTTTTTCCTGTTTCCTTTCAACTTTAGCAATGGTTGTTGTATCGGCCATTGCATTTAATGATTTCAGTATACCTTGTGCAAAGTAAGCACTGATGTAATCATACTTTGAAATTTTTTCGGTTAATTTGTCCTGCCAAACAACTTTGCCTGTTTGCACGTCTATTAACTTTACGGTAATGATGAATGCTTCGGCCATATCAATGATAGAACCTGAAACAATGTACTGTGCAGCAAGCATTTTCCCCATCTTGATTTGCTGCTCATCGGTAAGCATGGCAAATTCAACTTCTTTAAGCATCTCGGCACGCTTTTCACGGCTTATAACAGTAACATTTTTTGATTTTGATAGCTCAAACGATATGAGCTCAGCAACACCTTTACCAATGAACTTATAATTTGGATTAGCACTCTGCACCTCTAAATCCGATATGGCAATAGTTGTGGCAAATGAGGGTGCAATAAACATCGAAAGTACTATTATTGGAATCAGTAATAGACGTATTATCATGATACAGCTCCTTAAATTATTGTATAGATTGAAATGAAATTATAATGGACATTATTAATTTAGTAAAGTACTTTTTATAAAATGTTATGTTTTTAAAATTGCAGGTGACGTATTTTGATTATGATTTCAACATAGATCAAAAAAACTTACCCGGAGGTATCGTATTATGATAATAGATGTACACAGTCATTTAGGGAATATACTTGAATATAATGGTGGAAAGTTAATATATGCTTACAGTATACTGACTGAGATAAAAAATGATGGTTTGATTTTAAGGAATATTTGCAACAAATAAATGAATAATAGTTGACCCGCTACAATGATTCTTTACAATAATTATCGTAATTTGTTAACGAGGATATATTAATACAAATTAAATTTAAAATACAGTATGAAAAACAAATATTACAGTATCTTCTTTTTTTTCTTTTTAGTTTTATCATCACGGTTGTTTGCTGACACTGCTGTGCTTCCCTACAAAGTTGAAAGTGCCGATAGTTCCTATGACGAAGCTCTGGGCTCTGAATATGCCAGGCTGGTTTCTCTGGCAATGTACATACAGAAAGGTATTGCCATATATTCGCATGACCTTCTTGAGAAAGATTTAAAAGAGTTTTCTATTGATCCTCAAGGAGTTGTGGGAAGTGAAGCGCTGGATATATTGGGCAAATCCCGCTATATTAACCGCATTCAACTTGGCACATTAACCAAAACAAAAAAAGGCTTTGCCGTTAAAAGTATTGTGTACGATGTCAATGCCGCAAAGATTGTTTCGCGGTGCACGGAATATGCCGACACGCTGTTTGAGCTTGCAAATCTTGAAATGCGTTCACTCTACCTTACTATTCCTGACAGTACACTATCAACGGGGAAAAGTATATATGATATTGCCTTTCTTATAGATAATTCATACAGTGCACATCGGGAGTGGAAGGACATAAAGCGCGGCATTGTAGCGCTGTGCGATAGCGTCAGCGATGGCTGGGCTGATATGCGCGTCTACATTGTACCAATGCTTACGCAGTCAAAAAAGATTGGAACGTATGTAATTACCAGTGCTACTACACTGGATGATTATTTGCAGGAACTATCGCTCAATAAAGGAATTGTAAAATCCATTGTGCCACAATTAAGCTATATTGCAAAGGGGATACCCTGGCGAAAGGATGCAAAGAAGCTGTGTGTTATACTGGCAGCTTCCTCATGCAATTACAATGAAGGGCGTTCACTACGCTTTTTACTGAAAAAAAATAATGTCAGCGTCTATGCCATTGGCACAGGCACATTAACGCATGCTGACCGTGTTGCGCTTTCACAATTGGGCGATAGTTACTATGATATAACCTACCATCAGCGAATGTATGATGTACGTGGCAATCCGGTTGATGTCTTTTATGAAGCAGGAAGAATCTTCCATGGTGATGCTGGTGTGCGCTGGAAAAACGGTGTGACAACAAAGAACAAAGCAGCAAAGCCATTTGTTGCTGAGGTGTTTGGTACAACTGCAGCTTCTCCGTATGAGCTATCGAAACTATATCCAGGACTATCGTCCATTAAAATTCTTAACACCGATGAACTGGAAAACAATATCATTAATATATGTATGACGATTGCTGAAGCCGGCGCTGTACATGGGAAGGAAATAGCACGGGTGCTTTTGTCAGATGGTGGATATTCGCTATGGCTTCCGGTTACAGATGCAGGTGTACTATCATATCTTACGCAGAATCAAAATATACGTATGTATGTGGGTATATCGCCAAAACAGGATGATGGTGCTTTGTATGGTGTGGGATTATTGCCGGTTGCTGTGGTTGGTGTGCCGGGGAGTCACCTGCCTTCCATGCTTAAATTGACGCTTAAAGATATTATTCAGGGCAAAGGTTTTTCACGAGGTCTTTTTAATCCGCCGCTATGGTTTGTACCTGTTACTGTTAAACAGGTTATAACGTATGGCAACCAGCAGGATATACGAAATAAATAATACTTGACGATTGGAAATAAATTGAGTATATTTATTTTACATACAGGTTTTACAAATCTCTGCTTCCTGTGGCGGCAGGTGAATATATATATATATTATTACCTTTCTGTTATAGGCATCTGCATTAGCACTCTCCATGAAGTGTTTATTTTTATATATGGAGGATTAATCTATGCGCATGGACAAGCTGACGCTAAAGTCGCAAAATGCGTTATATGAAGCACAAAATATTGCAACGCAATATAATCATCCTGAGATACATCCTGAGCATTTATTATATGCGCTGGTAAATCAGGAAGATGGAATATTCAGGCCAATAGCTCAGAAATTGGGTGCTGGTGCTGACGATATAAAGCATGAGGTAACCATTGCTCTGCAATCATTGCCAAAGCAGTATGGTGCTGGCCCTGGTGGTGGTACCATGTCAAATGGTTTGCGCGATGTATTAAATAATGCATGGAATGAAGCGGTTGCTCTGAAAGATGAATACTTAAGTACTGAGCATCTTATCCTGGGACTTGCCACAACCGGGAAAAACAAAGCACGCGATATTTTAAACTCTCACGGTTTTACAAAGGAAAATATTTTACGCGTGCTTGCCGACATACGCGGTAGCAAACGAGTGACCGATGAAAACGCTGAGGACAAGTACAATGCCCTTGAGCGCTATGGGAGGGATTTGACCAAATTGGCACGGATGAATAAGCTTGATCCTGTTATTGGCAGGGATGAGGAAATCCGCCGTGTGTTGCAGGTGCTATCGCGCAGGACTAAAAATAATCCCGTGCTTATTGGCGAGCCCGGTGTTGGTAAAACTGCCATTGTTGAAGGTTTGGCACAACGCATTGTTGCCGGAGATGTGCCAGAAAGTTTAAAAAACAAGCGTGTGGTTGGACTTGATATGGGAGCACTCATTGCAGGTGCAAAATATCGTGGTGAGTTTGAAGAGCGCCTGAAAGCTGTTATTCAGGAAGTGGAAGAATCGGAAGGCGATGTGATACTTTTTATTGATGAGCTTCATGTGCTGGTTGGTGCTGGTGCAGCTGAAGGTTCGGTGGATGCGTCCAATATGCTGAAACCCGCACTGGCACGCGGTGAATTGCGATGTATTGGTGCAACGACTCTTAACGAATACCAGAAATATATTGAAAAGGACAAGGCACTGGAGCGCCGTTTTCAGCCTGTGTATGTGGGCGAGCCTTTGGTAGAGGATACTATCGCCATATTGCGAGGCTTAAAAGAGCGCTATGAGGTGCACCATGGTGTCCGAATTTCGGATTCGGCGGTTGTTGCAGCTGCTGTACTATCACATCGCTACATCACCGACCGTTTTTTGCCCGACAAAGCTGTTGACCTTATTGATGAGGCTGCTTCGCTCATAAAGATGGAGATTGACTCAATGCCAATAGAGCTTGATGAGATTGAACGCAGGATACGGCAGCTTACTATTGAGCGCGAAGCAGTAAAGAAGGAAAAGGATAAAGCATCGCTGGAGCGCCTTGCAAAGATTGAAGAGGATCTTGCAAATTTAAACGAAAAGAAAAAAGAGCTTTCGGTGCAGTGGCAAAATGAGAAGAATATAATTCTTGAAATCAGGAAAATTAAAGAAGAGATAGAACATCTGCGTGCACAGGAACAAAAGGCCGAACGCGAAGGTAATTTAAACCTTGTTGCAGAAATACGATATGGCAAAATTATTGAGCAGGAGAAGAAACTGAAATCGCTGAATGATAAATTAGCACAAATTCAAAAAGAACGAAAGCTCTTAAAAGAAGAGGTTACCGAACAGGAGATAGCTGCAGTTGTTTCCCGCTGGACCGGAATTCCAGTAAGCAAGATGCTTGAAGGCGAAAAGGAAAAACTTTTGAAAATGGAATCGATTATTGAAAGGCGCGTTGTTGGACAGGAACAGGCTATACAAACTATTTCTGATGCGGTGCGGCGTTCACGATCGGGATTACAGGATCCAAACAGGCCAATAGGCTCATTTATATTCCTGGGTCCAACAGGTGTAGGGAAAACTGAAACTGCTAAAGCTGTAGCCGAGTTTTTATTCAACGATGAAAAAGCCATAGTACGTATTGACATGTCTGAATACATGGAAAAGCACGCAGTTGCGCGACTCATTGGAGCACCACCTGGATACGTTGGGTATGAAGAAGGCGGACAGCTCACCGAAGCAATACGCAGAAGACCGTATTCGGTTGTGCTGTTTGATGAGATTGAAAAAGCACATCCTGATGTGTTCAACATATTCTTGCAGATACTTGATGAGGGAAGACTCACCGACTCAAAAGGGCGCACGGTTGATTTTAAGAATACGCTTATTATTATGACTTCAAATATTGGTACATCCTATATTTCTGATGCATCAATTCCTTACGAACAACGTGTAAAAGGTGTGCAGCAGGAGCTAAAACAGCACTTTAAGCCAGAGTTTTTAAACCGGATTGATGATATCATCATCTTTAATCCATTGACGCGTGAACACATTAATAAAATTATCATGATACAGCTCAACGAAGTGGCAAAGCGTTTAAAAGAACGCGGTATTAGCCTTGAGCTCACCGCAAAGGCACTTGATTATCTTGTTGAAGTTGGATTTGATCCGCAGTTTGGTGCTCGTCCACTTAAGCGTGCATTGCAGCGGTATTTGCTCAATCCGCTTTCGGTAAAGATATTAGCTGGAGAGGTAATGGATGACGACACGGTGATTGTGGAATATAAAAGTGGCGAAATACTGTTTGCAGTAAAACGCAGTAGAGCCGAAAAGAAGGTAGTATAAAAAAATATCCTGCGTGCTAAATAGTGCGCAGGGTATTTTTTTTAATTAAAAAAATTTATTATTCTGTGATGCCTGCTGTAAAAATGAGCTTAAGGTTAAGCCAAGTGGCACATAAACAATATCCACTCCATAGTATTTGATAGTTGTTGTTGAAACGCTCATGGAAGTTGAGCCTGAACCCAGTCCTTCTATATCGTAGTCAATGTCAACGTCACCGGATTGTTTGGTAAGCATTAAAAACGGACTTACGGTAAAATCACCCAATTTAAAGCTTACCTGTATGCCACCCTGTGGCCCCTTCATGGTGGTGGTCATATCAACGGTTCCTTCATTTCCAGGGATATTGGATTCAATACCAATGTAATTATAGGTAAAACTAAATCCAATAAAACCAATGACTGATATCTTTTCATTGTTAACCAATAGAATCTCAAGGTCAAACGGCAGAGATCCTAAAAACATATTCATGTCTGCGGCATCGCCAATGTCACCGGTTGCACCAACAAGGGTTAACCCAGCATCAAAGGCAAATATGTCCTTAAACGCATATCGGTAAATGCCTCCTGCACCCGCACCGTACACTTTTGTTTTGCCGCTAATTTCACCGGAGTTGTCACCAGTCAAATAAAGAGCAGTTGCGTTAATGCGCAAATCCTTCTGTCCTTCTTTAAATTCAAACCATGGAATAGGAGGTGGGGAAATAGTGAAATTACTTTGCTGGGCAAAAGCAGCACTATAGGTACAGGCTAAAACGATACATGCACACAAAATAATTAAAATAATAATTCTTCCCATATGCTACCTCCATTAAAAATATTTTTATATACTTCTTTGGTAGAGTAGCATTATGGGTATAGTATGGTAGGTATTATCTAAGAAAGAAGCTCCTACAAGCTTCAGTATGTATTTTCAGAGTTTATAGTATAATAATTGTGTCAGTGAAATTGTCCAAAAAATGTTTCATAATTTTATGCTTAGTATGTATAAAAATACAATACAGTTTTTGTCAAGGAAAATTTGTATAAATATACTAATTCCATGTAATTGTCAAAAATTTTTCCCTATATGAAAAATCTACAAGTATATCTCTATCACTTTCTTTGATTGCTTCCCATCTGACTATAGTAATAATATTGAAAATTATTGACATTAACGCATTTACACGCAATACTATAACAGGATACCACTACGTGTACATGAAAGGTGCTATTGCTATGGATTATGAACTTTATGATGTGAACAATATTCTCCTTCCTGTTGAGCACAAGATTGGTGCCTTGAATCGTGCTAAAACATTAGTTGCTGAAATGACGCATCCCAACATTGACTGGAAATACATGGTCACTGAGCTCAGAGCCTATCTCTACGATTACATGTATGACATCGTTCCTCATAGCGACAAGGTGCTCCCGGTAGTATTTCATTATCTCAAAGAGGCAACGGTCCGTAAGCGCGGTTCAACAATTCGTGCTGCTGATACATTTTTAGATCGCTATCTGTTTTTAATTAAAAAGGAAATAGAGGGCGATAGTTCCTTACAAACAATCACCGCGCAATTTGATGCGGAAGCCATACAATTTTGTGAGATTCTTATTGCCGATAGCAATGATGGTTTTTTTCTGGAAGATGTCAATATCAGGATCTTACAGTTGCTGGAACTATCGCTTAAAAGAAAAAATACCGATACCCGATTATTTGAACTGTGTGTTGAAATTATCATACAGCAATTTGCTTTATATAAAGAGCGCAGCATCATTGTTGATGATGAGGAAATGTACTCATTACAAAACCTGTGGGATATTGAACACGCACAAATCAAAACTCTGCTACAGCTGCTGCAATCGGTTACCCATAAAGCGTATCAGGAAAAATTAAAAAAAGCAGATGAACTTTTAAAAAGCAAGAAGGACAAAATAGCACTACTTGATGAGTTGAGGCAGATTGTTGATTTTCACCATAACGCCAATGTATGGGAAAAGGTGTGTATTGCTGCAAAGGATTGTATTACTGAAAATGTCATTGAATATGATGATGTGGTGCTGGCATTGCTTTCATTTCTTGTCAAAAAGTCAAAAGAGGGTAAGGACACAAATCTGCAGCTGTATATTTCACGCAGTGTTGCTTCTGTATGTGGTGTACTGGTAAAACAAAACCGTTTTACTCTTTTACGGCAGGTTGTACAGATGGTTGTACCGGTACTTATTTCTGAAATTGAGCGTGGCGGCAACTACAACGCAGCATTTGCTACTATCTTTAATATTGGGAAAACTGTTGTAGAGTCTGATAACAGGCAAATCATTGATCTGTTTGTTGATATTCTGGTGCGTGCAAAGTTTTGTTTTCCGCAGTTTACTGGCATTGCTTCGGATTGGTCGGTAATGGTAAATGCAAGTCATCTTGCTAATATACGAACATGGCTTGAGCTTATTGAACTTAATCCGGTATACATGAAGCGATTGGCAGCAAGCCTGATTGCCAACTTAACTCTTGGTGGCGTATTTTTAAAGGATACCGATGTGTTTCAGCGTGATATTTCACGGCTTTTGAATAGCAATTATAAAGATGTATTTTACCTAATAATTTCATTGGCTGCTGTTTTTCCGGCGTTTTATCATGATATTGGCGCTACCGGCAATATACGTGCCTTTACTGAGCGTGTTGATACCAACCATCAGATGAATGATCTTATCCATTTTGTGCGCAAACAGGTACATGTTGAGTCAAGCAGCAGGACGGTAGTGTTATTGCAGCGGATTATGGACTTCTGGCTTACCGGCGATAAGGAACTTCTCAAAGGCATGGTTCCTCAGGAAGTGTATAACAATCTGGACCGTACTTTCAGGCTTATAAACCTTGATAATGAATCAGTTGCACGCCGCATCTATACTGAGATCCGGCACTATTTCCCTGAGTTTGTACACGAAAAATTCTGGGATTTCTTTTATAAAGTGGGGAAAAAACGGTTTTTAGAAGCAATTGCCCGACACACCTTTACCGATATGGATGAGGATGAAAAAACTGATGCAATGAATTGTATACTGGAATATTTTGATAAGCAGTTTCCCGCCGAAATGACAAAGATGCTGCATCACATAGCCGGTATGTTTGATATTGATACATCGCGTAAGCAGATATGGCGTTTTTTATACGAAATACCGGATGATGATTTCAGAAAGATGTTTGAGAATGTACAAAAAATGGATGTTTCCAATGTGAATGTGGAAAAGTTTATAACTTTCCTGCATGTGTACAGAATGATATATGATAAATACAATTTTTCGGATATAAGAGCAATTGAAAAACTTCATCAATATGCGGATGAAAATCTATTCAGTCCACCTGATAATTTTTTTAGCAGGCTTGAGAGCAATGATGTCTTTGATGCACTTGAAGCAATACTTGAGTTGCAGCATACGTTAAAGAAAGATATACTGCTGTCACCTGAGGTGTTTGAGCCTGTTGATACTATTGAATTTAAACGCCATATAGCTTTTGGCATTCCTTCAATGTATGGGTCATATAAAGAAAAAAAATTTGACACATTAAAAGTCTTTTTCCACTGCAATATAGTTCGATTATTACTATTTGAAAAAATCCTTGAAAATATAACAATATACCATCATCAGAAAACGGATTATAATGCTATTAAGCGTGTCATTACGCTTTTTATTAAATCATTTGAAATTGATGGTCTTGCAAATCATGAGATGCGTGCTGTATCAAGTTTACTTGATGCTCCCAATTTAACGCTATCACAGTTTCGTGATATTGTTAATAGCCTTCTGGTAATTCACGGCGAGATATCTGATAGATTTAATGAAACCTTTAAATCGGTAAGCCGTATTGCAATAAAAAATATAGGCATTGAAAATATTATAAGTGATTTTATTCCATCTGATCAGCCTGCCAGTATTGAAGTGATTGTTGACAGATTCCTTCGTAATCGGGTGATGCAATCGCCGCTACTACAGCTTCTGGATAATCTTTTATTGAAACTAAAAGATAATCTGGTGCATGAATTATCATATCTGGGGAATATAGTTGTTCTTAACAGGGTTGATACACGCCGCAAAAAGGGCAGGCTTGTTCACCTGATTGGGAAATACCCCGGACCAAATGATGAGACAGAACTTTATGCCCCGCTGTGGGAAGTTGGTGCAAAGGCTCAGGGACTTATCATTGCAGCAAATATTGATGGGATAAATGTGCCAGAAGGATTGGTGATCTCTTCTGAATTATACAAGCGAATAAAAGATGGCAACATTAATAATCCACGGTTTAAACGAAAGCTCATATACATGGTAAAAAAATATATTGATGCATTTACAGGCAATCGCTTTGCAAATCCTTCAAATCCAATGTTACTTTCAGTACGAAGCGGTGCGGTTTTTTCTATGCCGGGTGTTATGGACACTATCACCAATGTTGGAATGACAGAAGATATTGTTGAGTATTTCACCAGGTTTGATGAATGGTTTGCCTGGGATTGTTACCGTCGTGTTATTCATGATTTTGCAATTTCTGCATACGGTATGGACCGCCATATATTTGAACATTTAATGGCACAGGCAAAAGAAGAAGCAGGGGTTGATTTAAAAGAAAAACTCAACGGCAAGCAGATGTCGCTATTAACCCGTAAATATCGCTATGCCATTAATAAAGCAGGGTATTCTATACCAAAAGATCCTTATGAACAGCTATTTTATGCAATCATTGCGGTATTCCAATCATGGGAATCGGCCATTGCCCAGAACTATCGCCGCTTTATTAATTTGTCCGATGACTGGGGAACAGCTGTTATAGTGCAGCGGATGGTTTTTGGTAATCTATCGCCAACATCAATTACCGGTGTTGTTCACAGCCAGTATATTGAATATGAGGATGTTCAGATAGCAGGCGAGTATAAAACACGCGCTCAGGGGCATGATATTGTTAGTGGTATTGCAAAGGTGTTCCCCATCAGCGAGCAGCAGAAATTAAAATTTGCGCGCTTTGCCCTGTATCCATCTATGGAAAAAGCTTACCCGGCACATTATGCAACATTACGCGATGCAGTTACACGCCTTCGCAAACGCTGGGATAATGACATTGAGGTGGAATTTACCTTTGAAAATGACACGCTGTATATTCTGCAAATCCGTGGTATGGCAAAACACATGTTTGATATTGAAGAACTGGTTGAGACACCACAACAGCTTCAGGAATATCTGTTAGGGCAGGGTCTGGCGGCTTCAGGTGGGGCAGTGTCAGGAAGAGCAGTGTTTGATATTAATCGCATAGAAATTATGCGTATGCACTATCCTAAAGATAAGATAATCCTAATAAGGCCTGAAACCAATCCAGAAGATGTAATAGGCTTGCAGAAATCAGATGGAATACTAACATCGGTGGGTGGAATGACATCGCATGCGGTATTGCAGATGCGCCGTCTGGAAAAATCAGGTGTGAGCGACTTTTCTATTATGAAAATTGTGGAAGATGAAAACATTGCTGTGATTAATCGTGAACAGGGGGGCAAAATAATTATACGGGAGGGTGATTTTATAACAATAGATGGCAATACCGGTCATGTGTATTTAGGGTATCATGCTACCCGTAAAGCTCACCGGTGATATACTATACTATAAAAAAGCTTGAAAAATTTAAAGTACCTTTTTCAATTGACTAAAGGTGTGGAATTTTTACATTACTTCAATCAGTAATTACTTTAATTTATATATAGAAACACTGGGTATGGGATTATGTCCTGCTTGATATAATAATACAATACAAGCATATGGAGGATTATTATGGCAGTATCACCAGATGCACCTATTGGTGTAATGGGCATAGGCCGAATTGGGAAGCTTTTGGTGTGGCTGTATGCTGCAAAAAAACAGCATAAAGAAATTGTCATTGCCACCGGTAGAAAAACGGGTACATCGTTAGATGATTTAGCAACTTATTTTGAATATGATTCAACGTATGGTACCTTTGATGCCTTCATTGGTGGATTTAACGGGAAAAATGCGGTTGCAGTTAAGGATGGCCATGTATATCTCAATGGTGTAAAGCTGATATGGTTGAATGAACCTGAATTTCGCGTACCGGGCAATATACCCTGGAATAAATACGGTGTTGACGTGGTTTTTGACACCACCGGCAAGATGCTTGACCCAACGCGCAATGATGACAATTCGCTCAGGGGACATCTAAACCATGCAAAGAAGGTTATACTTACTGCACCGTTTAAAGTAAAAGATAAAGGCAAACAGATTCCTGAAGATTCAATAACCGTAGTTGGCGGAGTTAATTTTGACAAATATGATGGTAACAAACATTCCATCATTTCCAATGCATCATGTACCACCAATTGTTGCGCACCACCAATAAAAGCGCTGGTTGACCATTTTGGCGACAAATTTATCTCGTATGCCCTGACCACTGTCCATGCAGTCACCAATTCACAGTCAACGCTTGATGTGCTGCCAAAGGATGGCGATAAGGACACCCGTAAACGCCGCAGTATATTAAACAACATGATACCAACAAGCACCGGTGCTGCCAAAGCGGTGCTGGAAGTCATCCCTGAAGTACAGGCATTGGGTATTGGTTCTCAGGCATCTTCTATACGTGTTCCGGTTAATACCGGTTCTATCGTTATACTGGATGTTTCGTTGCTGGGCGATTATGACAATAAATACATCCATACCATATTCAGGCAATATTCAGAAAAGAATCCTGATATTATGTATTACTCTGAAAAGCAGCTTGTCAGCTCAGATATTATAGGCAGTACCTATTCTACTATTTATGATGCTGAGTTTACTCATCACCGTACAACCAAACGAGGCGAACATTATTACACGATGGTTGACCTCAATTTCTGGTATGACAATGAATTTGGGTACGTGTGTTCACTGTCACGCCTTTATGACCTTGTTACGGGTAGGCGATAGTAACTGGTAAATGAATTTACGATTATAAAAGGGCTGTCTATAAATTGTTGTGATGTACATTTGAGTGCGCTCACTACAATGGTTTTGAAACACAGTTGTGATAAATCATATGGAAGTGAGCGCATTATACAATAGCTCTGACCCCTTTTATACCCACTCAAGTATCATGGAATACTTCTTCTGATAGTATTCTTCATACTGCATGAACCTTGCCACCCTTTCTGTAAACGTTTCCCCCAACTGCAGAAAGTACTCATGATGGTCTATAGGTACTCCTACATCAGCTTTTTCATCTAAATATGCCTGTATGCTGCTATAGTGATATTTCATAGGGTCAGAGCATATTCTTTTTCTAATGGGATTATATGCCAGATACCATAATAACCACAACAAATAGTGAAATCCATCCTTAGCAAATTGTATTATACTATCCTTATACCGCTCATTCCAGAAAGGACCGGTTCTTCCGGTAATTTTATTATACAGTTCAGCAAACCGTGCCTTTATATATTGTACAATACGGGAAATGGGCGCACCATCCTCAAGGGTGTGAATAACTAAATGGATATGGTTATCCATAACACAGAAGGCAATGAGCTTAAATGGATACTTAGCTTTTGCTTTGTTTAATATTTCTACAAAGCATGCTTTAAAGTAGTCTTCCTGCAAATGGTTTTTCCATTCGATGCAGCGGGAAGTGATGTGGTAAGTTAAACCTGGTAGCTGTACACGCAATTTCCGTGCCATAAGTATTCCTCCATGTATGTAGTAATATGTACATTACGCTTTTACTCTATACAACGCGTGAAGTTTAAAAAATTAAAAGGATCTGGGAAAATTTTTGTATTTTTTGAGGAAAAAATTGAAAAAAAAGGGTCGGAGCCTTGTAATGTACTCGGCAAAGTATTTGAATAAATGGGGTCAGAGCATAGTAATTTTTAAAAAATAATCCCGCAGAGAATGCGGAGTATGCAGGGGAAAATGGGGTCAGAGCCTCTTTTTTTAAAAATTGTTGCATTCTTTTATGCTCATGGTACAATAAACCAACAGATATTTATAGATAATCATAAGGAGGGCGCCATGAAAAAAATCATTATAATGGCAGTAGTGGTTGCGTTTATGTGTACTGTTGTTCAGTACAGTATTGGGATTTCATTAAATCCTAAACGGGCGGCATGTGAACAATCATGTATTGAGGCAAAAAAGAAATGTTTTGAAGACGCAAAGAAAGATGAGGCTAAAAAAGCTGCGTGCAAGGTTGCATTTGATCAGTGTATGCAGAAATGTGCAAAAGATTTTCAATGATAAGAAAATAATTTTATCCTTACCCTGAACCCGTTTCTCTGCCAGGGACAGTATTGTTGAGTTTATCAAAGCAGATGCTTGGGGTGGTGACAATAAAATCCATTTCGTCGGGAGATTCCCATAACCGTGACAGGCTCATGTTTTGATAGGCTCAGTAACCGTAGCATGCAAAGATTTTTTAAGCAAAAGTCATTGTTAGCTTTGTGAAAAATTTATTTCAGAATCAATTGGCCATATAGTGTCATATAATAAATTTAGGATGAGCTACGGGATGACTATTAATCTCATCGTGCAATACCAATTTATCTGGGCAAGCGTGAATCAGGATTGTAGTGGGGTAATAGGTTCAGAATAACGTTACGCATGACAATTGAGATATATTATTTGAAGGGAGGTATCTTTTGACTGGTCCAATTATTGATAAGGACAAATGCACACTGTGTAAAAAATGCGTAGTCATATGTCCAAAAGAGGTATTATCATTAAAAAACAATGAGATTGTGATTGTGAATGACGGTTGCATTCTTTGTTCACATTGCTACTGCGTGTGCAAGTTCAATGCCATACGGTTTAACAATTTGAAGCAACCTGCTTTTTCATTTGGGCATACAGCATTGATTAAAGATGAAATAAAACCATTTGACATAATAAGCTTTATTCACTCACGAAGAAGTGTACGAAGATTCAAGGCAGAATCTGTGAGCACAGAAATACTCCAGGATTTAATTGAAGCCGCTGTGCTTGCACCATCAGCAAGTAACTGTCAGCGCTGGCAATTTGTTGTTATTAATGGAAGGGAAAAAGTATTAATGCTGGCCGAGGATATAAAAAATTTTTTTATTAAGCTTAATAACATTGCTGGGAATCCATTGCTTCGATATGCATCAATAGTATTTGCAGGTAAAAAAATTCTCCATTACTACAAAAATAATTATAAATCCGTCAAATTGGGACTGGAAAGAGCAAAGGAGGGCAAAGACCTTTTGTTTCATGGAGCTCCTTGCATAATTATTGTTCACAGTGATATGGAAGGGAGTATGCCTTTAGAGGATGGTCAGTACGCAGCTTACAATATAGCACTTGTTGCCCACTCAATAGGGCTTGGAACATGTTTTATTGGATATGCTTCTGCAACGCTCAATAGTGCCCATGTTATAAAAGAAAAATTACATATTCCCAAACATAACCGCGTTCATGCTGTACTTGCACTTGGCTATCCGGAAATTAAATTTGTGAAAAATTCATTGCGTAAGGATTATGAGTTGAAGTTTTTATAATTAACATCATCTTCACCGGGATAAACTGGTGGCATAACAATTCTCTGAAATGAGATGACCCATGTGTCTTGACTTAACCAACATGGAAAACTGGCTCTGGGATGCGGCTTGCACAATTCGCGGCCCGGTTGAGCGCACCCAGGCCGAGAACAGCCCCATCCCTTGGGATTTATACTAAAGGCACCGGTCCTTAATGCGGGCACGATGGAAGGCCTGAAAGCGGAAGAGGTCACCTGGCAATTGATGTGAATGACGCCCACCATTAAGGGGAATTTGCAATGTACAGGACACTGAACAGCTAAAGGTGAACTGTCGCTATATTTTATTTTAGTAATTAAAAAAGTCTGCCTTTTACAGCAGACTTTATGCTCCCCCGGCAGGACTCGAACCTGCGACCTGGTGGTTAACAGCCACTCGCTCTACCGGCTGAGCTACAGGGGAATGTTGCTTATCATTTTACTCTGTAAATGAGCTTTTTCAAAAAAAAATTCTTTATATTCAAAATCCACTTCTGACCATAAAAATAACTACTTGTTTCTGTCAATAAAAAATTGTTCTCCATCCAGTCTTTTCATTTTTCGGATGACTTTTTATTCATTTTATAGTTACATGTTTTTATATTTTGTTTCAAATATTATATAACAGTAGGTTGTGGCAGTGAAAGTATTCATCAAAGAGGGGTATTGCACAATAAATCAAGCATACAGATTGGAACACTCATTGGTATTGATAAAGGCATATTTACTGATAAAACAATACGGTGATAGTTGACTATGCATAATACATTTTAAATATTCTGGAGACACAATATGAAAACCCGCATTAATATTTCACTTTTTTTTCTTGGATTAGGCGGACAGATAGCATGGGCAATAGAAAACCAGTTTTTTAATACATTTCTGTATGACAGAATAATCCCTGATCCACGATATGTTTCCATTATGGTGGCACTTTCATCTATCACTGCCACTATTACTGCAATAGTTATGGGAGCTTTGTCTGATTCACTTGGCAGGCGCAAACCATTCTTACTCTATGGCTATTTAGCGTGGAGCGTTTCTATATGGGTTATACCTATGGCTCAGTGGATCAAGCCTGTCCTGCTTGCTGCATGGGTTGTAATATTCTTAGATTCGCTCATGACGTTTTTTGGCTCCACATCGTATGATGCTGTGTACAATGCCTACCTGACTGATGTCACCAATGACACTAACCGTGGAAAAGCTCAGGGGTTACTATCGCTTGCAACATGGTTTGCACTTTTGATTGTGTATGGTACATCAGGTCCTATTGTTGAAAAATTTGGCTATTTTATTTTCTTTGGCATTGCGGGTGCACTGGTGTTTATATCAGGTATTGCTGGTGGAATTGCAGCAATCGAGCCACAAAGGGCGATAGTTCCTGTCAGAGAACCATTGCTCAAACGTATTAGACAAAGCCTCAATACTGGGGCACTCAGGCAAAATAAAAATTTATTATACGTGTTACTTGCCATTGGATTCTGGGGAATGGCTTTCAATGTGTTTTTTCCGTATTTATTAATTTATCTGAAACATTTTTTGAAGGTTGATATTGCAACATCATCGATACTGATTGCCGTTTCAATACTTGTTGGAGGGATATTAGCATCACTGCCAGCAGGGATTTTAGCCGATAAAGTTGGACGCAAACCCATTGCGGTGTTTGCAGTAATATTAATTTCAGCATCATTAATTGCATTCTCTTTTGCCAGGCAACCCTTAACTATTGGGATTTTGGCAACTATGTGGATAATAGCCCAGACAATATGGATGACCGCAACAGGTGCATGGAGTAAGGATTTATTTCCCGAAGAGCGCAGAGGCGAGTTTGCTGGGTATTTTACATTATTCTATGTAGCATTTACCATGATACCAGGCCCACTGATTGGTGCAGTAGTTGCCAGCACATGGGGAATAAAGACAACCATTGATGGTAAACCAGGAATAATTCCAACCCCCGAAATATTTACGGTATCCGCTATATTAATATTAATAACGATTGTTCCGTTATTATTTGCAAAGGACTTGCGTGAAATGGTAAAACAGGACGGAGGATCTCAAACATGAAACCACGGAAACCTTTCATGATTCCAGGTATCACATGCCAGTTTTGTAAATTCAGAGCTTAAGAAAAGCATTGCGTTCTGGGCTGGTGAATATCAAATATTAATGTACATATCACATTAACCCTCATCTTTATAAAAAATAAAAGGTACGTAATAATCTCTTTAAATTTTTTAATTATTGACTTTTATTACATTATTTACTATTCATTCAGGTAATAGTTATGAATAGATTAAAATTTTAAAATATTCCTATGGACACCCTGAATAACATACATAATTTAACAAAATGGAGATGATATATGAAACGAATTCTTGCAGCAGGCGTCATTACTGTTATTATTCTCATTTCCGGTTTTATTGCATATCTTTTAATAACTGATTACATACTCATCCGCTATCCTGTTCTGGTACAGACAAATCCAAAAATAACATTTATCATTGGTGATGCATACTTTCGTGAAGACCCCAAAGCGCAGTGGAAGGTGGCAGTTGTGGGACAAACACTGTATAAGGGCTATGAAATAAAAACCGATCCTGATTCACGGATGGACATACGGTTTCATGACAATACAGCAATTCAATTATCAGGAAATTCTGAAATGTCAATTGATTCATTGACAGTAAGAAAATTGAGTCTGAACATCCATGCTGGTTCTCTATATGGAAAATTTGATAAATTATTTAAAGAACATGATTTGCAGGTAAAAACACCAACTGCTTTTGCTGCTATCAGGGGAACTGACCTGGGTTTTGAAGTTATCCAGACACAGGCTGAAGATGAAACACAAATAGGCAAAAAGAAAGCACCTATCAACAAAAAGATTAAAAAAATTCAAACAGGCCAATCACAGGAAGCTGAAACCACAATGCAAACTGTCGTCTATTCGCTTTCGGGAATTACTGAAGTATATAACCCACTATTTGACGATCAGAAAGTTCTGCTATCGTACAGGAATAAGGTTTTAATAGATAAAGATAAAATGCCCAATAACCCGGAGGAATTGACCGAAGATGAAATACGTTCGTTGCAGGAAAAACTCAATTCACTCCATTTTGATGAAGTACTCCTTATTACCGATAAAATAACCTTTGAGTTAGGAAGCGCCGAAATACAACCAACCTCATATCCTGAACTGGATAAAATTGCTGAGATATTGAAACAGAAGAAGGTACGTGTCCGAATTGAAGGGCATACCGACGATATTGGCGAAGCAGCTTTTAACCAGTTACTATCTGAAAAGAGAGCGGAATCAATAAAGAATTATCTTGTTTCAAAAGGGCTTGATCCCAAACGCTTTGAATCTGTAGGGTATGGCGAATCAAAACCAATTGCCGACAATAAAACCGAAAAAGGAAGAGCCCAGAACAGACGGGTAGAGTTCCTCATCATAGAAAAATAATTGTACCGTAAAATTTTTATTTGACAACAACCGCCCTTTCAATAGTGTTGCTATCGGAAGGTTGTCCGAGTGGTCTATGGAGGCGGTCTTGAAAACCGTTGGGTGAAAGCCCCGGGGGTTCGAATCCCTCACCTTCCGCATGAAACGGAGAGATGCCCGAGAGGCCGAAGGGGACGGTTTGCTAAACCGTTGTACTGGAAACGGTACCGAGGGTTCGAATCCCTCTCTCTCCGAATGGAAACTCTAAAAATGTGGTGGCAGCACATTAAAAAATACAGCACTATCCTGTATGCAACAATCACTGAGTACTATACGCACGTAAAAACATTTTGTATTGAACATAATCGTGAAATTATTTTATCCGTTGCGTATGTGCCGTACATTGGATGGTTGTATCCTCTGTATGCTTTTGAAAAGGATGCACAGGTTCAAAAACATGCAAAGCGTGGGCTTTTATATGCAATGACCGCGGTTGCTATAGCCCTGGCTATTTTTTTACTAATTTTTATGATGCCACGCCCCTGGCGGTTAATACGTTTTATATTTACAATTCTTTTGTACCTTAATTATTTTATATATTATGCGATAGTTACTGTGCATATATACTGTATCTGGAAGAAAAAAGATTTTTCCATACCACAGGTTGAAAATTATCTTGAAAAATTGGAGCAATATATCTAAATTTTAGATATAGCATTTTAAAAGCGTCCATAGCTCAGTTGGATAGAGCGTCGGACTACGAATCCGAAGGCCAGAGGTTCGAATCCTCTTGGGCGCACATAAAAAAGCGTGTTATAAAAACACGCTTTTTTTACGTAATGTTCAACACTACAGTGCGGAATTATAATTTCATACTGACACCAAAAATGTAGCAGGTATATCCTTCTGTATCTTTAGTTTCGCCAGCCATATTTATAAGCCCGCTTAAAGTTATCCCTGAAGTTGATTCCATAATATCAAAGCCGTAAGAAATTATTGTGGTTGAAGGAATGTCATATGACGATTGCATACCAACATATGCAGGATCAGTATTAATATCAGTACTTCCCTGCATGGATTTCATCATCAGAAATGGCGAAAAAATAACTGTATCAGATAATCCAATATGTATCTGCATTCCCAGGATTGGTCCATACATGCCCGTGGTCAATGTCCATGTCATTGTCCCGCTTCCAGAGATGTAGTCAGGGGTTGTGAATGATGTGGTCATCAGCATTAAATCAAAACCACCAAAAAAGATAAACTTAAATGACTCCTCGTTTACAATTGGCAATTCAACTGATGGTGCTATATCAAAGCCAACAAAGTTCAATGACTCTTTTCCATACCCCGTATCGATATTGCCATTCATCACAAACATTCCAAACATTCCTTCAATGGCACCCCAATCACCTCCGTAGCGAGGTATCCATCCTACAAACATACCAATCATTGAGAACTGATCAGCACTTATACGTGCAACGGTAAAATCTAATGTTTGTGTAAATGCCGACTCTGCAGGGTATTCAGGATATCCTAAAGGAGGTGGTGAGATACTAAAGTTTGTTTGTGTATTTGACTGTGCAAATAGCACACCAGTAGATAGTACGACAATTATAAATGCTATAGCACAATGGTGTAATTTCATAGAATACCTCCAGATATTATTGTTTTTTGTAACAGGTTTAACCACCTTGCGCAATTTTACTATTGTCTCCAACACTTTATTTGCAAATAGCTCATCCTGTTACAGCCTGAAACAATATTATTATAAAAAATTATTTCTTTACTGCTGGAAGGAGCACCTTGCATTATTATCATTGCGAACCTCTTTATGGGCCAAACTAAAAGTCACAGTATCCCTGAAAAAGAATTTGTCAATAATTATATTAATGCAGGTAGCAACTCGTCAATAACAGAATGTTTTTGCCTGCATTTTATAAATATGTTTTAAGAGTATAGAAAACTACTAACATGCGTTTTGTTGGGGGTAAAACAATTATACTACAAGGGGCTAATTTTTTATAACCCCTTGTAGGTATGTTACTTTACAGCATACTCAGCAACTTTATCGCCCACTTGAGTAGTGGTAAGTCCCATCTTGCCGGCAGCTAGCGACTTCATATCACGCTGCAATACCTCAACAACACCCTTTTCAATGCGATTAGCCATGTTTTCTTCGCTCAGATGAGCCATCATCATCTGTGCTGCACAAATAGCTGCAAGCGGATTAATGACGTTTTTACCGGTATACTTTGGTGCCGACCCACCAATTGGCTCAAACATGGAAACGCCTTCAGGGTTGATATTGCCACCAGCTGCAATTCCCATGCCACCCTGCGTAATAGCACCAAGGTCAGTAATGATATCACCAAACATATTTCCTGTAACAAGCACATCAAACCACTCGGGATTTTTTACCATCCACATACAGGTTGCATCAACGTGGTAGTATTCGCGCTTAATATCGGGATATTCTTTTTCACCAATTTCGTGAAATGCTCTTTCCCATAAATCATACACGTATGTCAATACATTGGTTTTCCCTACCAGTGCCAGTGTTTTCTTTTTATTACGCTTACGGGCATACTCAAAAGCATAGCGCAAGCATCTATCAACCTGAAAACGATTATATACCATTATTTGCATAGCCTCCTCATAAGGCGTGCCTTTCATGGTAACACCACCAATGC
This sequence comes from Spirochaetota bacterium, assembly GCA_037481795.1. Lineage (GTDB taxonomy): Bacteria > Spirochaetota > UBA4802 > UBA4802 > UB4802 > UBA4802. Next base: position 27,861 of record JBBFLA010000028.1, read on the forward strand.
CAGTATATACATCACCAGTGTTTTCACGCACTACCACATAATCAATATCCTGCGGGCCTTTATCTTTAAGTGGAGTTTCTACATTGGGATACAATTTGACAGGTCGCAAATTAATATACTGGTCCAGTTCAAAACGTAGTCTAAGTAATATTCCTTTTTCTAAAATACCTGGTTTAACGTCAGGGTGGCCGATAGCTCCTAAGAAAATAGCATCGTATTTTTTGAGTTCGTTAATGGCACCAGGAGGCAATGTTTCCCCTGTTCTTAGATACCGTTCGCCACCAAAATCATAATTGGTAAAATGTAGTGTAAGGTTTTCTACCTGAGCAACAGCTTTTAATACTTTAACGCCTTCAGCAACAACCTCAGGGCCCGTACCATCACCTGGTATCACAGCAATATTGTAGCTCTTTTTCATAATCCCTTCTCCAGACAAATTTATTAATTTTTTTAGATATATATCTGATATTATAAACCAGTATATCGAATTTTAATAAAAAATTTGGTAATTATCTCTAAAAAATATTTTAAAAAAATGAAACGTTTATTCTCATGCTACTTTCTACAAGTTGCATGAATCATTCTTTATGTTATATAGCAATTCAAACGCAATTTCACAATATCTGTGTTCTCAGCGCTCTCTGCGTGATACTTCCAGAATTTTCACAACAATATGTGCAAATAACAATGTATGGAGTCAAAGCATTTACATCAAAGGCCAATGCTATGAGCTATCGCCAAATGTACTCCGTAAATGGATGCAACATCATATAAAAAATGAGCAATCATAATAGGAAGCAGTGAATGTGTTCTGATGTACAGATATGCCCACAGCGCTCCCCACAGCCCTGCCTCAATCCAGGTACCTGGTCCCATTGACCAGTGAATGGCAACAAATAAAAGCGTTGAGACAGCAACAAGAAGGAATGTATTTGAAGTAAATGTTTTAAGCTGGTGTATTGCAATGCCGCGATAAATAATTTCCTCATAAATACCAGCAGTAATAGAGAGATACAGTACATATAAAAACACATACACAGGTTGCCACTGTGGCAGCGGAAAATACCAGAATGATTTAATAGTAATGCCGTATTTATTCTTAGCATACATAAATGCAATTGTTATCAGTGTATACAAAAAAAACACCACCACAAAAAGTACCACTCCCCACAGCCACTGTTTCAATTGTTTCACATTAATGCCTAAGTTGCTCCATGAAAACCACCCAGCCTGGTACGCAACATATAATAACGTACTTTGCCAGCCGATGTATACAAGAATATCCAATACCAGATTAAGTTTAGTTGCATCCTGTGGCAGCAGCGGCAGGTAAAAGTCATTGAGAAGTAGCGGTGATGCTAGCACAAGAAGGCGGGTTAAAACTTTTGCTATATTTTTCATGATTGGCTTCCTCTAAAATAAAGTTGTTGTAATAAACCTCACATATAACCTTGTCTTTTATAAAAAGAAATACGACAAATGTTTAATCCTATCCTCTATGGTGATAATCATCATATGTTATAATAAAATTCAGTTGGTTGTAATTCAGGTGTGGCCATCTTTTTATGTGTAACAAAGAACGTGCGAATATGCAAGCATAAATCGCATTTATTTACATAACTACTCTGTGCAACAAACCCTTCCCTCTTTGCTATCTCAAGTAGTCCTGCTACTCCGTCAGTGTAAAGTGTTGCTATGAACGGATATAACGTTTTGTCAATTTCTTTCCCAATGTCCTGTGCATGGATTGCAAGCCCGCTACAAAGACCCGGTATAAAGTTACCATACAGGTCAAAGTGAAAATGGTTTGTATCAGCCAGCTCACGGCATGGTGGGCTGGCAAGTATTTCTTCAAGCAGTTTTGTGCGATAGTAACCTTTGAAAAGTTTCACTGCTCTGCCACCATAGTGTATCCAATACCTACCAGGGATTGACGCAACATATTCTTTGCCAAAATACGATTCATATTCTTCCAGAGAATGAGTGCAGGAACTATCGAACATCGATAAATCCTTATAAAAATCCATTACCCACGGGAAGACATGTATGCCAGTGGTGTTACAGGCATCAATAAGAGCCTTTGTTTTTGAAAACGGGACAAACTCGTTGTGAAAAGGGCTTATAGATATTAGCATGGTATGGATGCCATGTTCTTTAAGTTTGTACAATATATGCTTTTTGTCTTCGTTATACCACGATGAATTGGTTTCAATGTATTCAATATCTATGCCATAGCTGGTTATAATATCAATAGCTTCAAGAAGCTTTTTAACCTGTAAAAAAGGTTCTCCTCCGCCAATGTGAATACTGGTACAACCGTGTTTCAGCAAAACGGCACACACAGCATGCAACGTATCAGCGTGTATGTACGATTTATCACGCTGTGGGGAACAGCCATACAGACAATGCCTGCAACGCGACGAACATGAGTAATTGGTGATGATGCCACCGGATATAAGATATGGAATTGATAACGGCATGCTATCCCCGCGGTTTAACCTTCCACGTAAATGCTAACAGTACAATTGAAAGCATTGTGCATGCAACAATTATGTACAGCACAATATTCCACCGGCTGACTACATCAAGGGATGCACTGAAGTGATCAAGAATGACGCCAAAACCCTTTGCCTGAGCGGTTCTTCCCAGATAGCCAAACATACCAATAAAACCTGCCGCTGTGCCTACTGCTTTTTTATTGGTAAGGTCAAGCCCCATAACACCAAGCATCATGACGGGCGGATACACAAAAAATCCAATAACCGAAAACATTGCGTAGTAAAACCACATACTGGTATGTGGGTATACCACTATGGCATAAAATGCAAGCACCACAGGAATCATGCAAAGTAAGCTTACCATGCCACGGCGCCCCTGCAGCTTGTCCGAAATCCAGCCAAACAGTATGGTTGATGGTATACCGGCAAATTCCAGTATCATGACACTGAATCCACCAGAGGTGATGTTTGCGCCTTTGACCTCGCGCAAAAACATTGGCCCCCAATCAAGCATGCTGTAGCGGGCTATGTAGACAAAAAAGTTAGCAAAAGCTACTACCCATAAAAGTTTGTTTTTAAGTATGTAATCCACAAATAGCACTTTTGTTGAAAGCTCAACTTCACAATGCAGGGGTGCTACTGGTGGATAATCATTGCGATATTCTTCAATGGGTGGTAATCCCACTGATTGAGGTGTATCACGTAGCCGCCACAGCAAATATGCGGCACATATAAGGGCGATAGCTCCTGGAATAAAAAAAGCATTTTGAAGACCAAAAAGGTTTGCAGCATAGGCTGCCAACACTCCTGCAATGCCACCACCAACATTGTGTGCAATATTCCAGATTGAGAAAATGGTACCGCGTTCACTGACGCTGAACCAGTGGCCAATGGACCTTCCGCATGGAGGCCAGCCAGCACCCTGAATAAATCCGTTTAATGCCCATAGCCAGAAATGTATGGCATAATTGTGGCATGCACCAAATGCAAAGTTTAATAGCGCGGTGAGAACCAGCCCAAACGGCATGAAGGTGCGCACGTTGCTGCGGTCAGAAACAGATCCAAGTAAAAATTTGCCAACCCCATATGCAAATGCACTTACTGCCAGAATGCTTCCAATCTGCGAATGATCATAGCCAAAAACTGCCTGCATATCCTTTGCAACAGTAGATAAGTTGTTTCGGACAATGTAAAATGTGGCATATCCAATAAATGTTGCTTCCAGGATATTCCAGCGCAATTTAGGATATAACTTTTTTACCTTTTCAGGTTGAAGAAGCGGTTTAGGTGGTGGAGGTGTAAACAGCGAACGTAGTTTCATAGAAAGTTCCTTGCAATGTAACATTTTTTATGTATGAATAGATGATATACATGTATATTTGTAAATGTAAATATAATTTTACCATACAGATCTGATTTTTCATTACTAATTATCATAATCACAAATGTATAAGTAAAAAGTGAAATAGCGTAAACTTCTTTAATTATAAAATATTTTCAAGGAATAATTCACAAAAAAATATAAAAAAATTATTATTGATATTTAACATATGGTAACTGAATCTATTCTATAGTAGAGTATATTAAAATATTAATGAGATAATACTGGCCACACAATGAAAATTACGAAAAAACGCAAAGATGGATTAAAACGACAATCGGAAATAATGCTCATTGCATTGGAATTATTTTCAAAAAAAGGATACCACGAAACAAAACTTGAAGATATCTTAAAAAAGGCGGGAATAGCCAGAGGCACTTTTTATCTTCATTTTAATGGTAAGGATGATTTATTACACATGATTGTGGAATCTCACCTTGAGGAAATGTATGGAGTCATCAGCGTGCTTGATATCTCAATGGATAAACCAATTGAAGAAATAAGTTCATTATATATAACTATCGCACAAAAACTTATTAATGATAAAAGATTTAAAATGTTTGTCCGCATTATGCTAAAAGAAGCCATTGGCCTTGATAAAGAACTATTGCAAAAACTCAATAATTTTTATAACAAAATAATTACCATGTCAGCAGAATATATTGCTAAAGCTCAGCAAAAAGGAAGAGTCTTAAGCACTATTGACCCTCTTTTTACATCAATGTGCATAATTGGATCCATCAAAGAATTGGTATTTCAGTGGGCAGTGAATGATGATTCATTGGATATTCAAAAAGGTATTTTAACTGCAATTACTGTATATTTCCGTGGCATGATTAACATCTGATATTTATTACTTGACTAAAAAGTTATATTTAGAATTGTATCAAAAAAGTGTACATAGTGTTATATATTCAATATCTTAACAGGGAAAATGTAAACAGAGTATGAAACTATCTGAAATCAAGAATTTGCTTAATGCAGATGTGATAGTTGGTGAAGAAATGCTGAATAGTGTTGAAGTTGACACAGCATTTGCATCTGACCTTTTAAGCGACGTATTGGCGTATGCAAAAGAAAGGGCGTTATTTATCACTGGTCTAACCAACCCACAGGTAATCAGGACCGTTGAAGTCCTTGACCTTATTGGTGTGGTATTTGTACGGGGCAAGGTGCCTCAAATGGACACGGTAGAGCTTGCAAAGCGTAAAAATATACCGTTACTCAGGACTAAATGCATAATGTTTGAAACCTGCGGAAGGCTATATGGTGCAGGAATAAAATCGTCTATTGAAAAAGTTGATTAAACTGATTTATGCAATACACGCAATGTGCTAATCATATATTTTCATACACCTTACGCGGTGGCGATTTTGATAATGCAGGGAGGATATCCACATCATTAAAACGCGAATTGCGTACACGGGAATATCCCCCACATATTATTCAACGTGTTGCTATCGTTTTGTATGAAGCTGAAATAAATGTGGTATCATACACAAAGGTGGGTTACTTTTTTGCCTATTGCCGACCAAATTCAGTGCACTTAGTAATAAAGGATAAAGGCAAAGGTATTGAAAATATTAAATTAGCCGTGCAGGAGGGTTTTTCAACAGCTACCGATGAGATACGCAGGCTTGGATTTGGCGCTGGCATGGGTCTGTCTAATATTAAGCGCAATGCCAATGTCATGCGAATTTGTTCAAAGCCTGGTGAAGGCACAAAAATCAGTATAGATATAACATCAAGCAATCATTATGGAGATTTAATTATGGACATCACGGTAAACGAAATTCAACAAAAAACAAATTTTGAACTGTTGACATCTAAAGCCGATTGTTCAAAACTGATTACAGGTGGCTATGTTGGTGATATGCTATCTGATGTAAATGCTAATGGAAAGAAAGGTAATATCTGGATTACAATTTTAACACATCCCAATGCGGTAGCGGTTGCTTCCCTCAAGGATTTCAGCGCAATTGTTGTTGCCGGCGGCATAAAACCGCGGGAAGAATTTATCAAACGTGCCGAGGAAGAGGATATTCCTGTAATGTATACTGATTTATCGGCTTATGAGGTTGTGGTACTGCTCTCCTCATTAGGCGTTACAGCAAATCATTAATTGTTTTATTTGCAGGCGATAGTTCCTGATAGTTATTCTTTGCCTGTTAGATGCTTTATTGCAAAACCAGCTGCAGCCAGCCCCATTATCCCGGGCATATATGATAAGCTGCCGGGAACATTTCCTTTATCCGAATCACCTCTATTATTTATCCTTTCCTCATGAAAATAAACACAGGTAACACCTTTAACAATTCCTTTTGTTTTAAGACGTTTTCGTATAGTGCGGGCTAGTGGGCAGTATTGTGTCTTGCTTATATCACTGATATGTATACTTTCAGGATTAAATGCTCTGGCAGCACCCATACAGCTAATAAATGGAATAGCATGTGTATACAGGTATTCAATTAAAGCCACTTTTGCAGCAACATCATCAATAGCATCGATGACATAATCAAAGTGGGGTTGGAATAGCCTTGCCACATTATCAGGAGTAATTTGCATGTGATGTTTATGAATGATTATGTCAGGATTAATATCTTTTGCTCTTTGAAAGGCCACATCCACTTTGGGGATTCCCAATGTACTTTCTGAAGCTAAAATCTGCCTGTTACAATTGGATATATCAACTATGTCAAAATCTATTATATGAACTGTTCCTATACCAGCACGCACTATTGCTTCAAATGCATATCCACCAACACCACCAAGCCCTGCAATACACACAGTTGACGCTAAAAGTTTTTTTAGCATGTCTGGTCCAATAAGCAGTGAAGTGCGTGAAAAACGCTCAAAATATTTATTATTACTGTCCATGATGTTTGTACCTCAAGCTGCCAAATAATGTTTTACTTCAATTGTTGCCAAAGAAAATCAATACTAAAAATTTCTACTAATTGCAAGCACAATGTGCCCATAGCTAAATAGTTATACAATATATTAAATAAAATAATTGGATAATATTATAAAAAATTAGAGTTCTCAAGCTTGTGATAGTAGCTCTGGTGGTGGTCCCCAGTGGAATTTCAGGCAATGGATGCCGTTTTCACGGTAAAAATCAAACGTGTACGACCTGTTTTCGTAATAACTTGGCAAGTTTTCAGGATAGTTATCGGAATTCATCTTTTGTAATCGCACCTTGAAATATTCAAAAAATTCAACCAGAACATTATCCACACAAAACTCAATAATATGCGCCAAAGACATCTTCCACAGCTTCTTCACATCCAGGAAAAACTCATACTCAGATTGGTACAATACCAGATGCACCCGTTTCCAGGGATTATCAGCATTGCGTTTGCGGTATGCTATACGTTTAAATGCTATATATTTCCTTTTTTCTTTTTTGGCTGCATACATGATCATGTACACAATAATAGTACGAAGAGGTATGCCTAATCTTTGTGCAAATTCTTCAAGAGTAGCAATGTTCTGAAAAGAAATACAGGTTGTGGTTTCAAAATACATCATGATCCTCCCAAAGTATTTTTTATATTTCAAAAAACACTGCAATGTTTTTAATAAAAATACCAGAATAATGATTTTATTGTCAACATAAAGTTTTAATTTATAACTTTGCACTCATTTTTTATTTTATTATCAATATCGTGATTGACATATAGTTTTACATTATTCTATTATTACTAATACACAATTTTATTGTAATAATACAATTAATCGGTTTTGTTTTAACGCCAATCAGTAACATCAAAAAAATTAAAGTTTTAAGGAGATACTATATGCAGGAAATCACTGGAACAAGTAACAAAGTCATTGAAGTTGATTTAACCACACAATCCTACCGTGAGTTTCCCATTTCTGAAAAAGACCTGGAACTCTATTTAGGCGGCAAGGGATTGGGCTTAAAACTTTTTTATGACAGAGTACCGGCAGGTATTGATCCTTTTTCCGAAGAAAATGAATTCATCGTCATGACTGGAGTGTATCTGGGTACCGGTGCACCTTGTGCAGGACGTTTTGCAGCAGTTACCAAATCACCATTGACTGGGCTTATGGGAACCGGTTCGTGTGGTGGGCCATTTGGTATGGCATTAAAAACCTCCGGTTGGGATGGACTCATTGTAAAGGGCAAAGCCAAATCGCCGGTGTACTTAGTTATCAGTTCAAAGGGAGTTGAATTCAGGGATGCAAAAAAATTATGGGGAAAAGACACTCAGACCGTTCAAAAAGCCCTTGAAAAAGAAGGCAGCGGTGCGCTGGTTATTGGTCAGGCAGGTGAAAACAAGGTACTGTATGCCAATATCTGTTCCGGCCACAGATTTTTAGGACGCTGTGGCATGGGTGCAGTGCTTGGTTCAAAAAATGTAAAAGCGATAGTTGCCAAAGGAAATGAATTCAAGATTGTACCAAAAAATCCAAAAAAGTTTGAAAAGGCTCGCAAAAAAACGCTTAGATTTATCAACCGCAATCCTATTACATCCGTATCATATCGGCAGTTTGGTACCAATGCAAATGTTAACCTGAATAATGCAGGAGGGTTACTGCCAGTTCGCAATTTCACGGGTGGTTCACACGGCGAAGCACATAAAATTTCTGGCGAAGAAATGGCTGAACGCTTTGATACCAAATTTTCAACCTGCAAGCCCTGTGCTATTCTCTGTGGCCACAAAGGCAACATAAATGGAGAAATGCGTCAGATCCCAGAATATGAAACTATTGGTACTTTTGGTTCCAATTTAGAAATCTTTGATCCAGTCGCCGTCAGCGAATTTAACGAACTTTGCACAAAATATGGTCTTGATACAATATCTACTGCTGTAACAATAGCGTGGGCAATGGAAGCTACTGAAAAAGGTTTAATAAAAACTGACCTCAAATTTGGATCACCTGATAATGTGGCAAAAACCATTACTGACATTGCATACAGAAGAGGATTTGGTGATGATTTAGCCAATGGTACCCGAAAACTATCGCAAAAATATGGGGGTGCTGATTTTGCAATACATGTTAAAGGCCTTGAAATGGCAGCCTACGATCCCCGTGGCGCATGGGGGCAGGCATTAAGTTATGCTGTTGCCAACCGCGGTGCATGCCATCTTTCCACTGCAAGCTTTGCTGTTGAAGTGTATCTGAATATGCATGATCCTTTCTCACTCAAGGGTAAAGGTTCTATGATTGCATTTTTGGAAGATGTTACCTGTGCAATTAATTCAATGCATATCTGCCAGTTTACTGCATTTGCAGTTGAGCTGGAACCTTTTGTGGTAAAATACACGCCAACATTTCTCTTAAATCCTATGGTAACCTATCTCAACCCAATTGCTACAAAATTCATGGATGTAAGCCTGTGGCCCGAAATGTGGTCGGGAATTACTGGCAAGCGCATGGGGATGTTCAAGTGGATAAAAGCAGGAAGAAGGATACATGTTCTTGAGCGCTATATGAATATTCGTGAAGGCGTATCACGCAAAGATGACACTCTCCCGCAACGATTTTTAACCGAAGGCAGGCACTGTGATCCGCAGCAACGTACCGTACCACTGGAAGAACTTATAGACAGTTACTATAAAGCACGTGGTTTTGATAAAAACGGCATCCCTCAAGACAGAACATTAAAGCGATTAAAAATTGAAAAAAAATAATGAGGAGTAACCATGATTCCATATAACTTTACATTTTTAAGTCATCCTAAAATTTGTTCAGGGCTTAAAGCGCTGGAACATATCCCATTTGAATTAGAATCACTGAATGCCCGCAAGCCCCTTGTAATCACATCAGCCCGATGGGCCAAAAAAGGGTTAGATAGAACATTAACAAAAGCTTTATACGATAGCAACGTAACAATTGGCGCACTTTTTGCCAATGCCCCTGACTACCCCAGTGTAACCATAATTAATGAGCTATCAAAACTGTACAGGGATCGCGGTTGTGATTCAATCATTGCTCTTGGCTCTGGTGGAATAGCACATATTGCAAAGGCAGTCAATATGGTTGTTTCACTTAAAACTGACATTTTGAAATGTACTGACCTTACCATTTCATCACCACTTAAACCCTTGATTTGTGTACCCACCGCGGATTGTGAAGGCGGCGAAATGGCTGCCATTGCATATTACGAGCGTTTTGAAAAACAATCCGATTTTCTTTACCCTGATGTTATTGTTATTGATTCACGCATCACGCGCCATGCAACTCCACAACAGGTGGCAAACTGTGCGCTAACATCACTGGCACATGCAATTGAAGCATGTGGCCTAACCACACCCAATCCCATTAATGATGCATATGCACATACAGCACTTCAATTTATTTATCAATACCTTCCAAAGACAATTAAAAGGCCATGTAACAAGGATGGAAGTGTTGCCATAGTTAATGCGGCAGCCTGTGCGGACACAGCATTTTCAAATGCACCACATGGGATAGTCCATACATTAGCCCAGGCGATAGCTCTTGATATCAACCTTCAGCCTGGTATAGTGATGGGAATTCTGCTCAGATACAGCTTGGCTGCAAAACTGCATGCTAAAGGTGGCATACGCCCTGAGCTATTGTTAGCCCTTGCAGGCATCGATACATATGCAAAGACTCCTGAAAAGGACCGTCACAAAGCGGCCTATGACCATCTCATCAAGTGTATTGATGCAACAAGTAACTATGCACCGTCAACACTGAAAGGATTAAATATTCCCCATTACAAACTGAAAGAATATGCCAGATTAGCTGCTGCAAAGAACAAACAGTATAGGGAAACTGAATATATGGCACTGTTAGAAAAATCCTTTGAAGGTAAATAAATTTTTAAAAAGGAGGAATGATAAAAAAGTCAAAATAGTTGCGGTGGAACGATGATCTGTTCATAAATGTACTCATGAACAGGAA